>CAMACX010000022.1 GCA_945831575.1 uncultured Mediterranea sp.
TAAGAAGAGAGTTCGAATTGTTCACGCGACTTCTTGTTGACAAAAGTCGAACGGTTTACCGTAAAGATACGCTTGTGAGTAGGAAGGGGAATCGGTCCGCTCACAATAGCGCCAGTACTCTTAACTGTTCTCACAATCTTCTCGGCTGACTTATCAACCAAGTTGTGGTCGTAAGATTTCAATTTAATTCTAATTTTTTGACTCATTGTTTTAATTAAGTTATAAATGATATAAATAGAAAGAGAAGAGAGCTAAGAGTCATACGCTAGCTCTCTCTCTTATGTATTACTTAGAGTAAGTCTGCACGACCCTTAACCTCCTCAAGTACGGCCTTAGCAATTGAGGTAGATACCTGAGCATGGTGATCATACGACATGGTTGACGTCGCACGACCAGAAGTGATGGTACGCAGAGCGGTTACATAGCCGAACATTTCAGCCAGGGGAACCATGGCCTTCACGATACGGGCACCAGAACGGCTTGATTCCATACCTTCTACCTGACCACGACGCTTGTTCAAGTCACCAATCACGTCACCCATGTTCTCTTCAGGAGTTACAACCTCAAGCTTCATGATGGGTTCCATCAGCACAGGACCGGCCTTAGAGCAAGCGTTCTTATAAGCCTGAATAGCGCAGATTTCGAAAGACAACTGGTCAGAGTCAACGGGGTGGAATGAACCATCAAGCAGCGTTACCTTCAACGAATCCATGGGGAAGCCGGCAAGAACACCATTCTTCATAGCATTCTGGAAGCCCTTCTGTACAGAAGGAATAAATTCCTTAGGAATGTTACCACCGGTTACTTCATTGATAAACTGCAGACCACCTTCCTTATAATCCTCGTCGATAGGACCAACATTAACGATGATATCAGCGAACTTACCACGACCACCCGACTGCTTCTTATAAACCTCACGCAGGTTGACAGTCTTCGTGATAGCCTCCTTGTAGTTAACCTGAGGCTTACCTTGGTTACATTCTACCTTGAATTCACGCTTCAGACGATCGATAATGATATCGAGGTGGAGCTCACCCATACCTGAGATAACCGTCTGACCAGATTGCTCGTCAGTACGAACCGTGAAGGTAGGATCTTCTTCAGCCAGCTTAGCCAAGCCGTTAGAGAGCTTATCCATATCCTTCTGGGTCTTGGGCTCAACGGCAATACCGATTACAGGTTCGGGGAAGTCCATAGACTCCAGTACGATAGGAGCATCTTCATCACAAAGCGTATCACCAGTGCGGATATCCTTGAAACCAACACCCGCACCGATATCACCGGCAGAGATAACCTCTACAGGATTCTGCTTGTTGGAGTGCATCTGGAACAGACGAGACACACGCTCCTTCTTAGCAGAACGCGTATTGTAAATATAGGAGCCGGCCTCTACCTTACCCGAATAAACACGGAAGAAAGTCAAACGACCTACATAGGGGTCAGTGGCAATCTTAAATGCAAGAGCAGAAGTCTTTTCATCCTCATCGGGCTTACGGTCTTCTTCAGCACCAGTGCTGGGGTTAGTACCCACGATATTGGGCGTATCCAGCGGAGAAGGCAAGAAAGCACATACGTAGTCGAGCAACGTCTGCACACCCTTGTTCTTAAATGAAGAGCCGCAGAGCATGGGTACAACATCCATCTTCAGGGTAGCAGCACGCAATCCTCTGAGAATCTCCTCCTCAGTAATCGTAGAAGGATCTTCGAAGAACTTCTCCATCAGGGCATCGTCATACTCAGCCACCTTCTCAAGCATCTTCTCTCTCCACTCTTCAGCTTCACCCTGAAGGTTAGCGGGGATATCCTCTACATCGTAATCAGCACCCATGGTCTCATCATGCCACAGGATGGCCTTCATCTTAATCAGATCAACGACACCCTTGAAGGACTCTTCAGCGCCAATGGGAATGACTACAGGACAGGGATTAGCACCCAACACATCCTTCATCTGACGAACAACTTCAAAGAAATCAGCACCCGAGCGGTCCATCTTGTTCACATAACCGATACGGGGAACATTGTACTTGTCAGCCTGACGCCAAACCGTCTCCGACTGAGGCTCCACACCACCTACAGCACAATAAGTAGCAACAGCACCATCGAGTACACGGAGCGAGCGTTCAACCTCAGCAGTAAAGTCAACGTGTCCCGGAGTGTCAATCAGATTGATTTTATACTTGTTACCAGCATAATTCCAGAAGGTAGTCGTTGCAGCAGAAGTGATAGTGATACCACGTTCTTGCTCCTGCTCCATCCAGTCCATGGTAGCAGCACCATCATGTACCTCACCAATCTTGTGAGTCAGACCAGTATAAAACAGGATACGCTCAGAAGTTGTTGTCTTACCGGCATCAATATGCGCCATGATACCGATATTACGAGTCAAATGTAAATCACGCTTTGCCATTGATTTTTCTACTTATAAGTTTAAATTAGAATCTGAAGTGAGCGAATGCGCGGTTAGCCTCTGCCATTCTGTGCATATCTTCCTTACGCTTGAAAGCGCCACCCTGCTCATTGAATGCATCCATGATTTCAGCGGCGAGCTTATCAGCCATAGTCTTTCCACCACGCTTACGGGCAAAGATGATAAGATTCTTCATCGAGATAGACTCCTTACGATCCGGACGGATTTCAGTAGGTACCTGGAAGGTAGCACCACCCACGCGGCGAGACTTCACTTCCACCTGAGGAGTCACATTATCAAGCGCATTTTTCCAAATCTCAAGTGCAGACATCTCTTCATTCTGCATTTTATTCTTCACTGTCTCAAGGGCAGCATAAAAGATTTCGTAAGACGTGTTCTTCTTACCATCATACATCAGATGGTTTACAAACTTTGAAACTTTTACATCATTAAAAACGGGATCCGGAAGAATCACGCGCTTCTTTGGTTTTGCTTTTCTCATTGTTTGAATGAATAATGTTTTTGTTTTTGGCTGTTACTTCTGTCTTCTTCAACTCTCACTCCAGAGAATTTACTCAACCTTTAGCATTTCCAACAAACTAAAAACGTGTATTAATAAAACTATAAATAATTAGGCGTTATTACTTTTTCTTTGCGGGAGCCTGTCCGGGTTTGGGACGCTTAGCACCATACTTCGAACGTCTCTGAGTGCGGCCAGCCACACCTGCTGTATCCAAGGTACCACGTACAATGTGATAGCGAACACCAGGGAGGTCCTTCACACGACCACCACGAACCAATACGATAGAGTGTTCTTGCAAGTTGTGACCTTCACCCGGAATGTAAGAGTTCACCTCTTTACCGTTGGTCAAACGAACACGAGCAACTTTACGCATTGCTGAGTTAGGCTTCTTCGGAGTGGTAGTGTACACTCTCACGCAAACGCCACGTCTTTGAGGACATGAATCCAAGGCAGGCGACTTACTTTTGTCAACCAGCACTTGGCGTCCTTTTCTTACTAATTGCTGAATTGTAGGCATTTTAATTGTTTTTAGTTATATATTATGTTTATATTTGAATCGTTATAATACACTTTTTCGGGCTGCAAAGATACGCATAATTTTTGAAACAGCAATGCAATACAAACAATTATTTATTTTTAACGATAAAATTAGCCTTCAAAGAGCGAATAAATGGGTAAAAAAAAGGTGACTGCTAAAGAACAGCCACCTTTTTCTTATGGAGTTAATCAAAAAACAGTCCGTATCGGAGGAGTTATTCTTCAGATTTCCCTTCTACTGCATAGTCCAACACCGTCTTCTTGTTGGCCAGCATACGATCGTACTCTTCCTTGGAGCCAACGATGATCTTATCAAAGTCACGCTGTCCTGTACCAGCAGGAATCAAGTGACCGCAGATCACATTCTCCTTCATACCTTCGAGGTAGTCCACCTTACCGTTGATGGCTGCCTCGTTCAGCACCTTGGTCGTTTCCTGGAAGGATGCAGCTGACATGAAGCTTGAAGTCTGCAAAGCGGCACGCGTGATACCCTGAAGAATCTGAGTAGAAGTAGCAGGAACGGCATCGCGTACCACGACTAGTTTCATGTCACGGCGCTTGAGCATCGAGTTTTCATCGCGCAGACGGCGAGCCGTAACAATCTGTCCGGGTTTCAAAGTCTGCGAATCTCCACTTTCTACCACAACTTTCTTGCCCCAGATGCGGTCGTTCTCTTCCATAAAGTCGAGTTTGTCAACCACCTGTTGCTCAAGGAAGCGCGTATCACCGGGCTCGTCAATCTCCACTTTGCGCATCATCTGGCGGACGATAATCTCGAAGTGCTTATCGTTAATCTTCACACCCTGCAGGCGATACACATCCTGTACCTCGTTGACGATATACTCCTGTACAGCCGTAGGACCTTTGATGGCCAAGATATCTGAAGGAGTAATCGCTCCGTCAGAGAGGGGTGTACCGGCACGTACATAGTCATTCTCCTGTACCAGAATCTGCTTAGACAGCGGCACCAGATATTTCTTCACTTCACCGGTCTTCGAAGTAACCACAATTTCGCGGTTACCACGCTTCACCTTACCCATCGTGATTTCACCGTCAATTTCTGATACGACAGCGGGGTTAGACGGATTTCGGGCCTCAAACAGCTCTGTTACACGAGGCAGACCACCCGTGATATCGCCCGCCTTACCGACGGCACGCGGTATCTTCACGATAACCTCACCAGCCTTCACCTTCTGGTTATCTTCAACCACTACGTGTCCACCCACAGGCAAGTTATAGGTGCGAATCAATTCGCCATCTTCCGTCATGATATGGGCTGTAGGCACTTTCGTCTTATCCTTAGACTCGATGATGATGATTTCGCGCAGACCGGTAGATTCATCGGATTCTACCTTATACGTTACGTTTTCAATCACATCCTCGAATTGTATCTTACCGGTAGCTTCCGTGATAATCACAGCATTGAAGGGGTCCCAGCGGGCAATCAGTTTGCCTGCATCCACCACCTCGCCATCAGAAGCATAGAGGGTAGAACCGTAGGGAACGTTATGCGTTGAGAGCACAATACCCGTATTCACATCCACAAAACGCACCTCGGCCAATCGGCCAACCACCACTTTCGCAGGCTGACCAGCTTCATCCAGCACATCCACTGTACGCAGCTCTTCAAACTCCAGTTTGGAAGCATTCTTAGCTACAATGCTTGCGTTGGCTGCCATGTTACCGGCAATACCACCGGCGTGGAATGTACGAAGCGTCAGCTGTGTACCCGGTTCACCGATAGACTGGGCAGCAATCACACCGACAGCTTCACCCTTCTGTACCATCCGGCTAGTGGCCAGGTTGCGTCCATAACACTTGGCGCAGACACCCTTCTTCGACTCACAGGTGAGCACCGAACGGATTTCAACTGTCTCGATGGGAGAGTCTTCAATCTTCTGTGCAATCTCTTCCGTAATCTCATCACCACCTGCTACAATCAGTTCACCTGTTGTAGGATGAATGATATCGTGTACAGACACGCGGCCCAAGATACGTTCATAAAGGGTAGCAATCACCTCATCATTGTTCTTCAAGGCGGTGCAAACCAAGCCTCTCAGCGTACCGCAATCCTCTTCATTGATAATCACGTCATGCGATACATCGACGAGACGACGAGTCAGGTAACCGGCGTCGGCTGTCTTCAATGCGGTATCGGCCAGACCCTTACGGGCACCGTGGGTAGAGATAAAGTACTCCAGCACGGAGAGGCCCTCCTTAAAGTTCGAAAGAATCGGGTTCTCGATAATCTGACCACCTTCGGCACCAGCCTTCTGCGGCTTAGCCATCAGACCACGCATACCGGAGAGCTGACGAATCTGCTCCTTCGAACCACGGGCTCCTGAATCCAGCATCATGAATACCGAGTTGAAACCTTGGTCATCGCTTGAGATGGTCTTCATCAGGATATTTGAAAGCTCCGAGTTGACATGTGTCCAGATATCAATCACCTGGTTATAACGTTCATTGTCCGTGATGAAACCCATATTGTAGTTGTTCATCACCTGCTCAACCTCTTCATAACCTTTCTGTACCAATGCCTCCTTCTCTTCAGGAATGATGATATCACCCAAGTTGAAGGAAAGACCACCCTTGAAGGCCATGTAGTAACCCAGGTTCTTGATGCCATCAAGGAAGTCGGCGGCTTCAGAGACACCACACACTTTGATTACGTGGCTGATGATGTCACGAAGAGACTTCTTCGAGATAATGGTATTGATATAGCCAGCCTTGGCAGGAACTATCTCATTTACGATGACGCGGCCCACTGAGGTGTCGTGCATCATCTTCTTCACGATGTTGCCGTTTTCATCCACATCCTCGACCACTACACTGACGGGAGCATGAATGTCACACTTTCCCTCATTGTAGGCAATCAGGGCCTCTTCCGGGCCATAGAATGTGAGTCCCTCACCCTTTGCTCCCTTACGCAGCTTGGTGATATAGTAGAGACCAAGCACCATGTCCTGAGCAGGCACAGTGATAGGTGCTCCATTGGCGGGGTTCAAGATATTGTGCGATTGGAGCATCAGCATCTGAGCCTCAAGCACAGCCTCGTTGCTCAGAGGCAAGTGAACGGCCATCTGGTCACCGTCGAAGTCGGCGTTGAAGGCCGTACAGGCCAACGGGTGCAGCTGGATGGCCTTACCCTCGATCATTTTGGGTTGGAAAGCCTGAATACCAAGTCGGTGCAGTGTCGGGGCACGGTTCAAGAGTACCGGATGACCCTTCATCACATGCTCCAGGATATCCCAGATAACGGGTTCCTTGCGGTCCACAATCTTCTTGGCACTCTTCACCGTCTTGACGATACCGCGCTCAATCAACTTGCGGATGATGAACGGCTTATAGAGCTCTGCAGCCATCAGCTTGGGAATACCGCATTCGCCCATGCGCAGTTCAGGGCCAACCACGATAACCGAACGGGCTGAATAATCGACACGCTTACCGAGGAGGTTCTGACGGAAACGTCCCTGCTTACCTTTCAGGCTGTCAGAAAGCGACTTCAACGGACGGTTCGCATCCGTCTTCACCGCACTCGACTTGCGCGAGTTATCGAAGAGTGAATCGACAGCCTCCTGCAGCATACGTTTCTCGTTACGGAGAATGACTTCAGGGGCTTTGATTTCAATCAGGCGCTTCAGACGGTTGTTACGGATAATCACGCGGCGGTACAGGTCATTCAAGTCAGATGTGGCGAAACGGCCACCATCCAGGGGAACAAGAGGACGCAGTTCGGGTGGGATGACAGGGACATAACGTACAATCATCCATTCAGGTTTGTTGCGCTCCTTCGAGGCACGGAATGACTCCACCACCTGCAGGCGCTTCAGGGCCTCCGTCTTGCGCTGCTGCGAAGCATCGCTTCCCGCACGGTGACGCAGTTCATAGGAGAGCTCATCGAGATTGACCGAAGTCAGCAAGTCATAGATAGCTTCAGCTCCCATCTTCGCGATGAACTTATTGGGGTCATTGTCTTCCAGGAACATATTATCCTTGGGCAACTTATCAAGCAAGTCAAGGTATTCGCCCTCTTCAAGCAGGTCGTATTTGGCCACCTCATCCGACAACACACCCGGCTGAATGACCACATAACGTTCGTAGTAGATGATTGCATCCAACTTCTTGGTGGGCAGTCCCAGCAGGTAGCCGATCTTGTTAGGCAGCGAGCGGAAAT
This sequence comes from uncultured Mediterranea sp., assembly GCA_945831575.1. Taxonomy (GTDB): domain Bacteria; phylum Bacteroidota; class Bacteroidia; order Bacteroidales; family Bacteroidaceae; genus Bacteroides. The sequence continues at coordinate 7,645 of CAMACX010000022.1, forward strand.
ACCAGATGTGAGCCACAGGCACCACCAGCTGGATATGTCCCATGCGCTCACGGCGCACTTTCTTCTCCGTCACCTCCACGCCGCATCGGTCACAAACGATACCTTTATAACGGATACGCTTGTACTTACCGCAATGGCACTCGTAATCCTTGATAGGACCAAAGATACGCTCGCAGAACAGGCCATCGCGCTCGGGCTTGTAGGTACGGTAATTTATAGTTTCAGGCTTTAAAACTTCACCACTCGAGTTCTCCAGGACCTCTTCAGGTGAAGCCAGTCCGATGGAAATCTTCGAGAAATTACTCTTAATCTTATTGTCTTTTCTAAAAGCCATACAATGATATTATTGAGTTTGAATTGTTAAACTAAAAACAGAGGAACCGGCCTTGGTCAATTACTCAAGATGGATGCTCAGTCCCAGACCTCTCAGTTCGTGCAGCAAGACGTTCAGCGATTCAGGGATACCCGGCGTAGGCATGGCGTCACCCTTGACAATCGCCTCGTATGCCTTCGAACGTCCCACCACGTCATCCGACTTGATGGTCAGAATCTCCTGCAGGATATGCGCTGCGCCAAAGGCCTCAAGCGCCCAGACCTCCATTTCTCCGAAACGCTGTCCACCAAACTGAGCCTTACCACCAAGGGGCTGTTGCGTAATCAGTGAGTATGGGCCAATCGAACGGGCGTGCATCTTGTCCTCAACCATGTGACCGAGCTTCAGCATGTAGGTAACACCGACCGTAGCCTGTTGCTCAAAAGCCTCACCCGTACCGCCATCGTAAAGCGTTGTCTTACCATAACGGGGCAAACCAGCCTTGTCCGTCCACTCGTTCAGGTCATCCAGGCTAGCTCCGTCAAAAATCGGGGTAGCAAACTTCACGCCCAATTTTCTTCCAGCACGGCCTAAAACGGCCTCAAAAATCTGACCGATGTTCATACGCGAAGGCACACCCAGCGGGTTGAGCACGATATCTACCGGCGTACCATCAGCCAGGAACGGCATATCCTCCTGACGTACCACGCGCGATACGATACCCTTGTTACCGTGACGACCGGCCATCTTATCACCCACGCCAATCTTACGCTTCTTGGCGATATAGACCTTAGCCAACTGCATGATGCCTGAAGGCAGTTCATCACCGATGGTGATGGCAAACTTCTTACGCTTCAATTCAGCATCCAGTTCCTTGTACTTCTTGATGAAGTTCACAATCAAGGCACGAATCATGCCGTTGGTATGCTCATCCTTCGTCCAGCCACTCAGCTGGATAGAGGTGAAGTCAAGCTCGCTGAAGTCGGCAGCAGAGAAGTGTGCGCCCTTCGGCACCACATCGGTACCCAGATAGTCCTTCACACCCTCCGAAGTCCAAGGCTCAGTCAGCTTGAGGAGCTTATTGATCATGATCTTCTTCAGTTCAGCAGCCTTTGCTTCAAACTCCTCATCAATCTTGGGCAGGAGGGCCTTGTCAGCCAGCTTCGAGCTACGCGTCTTGATAGCACGCGAGAAGAGGCGCTTGCCAATGACCACACCCTTCAGGGAGGGAGAAGCCTTGAGCGAGGCATCCTTCACATCACCCGCTTTATCACCAAAGATGGCACGGAGCAGTTTCTCCTCAGGCGAGGGATCAGATTCACCCTTCGGGGTAATCTTACCAATCAAGATGTCACCCGGCTCGATGCGGGCACCGATACGCACGATACCGTTATCGTCCAAGTCCTTTGTAGCCTCTTCACTCACATTGGGGATATCAGAGGTGAGCTCTTCCATACCACGCTTCGTCTCTCTCACCTCAAGCGAGAGCTCCTCTACGTGTACAGAAGTCAATATATCTTCACGTACTACGCGTTCGTTGAGCACGATGGCATCCTCGTAGTTGTAACCCTTCCAAGGCATGTAGGCCACGAGCAGATTCTTGCCGAGGGCCAGTTCGCCATCGGCAGTCGAGTAACCTTCCGTCAGAATCTGCCCCTTGACTACACGCTCACCCTTCTTGCAGATGGGACGCAGGTCGATGGTCATATTCTGGTTCGTACGACGCCACTTAGGGATGCGGTACTCCTTCAAGGCGGGCTCGAAACTTACAAACTCTTCATCCTTCGTGCGGTCATACAGGATGCGGATGGTCGTAGCATCTACAAATTCTACCACGCCGTCACCCTCTGCAGCCAGTTGTGTACGTGAGTCACGGGCTAGCTGACGCTCGATACCTGTACCTACGATAGGAGCCTCGGTGCGGAGCAGAGGCACGGCCTGACGCATCATGTTCGATCCCATCAAAGCACGGTTGGCGTCATCGTGCTCCAGGAAGGGAATCAGCGAAGCTGCGATAGAGGCAATCTGCTGGGGAGACACGTCCATCAGTTCCACCTCCGAAGGGGGCACAACGGGGTAGTCAGCATCTTGACGCGCTTTCACCTTATCACGGATGAAGGTACCGTCGTCATTCAGCGGGGCGTTACCCTGAGCAATGATCTTGTTCTCCTCCTCTTCGGCGCTAAGATAGACCAGTCCATTCTCCGAGAGATTGACCTTGGAATTCTCCACCTTACGGTAAGGAGTCTCGATAAATCCGAGGTCATTAATCTTCGCAAACACACAGAGCGAAGAGATCAGACCGATATTCGGGCCTTCAGGCGTCTCGATAGGACAGAGACGACCGTAGTGGGTATAGTGAACGTCACGCACCTCGAAGCCGGCACGCTCACGCGACAGACCACCAGGGCCGAGGGCAGACATACGACGCTTGTGCGTGATTTCAGCCAGCGGGTTGGTCTGGTCCATAAACTGCGACAGAGCATTGGTGCCGAAGAACGAATTGATTACCGACGAGATAGTCTTGGCGTTAATCAAGTCAATCGGCGTGAAGACCTCATTGTCGCGCACGTTCATGCGTTCACGGATGGTACGCGACATACGTGCCAGACCGATGGCAAACTGATTGGAGAGCTGCTCACCTACCGTACGTACACGACGGTTGCTCAAGTGGTCGATATCATCGACATCGGCCTTTGAGTTGATCAGCTCAATCAGGTATTTGATAATCTCAATAATATCTTCCTTCGTCAATACACGGACAGAAGAGTCGGTCGTCAGGTTCAACTTCTTGTTGATACGGTAGCGACCCACATCACCCAGGTCATAACGCTTTTCAGAGAAGAAAAGGCTGTTGATTACCTCGCGTGCGCTGGCATCATCAGCAGGGTCTGCATTGCGGAGCTGACGGTAGATGTAGAGCACAGCCTCCTTCTCCGAGTTACTCGGGTCTTTCTGGAGTGTATTGTATATAATAGAATAGTCGGATTGGTTAGGCTCCTCCTTGTGAACAAGGATGTTGGCGATACCCGACTCCAGGATTTCATCAATATGTTCAGGCTCGATAACGGTTTCGCGGTCGATCAGCACCTCGTTACGCTCGATAGAAACCACTTCACCGGTATCTTCATCCACAAAGTCCTCAATCCATGTCTTCAGCACACGTGCAGCCAGCTTACGACCCACCATCTTCTTGAGGTTTGCCTTATTGACCTTCACCTCCTCAGCCAGATTGAAGATTTCGAGGATATCCTTATCGTTCTCGAAACCGATGGCACGGAGCAGGGTGGTCACGGGCAACTTCTTCTTACGGTCGATGTAAGCGTACATCACATTATTGATGTCTGTAGCAAACTCAATCCACGAACCCTTAAAGGGGATGATACGTGCGGAATAGAGCTTGGTACCATTGGCGTGCTGGCTCTGACCAAAGAACACACCAGGTGAGCGGTGCAACTGCGAGACGACTACACGTTCTGCACCGTTGATGACAAATGTAGCCTTATCCGTCATATAGGGGATAGGACCGAGGAAAACGTCCTGAATCACCGTATCGAAATCTTCATGATCAGGGTCGGTACAATAGAGCTTCAGTTTCGCTTTCAAGGGTACACTATAGGTGAGCCCTCGCTCTATGCACTCATCGATGCTATAGCGCGGCGGATCAATATAGTAATCCAAGAACTCGAGCACGAAGTTGTTTCTTGTATCGGCAATGGGGAAGTTTTCAGCAAATACCTTATACAATCCCTCGTTTTTGCGTTTCTCGGGTGGGGTGTCCAGCTGTAGGAAGTCCTTGAACGACTTCAATTGCACTTCCAAAAAATCCGGATAGTCGAGCGGCTTCTTGGTTCTGGCAAAATTAACTCTTTGATTTTCAGTATTTGAAGACATCTGATAATGGATTTGTAGAACTTGATATGAAATATATACACAAAAAGGTTAAGAACCCTTTTCGTTAAGGGTTCCTAACCGAATTACCTGATTTACAGGCTAATGTTATTTAAGTTCAACTTCAGCTCCAGCTTCTTCGAGTGTCTTCTTCAGTGATTCTGCTTCGTCTTTAGCCAAACCTTCCTTCACTACGCTAGGAGCACCGTCAACGAGGTCCTTAGCTTCCTTCAGACCGAGTCCGCAAGCTTCCTTCACGGCCTTAACAACCTGAAGTTTAGCTGCACCAGCGCTCTTCAATACTACATCGAAAGAAGTCTTCTCTTCTACAGCGGCGGCACCAGCAGCGGGGCCAGCAGCAACTGCAACAGCTGCAGCAGCAGGTTCAATACCGTATTCTTCTTTCAGGATAGTTGCAAGTTCATTAACTTCTTTTACTGTCAAGTTAACCAATTGTTCTGCAAAAGCTTTCAAATCTGCCATTTTAGTATAATTTTAATTGTTTATTTACTGAATAAATTGATAGTTGTATGATTGGTTCAAGGCACAGGGCCTGTACCGATTCCGAAGTTTACGCTTCGGGACGTTCACCAAGAGTCTTAAGAACTCCGTGGAGGGTGTTACCACCAGACTGCAGAGCAGAGATAACGTTCTTCGCAGGCGACTGCAGCAGAGCCACAATGTCGGCGATGACTTCGTTCTTGCTCTTGATAGCTACGAGGGCATCGAGTTGCTCGGCACCCACATAGAAGCCTTCCTCAGCATAAGCGGCCTTGAGGCCGGGGATGCCGTTCTTAGCCTTATCCTTCAACAGTTTGGCAGGAGCGTTAGCTGTGTTGGAAAACATCACAGCCGTCGTACCCTTCATGCTGCCATAGAGGGGAGAGTAGTCACCTTCGAGGCTTTCGAGGGCCTTGTGGAGGAGCGTGTTCTTGACTACCATCAGCTTGATGTCAGCCTTGAAGCACTCTCTTCTCAGCGCGCTCGTGTCAGCGGCGTTCATGGCCGTGGTGTCCACGAGGTAGAAGTGAGCGTATTCCTTTACTGTAGCAGCAATCTGCTCAATAATCGTAGATTTATCTTCCTTTCTCATTGTTACTGCAAATTATTAAATTTCTTCCACTGACTTGGGGTCAATCTTGACACCAGCACTCATCGTACTCGAAAGATAAATACTCTTAATATATGTACCCTTGGCTGCGCTCGGCTTCAACTTAATCAGGGTAGAGATGAACTCCTTCGCATTGTCGCGAATCTGATCTGCGTTAAATGAGATTTTACCGATTGAGGTGTGCACGATACCTGACTTGTCAACCTTGAAGTCAATCTTACCCTGCTTCACTTCACGTACAGCTTTAGCAACATCCATAGTTACGGTGCCACTCTTGGGGTTAGGCATCAGTCCACGAGGACCGAGGATACGACCCAGAGCACCTATTTTACCCATGATGGAGGGCATCGTGATGATTACATCCACATCCGTCCATCCACCTTTGATCTTTTCAACGTATTCGTCGAGACCAACATAGTCAGCGCCTGCTTCCTTAGCAGCAGCTTCAGCATCAGGAGTACAGAGAACGAGTACTCGCGTCACCTTACCCGTACCGTGAGGGAGTGAAACGACACCTCTCACCATCTGGTTGGCTTTACGCGGGTCAACGCCAAGACGTACATCGATGTCAACAGAAGCATCAAACTTCGTGAAGGTGATATCCTTGACGAGCTGAGCAGCTTCCTTGAGAGAGTATGCTTTCCCTGCTTCAATCTTACCAGCAGCTAACTTTTGATTTTTTGTCAGTTTACTCATTCTAATTGAAGTTTATTAGTTATTAACCGGGAACTCCCCTTTTACAGCGATACCCATACTACGTGCAGTACCTGCTACCATGCGCATACCAGCCTCTACCGTGAAGCAGTTCAGGTCAACGAGCTTGTCCTGAGCAATAGTGCGAACCTGCTCCCAAGTGATCTCGGCCACCTTCTTACGGTTAGGCTCTGCAGAGCCGCTCTTCACCTTGGTGAGCTCGAGCAATTGGATGGCTACGGGAGGAGTCTTGATAACGAAATCAAAAGACTTGTCTGCGTAGTACGTGATGATCACAGGAAGAATCTTGCCTGCCTTGTCCTGGGTTCTGGCGTTGAATTGCTTGCAAAACTCCATGATGTTGATACCCTTCGAACCCAATGCAGGGCCTACGGGAGGTGATGGGTTTGCAGCGCCTCCTTTAATCTGTAACTTGATTAGTCCAGCAACTTCTTTAGCCATTGTTAAAAAATGATTTATATATAAACATTAATAAAAGAACAACACAGTGTGTAACGCGCTGTATTATTCCTTCTCTACTTGCATAAAGCCAAGTTCGAGGGGCGTCTTACGCCCGAAAATCTTGACCATGACCTTCAGTTTTTTCTTCTCAGCATTCACCTCTTCAATGATGCCACTGAATCCGGTGAACGGACCGTAATTCACCTTTACGGTCTCGCCGACCATGTAGGGGATTGCCACCTCAACGGGGTTCTCCTGCAACTCATCGACTGTACCAAGAATGCGATTCACTTCCGACTGACGCAGGGGTGAGGGTTTGTCCGTGCCGCCGAGGAACCCAATGACATTGGGCGCGTTTCTCAGACGGTGGGCCACCTCGCCTACCAGCGCAGCTTCAACAAGGACGTATCCAGGGAGATAGCTCCGCTCCTTAATGACCTTCTTGCCATTACGGACAGTAACTACCTTCTCGGTAGGAATCAACACCTGAGACACGTAGTCACCAAAGTTACCGTGTTTCATATCGGCATCAAGGTACTCCTTGACTTTGGCTTCCTTACCACTTACGGCACGCAGCACGTACCACTTCTTTTCAATCTCAGACATTTCTTCTTACGTTTAACGTGGATAAATAAATTCCATCACCTGTTGGAAACAGAAGTCCATCGCGAACACTACCACTGCAATTAGAAGGGAAGCATATAAAACAGCAACTGCACTGCTAGTAAGTTCGGAACGTGTAGGCCACGACACTTTATGCACAAGTTCGTCGTAGGTTTCCTTTAAATTAGCTATTATCTTATTCATCTTTAAAGTATTAGCACGGGAGGAGAGGCTCGAACTCCCGACACCCGGTTTTGGAGACCGGTGCTCTACCAACTGAGCTACTCCCGTTTGAACATAATCAGTTCCCGACCGAAGCCGAGAACTGATTGATATGACTTGTGTGGATTAGTCGATGATTTCGGTAATCTGACCAGAACCTACCGTACGGCCACCTTCACGGATAGCGAAGCGCAGACCTACGTTGAGGGCAACTGCATAAATCAGAGAAACCTGAATCTCTACGTTATCACCCGGCATTACCATTTCAGTGCCTTCGGGGAGCGTAATCTCACCCGTGCAGTCCATAGTACGCAGGTAGAACTGAGGACGGTAGTGGTTGTGGAACGGAGTGTGACGGCCACCTTCCTCTTTCTTCAGCACGTAGATAGAAGCCTTGAAAGTAGTGTGAGGCTTGATCTGGCCGGGCTTGCAGAGCACCATACCGCGCTTGATCTCGTTCTTGTCGATACCGCGGAGCAGCAGACCTACGTTATCACCAGCTTCACCTTCGTCGAGGAGCTTGCGGAACATCTCAACGCCAGTTACAACTGACTTCTTGTCCTCACCAAGACCCAGAATCTCCACTTCGTCGCCTACCTTAACAATACCAGTCTCGATACGACCAGTTGCTACAGTACCACGGCCAGTGATTGAGAATACGTCCTCAACGGGCATCAGGAAGGGCTTATCAATATCGCGGGGAGGCAGAGGAATCCAAGTGTCGCAAGCGTCCATCAGCTCCATTACCTTCTCTTCCCACTTCTCAACGCCGTTCAGTGCACCGAGGGCAGAACCCTGGATGAAGGGAGTGTTGTCACCGTCAAATTCGTAAGCAGAGAGCAGTTCGCGCATTTCCATTTCAACGAGCTCGAGCATTTCGGGGTCGTCAACCATGTCGCACTTGTTCATGAACACAACCAGACGGGGAACGTTCACCTGACGGGCGAGCAGGATGTGCTCACGAGTCTGAGGCATCGGACCATCAGTTGCAGCAACTACGATGATAGCACCGTCCATCTGAGCAGCACCAGTTACCATGTTCTTTACATAGTCGGCGTGTCCCGGGCAGTCCACGTGAGCGTAGTGGCGGTTAGCAGTTTCGTATTCAACGTGAGAGGTGTTGATCGTGATACCACGTTCCTTTTCTTCAGGAGCGTTGTCGATCTGATCGAAAGACTTTACTTCAGAAAGACCCTTCTTAGCCAGTACGGTAGTGATGGCAGCAGTCAAAGTGGTCTTACCGTGGTCAACGTGACCGATGGTACCAATGTTAACGTGCGGTTTGGTACGTTCGAATTTCTCTTTAGCCATAGCTTTTCTATTTTAATTTATTGATTAATAATCAGCATTCGTCTTTGGAGCTGTTACCGGGACTTGAACCCGGGACCTCTTCCTTACCAAGGAAGTGCTCTACCGCTGAGCTATAACAGCAAAGGAGAAGTGGGCAAAGATGGATTCGAACCACCGAAGGCGTAAGCCAGCAGATTTACAGTCTGCCCCATTTGGCCACTCTGGTATTTGCCCTACTTATTATGTCATTTCTTCATCGAGCCTCTTGTCGGATTCGAACCAACGACCCCGAGATTACAAATCACGTGCTCTGGCCAACTGAGCTAAAGAGGCAGGTCCGAATTTGCAGCCGTTTTAAAGAACTCCGTCTCGGAAACGGCTGCAAAATTACGCATTATTTTTAATCCTGCAAAATATTGGCGGATTTTTTTTACTTATTCCTCAATTTTTCCTTGTATTTCACCAGTTGTTTCTCCAAAGCGTCGATACAAACGTCGATTGCCTCTTCAAAAGTGTCGCAAATCTTGTTGGCGTAAAGCTCGCCGTTGGGGACGAGAACTTTCACTCCGGCTTCTTTATTTTCTGCGGTCTCTGGCTTCACTACTTTCAATGACACCTCTACTTTCTTTATATCATCGTAATACTTCTCCAATTTAGCCGTCTTCTTCTGAATGAACGACTGCAACTGCTCTGACGCGTCAAAGTGAATTGATTGAATTCTTACTTCCATAGTAACCTCCTTTGGTTTTACGCCCTGGGATGGGCTTGGTTATACACTTTTTTTAGTTCCTCGAAGGTGGTGTGCGTATAAATCTCGGTGGTGGCCAGGCTCTGATGCCCCAGCAGCTCCTTGATGGCTCCCAGCTCAGCCTGATGGTTGAGCATGGCAGTGGCAAAGGAGTGGCGGAGCACGTGTGGACTCCGTTTCTTTATCGTCACTACCTTCGAAAGGTATTTCTTCACAATCCGTTCTACCATTCCGGCGGTGATGCGTTCGCCTGTCTGCTTGACGAAGAAGGCTCCGCTCCGGAGGGGTATCTCGTTGTTGCGGCGGGTCAGGTAGCCTTGAAGCTCTTCCCTGAGGGCTTTGTCGAAGGGGATGATGCGCTGTTTGTCCCGCTTGCCCGTCACCTTGATGGTGTCGGACTGGAAGTCCACATCGGCATCATTGAGCCCAATCAACTCGGAGCGGCGCACACCCGTGGAGTAGAATGTCTCCACGATACACTTGTCGCGGCATCCCTCGAAGTCGTCGCCAAAGAAGTCGCCGTCGAGCAGCCGGTCCATCTCCTCCTCCTTGACAAACACGGGAAGGGGCTTTTTGTTCTTCGGACCAACGATTTTCCTCATCGGGTCCCGCTCCACCCGTCCTTGCTTGAGCATATATTTAAAGTACGCGCGCAAGGAACTGAGTTTGCGGTTGACCGAGGTGGTGGTGTATTTCTGCTCCATGAGGGAGACAATCCATTCGCGCACCAGGTCGGCCTCGACCTGCTCTGGCTTGAGCTCTTTCCACATTTCGTCTCCAAACTTCTCGAATTGGCGCAGGTCATCTCCGTAGGCTTCCACCGTACGGTCGGAGTAGTTGCGCTCGTACTTCAAGTAGTTCAAAAACTCATCTATGGGCCACATATCGCTACAACATCTTTAGAATTTTGAAGCGAAAGTAATAAAAAGAATTCAATTATTCAAAGGAAATTACGAATAATTAATCTTCTATTTGCTGAAGTTTTTGTACGTAAACGGCACGTTCTTTCTTAAGTCTCTTAGTTACAGAGGGTTTGTCAAATTGCTGTCTGCTGCGCAATTCTTTCACGATGCCGGTCTTTTCGAATTTTCTCTTGAATTTCTTCAGAGCCTTTTCGATGTTTTCGCCTTCTTTTACGGGTACTACAATCATCTTTTTTTGGTTTTAAAATTTTAATGTTAGACAATACGATTCGCTGTGAATCGGGCCGCAAAATTACACATAGTTTCTTAATTCACAAAACTTTCTGTGAAAAATTTGCGATTTTGGCGGGAGGGACGCGGATTTTTCCTAAAAAGCACCCGGATGGTGGGGTACTTATTATTTCGGAAGGTAACGGGTAACAAGGTAACATCTTGAAAAGAGTGCAGCCCGGATGGAGGGGACTCTATCCGGGCTGCCAGTATGAATGAGGTGCTACCTTATTAGTTGAGGATCACACCGCTGTCGCTGGTGGGGTTCTGCGTCAGGGTACCGGGGTATGCGTTGATGGCATCCTGCGGAATGTAGTAGGTCACGCGATAATCGGTGGCAGGTACCTCCTCAGCCTGCTTGTGAGGACCAGGGAAGTGGCGAGTCAGCGATTTTCCGTTGCGGAATACGTCATAGCTACGTTCGGCTTGGTAAGCCAACTCCAGCTGACGCTCCTTATCGATAAGTTCGCTGGCATTGGTAGCATCCAGTGAGGGATAACCAGCTCCCACGATCGAACGCTCACGGATGGTATTCAGGTCCTTGAGTGCGTTCTCATACTGGCCCAGCTTTGCGTAAGCCTCAGCGCGGTTCATGTAGATTTCACCCAGGCGGCTGATGACGGGCGAGTGCAGGTGAGAGTCCTCACCCTCGCGCGAGCACTTCGTGATGTAGAACTGCGGATATACACGGTTCAAGCTGATAAAGTAGTCGAGCACACCGGTATAGGTCTTGCCGCCGTAGTTGATGCTGTAAATTTCCTGCTCCTCATCCACGGGGGTGAGGGTATAAGAAGTACCTTCAGCATCTTTGCAAGTCACCGTAGCACCGCTCTTCACGGCGTCGAACTGGGCGTAGTTCTGAACCGTCTCTGAATCCCACTTGATGAAGCGGAACACCAGCTTATGGTCGGCCGTATAGGTAGGTTCAATGAAAGCAGCACGTGCATCCACGATGCGGTAGCTGTCAGGACGCCAGTCGTTACGGCCTGTTTCGTTCAGCAGGTCGATGTACTTGGCGCTGGCAAACATTTCGCCCCAGCCCATGCCACCGATGTTAGCATACATACCGCCGACGCCGTAGTAGTGATCCCATCCAGAGAACTCAGAGGCCACACGCTTCACCACGAAGATGGCTTCAGTATTGTTCTCAGGCACGATGGTGTTGTACTTCATGAACTGCTCACGGGGGAGCAGCTCATAGTTGCCTGAATTGATTACCTTGTTGGCATAATCCACAGCCAGCTGAGCATACTGCGTGTTGGGGTTCTCGTACGTGCCGCTCATATAGAGATAGACTCTGGAGAGCATAGCCTGAGCAGCGCCCTTTGAGGCATAAGCCGGGCCTTTGTCGATGGTCATCAGTTCCTCGGCCTTCTTCAGGTCGCTGATAGCCTGTTCGTAGGTGGCCTGCACGGTAGCACGGTCCTCCAGGTAGAGGTCACCCATCACATTATCAGGGGTACCATTCACGATAGGCACACCGAGGTTCTTGGTGGGAGCCTGGTAGTAGGGACGTCCGTATGCACGTACAAAGTAGAAGTACATCAATCCGCGGATGTAGTAGCACTCACCCAGCTGGTTGTCGATTTCAGCATTCTGTCCCTCCTCAATCATGTTGATGATGTTCGAAGCCTGAGCCACCGCCTTATAGCCATAGTCCCAGAAGTTCTGCAGACGATAGTTCTTGGGGGTACGCGAGTAAGAGATGAATTCGAAGAAAGCATCGGTCGAGCCACCACGAATCATCATGTTGTCGCCCGCATATTCACCGCAACGGTGCATAGGGTCCGACCAGGTTTTGAGCTGCGCATAGACACCGTTCATCAAGGCATCCATTGAGGCCATGGGGTCGCCGGTGATCTGCTCAGCCGCCATCGAGCTGTAGGGCAGTCGTTCAATATCGCAGGCCGTCAGGGCGGCTGCTGCGAACAATCCAATTGCAAATATCTTTTTCATTGTTAATGTCTTATTTAAAAGGATTAGAAGGTTACATTCAAGCCAAGCATGTACTTACGTACTGAGGGATAGACACCGGGACCCGTGGTACCCATGACGCTGCCACCCGAAGCGGGGAGTTCAGGATCTACGCCCGAGTAGTCGGTGATGGTAAAGAGGTTCTCGCCCGTCAGCGATACGCGCAGACTCTGGATGCCATACTGCTTCATCGGTACGGTGTAGCCGATAGAGAGTGAGCGGAGCTTCAGGTAATCGCTCTTTTCGAGGAAGCGTGAAGATACCAAGTTACCCTTGTCCTGGTTGTTATACTTAGCCACGGGGTGCGTAGCGATGTCACCCGGCTTCTGCCAACGGCTCCAGCCCTTCTGCAACTTCATCTGGTTGCGGTCGGTGTAGGTACCATCAGAGTCATACTCTTGACGAGAGTAGTTGTAGATGTGTCCACCTATTGAATAGCCAAAGTTGGCGCTCATGTCGAGGTTCTTCCAAGAGAGGGCCGTAGAGAATCCACCGAAGAGCTTGGGATTGCTGGTTCCCACCTTGAAACGTTGTGCCTCAGAATAGTTGGAAGTAGTCACCTTGTTGCCGTTCTCATCCAGTTTGTACCACATGGGGGCACCATTTTCAGGATTTACGCCTGCCCACTCGCGGATGTAGTAGGTATCGATCGGTTCGCCCACCTCCAGAATACGGTCGGCACTACCGGCAATACCTGAGTTATCGCCGATGATCACAGGCACTACGGCAAAGCTGCCATCAGCCTGCTTCTGAGCATAGAGGTCGCGCAGTTCGTTCTTATTGTGGGCCATATTCAGGTCGATGCTCCAATTCCAATCTTTCGTACGGATGATGTCGCCGCCGATAGAGAGTTCGAAACCTTCGTTGCGCATCTTACCGATGTTCTTATACACGCGCGTCACACCAGTCAGACCGGTAACAGGCACGTCGTAGAGGATGTTGTCGGTATTCTTCACGTACCAGTCGATGGTAGCACGCAGGCGGTTGTCGAAGAGGGCCGCATCCACACCGATACCGGTGGTGAAGGTGCGCTCCCAAGTCAGTTCCTTGTTACCGATAACCGAAATCAAGGCACCGGGCTGCTCGTTGTAGCTCGTAGAAACCGAGTAGAGGTCGTACTGCGGATAGAGCGAGCTGGGGCGGTTACCTACCGAACCATACGAAGCACGGAGTTTGAGGTTATCCACCCAGTCGGCATTGAACCAGCTTTCGCGGTTGATAATCCAACCGGCACTTACAGAGAAGAGGTTGCCATAACGAGCGTTGTCACCCAGGTTAGAAGCACCGTCGCGACGGAACATCACTTCGGCCAGGTAGCGCTGGTCGTAGGTATATTTCCAGTTGGTGAAGTAAGACTGTACAGCCCATTCGCTGGCGCTGCCACGTACGCTCTCGGGGATAGCCGTTACGTCGAGCACCTGGAATCCAGGTACGAAGCCCGTACCCTGACCGCTCAGGCTCTTATACTGATAGTCCTTGAACTCGTAAGAGATGTGTCCGTTGATAGAGTGCTTACCGAAGGTCTTGTTCACCAACAGATTGTGGTTGGTGTAGCGACGGGTTACTTCATCGCGTCCCTCGTACAGACGGCCCGATACGCCCACACCGCTGTTGGAGCGGGGGTCGGTATAGCTGTGGCTTGAGGAGGTAATCAAGCGGTAGTTGTTCACCGAGGTGAAGCGCAGCCAATCGGTAATCTTGATTTCGAAGTCGAAGTTACCCATGAACTCGTAGCGGCGGGATTCGCTGTAGTTGCCGTATGAGTAGTCGAGCAGGTAGTTGGTCTGCTGAGCATTGACCCAGCCGCTGTAGCGGTGAGGAACCAATTCGCCGTTCTCGTCGTAGGGGCTATCCCAGGGGAGCATGCTGTACATCGAGGTTACAGAGTACTGCTGGTCGTAGATGTCACGACGTGAAGCGCTGATGGCAGGCTTCAGGGTCAGCCAGCTGTAAGGCTTGTACGAAGCGTTAAAGCGGAAGTTGTAGCGCGTGTAGTCGTATCCCTTCACGGCACCCTCTTCGTCGTAGTAGCCCAGTGAGAAGTAGCTCTGCAGTTTCTCCGAACCGCCCGAGACAGAGATGTTGTAATCCTGTGTAAAGCCAGTCTTCGTGGCGAGGTCCCACCAGTCGAAGTTGCTGTTGCGCAGCTCTTTGTTCCAACGAGTAAAAGCAATTTCGTTGGCATTCTGCATCGAAGCATAGTAGTCGTACAGTTCTGCACCGTTCATCACCTCCAGGTTACCGTTGTTCAACGTGCTCACACCCAGCTTAGCAGATGCGTTGATGGTCATCTTGCCCTCGCGGCCCTTCTTGGTGGTCACCACGATAACGCCGTTGGCACCTTCCGAACCGTAGATGGCCGTCGAAGCAGCATCCTTCAAGATGGTCATGCTCTCGATATCAGCGGGATTGAGATCACCAGCACCGCTACCCACGATGACACCGTCAATCACCCAGAGGGGAGCCGTGCCACCGCTCAGCGAAGCCTGTCCGCGGATTACCACCGCACCGCTCGAACCCGGCTGGCCCGAACCCGGAGCCACATAGACACCCGGTGCCTTACCGTTGAGCAGGTTCTCCACCGAGGGAGAGGTAATGTCTTTCAGCTTGTCGCTCTTGATGCTGTTCATCGCACCCGTAAGGCTCTCCTTGCGCTGCGTGGTGTAACCCACTACGATGACCTCAGCGAGCGTCTCGCTGTCTTCCGAAAGTTTGATGGTCTGCTTATCGGCCGAGGCCTTCACCTCCAGGGTCTTGTAGCCGATGTAAGAGATTTGAAGCATAGCTCCTGCAGGAGCTTCCAAAGCGTACTCACCGTCGATGTTGGTGATGGTACCGTTCGTTGTGCCCTTGACCAGGACGTTGGCTCCGATGATAGGCTCACCGGTGTTCGCATCCAGTACGACACCCTTCAGCTTGACATTCTGCTGAACGATGGCGGCAGGAGCAGCCTCTGTTACTGATGATGGAAGGGCGAAGGCAGAGGTCATACTCATGCCCAGCAAACCTGAGAGAATCAGGTACTTACCACTACGGGTTGCTGTCTTTAATTCCATAATTAGTTAGAATAGATTAATGAATGAGTTAATAATAGGTTGGGCTCTCATCAAGAGGAAACGGTTCCTGGCGCACACATACGCCACTTCGATGTTAGCGTGTGCAAAGATACAACAAAGTTTAAAATCTACAAATTATATTTCAAAAAAAGAACTGAGTTGTCCCAAATTTCGTCACAGCAAGGCCCAAGGAGGAGACTGCGGTAAGGTCACGCCCCTCAGGTAACCTCAGGAAACCTCCAACGAATACCCGGCGAATACCCGGCATAGAAAGTGTTACCTTGTTACCCGTTACCTTATTGAATTGTATCGCGTGCGCGCGCGATACTTACTACTATATCCTTCCTAGAAATCCTTTAGGATAAATAGATAGACCTTTTAGAATTGCTATCCTCAATCTGCTTGCTTTCCCTACAAAGCCCCAACCAGCGGCTTTGGGCTCTGTAGAGGAAATAAGCAGGGCAGGGCCAGACAGTGGAGGTCGTGACCTGCGGAGCCCGATGCCAGCGGACGCAAGCCTATCAATATTTCGGGCGAGTAACGGGTAACAAGGTAACACCTGTCAGTGGGCGTTTTTGCTCCCTCGCGAGGTAGCAAAAATTTCCTCCCGAGAAAGCGCGTGTTTCCTCGCGTGGCACAATGATGGGGTGTGACAAAACGGGTGGCCAAACGACTAATAGAGAAATAAAGCATACGACTATGACCAAGAAACAAAAGATTTGCCTGCTTAACGTCGCCATTACGCTGCTCTTGACGACCTGTACCTTCAGCCTCTGCGTCTGCATGTTTGGCCCCAAGAATGTCTACCACGGCCTGCTGCCCCTGGCACTGGGGTGCAGCGCCCTGAGCAACACGCTCGTATTACTCCGCACGCGCCTCATCAAGGAGGAGAAGGAGCAGTGAATATCACTGATACGGATTGCCAAATAATGCGATGAAATCGGGGATTTTTGTTACTCTACCGAGCTATAGCAGCGCTCGCACCGGGGACAGCTCAGGGGGCAGGACATACGCTGAAACTCTACTGGCGACACGACACAGATCCGCCTACTGGCGACATGGGCCTGTTGAAACTGAACAGAACCTCCATACCGACGACATAGCTCAGAAGAGCACCAGTCCCTGAGTGACGAGGGGCGCTGGTGTTCAAAGGGTGAACCCCTACCCTCTATACGTCCCCCTATATAAGGGGGACATGTATAGAGGGTGTTCTCCCTGGAACACCTGCGGGCGGCGAGCCATACGGCCTGCAAGGGGCGGCCTGTTGTACTGTTCTGAGGAGTTAACTCTTCAGCCACGAAGAGTTAACTCTTCAGCGCCGAATGTTTAACTCTTCAGCCGCGAGGAGTTAACTCTTCAGCCGTGGCAGTTTAAATCGCCAGCCACCGGGTGTGAGCAACAGGCGCAAAAAGAGAGCGAGGAGACTCCTCGACTTTGAAGGAATCTCCTCGCTCTAGTAGTTGCGGAGGCCTGACTCGAACAGACGACCTTTGGGTTATGAGCCCAACGAGCTACCAACTGCTCCACTCCGCGATGTTTCTCGTTTGCGGGTGCAAAGGTACGGACATTTTTTGAATCTGCAAATTTTTTGCGATATTTTTTTGATTTTTCTTGCAGATACCGCAAAAAAGCAGTACTTTTGCTCAAATTATTAGCGATTGTGCAATGACAGTATCAAAAACTAGAGCCAAACTGGTGGACGTGGCCCGGCAGCTGTTCGCCAAAATGGGCGTGGAGAACACGACCATGAACGATATTGCCCTGGCCTCGAAAAAGGGCAGGCGAACCCTCTACACCTACTTCAACAGCAAGGAGGAAATCTATGAAGCCGTGGTGGAGTCGGAACTCGACATCCTGTCGGAAACGATGAAGAGCGTGGCGGCCAAGCAGGCTGAGCCAGGGCCCAAACTGATGGAGATGATCTACACCCACCTGGACACGGTCAAGGAGATTGTCTATCGCAACGGCACGATGCGGGCCAACTTCTTCCGCGACATCTGGCAGGTGGAGAAGGTACGCAAGCAGTTTGACAACACCGAGATACAGCTCTTCAAGTCGGTGCTGCAGGAGGGCGTGGATAGCGGCGATTTCCACATCGACGACCTGGAGATCACGGCACAGATTATCCACTACTGCGTGAAGGGCATCGAGGCGCCCTACATCCGCGGACAGGTGGGGGCCTACCTCGACGACGACGTGCGCGACAAGTACGTGACGCGGCTCGTCCTCGGTGCACTCAACGCTCGATAATTCAACGATTTATAAACCAATATTTCAAAAACAAAAATAATTTAAAACCAAAAAAGAACATTATGGGACTTTTAACTGGAAAAACAGCCATTGTAACCGGTGCCGCACGCGGTATCGGCAAGGCTATCGCATTGAAGTTTGCTCACGAAGGCGCTAACATCGCCTTCACCGACCTGGTTATCGACGAGAATGCCGAGGCTACCGCCAAGGAGATTGAGGCCCTGGGCGTCAAGGCCAAGGGATATGCCTCGAATGCCGCCAACTTCGAAGACACGGCCAAGGTAGTGGAGGCTATCCATGCCGACTTCGGCCGCATCGACATCCTGGTCAACAACGCCGGCATCACGCGCGACGGACTGATGATGCGCATGACCGAGCAGCAGTGGGACATGGTCATCAACGTCAACCTGAAGTCGGCCTTCAACTTCATCCACGCCTGCACCCCCATCATGATGCGCCAGAAGGCAGGCAGCATCATCAACATGGCCTCTGTAGTCGGCGTACACGGCAATGCCGGACAGAGCAACTACGCAGCCTCCAAGGCCGGCATGATCGCCCTGGCCAAGTCGGTAGCCCAGGAGATGGGCTCACGCGGCATCCGCGCCAATGCCATCGCCCCCGGATTCATCATGACAGCCATGACCGACGCACTGAGCGACGAGGTGAAGGCCGAATGGTGCAAGAAGATCCCCCTGCGCCGTGGCGGTACGCCCGAGGACGTGGCCAACGTAGCCACCTTCCTGGCTTCGGACATGGCCTCCTACGTCAGCGGACAGGTGATACAGATTGACGGTGGTATGAACATGTAAACCCGTTGTATGACTGTCGTTTACGAAGACAACCACCTGATTATCGTCAACAAGGCCGCTTCGGAGATCGTCCAAGGCGACAAGACGGGTGACATGCCGCTCTCCGAGAGCCTCAAGCTCTACCTCAAGGAGAAGTACGGCAAGCCGGGGAATGTATTCCTCGGCGTGGTACACCGCCTGGACCGCCCCGTAAGCGGCCTTGTGATCTTTGCCAAGACCAGCAAGGCGCTCGCACGGCTCAACACGATGCTCTCCCAGGGCGAGGTGAAGAAGACCTACTGGGCCATCGTCACCGCACGTCCGCCCCAGGAGGAGGGGGAACTGACCCACTACCTGGTGCGCAACGAGCAGCAGAACAAGAGCTACGCCTACGACCGTGAGCGCCCGGGCAGCAAGAAGGCCATCCTGCACTACCGCCTCATCGCCACCAGCGAACGCTACTGGCTGCTGGAGGTCGATCTGAAGACGGGACGGCACCACCAGATACGCTGTCAGCTGGCTAAGATGGGCTGCCCCATCAAGGGCGACCTGAAGTATGGTGCCCCGCGCTCCAACCCCGACGGTAGCATCTCGCTCCACGCCCGCCGCATCCGCTTCGTACACCCCGTATCCCAACAACCGATTGACCTCACCGCACCCACCCCTACCCTGGCCCCCTGGCCACAACTGCAACCTTAAGACAACCCTGAAAATTAAGAGATTCCTAGTATCGAAAGTTTTATGAAAAAGATTATCCTTCTAAACCTCCTGCTGGCAGCTGCCTCAATGCTCTCTGCCCAGGATAAGCCATCCGACGGACAGCAGACGGCCGACAGCAAGGGACAACAGACCGCCCCACAGCCCGTACGCGCCCACAACCTGCTGCTGCGCCCCACCATCACCCTGCACCAGCCCCTGCAAGGCGACAGCATCAACATGACGGGCAAACGACTCAATACGGGCGATATGCTGAAGAGCAAGGTGAGCTTGCACTTTGATGCCTCGAAGGCTCAGCTCCTGGAGGCTGACACCGCAGGCTACATGCTCCTCGACCCCACCTTTACCCCGGCACCTGCCGCTACCAAGGCCTCAACGGACGACAAGGCCGCTACCAACTCACTGTCCTCTGCTGCTCCCGCTACAGGGAAGACGGGCCGGATGTACCTGGTCAAGACGCTGCTCCGCGCCGAACGCTTTGCCAAAGGAACGCTGGAGGTCAGCTCACCCTCACGCCTGGAGGTCTTCGTAGGCGGACAGTCACGCCAGACAAAGGAGCAGGCTGATGACTCGCTCCAGACCGTGCGCCCCGTCAACGTACACCTCACCCTGGAGCCTGAGGACGACCAGGAGATCATCATCCGTGTACTGGCCCTGCCCGAGGACAAACTGGCCCCGCAGGTGAAGTGTGAGTTCCGCCCCGACAAGGAATTTGCTGCGGTAGGCGTGCGCCTGGATGCCACCATGAAGCGCCGCTATGCCCTCCACAACACCAACTTCCGCAACCTGGCACGCAACGTCTCCCTCTCCTACGACGGACGCTACCTCATCACCTCCATCTCGGAGAGCTTTGACCTGAAGAACAGCCGCAGCCACAACGAACTGACGGAGGTGAAGACGGGCCGCATCATCAACCCTGACCTGGACGGCAAGTGGCGCTGGATGCCCCGCAGCATCAAGCTCTACCGCACGCTAAAGGGGGCCAACGGTTACGACCTCTTCACCCTCGACCCGGCCACCCAGCAGCAGGAACTCATCGCACAGGGCCTGCCTGAGGAGCACTTCACCTGGGCACCCACGGAGGATTACCTCATCTGCTCGCTCTACGATGAGGGGGAGAAGGTGGATGGGCCGCTGAAGCGCCTCTTCCACCCCGACGACCGCATACCGGGCTCACGCGGACGCTCCCATCTGGCCCGCTACGACCTGGCCACAGGTGCCATGGAGCGCCTCACCTACGGCAGCCACAGCGTCTATCTCAACGACATCTCCGCCGACGGCCAACGCCTGCTCTGCTCCACCTCCAAGCCTGACATCACCCACTGCCCCTACTCGCTCAGCGCCCTCTTCGAGATCGACCTGCAGACCATGCAGTGTGACACGCTGGTGCAGTGGGATGCCTACGTCAACAGCGCCTCCTATTCGCCCGACGGCCGCCAACTGCTCGTGGTAGGCAGTCCCTCGGCCTTCAACGGCATTGGCAAGAACTGCGGCAAGCTGCCCATCGCCAACGACTTTGATACGCAAGCCTTTATCCTCGACATCGCCACCCGTCAGGTGGATCCCATCACGAAGGAGTTTAACCCCACCGTGCAGCCCATCAGCTGGAACCCCACCAACGGACTGATCTACTTCAACACGACCGATGCCGACTGCCAGCACATCTACACCTACTCGCCCAAGACGCGCCAGTTTGAGCAGCTTCCTCTGGCCGAGGAGGTGGTGTCGCGCTTCTCCATCCCCGACGGCAACCCCGCCGTGGCCGCCTACATCGGCAGCGGCTACGAGAGTGCCTACGTGGCCTACACCTACGATGCCCGCAAGCGCACCTCACGCCTCGTGGCCAACCCGATGAAGGAGATGCTCGACGGCATCGAGCTGGGTGAGACCAAGCCCTGGCAGTTCACGGCCAAGGACGGTACCCTGATTGACGGCCTCATCTGCCTGCCCCCCTCCTTTGATGCCTCCAAGAAGTACCCCCTCATCGTCTATTACTACGGCGGCACCACCCCCACCACGCGCGGCCTCCTCTCGCCCTACAGCCCGCAGGTATTCGCCTCGCGCGACTACGTGGTCTATGTCATCCAGCCCAGCGGCACCATCGGCTACGGGCAGGAGTTCTCAGCCCGCCACGTCAACGCCTGGGGTGACTACACCGCCGACGACATCATCGAGGGTACACGCAAGTTTCTCGACGCCCATCCCTTCGTAGATGCCAAGCGCGTGGGTTGCATTGGTGCTTCGTATGGCGGCTTCATGACGCAGTACCTGCAGACCAAGACCGACCTGTTTGCAGCCGCTGTCTCCCATGCCGGCATCAGCAACGTGACCAGCTACTGGGGTGAAGGCTACTGGGGCTACTCCTACAACGCCGTGGCCGCCGCCGACAGCTACCCCTGGGCCAATCCCGACCTCTTCACGAAGCACGGTTCGCTCTTCAACGCCGACAAGATCAACACCCCGTTGCTGCTGCTCCACGGCTCGTCCGACACCAACGTCCCCACCGGCGAGAGCATCCAGATATACAACGCCCTGAAGATCCTGGGCAAGCCCGTAGAGTTTATCCTGGTGGATGGCGAAGACCACTACATCAGTGACCTGGGCAAACGTGCCTTGTGGCACAAAGCCATCATGGCGTGGTTTGCCCGCTACCTGCAGGACAGCCCAGAGTGGTGGAACGAACTCTATCCCGAAAGGCACTGGTGATTCTTTCACCACTGCCTTTCGAGTAGGCCTTTTTCGCCTAGCAGCGTTTTTTTTCACCAATGCTCATTTTCGCCTGGCAGCGGGCTTCACAACCTCACCCCGTCCCCTCTCCTTGCCTAAGGAGAGGGGTCAGCCCCATCCCAGACCCTTCCCCCTCGGGAAGGGCTCAATTGAGGTCTCAGACCTCAACTTTTCTGGTAAGGGCAACGAAGCCTGTGCCCCTACGGGGTTGCCCTTAAGAACTACGCAGCAAAGCTGCGACCATTTTGCAGGCAAAGCCTGCCCCTGCGGAAGGAAACCATTCATAACGGGATGCTACACTTCCCCCAAGTTTCCCCCGAGGTCCCTCCACGGTTCTACAAGCAATTCGTAGAGATAATAAGGGAAAAGGAAGGGAATACGAAGAGGATTAGAAGAGGGTCAGAAGACTAAGAAAAGCAAGCCATAGCGTTACGAACGTTACAAACGTTACAACAAAAAACGCCCACACATACCACCACACAAGAAGAAGGAGTATGCAAATAAACGCTGTAATGATTGTAACGTTTGTAACGCCAAAAAAACTGGTAGCAACTTGTAGCTGGTAGCTCGTAGCTAAAAAAGAGCTGGTAGCTAAAAAAAGAACTTGTAGCTCGTAGCTTGTAGCTAAAAAAGAGCTCGTAGCTTAAATAAGGATCCGGCCTCACCGGAGGGGCGTGAAGCGCAGAGGGGAAACGAGGGCGTAAAAAAGCAGAAACCTGTTTGAGCGAAGCGAGTTTTTTCTGCTTTAGCCCGACTCCCCTCGGAGTAGCCCCGCAGGTGCAGACGGCGAGTTTTCTCTTTGCTTCTTTCTCTTTTGCTCGTGCAAAAGATGAAAGAAGGAGTAACTTTAAAAAAAACTTTTAGGGATAAGGGATTAGGTAATAACAAAAAGAAATATAAAGAGAAGCATTTCTGTTTCTCTTTACAAAAGAGAAAAAAAATGAAACCATTCAAATCACTAACAATCATGCTACTGGCAATGCAGCTGGTCACCACCAGCTGCAAGCCAGGAGCCAACTCCAACGCTATGGACAAAGAAACAAAAGTAAAAATCGAAACTTCGATGGGCGACATCGTGGTGAAGCTCTACAACGAGACTCCCAAGCATCGCGACAATTTCCTCAAACTGGTGGAAAACGGCAACTACGAAGGGCTGCTGTTTCACCGCGTCATCCGCAACTTCATGATTCAGGGTGGTGACCCCACCTCGAAGAATGCTCCTAAAGGGGCCCAACTGGGTGAGGGTGACCTGGACTACACCATTCCGGCTGAATTTATCTATCCCAAGTACTTCCATAAGCGGGGTGCCCTCTCGGCTGCCCGTCAGGCGGACAACGTCAACCCGGAGAAGGCCTCTTCGGCCAGCCATTTCTTCATCGTCACGGGTAAGGTGGTCAACGACTCTACCCTCCTCAGCATGGAGCAACAGATGAACAACCAGCGCCTCAACGCTGCCTTCGACACGCTGGCCCGCAAGCACATGAAGGAAATCTTCAAGATGAGGAAGAACAACGACCAGGATGGCCTGATGGACCTGCAGGAGAAGCTGATGGCCGAGGCGGAAGCCGAAGTGAGCAAAGAGCCGGAATTCCACTTCACCCCCGAGCAGGTGAAGGCATACACCACCGTGGGCGGTACACCCCACCTGGATGGAGCCTACTCCGTGTTTGGCGAAGTGGTGGAAGGCATGGAGGTGGTGGATGCCATCCAGCAGGTGAAGACCGACCGCAACGACCGGCCTGATACCGATGTGGTCATCAAGAAGATGACCGTCATCGAATAAACCGTATAGCCCAGTAAAAGCATGAGTTACCGCACGCACTATACCGCACTTGCCCGGCTGGGCCTGCCCATCGTGGTGGGCCAGCTCGGCATGATGCTGGTGGGCTTTGCCGACACCCTGATGATCGGCCACCACAGCACGCAGGAGCTGGCCGCCGCCTCGTTTGTCAACAACCTGATGGTGCTGGCCGTGGTGACAGGCATCGGCTTCAGCATGGGACTTACCCCGGTGGTAGGTGCGCTCTGCGGACAAAAGCGCCTGGAGGATGCCGGTGTGGCGCTCCGCTCCGCCATCAAGGCGAACAGCGGCATGGGGCTGCTGCTCACGCTGCTTGCGCTCCTGCTCTACCTCTTCATTGACCGACTGGGGCAGCCCGACGAACTGCTTCCACTCATTCGGCCCTACTACCTCATCGTGAGCGCCACGCTGCTGCCCGTGATGTGGTTCAACAGCGGCAAGCAGTTTACCGACGGCATCGCCCTCACCCGCTACGGCATGTGGATTCTCCTGGCCGGCAATGGGCTCAACATCCTGGGCAACTGGCTGCTCATCAACGGCATCGGTCCGCTGCCCGAGCTGGGCCTGCGGGGAGCGGGTATCAGCACCCTCTGCTCCCGGCTGGCCATGGTGGCAGCCTACGTCATCATCCTGGGCCGTGGTCGCCGCTTTGCCCCCTACCGCGTGGGCCTCTTCAGCGGCAAGCATCACGAAGAGAAGCGTCAACTGCTGCGCCGCCTCTGTCAGCTAGGTTGGCCCATGGCCATGCAGAGCGGCATGGAGACCGCCTCGTTCAGCCTCACGGCCATCATGGTGGGGTGGCTCGGCACGGTGGCCCTGGCTTCCCATCAGATTATGATTGTCATCTCACAGTTCAACTTCATGATGTACCTGGGCCTCGGCACCGCCGTCTCCATCCGCATCAGCCACTTCTACGGTCAGGGCGACACCACCGGTGTGCGGCAGACCGCCTCAGCGGGCTTTCACCTGATGCTCGTACTCGAAGTACTGCTCTCACTCCTACTCATCCTGCTTCACCGGGAGATAGGCGGATGGTTTACCGACAGCTCCGAGGTCACCGCCATGGTTGCCTCCGTCTTCATCGCCTTCATCGCCTACCAGTTTGGCGACGGCCTGCAGATCAACTACGCCAATGCCCTCCGCGGCATAGCCGATGTCAAGGTACTGGTAGTCATTGCCTTCATCGCCTACTTCATCATCTCCCTCCCCGCCAGCTACCTCTTTGCTTTCCCCCTAGACTTCGGCCTGACAGGCATCTGGATGGGCTTCCCCTTCGGCCTGACCAGCGCCGGCATCATGCTCTGGTGGCGCTTCAGAAGGAAGTCAAAGGCCAGCTAGAACTCTAGGTTGCCTATGCTTTAGAAAGATTTTCAGCAGAAGTTGCCTATGTTTTAGAAAACAAAGTTGTATCTTTTCCTCCGTGAATGGTCACTTTTCCACCCATCTAGCCACACGAATGCTCACTTCGTACAGCAGGTACAGCGGAATGGTGACCAAGACACATTATGGACGCATGTCGTGAGCAAGATGTTGAAGAACCCGTCTGGAAATGGGACGGTGGTTTTGTGATTGTGACATTCAAACGACCCAAGTAGAACTTAAGTATGTCCCCACTACGGCTCAAGTTCAGCGACTAGTAGAATTGATGGGCGATGAATATATGAGTATGAAGGAAATTATAGAACTATTTGATTTGTTTCCCACACCTAAAAGGGAAGAACCATGACAGATGAAGAGACTAGGCATGACCTCAAGTGCATCCTCAGATATTATCAAAATTTCGATTCGGCGTTTATTGCAGCGATCGTTGATATACCTGTTCAAATAGATCCATTTCTCGCTTGGCTATACCAAGTCGAGTGGCTAGTGACTTCCAATGCTTCACACCAGTCTTCACTTCATCAATGATTCGACAGGCTTCTGCCTTGCCTATCATATACTCCTCTGATGAATCGAGAAGCACTTGGAGATTGGCATAATTGGTTGAGGAATTGATGAGCAATGCCTGGTATTCATTCAGAGTAGGATTCAAATCGTAAGCTGGTGAGAACGTCCAACCTCTTGGAGTCAGCAAGAAACCATGATTGCGGAAATGGTCATCACTACAGCCTATGGCTATATTGAACGCCACTCGACGATAGAGCTGATGCAGGTTTTCCGACACGTCACAGCAGTTCTGAAGGATGAAGTCAACTATGTCCAGATAACCATTACCCGTCTTAGCATCACAGCCATCGGTCAATCCCAACAGAGTCATGGCAGAAGCGAAATGCTTTCTTTGTCCGTCGGCTGTCCTATCGAAACGCTTGGAGAGCAAAGCATGGTATTTCCCACCTGTCTCAATGACGCTCGTATCAGCTGAAATCACTCCAACCTTCTTAGCCAACAGATGACTATGATGTTCCCAAAGGCCGACATCGTAATCATCATTTCTCGAAGGAAACTTAGCAACACACAGGCAACCTTCATCATCCATGACTCCTGCCTTCGGCCGGGCACCACCAAGCGAAGTGCCTGGATGAACAAGTTGCAGCAACCATTTCTTCTCAGGCAACTGGTTCAGCTCCTCACTCTTCTCAATCTCCATACTGGCTGCCACCAATGCACGTATATCGGTCAGTGGAGGAATACGGAGAGACTTCTCACAGTTAATAAACTGGCCCTTTGGCGATTCCTTGAAACGGAAACCACCCATACGTGAGAAATCATCAATACCCATGAGGTAATCGAAAGAGGATAGCTTACGAACAGGACGTTTTTCCTCTGTGGCAAGGATTTGTTCACGTCTGTTCAGAAGCAGACGTCCCCATCGGTCTGGCAAAGCATCACTAAAGCAACCGAAGATGTCCCTATCCGGCAGTGTGTATTGCAGACCTGGATAGTTATTGATGTCAGCACTCAGGAAAAGACTGCCATACCGGCGAAGCCAGTCGTTATCGTATTTGAACGAATAGGAATCTGAGCCACGAAGCGATTCATAGCCTAATTCACCAACCAACAATGGCTCATCAAGCCAATCGAAGTCAGCATATATAAATAATGTGCGCATAGCTTAGTCCTTTTTTGATGCACGTTCACGGTGTTTCAAGGCGAGGTCCTGCAAAGTTCTTCCCATCTCATCCTTCTGCGCTAGCAGCAAAATGTCATCATCGAGTTGCAAAGCGTAGAGCACACGTAGGTAGATGCCAATGGCTACAGTCGGCGCACCTTTCTCAATTCGGGCAACTGTAAGCGAGGAGCAAGTAGCACGTTCAGCCACCTGCGCCACACTTAGGTTACGACGCAAACGGGCCAGCTTAATTTGCTCGCCTACGATCTGCATCTTCTGTTCAAGCTTTCTGGGAAGCTTCGTACCCATCGTCGTTTTGCTCATGATAGCATTCAATATTAATTTACGAATGCAAAGTTGCTACTTTTTCTATATTTTATGATAGGTTGATGTAACTAAAATGATAATAAGACACATTATTTAACGATTGCATGTCAAGATAGGTGTGTTTGCAATGCAAGTTCACCTCAATCTGTCTCTCATTTCTGTCTCTCATTATAGTTTATAGTAAAATGCTTGTTATATCCAGCGCCTTTCTTGCTTGAACAAAAAAGTTTTCTGCTCAAATAACGAACATATTTGAAGCTTTTTAGTTATATTTGTCGGCTCAATTTGGTTCGAACAGTATGGAACAAGCTAAGAAACGTAAAGGACTGAAGATAGCCCTGTGGATCATGGCTACACCCATCGTGCTGTTTTTCAGCCTGATGGTACTGCTCTATGTACCCTTCATACAACAAATCATCCGCCAGCAGGCGGCCCGTATAGCGTCAGAATCTACGGGCATGGACATCCGCGTGGGACGCATCGACCTGCGATTCCCGCTCAACCTGCGTGTCAGTCAGGTGGAGGTGCTCCGACATAACACATTGGCTGCTGACTCATTGGCTGCTGACTCGCTGGCAACACCTATCTTTACTACCGATACCCTCTTGCTGCTCGACCTCCTGGAGGTGAAGGTGCAAGCGCTCCCGCTCTTCAAGGGGAAGGCGGAGATAGACAAGATAAATGTGCAAGGAGTGGAGCTGCATAGCGGTAACCTGATTGACGGGATGCAGATAGACGGTACGCTGGGCGACTTCTACCTGCAAAGTCATGGGGTGGATCTGCCCAATGAGGAGGTGGTGCTCAACGAGGTTGCACTGAGGGACACCCGATTGGCTATTGCCCTGACTGACACCACCTCCACCCAACCCGAAGATACCACCTCATCCATAGGTTGGCGCATCCTGCTCCACCAGCTCCAGCTGGACCAGATTGACCTGCAGCTGCGACTGCCTGCCGACTCCATGCAGGTGGCTGCCCACATCGATACCTTCCAGGTAGAGGAGACCCTGGCCGACCTGGGGATGAACAGCTACGCCATGAAGCGCTTCCTACTCGACAAGGCTTCGCTCCACTACGACATCGGCACCCCACCTGCAACACCCTCCCCGGGGCTTGACCCTTCACACATCGCCATCCGCGAGCTGCAAGCTGAGGTGGATTCTGCCCGCTTCAGCAGACGTGACCTGCAGGCCAACATCCGCAATTTCTCCTTCGTGGAGCAGTCGGGATTTACCGTCAGTTCGCTCACAGGCCAGCTCTACTCCGACTCGGCCCGCATCTACCTGCCTGACCTCCGGCTCACCACCCCCCACAGCGAAATCTCCCTGTCAGCTGACAGCTACTGGGACCTGCTGGATGTCCCCACCACAGGCAACCTCTCCTCGCGCCTCAACGCGCGCATCGGTAAGCAGGATGTGCTCCTGCTGGCCGGCGACCTGCCCGAAAGTTTCAAGAAGGCCTACCCCTTCCGCCCCCTCACCATACGGGCTGGCACGGAGGGCAACTTCAAGCAGATGTACCTCTCGCGCTTCAACATCGACCTGCCGGGGGCCTTCACCCTCGACGGACGGGGCGATTGCCGCGATCTGGCCGACAGCCTGAAGCGTAACATCAAGGTCAACCTCGACCTGAAGACTTACAACCTCAACTTCCTTACGGCACTCGGCGGGACGGCCCCCTCACCCGACCTCATCATCCCCGACAGCATGAGCCTCCGCACCACGCTGGCCCTGGATGCCTCCCGCCTCTCGGCCCTGCTCAACCTCAACGAACAGGGCGGTCACGTAGGACTGGATGCCTTCTATGACCTGGCCTCCACCGCCTACAACGCCCACCTGCGCATCGAGGAGCTGCAGCTGCACCACTTCATGCCACGCGACTCCATCTACAACCTCTCGGCCTTCGTCAACCTGGAGGGCCGCGGCACGGAGCCTGCCAAGCACAAGACCCGTGCCTCACTCCATGCCGCCGTGCAACAACTGCAATATGGACATTGGGACATCCACCAGGTAGAGCTCAAAGGTGAACTGAAGCAGGCGGAAGCTACGGCCACGCTCACCAGCCAGAACCCACTGCTGGAGATGAACAGCCAGGCCCGCATGAGGATGGACCGCAACTACCTGGACGGAGACCTGCGCATTGACGTCAGCCAGCTGGACCTCCACAAGCTAGGCATTGCCCCCACGCCACTCAAGCGCCCCTTTGCCTTCGGCATACAGGGTGAGGCCCGCCATGACTCCGTGAAGCTCTCACTCGATGCAGGCGACATGAACCTGCGCCTCAAGGCGCGGAGCACCCTCAAGGAACTCTTTGAGCGCGGAGACCGCTTCATGGCTATCCTCACTAAGCAGCTTGACGACCGCCGGCTGGACCATGCCGCCCTCCGGCAGGCCCTCCCCTCGGCACGCATGGTGCTCACCGCCGGCCAGAGGAACCCCATCAGCTACTACCTCGCCACCCAGAACGTGAGCTACGACAACTTCCGCTTCAGCTTTGGATTCTCCCCTCGCCGGGGCATCAACGGACGCACCTCCATCCATGGCCTAAGGGTGGATTCGCTGCAGCTTGACACCCTCTTCTTCCGCATCTCGCAGGACACCACCCGCATGGTGCTGCAAGGCGGTGTGGAGAATGGACGCGACAACCCGCAGTTTGTCTTCCGCTCCACCCTCACCGGCGAGATACGCAACGAGGATGCTGAACTGACGGCCAACTATGTGGATGGGAAGGGGAAGACCGGCGTGCTCTTCGGCATCAAGGCCACGCCGCTGACCGAGGGCCATGGCAAGGGCAACGGACTCCTCCTGCAACTCACCCCGGAGAAACCGGTCTTTGCCTTCCGCACCTTCCACTTTACCGACAAGAGCAACTGGCTCTACCTGCATAAGAACATGCGCGTCTATGCCAACATCGACATGGAGAGCGACCAGGGACTCAGCTTCCGCGTGCAAAGCAATCTCGAAGATACCATCTCGCTGCAAAACATCAACGTGGAGCTCAACCGTCTGGAACTGAAGGAACTCTCGTCAGTCATCCCCTACATGCCACGCCTCACGGGACTCTTCTCCACCGAAGCCCACTACATCAAGACCCCAACCTCACTCCAGCTCTCTGCCGAGGCCGACATCCGGGAATTCACCTATGAGAAGCAGCCCGTGGGTGACATCACCCTGGGAGGCACCTGGCTGCCTGCCGATGACAAGAAGCACTACGTCAACACCTACTTCAGCTTCAATGATGAGGAGGTGCTCACAGCCGAAGGTGTCTTACAGGACAGGGAGACGCATGATACGCTCCAAGTAACCACGCGATTTGACCACTTCCCACTAAGGATAGCCAATGCCTTCATGCCGGGAGGAATTGCCTCGTTTGCAGGCGACGTGGATGGTGAGGTACACCTCTCGGGCTATACGGACAACCCACGGGTAAATGGACAGCTCACCCTGGATGAGGTGACCATCGAGGCGCGCCAGGTGGGGGCCCGCTACCGCTTTGACAACCGTCCCGTGAACATCACCAACAACCAGCTGCTGTTCAATAAGTTTGCCATCTTCACCACCAGCAAGGAGCCTTTCACCATCGACGGTAAGGTGGATTTCCGCAACCTGCAGCGCCCCACGGCCAACCTGAGCCTGCTGGCGGAGAACTACCTGCTGATTGATGCCCCACGTACCCGGGAGAGCCTAGTCTATGGCAAGGCCCTGGTCGATCTGAAAGCCACCCTCAAGGGACCGCTGGATGCCCTCATCATGCGAGGCAACATGAACGTACTGGGCAGCACCAACCTGACCTACGTCCTGACCGACTCGCCCCTTACCGTGGAGGACCGGCTCGACGGACTGGTCACCTTCACCTCCTTCCGCGACACCACCTCGGTGAATAAGGAGGAGACCCCCATGCTCTCGCTGGGCGGCATGGATATGCTCATGAACCTCCATATAGATGAGTCGGTGCGCCTGCGGGCCGACCTGAGCATGGACCGCAGCAAGTACATCGAATTGGAGGGCGGCGGCGACCTCAACATGCAATACACCCCGCAGGGCGATGTCAATCTCACCGGTCGATACACCCTGAGCGGAGGCACAATGAAGTACTCCATCCCCATCATCCCCCTCAAGGAGTTCGCCTTCGCCAACGGCAGCTACGTGGACTGGCGCGGCAACCCCATGAGTCCCACACTTAACCTGAAAGCCACCGAACGCATCAGGGCCTCTGTGGATGACGGCGACGGCGGACAGGGACGCATGGTCAACTTTGATGTCTCCATCGGCATCAAGAACAGCCTGGAAGCTCCTGACCTGGTCTTCGACATCGAAGCCCCCGAGGATGCGAGCATACAGAACGAGCTGCAGTCGATGGGAACGGACGAACGCAACAAGCAGGCCATCACCATGCTGGCCACAGGCATCTACCTGGGTGGCGGTAAGACAGGAGGACTGACCATGAGCTCTGCCCTCAACAGCGTGATTCAGAGCCAGATCAATTCACTGGCCGGAGGCATGAAGAACGCCAGCATCAGTGTGGGAATAGAAGACCGAACCAATGCCGAGACGGGTGATACACAGAAGGACTTCAGCTTCCGCTACTCGCAACGCTTATTCAACGACCGCGTGCAGATTGTCATCGGCGGCAAGGTCTCCACAGGCTCCAATGCCACCAACGACGCCGAGTCATTCATCGACAACGTCTCCCTGGAATACCGGCTCGATCGTACAGGCACGCGCTACGTGCGCGCATTCTATGATAAGAATTATGAGAGCATCCTGGATGGCGAAATCACAGAGACGGGCGTGGGCCTCGTACTCCGACGCAAGATGGACCATCTGGGTGAACTCTTTATCTTTAAAAAGAAAAAGAAATAAGTGCTTATGAAGCAGATTATCAGACATATCATCATCTTACTGCTGCTGGCAGCCTGCTCCACAACGAGCCACCTGCCAGAGGGCGAGCAGCTCTACACCGGACAGCGGGCTATGATCATCGACAATCCGCAGCCCACCCCCGTAGGCGAGACGGCCCTTGAAGAGGTGGAAGCCGCCCTGGCCACCGCACCCAACAACGCCTTCCTGGGCAGCTCCACCATGCGCTGGCCATTCCCTATGGGACTCTGGGTCTATAACGCCTTCGGACAGAAAGAGAAAGGAGTGGGCAAATGGATATTCAATAAGTTTGGTGCCAATCCCGTGCTACTCTCCAACGTCAACCCCGACATACGGGTCAAGGCAGCCAACAACCTGCTCCGCGACTACGGCTACTTCAACGGGCGCGTCAGCTACCAGACCTTCGTGGATAAGCGCGACTCGCTGAAGGTGAAGCTGCAATACACGGTGGATATGCGCAACCCCTACATGATTGATACCGTGGAATATCGCGGATTTAATCCGCAGACCACCCGTATCATGGAGCTTGGTCGCCGCCGTTCACTCATCAGCCCGGGTGAACAGTTTAACGTGCTCGATCTGGATGGCGAGCGCACCCGCATCAGTACCCTGCTGCGCAACGTGGGTTGCTACTACTTCCGTCCCGACTACCTGACCTACCAGGCCGATACCACCCTGGTGCGGGGAGGCCATGTGGCCATGCGGTTAGTTCCCGTCGAGGGGATGCCTCCCGTAGCCGAAAAGGTGTTCTACGAAGGGAAGCGCTCCTTCTGGCTTCTGGGCCGCGGTGGAGAGATTCCCAACGACAGCGTGCAGTACCGCGACCTCACCATCCACTACTACAACAAGCTGCAGGTACGCCCCAACATGCTCTACCGCTGGGTCAACTACCAGGGGTTCCGCCGCAAGCAGGCCGTACAGGATAGTGCCGGCATCTCCCGCCGGCGCGACTTCATGCACCGATACAGCCTCTACCGCCAGACACGCATCCAGGAGCGACTGGCCAACGTGGGCATCTTCAAATATACCGAGATGCAATACATTCCACGCGATACCACCTTCCGGAAAGACACCCTCGACCTGCGCATGGTCGCTGCTCTAGACAAGCCCTACGATGCAGAATTTGACTTCAACCTGAAGATGAAGAGCAACAACCAGACCGGACCGGGTGCCTCCTTTACGGTGACAAAGAACAACGTCTTCGGCGGTGGCGAAAGCTGGAACGTCAAGCTCTACGGCTCCTACGAATGGCAGACGGGAAAGAACAAATCCTCGCTGATGAACAGCTACGAGATGGGACTCTCCTCTGCCATCACCTTCCCGCGCATTGTCTTCCCCCGGATGGGCGACCGCGAATACGACTTCCCGGCCACCACCACCTTCAAGCTCTACGCCGACCACCTGAACCGGGCGAAGTACTACCAGATGCTGGCCTTCGGAGGCAACGTGACCTACGACTTCAAACCGGTACCCACCATGAAGCACAGCATCACCCCCTTTCGGCTCACTTTCAATGTGCTCTCTGGTCAGACGGAGGCCTTCAAGCAGCTGCAAGCGGAGAATCCGGCCCTCTACACCAGTCTGCAGGACCAGTTTATCCCCGTAATGGAATACACCTTCACCTACGACAACGCCTCGGTGCGCGGCAAGCGCAACCCCATCTGGTGGCAGACCACCGTAGCCTCGGCAGGCAACGTCACCTCCCTGGTCTATTGGATGGCCGGCAAGAGCGTGCGCGAGAAGGGGAAGAAGATGCTCGGCGTACCCTTTGCCCAATACCTCAAGCTGAATACTGAGTTCCGCTACAATTACCGCATCAGCAAGGGGCAGAGCCTGGCGACCCGCGTGGCAGCAGGTGTCATACGGGCTTACGGCAACGCCTCAGCAGCACCTTATACCGAACAGTTCTACGTGGGGGGTGCCAACAGCTTGCGTGCCTTCTCCACCCGCAGCATCGGCCCGGGAGGCTACGTGCCCAGCGATGACAAGCGCTACGCCTACATCAACCACGTGGGCGACGTTCGCCTGGAGGCCAATGCCGAATACCGCTTCCACCTCATTGCTGACCTCCACGGAGCGCTCTTCCTGGATGCCGGCAACGTCTGGCTGCTGCGCAACGACCCCGCACGACCCGGCGGCAGACTGACCCTGAATGATTTACCCAAACAGATAGCCCTCGGCACAGGAGTGGGCCTGCGCTACGACCTCGACTTTCTGGTGTTTCGCCTGGACCTGGGCGTAGCACTCCACGATCCTTACGACACAGGCAAGAGCGGCTACTACAACATCCCCAAGTTCAGCGACGGACTGGCACTCCACTTTGCCATCGGCTATCCTTTCTAACTCCTCAACACGAAAACAAAATGCAAAAGAGACATCTCTCCCATACACAGATCATCTGCATCGCGCTGCTCTGGCTGGCCCTATGCTACATCGTACTCACCAGCGCCCAACGCATTGACGGGCCCACAGTGGTCACCCTCCTGATGTCAGCAGCCCTGGTATTCATCCCAGTCATCAAGGCCTGGAAACGCAAGGAGGAATAAAAAATGGCCGATATACTTGCAGGAGACGAACAGAATGCGTAGCTTTGCAGCGGATGAAGAACTATATGGATATTGTAAAGTAAACAATTTGCCACTATCCTAATAAGATAGAGCAAATTGTCCCTTAGTTGGATTACTCTGGTAACAGCTTCGGCGACTGGAGCAAATCTGTTTTGTATCATTTCTATTCAATTTTTAAAAGAAAACAACAATCAAAAACTTTACAATGATGAATAACGAACAAGAGAACAACAATTCCATACACGACTTCGACTTTAGCCTAATCTGTGAATACTTCTCCTCACTCCACCGCCAAGGGCCAGGCAGTGATGAAGTCACCCGGCAAGCTTTAAGTCTAATCCCTGCTCTACACGAGGGGGCCTCGGTGGCTGACCTGGGTTGCGGCACGGGCACACAGACACTCAGCCTTGCCCAACATACCATGGCGGACGTCACCGGACTCGACCTCTTTCCGCAATTCATCGACCAACTGAACCAACGCAGTCGCGATGCAGGCCTCAGCCACCGGCTCAGAGGCATTGTGGGCGACATGGGTCAGCTGCCTTTTGAACGAGCATCACTCGACCTCATCTGGAGTGAAGGGGCCATCTACAACATCGGATTTGAAAAGGGCATCGAGCTTTGGAAATCGTTCCTCAAGCCAGGCGGTTGGCTGGCCGTCAGCGAGGCTACCTGGCTCACCGACCAACGTCCGCAAGAGATTGAGCTATTCTGGATGGACGCCTATCCCGAGATTGACACGGTAGAGCGGAAGCTCAAGCAGCTGGAAGAGCATGGATACCAACAAGTCAGCTACTTCACCTTACCTGATAGTTGCTGGACCACTAACTTCTACCTGCCGCAGCAGGAGGCCCAGCGGTTGTTTCTGCAACGCCATCCCGACAACCCCACGGCGCAGATGCTCGTAGCCAACCAGCGCCACGAGGCTGAGCTCTTCAGTAAGTATCACAACGACTATGGCTACACCTTCTTCGTAGCCCAACGCCCATAAGCCGTCAGACTAGTAATCATAACAATAACTCATTAATTAACAACGTAACTATGGCACATCGTCTGAATACCAACAAACAATTCATGATAGGCAATGGCATACTGGCCTTTGCGGTCATCTTTGTAGTCGTCATCTTCGTCTATATGAGCATGCGCCTGCAACAGCAGAAGAGTAAGGAGCGGAAGTTCATCGACCAATACACCTTCGTGCTCGAGTCGGGCTTTGCGGGCGACTCGCTCTCGCTACTCATCAACGACAGCCTCATCCTCTGCACACGGGTAGTAGAAGAACCACTTACCGTTAAGGCCCAACGCTTTGCCGAACAGAGCGCATTGATGCTCGTGGACCATGCCACAGATGGACTTTCCATCATCGAATTGAGTGAAAAAGGAGGCATTTACAGCCTCCGAAAAGAGGGAAATGAGGTAAAACACACTGTTAAATAACATTTTTTCTCTTTAATGTTTTGTAGATGACTAGATTATTACTACCTTTGCAACCGCAGTGGTGATTCAGAGGAGGGGCAAGTTGCTCCTCCTTTTTGTTAGCAGTCACCGAAAACAACAGAAACAAGAAAAGAGACTATGATTGAAAAAGAAACGGTAAAAAGCCTTGTAAACCAATGGCTGGAAGGAAAAGAGTATTTTCTCACAGATTTGAGCGTCAGCGCTGACAACCGCATCGTGGTGGAAATCGACCACAAGGAGGGTGTCTGGATTGACGACTGCGTTAACCTGAGCCGATACATCGATCAGCACCTCGACCGCGAAGTAGAGGACTATGAACTGGAAGTGGGCTCAGCCGGCATCGGACAGCCTTTCAAAGTGCTGCAGCAGTACCTTAATCACGTCGGCCAGCAGGTGGAAGTCCTGACCAACGGCGGCGAGAAGCTGCGCGGCCTGCTGAAAGAGGCTAGTGAGGAGGGCATCACCCTTACCGTAACCGTCAAAGTGAAGGAAGAGGGCATGAAGCGCCCCAAGCTGCAGGAGCAGGATAAGCAATTCTCTTTCAACGACATCAAGCAGACACAGTACGTCATAGATTATAAATAAAATCTCAGAAACTAAAAAACAATATATATATGGCCAAGAAAGAAGAAACCGTAAGCTTAATCGACACCTTTGCCGAGTTTAAGGAATTGAAGAACATCGACCGCCCCACGCTTGTCAACGTGCTGGAAGAGTCGTTCAGAAGCGTAATTGCCAAGATGTTTGGCTCAGATGAAAACTACGACGTTATTGTCAATCCCGACAAGGGCGACTTCGAGATCTATCGCAACCGCACCATCGTGCCCGACGACCAACTGGCCGATGCCAACAAGGAGATTACCTTGAGCGAAGCACACCAGATAGACCCCAGCTATGAGGTGGGTGAAGAGGTGACTGACCCCGTGGATTTCCTCAAATTTGGTCGCCGCGCCATCCTCAACCTGCGACAGGCACTGGCCGGAAAAATCCTGGAACTGGAGAAAGACAGCCTATATAATAAATATGTAGATAAGGTGGGCACCATCATCAGCGCAGAGGTCTATCAGATCTGGAAGAAGGAGATGCTGCTTATCGACGACGAAGGCAACGAGCTGCTGCTGCCCAAGACGGAACAGATTCCCTCAGACTACTACCGCAAAGGCGAGACAGCCCGTGCGCTGGTGCTGCGCGTGGATAACACCAACAACAATCCCAAGATTATCCTGAGCCGCACCGCTCCCCTCTTCCTGCAACGCCTGTTCGAACAGGAGGTGCCCGAGATTGCCGATGGCCTCATCACCATCAAGAAGGCCGCACGCATCCCCGGCGAACGGGCCAAGATCGCCGTGGAGAGCTACGATGACCGCATTGACCCCGTAGGAGCCTGCGTAGGTGTGAAGGGTAGCCGCATCCACGGCATCGTACGCGAGCTGCGCAACGAGAACATCGACGTCATCAGCTACACGCAGAACCCCACCCTCTTCATCCAGCGTGCCTTGAGCCCAGCCCACGTTATGAGCGCCAACATCAAGCTCGATGAGGAGAACCACCGCGCGGAAGTAGTGCTCAAGCCTGAAGAGGTATCACTGGCCATCGGTAAGGGAGGCCTCAACATCAAGCTGGCCTCAATGATTACCGAATATACCATCGACGTCTTCCGCGAAGCAGAACCCAATGCTCCTGCACCCGAAGAGGATATCTATCTGGATGAATTCCGCGATGAGATTGACGGCTGGGTGATTGACGCCATCAAGAGTGTGGGTCTGGAGACGGCACGCGACGTGCTCAATGCCTCGCGCGAGATATTGGCTGAGAAGGCCGACCTGGAAGACGAGACCATCGACGAGGTCATCCGTGTACTCAAGAAAGAGTTTGAGGACTAATCCACCTATTTTCCAAATCCCTAATCCCTGATATTAGAATGACAATAAGGCTTAATAAAGTTACCCGCGACCTGAATGTAGGCATCTCCACCATCGTGGAATTCCTGCAAAAGAAGGGATTTACCGTGGAGGCAAATCCGAACACGAGAATTAGTGAAGAACAATACGCCCTGCTGGCCAAGGAGTTCAGCAGCGATAAGGACCTGCGCCTGAAGTCGGAGAAGTTGACCCGCGACTCACGCAACAACCGCCGGGACAACGCCGCCGAAGAGGTGCGTACAGAGACTCCCGCGCGTGAGGCCTTCAAGCCGAAACCCGCTGCACAGCAGGCAGCGACTCAACAACCTGTTGCAACGCCCAAGGAGGAAGCAAAACCGGTTACCGAACAGAAGGAAGTAAAGGAGACGCAAGCCCCCTCCACTCCCAAAACAGTTGACGCAACACCTGTAGTCGAGCCAAAGCAACCAGAAGCCCCTCAGCAACCTGTACAGCAGCAAGCAGAAGAGAAGAAGCAGTCCGTGGCATCCGCACAGCAGCAAGCAGCCCAGGCTCAGGAGCAGACCACTCAGGCACAGCCCAAACAGCCTACTGCCGCCGAGCAGCAACAACCCAAGCCTGCGGCACAGCAGCCTGCTGCCGCCGAGAGACCGCAGGTGGAAGTCCAAAAGCCGCAACAGGCTCAATCCGCTAAGCAAACTGCTAAGCCAACTTCTGCACAACCAGCCCCCTCTGCACAGCCCCAAGCCAGTGCTTCCCCAAAGGAGGAACCCCACCAGACTGCCGAAGTAGCCTCCGAGCCGGCCACGGAGGCCAAGCCTGCGGCTGAGGCGAAGCCGGCTGAGCCGGCCAAGCAGGAAGAGGCTAAAGAAGAGACCATCTTCAAGATTGCCCGCACCGAACCGGTGAGCAAGATTAACGTCATTGGCCGCATCGATCTGGCTGCGCTCAACCAGAGCACCCGTCCGAAGAAGAAATCCAAGGAGGAGCGTAAGAAGGAGCGCGAAGAGAAGGAGCGCCAGCGCATGGACCAACGTAAGCAGATGAAGGAGGCCATCATGAAGGAGATTCGCCGCGATGACAACTCCAAGAGCGACTCAGCCTCGAATGACTCAAAGAAGAAACGTGCCCGCATCAATAAGGATCGAGTGGAGATAGAAGAGATGCGTTCATCAGGAAACAACCGTGGTGACCGCCGCAAAGACGAGCGCAACGAACGCGGAGAGCGGGGTGAGCGGGGCGACCGCAACGAACGCAATCAGCAAGGCAAGCGTAACAAAGACCGCAACAACAAGCAGCAGGCCATCCAGCGCGAAGTCAATGAAGAGGACGTAGCACGTCAGGTTAAAGAGACCTTGGCCCGTCTCACTTCGAAGGGCGGAAAGAGTAAAGCAGCCAAGTATCGCAAAGAGAAGCGTGAGATGGCTGCTGAGCGCAACGAGGAGATGGAAAAGCGCGAAATGGCTGACAGCAAGGTACTGAAGCTGACGGAATTTGTGACGGCCAACGAGCTGGCCTCAATGATGGACATCTCTGTGACGCAGGTCATTGCCACCTGCATGAGCGTGGGTATCATGGTCTCCATCAACCAACGCCTGGATGCCGAGACCATCAACCTGGTAGCCGAAGAGTTTGGCTTCAAGACGGAATACGTCAGCGCAGAGGTGGCACAGGCCATCGTGGAAGAGGAAGATGCAGAAGAGGACCTGGAGCCCCGTGCGCCGATTGTCACCGTCATGGGTCACGTCGATCACGGTAAGACCTCACTGCTCGACTACATCCGCAAGGCCAACGTGATTGCCGGTGAGGCTGGTGGTATCACCCAGCACATCGGTGCCTACCACGTGACATTGGAGGATGGCCGTGTCATCACCTTCCTCGACACACCGGGTCACGAGGCCTTCACTGCCATGCGTGCCCGTGGTGCCAAGGTGACCGACATCGCCATCATCATCGTGGCTGCCGATGACAACGTGATGCCTCAGACCAAGGAGGCCATCAACCACGCCATGGCTGCCGGTGTACCCATCGTATTCGCCATCAACAAGATTGATAAGCCAGCCGCCAACCCCGATAAGATCAAGGAGGAGCTGGCCAACATGAACTTCCTCGTAGAGGACTGGGGCGGTAAGTACCAGAGTCAGGACATCTCGGCCAAGAAGGGTATTGGCGTGAACGAACTGATGGAGAAGGTACTGCTCGAGGCCGAGATGCTGGAGCTGAAGGCCAATCCCCACCGCAAGGCCACGGGTAGCATCATCGAGTCCAGCCTGGATAAGGGCCGCGGCTACGTGGCTACGGTGCTCGTCAGCAACGGTACCCTGCATGTGGGCGACATCGTGCTGGCTGGTACTCACTACGGTCGCGTAAAGGCCATGTTCAACGAACGCAACCAGCGCATGACTGAGGCCGGACCGGCTACCCCAGCCTTGATTCTTGGCCTGAACGGAGCACCAGCAGCAGGTGATACCTTCCACGTGATAGATACGGATCAGGAGGCACGCGAGATTGCCAATAAGCGCGAGCAGCTGCAACGCGAACAGGGTCTGCGCACGCAGAAGATGCTGACCCTCGACGAGGTGGGCCGCCGTCTGGCATTGGGCGACTTCCACGAGCTGAACATCATCGTCAAGGG
>CAMACX010000023.1 GCA_945831575.1 uncultured Mediterranea sp.
CTCTTTACTGCAATTGAGATTGCCATTGAGATTGCTTGCGGATTTTAGGGTAATTTATTTTTGTTTATATACCTAATTCTACGTTTATATGCCTAGTTCTACTCCTTCGTGGTCAAGCAGGAGTCTTTTTAGCATGGTGCCCGTTGTACCCATGTAGCCTCCAAGTCGGCCGTTGGCTCCAACGATTCGGTGACAGGGGATAATCAGTACCACAGGATTCCGCTTGAGCGCACCTCCAATCGCCTGGGCTGACATCTGCTCCTTCCCTAGACGCTGTGCTACCCGCTTGGCCATCTGGGAGTAGGTGATTGTTTCTCCGAAGGGTATCTTCATCGCCTCTGCCCAAACAGCCCGTTGGAACGAGCTTGCTGCGATGTGAAGCTTCACTTCGGGCATTGTCACTTTGCTTTCGATGGAGCCGGGCTTCCCTTGGTCTTGGTAAGCATCCAGCCATGCTTTGGCAGCCTGCAGATGCTCCTCAACGAGAGTAGGGATATGCTTGGGCAGTTGTCTCTCTCCCTCCTTGACAAAGGAAATGCCTGTGATACCCTGCTCATCAGCATGGAGCAGCAATTTACCGCAAAACAACTCATAAGTGGTGCTGTAGGCTGAATTCATGGCTCTTTATCTATTATTTTTGCCGTAAAGATACGTTTTTTCTGTCGGATATTGGTTGGTTTCATCCTTTTTTTATAGCTTTGTAGAACTTTTCATAACAAATAAACAGAGAATAGAATATGGAGAATCGCATTTGTCAGTTGTTTGGAATACGTTGCCCCATTGTGGCGGGAGGTATGGTATGGTGTAGCGGATGGCGGCTTGCTGCTGCTGTGAGTAATGCCGGAGGACTGGGATTGCTGGGCGCAGGGTCGATGCACCCCGAGGTGTTGCGCGAGCATATCCGCAAGACGAAGCAGGCCACGTCGGCCCCCTTTGGTGTCAACCTGCCCTTGATGTACCCGCAGATTGACGAGGTCATGCAGATCTTGGCCGATGAGGAGGTGAAGGTGGTCTTCACTTCGGCAGGCTCGCCGAAGAAGTGGACGGCTTGGTTGCATGAGCACGGGATGAAGGTGGTCCATGTTGTCTCTTCATCGAAGTTTGCCCTCAAGGCAGAGGAGGCTGGGGTGGATGCGCTGGTGGCTGAGGGATTTGAGGCTGGCGGTCATAATGGGCGTGAGGAGACCACAACGCTCTGCCTGATACCTGTTGTGCGTGCAGTCACTCGCTTGCCGTTGCTAGCTGCCGGAGGCATCGCCACGGGTGAGGCCATCTATGCAGCTATGGCGCTTGGGGCTGACGGGGTGCAGATGGGAAGCCGCTTTGCCCTGACTGTAGAGAGTTCGGCCCATGAAGCCTTCAAGCAGCGCTGCTTGCAGTTGGAGGAGGGAGATACCAAACTCCTGTTGAAGCAGCTAGCTCCGACGCGGCTGGTAAGGAATAAGTTTCGTGACGAGGTGGAACAGGCCGAATTGGCTGGTGCTTCGGTCGATGCGCTCCGTGAGCTGTTGGGTAAGGGACGTGCCAAGCGGGGCATCTTCGAGGGAGACCTGGATGAGGGAGAGTTGGAGATAGGACAGGTGGTGAGCCTCTTCAAGGGTAGGGGGATTGCTACTGTGGAGGAGGTGATGGCCGAGCTGATACAGGGCTATCATGCTGCTGCCCAGCGCATGGCATCATGCCTTATGTAGTGGATTGATCAGATACAATGTTTTTAGTATTATGGAAGAGATTAAGTTTCATCATCAGCTGCCTATCCAGCTTCGCTTTAATGATGTGGATAAGTTTGGGCACGTCAACAATACGGTCTATTTCTCTTTCTATGACTTGGGAAAGACCGACTATTTTCAGGCCGTCTGCCCAGATGTGAACTGGGAGCGTGATGGCATTGTGGTGGTACATATTGAGACAGACTTTCTGGCGCAGATAGATGGCACTGAGCCGATTGCCGTTGAGACTGCCGTAACGGCTATTGGCACGAAGAGCTTCGACCTGTTGCAGCGTGCCATCAACACGGATACGGGCGAGGTGAAGTGCATCTGCCGTTCGGTGATGGTAGCTTTCGACCTGGTGCGGCGTGAGTCTCGACCGCTTGATGAGGAGTGGATAGAAGCCATCTGTCGCTTCGAAGGGCGCGACTTGCGGAAGC
This sequence comes from uncultured Mediterranea sp., assembly GCA_945831575.1. Lineage (GTDB taxonomy): Bacteria > Bacteroidota > Bacteroidia > Bacteroidales > Bacteroidaceae > Bacteroides. The sequence continues at coordinate 2,150 of CAMACX010000023.1, forward strand.
ACAAATAGGCTGTGTAACCAGAGCCGAAAATTAATCTGGAGAAATGAGAAATAATACTTCATACTTCATAATCGGTCGTAACGATTTGATATACAGATGACTATAGCATGAAGTGTGCTATGAAGTGTCAAATGATATACTTCATGATATAATTAGCTTGCAATCAATAAGATACGGTTAATTATGAAGTATGAAGTATTTTTTAGCGCCGAGCTGAATGAATAGGATTCGGGACTCGGGACAGTAGCTCGCAATGAGCCACCCAATATTCAGGCGGTTCCTACGTGATGAAATACAGTTTTCATCGCGAGGAAAAAAGATTTTCATCCGGTTGATAACAAATTACCCATGTAATGACAACGACCACGACGTGTAGTGTGGACTGTCGGCTGTTGACTACGATGTGTACCCTGTAGTCGTGTAGAGCGATAAGTTGATTAGTTGTCCGTGCCGTCTTCAGGCTGCTTGCAGCTCACGAGTATCTCTTGTGCGAAGGTTTCGAGGGACTGCTCGCTCGTGGCACTTACCTTTTTATATAAACGGTGGCGCGCCATGATGACGCTGCGGTGGGCGATGCCGAGTAGCTGCTCAATCTGGTAGGTGTCCTGCCCTAGGGCAAGCAACATGCAGAGTAGCTCCTCACTGCGTGTGATGCTGGGGATGCGGTTGCGTAGCGTGGGGAGGAAGGTGGGGTAGAACTGCTCGAAGCGCTGACGGAAGCGCACTTCACCCTTCTCGTGGAGCAGCTGGGGAGCGGCGGCCTCCAGCTGGCTGCGGTTGTTGATGTCAGTCAGCAGGTCGGTGAGCTGCTTCTTGATTTCCTGGTTGCGCAGACGGGCATCGTTGAGGTTGTTGATCAGTCCGTTGACCTGCTGCTCCATCAGCTTGTGCCGCATGCGGTGGAATCGGTAGCCAATCAGTACCAGTCCGAAAAGCACCAGCAGGAATATAATGGCCAGCAGCAGGTAGAGCCGGTTGTTGTCCAGCTGGGCACGTGCCAACTGTAGCTCCTGCTCTTTTCGCTCCACCTGGTATTGGATGATGGTCTCAGCCAGTTTGCGTGAGGTCTCCAGCTCATCGCGTTGCTTCCGTTCGTTGATGAGTTCCTGTGCATAGCGTACGATTTGGGGCAGGTTCCGCTCTTCGATGAAGTGTTCGAGGGCGAAGCTGTTGGCCTGATCGATATAGATGGGGCGCGGAGCGAGGTGTAGCTGCCGGTACATACTGTCGAGCATGGATTCACCTCTATGTTTCTTCTTGACAGCGAGATAGCCCTTTGCTAAGCCAAAGAAAGCTTTGGCACGTATGGTGGGGGTGGCTTGAAGGCTGGCTTGTTGGAGTCGCTCCATGCCCCTGGCAAAGTTGCCGTCATTAGTCGGTGTGGTGTCTGTATCGTGCTTTTCAATCAGTAGCCTTCCCAGGTAGTAGTCGATGTCGGCCTGACCGCTGTTGTAAGGGAGCTGCTGGCAGATCTCTTCCGCCTTCTGCCAGTAGGTCAGGGCAGAGTCGGGCTTTCCCAATGCTTCCATGGTCTGTCCTTTCAGCAGGTAGGTGGCCGACTGTATCATGGGATTGGTGTTGTGCGACTTGGTTATCAGATAGAGGGCACGGTTGGCATAATTGTCGGCTGATTGAGGAAGTCCCCAGTAGATGAAGAGGTCGCTCATCGAGTTGCAGACATTGATTTCGCCCAGGAGGTCGTGTTGGCTCTGGGCCTCCTGAATGCTCTCGGTGAAGAGGTCTATGGCCTCATTGAACCGGCCGGTGCGCTTATAGATTGTACCGAGCATGGAGGTAACCCACTGCACTCCGGGCGAATGGGCGCAGAGCTTGTTTTCGCTGATGGCCATCAGGCACCACTGGATGACCTGCTCCTGTTGCTTCGGATTGCTGAAGTTGATGGCGGCCGCATAGGCATAGTCGCGGAAGAGCCGTTCATGGGTGGGGCGGTAGAGGGGCAGGCTCAGCGCCTTGGCGATGTACTCCTCTGCTTCGCCCATTGCCTCGGTGCGTGAAAGGGCGTATCCGGTCAGGGAATAGAGGTCGCGCATGCCGTAGTTGCGCAGTAGTGGAGTGGGGTTGTTGACGATACCCATCAGGTGATCCACGCAGTCATTGGGCTTGCCCAGGCTTTGGTAGCTGTTGACGAGCTGCAGCAAGGCGTCAACGACGATGGGCTGCAGCTGCTGGCACACCTCCTGCTTGCCGGAACTGTAGTTGGCGCAGTTGTTGAACAGTGCGATAGCCTCGGTATATTGCTTGTTGTGTTGCAGGTTCCTGCCTTCCTGGAAAAGTGCTTTGCAGCTGGCAGCCTCTTCGCAAAGTGCCTCGGCAGAGTCTGCTTTGGCATCTCCTTGGCGGCACCCCGTAAGGCAAAGCGCCCATAGCAAGGTACATAATAGATACCCCATGGCGCTGCACTTATGGCCGTATGTTGAACTATTTCTATTCATTCGTTCTTCATCTTGTTATTTTCCGATGCAAATATACTCATCTTTCTTGGTTTACAAAGCAGTTTACAACATATTTTTTTCTTTATTATTCGTTTCTTTTGAGGGATTATTGTGTATTTGTAAACTCCTTTGTGAATCCGTTTTTTTTGTTGTGTCCTCGCGTTGACTTTACTTTGCAGCCGTATAATTATTTCATCTGTAAAGGTGACATTTTGTAATAAAGGTTTGTAAATATAGAGATTTAGGTAATCATATGATGCGGGCTACAAAGAAACGTTGCTTGATGCTAAGCTGGATGCTTGCTTATGTAGAGCAGGTGAGTGATTCGGAGTTTACTCTTCCGGTATCGCTTAAATTGCTCCAGTCGCTCACGCCTCTACAGCAATTGGAGCGTCTGCCGGCCTATCTTCGCAATCTGCGTGACGAGGGCGACCGCGATGTCTTCGAGCGCTTCGTCAGGCATTGGCTTGCTTCTGAATCCTCCGCAGACGAGTCTTCTTCCTTTTCTCATGGCAATCGCTTCTGGACGCAGCGTTTGCAACAGCTGCAGCGGCAGCTTGCAGATACTCCGCTTTCCTTGACCGACCCCTATTATATAAAGGTAGGACTCACGGGATGGGACATGGCTCGCATGCAGCTCCTGAGCCGTGTGGCCTTCGACCGTGGACTCATCTCCAACCGCGAGATGTGGGACAACCAGATTTATGCCTGGAAGTATGCTGCCTCCACTCTGGGCAGCTGGAACGATGTGGGCTTCAGTTGCCTGCTGGGCTATGCGCTTCACGCCGACTCCATACCGCTGGGCAAACTCTACCGTTGCTATCAGATTGCTACAGAAAGTGCGGAGAGCCCCTGGGTAGCCACCCGTTTCAAGTAACTTTTTTGTCCTTTCTTTCCTTAAATCTGACATTTTATCATTATTTAAACAAAAAAACCGCGTTTGTCGTGGCGGAATGAAAAACTTTTCCTATATTTGCAGCGTTAAACGATGACATTTTGTTTGTCGTTCATTGGAAACGGGCATATTAAACCTTTTTTAGCGTAATATTATGAATATTGAGCGTATTATGGCTTCTCTTGAAGCCAAGCATCCTGGTGAAAGTGAGTACCTTCAAGCTGTGAAGGAAGTGTTGCTGTCGATTGAGGACATCTACAACCAACATCCTGAGTTTGAGAAGGCTAAAATTATCGAGCGCCTTGTGGAGCCCGATCGTATCTTTACGTTCCGTGTGACATGGGTGGATGATCGCGGCGAAGTACAGACCAATCTGGGCTATCGCGTGCAGTTCAACAATGCCATTGGCCCTTACAAGGGTGGCATCCGCTTCCATGCTTCGGTTAACCTCTCTATCTTGAAGTTCCTCGGCTTTGAGCAGACCTTCAAGAATGCCTTGACCACGTTGCCCATGGGTGGCGGTAAGGGTGGCTCCGACTTCTCTCCTCGTGGCAAGAGCGATGCCGAGATTATGCGCTTCTGTCAGGCTTTCATTCTGGAGCTGTGGCGTCACCTGGGTCCCGACATGGATGTACCTGCTGGTGACATCGGCGTAGGTGGCCGCGAAGTGGGTTATATGTTTGGTATGTATAAGAAGCTGACCCGTGAGTTTACGGGTACCTTTACCGGTAAGGGTCTGGAGTTTGGCGGTTCGCTGATTCGTCCGGAGGCTACCGGTTTTGGCGGTCTGTACTTTGTCAACCAGATGCTGCAGACCAAGGGTATCGACATCAAGGGCAAGACAGTGGCCGTATCAGGCTTCGGCAATGTGGCCTGGGGTGCCGTTACGAAGGCTACTCAGCTGGGTGCTAAGGTGGTTACCATCTCGGGTCCTGACGGCTACATCTATGATCCCGATGGCATCAGCGGTGAGAAGATTGACTATATGCTGGAGCTTCGTGCTTCAGGCAATGATATTGTGGCTCCTTATGCAGAGCAGTTCCCCGGAGCGAAGTTTGTCGCTGGCAAGCGTCCTTGGGAGGTGAAGGTAGATATTGCACTGCCTTGCGCTACGCAGAACGAGCTTAACGGTGAGGATGCTCGTCATCTGATTGACAACGACGTACTCTGCATCGGCGAGATTTCCAACATGGGTTGCACTCCCGAGGCCATCGACCTCTTCATTGAGAACAAGAAGATGTACGCTCCGGGCAAGGCTGTCAACGCCGGTGGTGTGGCTACGAGCGGCCTGGAGATGTCGCAGAATGCCATGCACATCAGCTGGAGCGCTGAAGAGGTGGACCAGAAGTTGCACTCCATCATGCACGGCATCCACGCTCAGTGCGTGAAGTACGGTACTCAGCCTGATGGCTACATCAACTACGTGAAGGGTGCTAATATCGCCGGCTTCATGAAGGTGGCTCATGCCATGATGGGACAGGGTATCATTTGATAGTGAATAGTTATCCTTATTATTATAAGACGACAGGGGGCTGTTGTGAAACAGCTCCCTGCTGTTGAAAGAAAACTTTGTTTAGTTGTATTTGTATTTGTGGTTTGTGCTGCCTGCGCCTGTGAAGGTTATCGGGCAGTACTTTTTTTATCTTTGAGTCTGCTTTTTGCCGGGAAATGTGTTCTATTGGCAACTTTTTCCTTACCTTTGTCGCCTGAAATAGAAACAACGAACCACATGTTATTATCTGAATTAATCCAGCGTCGCGATAAGATCCGCGACATCATGTTTAAGGAGGGCATTGATGCTGCCCTTATTGCTACCAACGTCAATCTCATCTACACTTTTGGTCAGGTGGTAAGCGGTTACCTCTACCTGCCTCTCCAGGCACCTGCCCGGCTCTTCGTCAAGCGACCCGCTTCGCTGAGCGGAGAGCATATACTCCCTATCCGTAAACCGGAGCAATTGCCTGAGCTGTTGGCCCAGTGCGGACTGCCTATGCCTAAGCGACTGATGCTTGAAGGAGATGAACTTTCGTTTAACGAATACCAGCGTCTGTCGGCCTGCTTTCCCGGGACTGAGGTGCTTGCTTGCGGCTCGCGTATCATACGCCAGGCCCGCAGTGTGAAGACGCTTTGGGAGATAGAGACCTTCCGCCGTTCAGCTCAGGCCCATGCTGTAGCTTACAGCCATATACCGCAACTCTTTCAGGAGGGGATGACCGACCTGCAGCTCTCCATCGAGGTAGAGCGCGCCATGCGTCAACAGGGTTGTCTGGGCATCTTCCGTGTTTTCGGTCAGAGCATGGAGATTTTCATGGGCAGTCTGCTTACGGGCGACAATGCCCAGGAGGCATCGCCCTACGACTTTGCTTTGGGTGGCAAAGGAGTGGACGGTTCCATTCCCGGCGGAGCCTGCGGACACACCATGCAGCGTGGAGAGAGCGTGATGGTGGATATGGGTGGCAACTTCTATGGTTACATGTGCGATATGAGCCGTGTCTATTCCGTGGGCAAGCTTCCGCAAAGGGCCTATGACGCGCATCAGTGCTGTCTCGATATACAGCAAGAGGTGGCCGAGGCTGCCAAGCCGGGTGTGCCGTGCGAAGAGCTCTATCAGTTGGCTGCCGACCGCGTAGAGAAAGCCGGTTTTGCCGACTGCTTCATGGGTACGAAGCAGCAGGCTAAGTTCATAGGCCACGGCATCGGGCTGGAAATCAATGAGGCCCCTGTACTGGCTCCGCGTATCAAGCAGGAGTTGGAACCGGGTATGGTATTTGCCCTCGAACCAAAGATTGTCTTGCCCGGAGTAGGACCGGTAGGTATCGAAAACTCCTGGGTGGTGACAGCCGACGGTGTGGAGAAGCTGACCTCAGCACCCGAGGAGATTATCGACTTGTTAGGTTGAGCCTTGAGGAGGTTATTCCACAGTGACACTCTTGGCCAGATTCCTGGGCATATCTACGTTTAGCCCCTTCTTTACTGCCACATGATAAGCTAGCAACTGCATGGGCAGCACACTCAGCAGCGGTACCAGGCAGCTGTGTATGGAGGGTATCTCGACATACTCACTGACCATGCGCTTCACCTCGTCATCTCCCTCAGTGATGATGGCGAGGATGCTGCCGTTGCGGCTCTGCACCTCCTGCATGTTGGAGATAATCTTGTGGTAAAGCTCATCGTGAGTAGCGATGGTCACGATAGGCATCTCCTTGTCCACCAGGGCAATCGGGCCATGCTTCATCTCCGCAGCGGGATAGCCTTCGGCATGGATATAGCTGATCTCCTTGAGCTTCAATGCCCCTTCGAGGGCTACGGGGTAATTGTAGCCACGGCCCAGGTAGAGGAAGTTCTTGGCGTAGGTGAAACGTTCGGAGAGTTGCTCAATCTTATCATTCTGCTTCAGTACCATCTCCATTTTCTCAGGAATGGTGGTCAACTGGCTGCAGATGTTCTGGAACTTCTCTTCGCTAATAGTTCCCAAGGCATTACCCAGTGCCAAGGCCAGCATGGTGAGTACCGTAATCTGTCCGGTGAAGGCTTTGGTGGAGGCCACACCAATCTCGGGACCTACGTGGATGTAGATGCCCGTATCGGCGGCACGGGCAATGCTGCTCCCTACACCGTTGACAATGCCGAAGACCAGTGCCCCTTCCGACTTGGCCAGTTGAATGGCTGCCAAGGTATCTGCGGTCTCGCCACTTTGGCTGATGGCGATCACCACATCATCCTTCTCGATGACGGGATTGCGGTAACGGAACTCGCTGGCATACTCCACCTCCACGCGGATGCGGCACATCTCCTCAATGAGTTGCTTGCCAATCAGTCCTGCGTGCCAGGAGGTACCGCAAGCCACGATGATGACGTGCCGGGCACGAATCAGCTTGGCCTTGAAGTTGGTCAAGGCAGATAGCTTAATCTCATACAGCCCATCTTCACGCTGGATGACCCGCCCTCGCATACTGTTCTCTATGCAATGCGGCTGCTCGAAGATCTCTTTCTGCATGAAGTGTGGAAATCCCCCTTTGCTCAGGGCCGAGATGTCGATATCCACATCCTTGATGTTGACATTGGCCAATGATTCGTCGAGATTCGTAATGGTTACCGCTGTCCCGGGCTGGATATCGGCTATCTGCTCATCATCCAGGTAGATTACCTTGTGGGTGTATTCCACCAAGGGGGTGGCATCACTGCCCAGGAAGAACTCTTCGTTGTCCTTGCCGATGCCGATGACGAGGGGAGAAGCCTTGCGTGCAGCCACCAGGTGGTTGGGGTTGCTTTGCTCCATGACCACAATGGCGTAGGCTCCAATCGCTTTGTTAAGCGCTTGACTGACCGCCTTCATCAGTTGCTTGCCATTCTTCTGGTAGAAGTAGTCGATGAGTTGTACCAGTACCTCGGTATCTGTCTGGCTCTTGAATTGGTATCCATAACCTGAGAGCTGCTCCTTCAGGAGTTGGTAGTTCTCAATGATTCCGTTGTGGACAAGGGCCAATTCACCGCTCATGGAGAGATGAGGGTGTGCATTAGTCTCCGAAGGCTCACCATGGGTTGCCCACCGCGTGTGGCCGATGCCGGTAGTCAGTGAGGCACTCTCTGCGGAATCTACCGAAGAGACTTTAGCCTCAAGATTCGAGACCTTACCTTTCGCTTTGAAGAGATGAAATGCTTGTTGCTCCTTGCCCGAGAGGGCGATACCTGCGCTGTCGTAACCGCGATACTCCAATTGATGCAGTCCCTTAATCAGAATCGGTGCTGCGCTCTGATGGCCTATATAGCCTACAATTCCACACATAACTTTGTTGTTGTTTCGTATTAATATACTCAATGGTTCTTACAATCGGCTGCAAAGGTAGTGTTATTTCTGATATTCTGCAACAGATTGTGAGAAAACATGAGCAATTTGTGTTGAAATTAGGCTTCTTGCTTGAATTTCTTAAATTGCCGCAGCAGCATGAAGAGGGCAATCAAGCTGGCCAGTAGGTCGCTGACGGGCATACTGTACCATACGCCATCTTCCTGGAAGAAGAGCGGCAGGATGAGCAGACAGGGTATCAGAATCAAGAGCTGCCGGCTCAGGGAGAGGATGATGGCTTTACTGGCCATACCGATGCTCTGGAAGAAGTTGGAGGTCACCATCTGGAATCCGATGATGGGGAAGAAGATGACTGTGATGCGTAGGCCTCGGGCAGAGCGGGCAATCAGTTCGGGGTCAGTGGTAAATATGCTGACGACCGTCTCGGGGAAGAGTTCACCAACCAGAAAGCCGAAGGTGGTGGCACAGGTGGCGCAGAAGATGGTGAGCTTCAGTACCCTATCGACTCGCGGGTAGAGCTTGGCCCCGAAGTTATAGCCTGCTATGGGCTGCATACCTTGGTTGAACCCCATCACAATCATCACCACAATAAAGCCCAGTCGGTTGACGATGCCGTAGGCACCGATGGCCAGGTCCCCGCCATGGCGCTTCAGCCCTTGATTGATCAAGATGATGATGAAGCAAGCGGCTGTGTTCATCAGGAAAGGGGAGAGCCCGATGGCCAGTGAATCGACTACAATGCGTCGCTTCAGCTTGAAGATGCCACGGTGGAAGTGGAGCAGACGCTCCTGGTTGCTGAAGAAGTACAGCTGCCAGAGCAGGGAGCTGAGCTGAGCCACGACGGTGGCTATGGCTGCGCCACGGATGCCCCATTGGAAGACGTAGATGAAGAGGGGGTCAAGCAGGGCATTGATGACCACGGTGCAGACGGTGGCATACATGGCCTGTTGAGGATTGCCCGATGCACGGAGTACAGCATTCAGCCCGAAATAGAGGTGGGTGATGACATTGCCGAAAAGGATAATCTCCATATAGTCGGAGGCATAGCCGACTGTAGCCTCACTGCCGCCGAAGAAGTAGAGAATGGGGGTGAGGAGCGGAAAGACCACCAGGGAGAAGGCCAGACCGAGAATGACGTTGAGCACCAGTACGTTGCCCAATACACGCTGGGCCGTGGTGTAGTCCTTCTGTCCCAGCTTCACCGAGATGAGGGTGGCTGCACCCACGCCCACTAGGGAGCCGAAGGCTGCGGCCAGGTTCATCAGCGGAAAGGTGAGCGCCAGGCCGGTGATAGCCATCGGTCCTACCCCCTGGCCGATGAAGATACTATCTACCATATTATATAAGGAAGCAGCTGTCATGGCGATGATGGCAGGTACGGCATACCGGATGAGGAGTTTGCGTATAGGTTCGGTGCCGAGAGCGGTGGCTTGTTTCGTATTGGTCATTGCAATCTCTTACTTACAAAATCGGCTGCAAAAGTACGCAAAAAAGTGGGATTCGCCTTGCCGTTACTCTTAATAATCTAGAAACGGGTTCAGCGATGTCCGTTTGCGGACAGTGACCGTTGTTCGATATCGGACACTTGGGGCCTTTTAGCCCCTTCTGAGCGCTTGGCACGCTCTTTGCCCTCTATAGGATGATAATTTGTATTACGAATAGCAATCAATGTTTACTCATATGAAACGTATATCTTTCTTTGTCCTCTCCTTGCAGCTGTTGTTGACCATGCCCCATGAGGCATCTGGTGCGGAGAGGTCCGCTGACTCGGCAACCCACGAACGCAACATCACGTTGAGTGAAGCCATCGCACTGGCCCGTGTGCAGTCGGTCGATGCGGCCGTGGCGCTCAACGAATTGAAGACTGCCTATTGGGAGTATCGCACCTTCAGGGCCGACCTCTTGCCCGAGGTCAACTTCACCGGCACGTTGCCCAACTACAACAAGTCGTACAGCACCTATCAGAATTCCGACGGCTCCTATACCTACGTGCGCAACAATTCGCTCGGCCTGGCCGGTCAGTTCTCTATCGACCAGAATATCTGGTTCACGGGAGGTAAGCTCTCGTTGGCCTCTTCGCTCGACTTCATGAAGCAGCTGGGCAGTGGAGGCGATAAGCAGTTTATGTCGGTACCCATCACGCTTCAGCTCACGCAGCCCATCTTTGGTGTCAACAGTCTCAAGTGGAGTCGTCGCATCGAGCCCGTGCGCTATGCTGAGGCCAAAGCCGCATTCATTACCGTCACAGAGGAGGTGACCATGAAGGCTATCACCTACTTCTTCCAGTTACTGCTTGCCAAGGAGAACTTGGGTACAGCTAGACAAAACAAGATGAATGCCGACCGCCTCTACGAGGTGGCCAAGGCCAAACGCGAGATGGGCCAAATCTCCGAGAATGACCTGTTGCAGCTCAAGCTCAATGCCCTCCAGGGACAGGCTGACGTGACCGAGGCCGAAAGTTCGCTCAAGGCCCGCATGTTTCAGCTCCGCTCCTTTCTCGGTGTGAGTGAGCAAGAGGAGCTGAACCCAATCCTCCCCGACGGTGTGCCTGAGGTGAATATCGGCTATGATGATGTGCTGGAGAAGGCGTTGAGCCACAATAAGTTTGCCCAGAACATTCGTCGCCGACAGCTGGAAGCCGACTACGAGGTAGCTACGGCACGTGGCAACTTGCGCAGTGTGGACCTCTTTGCCAGCGTGGGTTACACGGGGCAGAACCACGACTTCAGTGGCGCTTACCGCAACTTGCTGGATAACCAGATCGTACAGGTGGGCGTGAAGATACCCTTGCTGGACTGGGGCAAGCGCCGAGGCAAGGTGCGCGTGGCCAAGAGCAACCGAGAGGTGGTGATGTCGCGCATCAAGCAGGAGCAGATGGACTTCAACCAGGACCTCTTCCTGCTTGTGGCCAACTTCAACAACCAGGCCCAGCAGCTGGAGATTGCTACCGAGGCGGATGCCATTGCCGAGAAGCGTTACCGTACCAGCGTGGAGACCTTTATGATAGGCAAGATCAGCACCCTCGACCTGAATGATGCACGCGACTCAAAGGATGAGGCTCGTCAGAAGCACATCTCCGAACTCTACTCTTACTGGTACTACTTCTATCAGTTGCGCAGCATTACGCTGTGGGATTTCGAGCAGGATTGTGAGTTGGAGGCCGACTTTGATGCCATTGTGAAGCGCTGATTCGAAAAAAAAGAGGAACTCCTCTTGTAGTTATCGCGAATTCATTCTAATTTTGTATTCAAATAGAGACCTTAGGTAGAGGTTTTCAGATAGGGATTTTCTCTATTCCGACATGAAGCCTTCGATAGGGAGACCCTTATATATAATAAAGGTATAAGCCATGATATTGATAATTGACGACGATAGTGCCATCCGTTCCTCCTTGAGCTTCATGCTCAAGCGGGCGAAGTATGAGGTAATAGCCGTAAGTTCACCACGTGAGGCGATGGAGGTGGTGCGTGCCCAAGCGCCGCAGCTCATGCTGATGGACATGAACTTCAGCCTCTCTACCAGCGGCGATGAAGGATTGACATTGCTCAAGCAGGTCAAGCTCTTTCGCCCCGATGTGCCGGTCATCTTGATGACGGCCTGGGGGAGTATCCAGTTGGCCGTTCAGGGTATGCAGGCAGGGGCATTTGACTTTATCACGAAGCCATGGAACAATGCGGCTTTGCTGCAACGCATCGAGACGGCACTCCAGCTCTCGCAGCCACCCTCTTCTTCCGATGAGCAGCCCTCGGTGGAGATAGACCGTAGCTGCATCATCGGTCAATCGCATGGTTTGCAAGAGGTGCTGCAGACTGTGGCTCGCATAGCCAGGACCAACGCCTCGGTATTGATAACCGGTGAGAGTGGCACCGGCAAGGAACTGATTGCCGAGGCGGTTCATCACAATAGCCGTCGGGCCTCCAGACCCTTCGTGAAGGTCAATCTGGGCGGTATCTCGCAGTCGCTTTTCGAAAGTGAGATGTTCGGTCATAAGAAGGGCGCCTTTACCGATGCCACTTCCGACCGCATCGGCCGTTTTGAATTGGCCGATAAGGGGACGATTTTTCTGGATGAGATTGGTGAATTGGACCTCTCCTGTCAGGTGAAGCTGCTTCGCGTCTTGCAGGATCAGACCTTTGAGGTACTGGGTGACAGCCATGCACGCAAGGTCGATGTGCGTGTGGTCTCAGCAACCAATGCTGACTTGCAGCGGATGGTGGCCGAGCGCACCTTCCGCGAAGACCTCTTCTACCGCATCAACCTCATTACCGTTCACCTGCCTGCTCTGCGCGAGCGGAAAGATGATATTCCTCTGTTGGCACGTCATTTTGCTGACTTGCAGGCCAAAGCCAACTCCCTGCCTCGGGTGGAGTTCTCCTCCGAAGCCATTCAGTACCTGATGAAGTTACCCTTCACCGGTAATATCCGTGAGTTGAAGAATCTGGTCGAGCGGACTATGCTGGTCAGTGGCAAGCAGCGTATCGAGGCGGCCGACTTCGAAGCGCAGTATGGCAAGCCCGTGTCGCAGTCAGAGAAAGCTGCTTCGGGCCATTTCGCCGGCATGACGCTCGAAGAGATTGAGCGCGCCACGATTGAGCAGGCCCTCTGCCAGTACAAAGGCAACCTCAGTCAGGTGGCCTCCGTGCTCGGTATCAGCAGGGCAGCCCTCTACCGGAGGTTGGAGAAATATGAGATACACCTTTGATTCCTAATCAACGCTGTTGACTGATGAGACTGAAATTGCTTTTCTCCCTGTGGACACTGTTCCTCTTCGCTCTGGGTGCCCTTTTGACCCTCTTCTATGGTAACCTGCGTAGCGTGAAGTTCCTCATTGCTGAGGGGAGTATCTTGCTGTTGCTCCTCTTCCTGGGTTACTTCTATCAGAAGGTGATTAAGCCCATGCGCACCATTGGCAACGGTATGGACCTGCTGCGTGAGCAAGATTTCAGTAGTAGGCTGAGCCCTGTGGGTCAGTATGATGCCGACCGTCTCGTCAACTTGTTCAATCGCATGATGGATCAGCTCAAGCGGGAGCGGCTTCGCCTGCGTGAGCAGAATCAGTTTCTGGATTTGCTAATTAAGGCCTCTCCCATGGGAGTGGTGATTCTGACCTTCGATGAGGAGGTGCAGCAGCTCAACCCCATGGCATTGCATCTATTGGGTGTGTCTGAGGAGAAGCTGTTGGGACGGAAACTGAGTGCGGTGAAGGAGTCTCCTCTGGCCCTGCAACTGGCCAGGATGGAGAAGGAGAGTACCGACGTCATCCGGCTCAACGATGCCAATATCTACAAATGCAGTTACTCCTACTTCCTCGACAGCGGATTCCGCCACCCCTTCTTCCTGATAGAGCGCATGACCGACGAACTCTTCCGCGCCGAGAAGAAGGCCTATGAGAAGGTTATCCGCATGATTGCCCATGAGGTCAACAACAGTGTGGCAGGCGTTACCTCGACGCTAGATACAGTCAATGAGACCCTTGCGGAAGAGCAAGGCATGGAGGAACTCTGTCAGATGATGGCGGTGTGTACCGAGCGTTGCCTTTCGATGAGCCGCTTCATTACCCGCTTTGCCGATGTGGTCAAGATACCCGACCCTGTGAAGCAGCCGACAGACTTGAACGAATTGGTGTGCCGATGCAAGCAGTTCATGGAGGGTGCGTGCCAGAGGCATGGCATCGAGCTGCGTCTGCAGTGTGATGAGCAGGTCCAGGAGGTGTCAGTCGATACTGCGCTGATAGAGCAGGTGCTGGTCAATATTCTGAAGAATGCCGTGGAGAGTATTACCTCTGCCGATAATGCATCATTCTCTCAACGGATCATCTGTGTACGCACTGTGGCACCGGCCTATGTAGAGGTGAGTGACAACGGGCCTGGCATCCCCTCCGAAGTGTCGAGCAAGCTCTTCACCCCCTTCTTCTCCACCAAGCCCAACGGTCAGGGCATCGGGCTTGTCTTTATCCGCGAGGTGTTGCTGCGTCATCACTGCACCTTCTCGCTGAGCACCGATGAGGATGCCATAACCCGATTCCGCATCCGATTCATGGTATAAAAAACCAATAAAATAGGATATTTGTTCACCAAAAGTTGTCAGATTGATGCTAAAAACGCCTGTTTTTGGCCTAATATTACTTATGGAACAATAAATAAGTAAAATGTTTCAGTGCTGTTTGGCATAAATGCTCTATATTTGGAGGTTTTTAATAAATAACTAATTCAATGGCAATGAAGAAAGACATTAAACCCGCAACCGGGCGCCTTGGTGTGCTGGTTGTAGGTGTAGGTGGTGCAGTATCTACCACATTAATCACCGGTACTTTGGCAGCTCGCAAGGGGCTGGCTAAACCTATAGGTTCCATCACTCAGATGGCAACAATCACCATGCAAGATGGTAAGGAACATCTGATTAAGGATGTAGTACCTCTGGCTAACCTCAGCGACATCGTATTTGGTGGTTGGGACATTTTCCCCGACAATGCTTACGAGGCAGCGATGTATGCCGAGGTGCTGAAAGAGAAAGACTTGAATCTTGTACGCGACGAGCTGGAGGCTATCAAGCCTATGCCCGCTGCATTCGACCACAATTTTGCCAAGCGCTTGAATGGCACACACATCAAGAACGCCGCTTCGCGTTGGGACATGGTGGAGCAGCTGCGTGCTGATATCCGCAACTTCAAGGCTGCCAACGGATGTGACCGCATCGTGGTGCTTTGGGCTGCCAGCACGGAGATTTTCGTACCGATGAGCGAAGAGCATAAGTCACTGGCTGCCTTGGAGAAGGCCATGAAGGAGAACAACACCGAGGTCATCTCCCCCAGCATGTGCTATGCTTATGCTGCTGTGGCTGAGGGCGCTCCCTTCATCATGGGTGCTCCCAACCTCTGCGTCGATATTCCTGCCATGTGGGAATTCTCGGCCAAGATGAATGTGCCCATCGCCGGTAAGGACTTTAAGAGCGGACAGACGCTGATGAAGACCGTGCTTGCCCCGATGTTCAAGACCCGTATGCTCGGTGTCAGCGGTTGGTTCTCCACCAACATCCTGGGTAACCGCGATGGTGAGGTGCTTGACCAGCCTGAGAACTTCAAGACAAAGGAGGTGAGCAAGCTGTCGGTGATTGACAACATCTTCGAACCCGAGAAGTTCCCCGACCTCTATGGCGACGTATATCACAAGGTGCGCATCAACTACTATCCTCCCCGCAAGGACAACAAGGAGGCTTGGGACAATATTGACATCTTTGGTTGGATGGGTTATCCCATGGAGATCAAGGTCAACTTCCTCTGCCGCGACTCTATCCTCGCTGCTCCTATTGCTCTCGACCTGGTTATCTTCAGCGACCTGGCAGCCCGTGCCGGCATGTGTGGCATCCAGACGTGGCTCTCCTTCTTCTGCAAGAGCCCGATGCACGACTTCGAGCATCAGCCCGTCCACGACCTGTTCCAGCAGTGGCGTATCGTGAAGCAGACCATCCGTGAGATGGTAGGCGAAGAGGCTCCCTCTTACCTGGATTAATCCCTGTCTTTCCCCTGTATAAAAAAGCAATCGGGTGTCTCCCTCTCAATCTCTGGGGAGACACCCGATTCCTTTTTTTACTTCATCTCAATCTCTTCCTTCATGTCAATCTCCTCACCGTGAGGATCATAGAACACGTATTGCAGGAACGCTAGTTTCTGACTCGGAATGACCTTGATGCCAAATCCGTACTTCATCTGCCATTTGCGCTTCATCGACATCATGCCTTGGTTGATGTAAGCTGCAACGTATGGGTGTACGTGTAACGAGAATTTCTTTATCTTCAACTTGTTGACCAGGTAGTCAATCTTGCTTTCGAGGGTGTCGGTAAAGAGTATCGACGACTTGATGGTCCCCTTTCCGAAGCAAGTGGGGCAGGTCTCTTCGGTATTGACATCCATGGCGGGGCGTACCCGCTGTCGGGTGATCTGCATCAATCCGAATTTGCTCAGGGGGAGGATGTTGTGGCGTGCGCGGTCTTTCTGCATGTTCTGGCACATCCGCTCGTAGAGCTTCTGTCGGTTTTCGGCCAGGTTCATGTCAATGAAATCCACCACGATGATGCCTCCCATGTCCCTGAGTCGCAGTTGCCGGGCCAGTTCGTCGGCAGCGCCCAGGTTGACCTCGATGGCGTTGGCCTCTTGACCGTTGGCGTTCTTGGTGCGGTTGCCGCTGTTGACATCGACCACGTGCAGTGCCTCGGTATGCTCAATGATCAGATAGGCCCCGCTCTTGTAGGAGACGGTCCGGCCAAATGAGGCTTTGATCTGCTTGGTGATGGCGAAGTTGTCAAAGATGGGTAGTGCGCCTTTGTAGAGCTTCACGATGTTGGCACGCTCGGGTGCGATGAGTGTCACGTAATCCTTGATCTCGTTGAAGACCGCTTCGTTGTTGACGTGAATGCTCTCGAAGGAGGGGTTGAAGAGGTCGCGCAGCAGTCCTACGGCGCGGCTGGTCTCTTCGTAGATCAGTGTGGGGTACTTGGTGACTTTCTGCACCTTGACCATGGCTTCTTCCCAATGCTTGAGCAGCACCTTCAGCTCTCCGTCAAGCTCGGCCACCCTTTTGCCCTCAGCTACGGTGCGCACGATGACTCCGAAGTTCTTCGGCTTGATGCTCATGAGCAGTTGCTTGAGTCGGGCCCGTTCTTCGCTTGACTTAATTTTTTGTGATACGGAGACCTTGTCGTTGAAGGGTATCAGCACGAGGTACCGTCCGGCAAACGAGAGCTCGGAGGTGAGTCGTGGCCCTTTGGTTGAGATAGGCTCCTTGACAATCTGCACGACTACTTCCTGTCCCACCTTGAGTGTATTGGCTATGGTGCCGTCCTTTTCCAGGTCGGGTAGTAGTGTGGCTTTACTGATGGAGGTGATTTTTTTGCGGTCGCTTAAGGTCTGCTTGACAAACTTCTCCAGCGTATTAAACTGGGGACCTAAATCCAAGTAATGAAGAAAAGCATCTTTCTCGTAACCCACGTCCACGAAGCAGGCATTCAATCCGGGCATCAGTTTCTTGACTCGGCCCAGATACATGTTGCCCACAGAGAAGGATACGTTCTGTCCCTCGCTCTGCAGCTCCACCAGCTGCTTATCTTCAAGCAGTGCGATGGAGACCTCCTTGGGCTGTACATCTACTACGAGTTCGCTTGTCACTACAGTTGCTTTTACGATTATTACTCTACACGTTACAATAAACAAAGAACAAATCTGCGTTACAGGTTGGCTGTTTCACAAGTTTGTTCTCTGTTTTTGTCTATAAGAAGTTCAGACTAAGACTTACTTTTTGCTTTTATGTCTGTTCTTTCTCAGTCTTTTTTTACGCTTGTGCGTTGACATTTTATGTCTTTTTTTCTTCTTTCCGCTAGGCATAGCTTCAAATTTTTTAAAAGGTTAATACTCTCGTTAATTATTTCTTCACTGACAGGGTGAAGGTCTTTGCGGGCTTGAAAGCCGGGATGTTGTGTTCGGGGATGATGAGCGTCGTGTTCTTGGAGATGTTGCGAGCTGTCTTCTGCGCTCTCTTCTTCACGATGAAGCTACCAAAACCTCTCAGATATACATTCTCTTCCTTGCTCAATGAAGCCTTGACAACTTCCATGAAGGCTTCTACTGTGGTCAGTACGGCAGCCTTGTCGATGCCAGTGCTTTTGGCAATCTCGTTTACGATATCAGCTTTAGTCATTTTCTTATTACTTATAATTAAGATTATTAATATGGTTTTCTAATTTTTTGGACTGCAAATATATAGCTTTTTGGCGGCTCAGAAAAATTATTTTGTAGTTTTTTGAAAAAAAGTCTTCTTAGAGCACGCTAACTACCCTAAAAAGGGCTATTTTTGCATCATGAAACAGTTTGCAGAGCTTTTATTGACCTGGTATAAGGAGTTTGGACGCCATTTGCCTTGGCGCGAAAGTCGGGATCCATACCGTATCTGGATCTCGGAGATTATCTTGCAGCAGACCCGTGTGGATCAGGGTCTGGCTTACTATCTGCGCTTCGTGGAGCGGTTTCCCGACGTGGCCTCGCTGGCTGCGGCTTCGCTTGATGAGGTGATGAAGTACTGGCAAGGGCTGGGGTACTACTCGCGTGCGCGTCACTTGCATGAGGCGGCCCGGTCGATGCAGGGTCGCTTCCCCCGCACTTACGAGGAGGTGCGTGCGCTCAGTGGGGTGGGGGACTATACGGCAGCGGCCATCTGCTCGTTTGCCTACGGTATGCCCTGTGCGGTGGTGGATGGCAATGTCTATCGGGTCCTGACCCGCTTCTTCGGCATCGCCACCCCGATAGACTCGGCTGCGGGCAAGCGGGAGGTGGGACAGCTGGCCCAGACGTTGCTCTCGAAGGAGCATCCGGCTGACTTCAACCAGGCCATCATGGACTTCGGAGCCCTGCACTGCACGCCCCGCCAGCCCCGGTGTGAAGCCTGTCCCCTTGCGGGAGGCTGCCGTGCCCTGGAGCAGCAAGCCGTTGAGGCCTACCCCGTGAAGAGCCACAAGACCAAGGTGACCGACCGATATCTTCAGTATATATATGTACGCGCGGGTGCATATACCTTTATTAATAAGCGTCAAAGTGATGACATCTGGCAGGGACTCTATGAGTTGCCGCTGGTCGAGTCGCCGTCGGCACTCGGGGTGGAGCAGTTGGTGCGCAGCGAAGCCTTCCGCCACCTCATCGCTGAGGGAGAAGCGCCGCAGGTACGCCTTCTGCAGCAGGGTGTCAAGCATCAGCTGTCGCACCGCACGCTCCATGCCAGCTTCTTCGAGGTGCAGCTCCCAGAGACGACCCGTTCGTTCGTCGGTTACCTCAAGGTCCCCTTCACAGAGCTGCCAAACTATGCCGTTCCACGGCTTATTCATGCCTTCTTAGAGAAATATCTATAAAAAATCGGCAGAAAGCTTGCGTAGTGTAAATATTCTCCCTACTTTTGGGCAGAAATTTTAATCAGTAGGAATTATGTCCATCAATAAAGTGATACTTCTGGGTAATGTAGGCAAGGAGCCTAAGGTGACTTACTTCGAGGGGGGCAACTGCGTGGCTCAGGTCACGATGGCCACCTCCGAGCGTGGCTACACGCTGGCCAATGGCACGCAGATACCCGAACGGACCGAGTGGCATAACCTCGTTTTCCGGGGTCGTCTGGCCGAAGTGGTGGACAAGTATGTCCACAAGGGTGACAAGCTCTACGTAGAAGGTAAGATTCAGACCCGCTCCTACGACGATGCCTCGGGAATCACGCGCTATGTGACGGAGATATTCGTCGATGTGATGGAGATGCTCTCTCCCAAGCCTGCTGCGGCCCCTGCTGATTAAGATGAAGCTTATTGTTTAACTAAAACCCTGTTCTTTGGACCCTGACGCTTATTTATGCCAGCTGACAGATATCTTTAGTGGGATTACCTTTATCGCTCCCTCTGCTTCAGCTATTGCCGCGATTGTATTGGCCGGAGTGCTTTTGCTCTTTTCCGGCTTTGCCTCTGCATCTGAGATTGCCTTCTTCTCGCTCTCTCCTTCCGACCTTAATACCCTGTCGGAAGAGAAGTTGTCTGTAGATAAGAAGGTCAATCAGCTCCTCGATGATACCGAGCGGTTGCTTGCCACTATCCTGATTACCAATAATCTGGTCAATGTGGCCATCATCATGCTCTGTAATATCTTCTTCATGCAAGTGGTACACTTTGGTTCGCCATTGGCCGAATTTCTGATTCTTACCGTGGCCCTTACCTTCCTGTTGCTGCTCTTTGGTGAGATTATGCCCAAGATATTCTCTGCGCAGAATACGCTGGCCTTCTGCCGCTTTGCCGCGCCGGGTATCGCCTTCTGCCGCTCGCTGTTCTACCCCTTCAGTTCGCTGCTGGTGCGCTCCACCTCCTTCCTCAACAAGCACCTGGAGCATAAGAACCACCAGATATCGGTCGATGAGCTGTCGCAAGCGCTCGAACTGACCGACAAGGAGGAGCTCTCCGAGGAGACCAATATCCTGGAGGGCATTATCCGCTTTGGGGGTGAGACGGCCAAGGAGGTGATGACCTCGCGTCTCGACGTGGTCGATCTCGATATCCGTGCCCCATTCAGCGAGGTGCTCCAGTGCATCATTGAGAATGCCTATTCGCGTATCCCCGTCTATTCGGGCAACCGCGACAACATCAAGGGGGTGCTCTACATCAAGGACCTGCTGCCCCACCTGGGCAAGGGGAGCAACTTCCGCTGGCAGTCGCTCATACGTCCTGCCTACTTCGTGCCCGAGACCAAGATGATTGACGACTTGCTGCGTGACTTCCAGTCCAATAAGATTCATATCGCCATCGTGGTGGATGAGTTTGGCGGTACCTCGGGTATCGTGACCATGGAGGATATCATTGAGGAGATCGTGGGCGAGATTCACGACGAGTACGATGACGAGGAGCGCACCTATACCCAGCTCAATGACCACACGTGGGTGTTTGAGGGAAAGACGCTGCTGACCGACTTCTACAAGGTGACCCATCTGGATGAGGAGACCTTTGATGAGGTGGCCGGTGATGCCGATACCCTGGCCGGACTGATGCTGGAGCTGAAGGGTGAGTTCCCCAAGCGCCACGAGAAGGTGACCTACCGGGAATATGAACTCGAAGTGCTTGAGATGGACAAACGCCGCATCTTGAAGATTAAGTTTACCGTCAATGCCAACCCTTCAGAGGGCAAGGCCGAGGACTGATTCCGGCACGCTTATATTTACTTAATACTTTACTCTTAGCGCATATGGCTCTCTATGCACACTTTTGGAGTGGCGATGTCGAGATAGGCATCTGGAAGATGGAAGAGGATGAGGCTCAGCTGCTGTCGCGTCTGCCCGCTGCTGTGTCGAGGGGCGTGGAGCGCTTCTCCGCTCCTCACCGTAGGCAGGAGTGGCTCTCAGTGCGCTTGCTTCTGCTCACGCTGCTCGGTCGCCAAGAGGGCTGCAATGACTCCGATGCCTTGATTGCATATACGGCTGCTGGTGCTCCCTATCTCCTTGACCGCTCGCGGTCACTCAGCATCTCGCATACCAAGGGGTATGTGGCTGTAGCGCTTGCCCCGTGGGGCAGCAGGCCCGGGCTTGACATTGAGCAATGGGGGCATCGGGTGCTGAAGGTGGCTTCGCGCTTCCTCCGTGAGGATGAGGAGGCACCGCTCTATGAGGGAAGTGCCGTGGCGGCCCTGCTGCTGCATTGGTCGGCTAAGGAGTCACTCTTCAAGAGCCTGGAGCAGCAAGAGGCAGTCGATTTCAAGTCCCATCTGCGTATCTTCCCCTTTGAGATGGCTACCGAGGGTCGCTTCGTGGCCCAGGAGTACCGCACTCCCTTGCAGCGGCGCTACGACTTGTCCTACAGGCTTTTTCCCGACTTCGTCTTGACCTGGGTCACGGACATTTGGCCAGCGTGAAGACAAACTCCAATCCTCCACCCAGGGTATTCTTGGCTTGTATGGTGCCGCCATGGATGAGTACCGCATTCTTGACGATGGCCAGTCCCAGTCCGGTGCCACCCAGCTTGCGTGAGCGCCCCTTATCCACGCGATAGAAGCGTTCGAAGAGGCGGCTGAGGTGCTCGGGAGCCACTCCCACCCCGGTATCGGCAAAGCTGAAGTAGTAGTATTGCTCATCTTCGCGGAAGCATTGCAGCGTCACCCGGATGCCCGTCCCGGCATAGGCTATGGCGTTGTCCATGAGGTTGCGGAAGATGGAGTAGAGCAGGGAGTAGTCGCCCTGTACCTGTATCTTGGGCTTCAAGGCGTTGACCACGCTGATCTGCTTCTCCTCCAGTTCGAGGGCCACCTCGTTGATCATGTTGGCCACGAGCAGACTGATATCCACGCGCTCCATCTCAATCATGTTGGCCGCCTCGTCCATGCGTGTCAGGGTAGAGATGTCGCGTAGCAGCCGGCTCAGTCGGTTGCTCTGCGCGTAGCAGCGCTCCAGGAAGGTATCGAGCTTCTCCTTGGGCAGGTTGTCGGTGCTGACGATGGTCTCCAGGTAGCCCTGGATGCTGCTCACAGGGGTCTTCAGCTCGTGGGCAATGTTCTGCGTGAGTTGCCGTTTGAGCCGGCTCTGTTCCTCCTCCTGGGTGATGTCGTTGACCGAGATCTCGAAGCTCAGGTCTTGGAAGATGATGCACTCCACGATGAAGATGCGTCCGTTCTTGTTGATGGTGATGGACATGCGCCGCTCCTCCTTCACCTGCGAGCGTCGGTCGGCCTTGTTGATGAAGTCGTTGATGGGGGCAAACTCCTTGACGCGGAATATCTCCTCGGCCCGCTCCAGATTGTGGTCGGAGATGAGGTTGAAGTACTGCGTAAAGAGGCTGTTGACCAATATCTCCTTCTTGTTGCTGGTGAATACACCGAGTCCCTCGCGTGCGGTCTGCAGGTGGGTGATGAGCTTCTCGCGCTCGATGTAGAGCGCCTCCTTGGTATCGACCAGTCGCTTGTATATCTGGATGATGTGCTGTGAGATTTCCCCCAGTTCGTTGTGGGGAAACTCCTTCTGAATCTCTGCGTCGATGGGTTCGTTGCGGTCGGCCCTGAGGGCAAAGACGCGCAGCTGGTTGATGGCACGTCCCAGACGCGAGGTGAGTTGGTAGAAGAAGAAGAGGAGCACGAGGGTGAGGAGCAGGGCAAACCAGAGGTAATGGTAGTCAGCAGCCAGTGAGCGCACCAGGCTGAGGTTGTAGGGCAGGGCCGAGCGGATGATGACCTGTGGATAGGCCGTGGCCGAGTAGAAGTAGGAGGTGCCGGTGGTCTTGGAGAGGCGTCGGATGTCGCACCCTTTGCCTTGGCGCAGGGCCTGGACCACTTCGGGCCGGGTGAGGTGATTGCCCAGTTCGGTCTCTAAGGAGGATGTGTAGCCGTTGGGGCCTGTGTGACCGTTGTCGTAGATGACGTTGCCGTTGGGCAGGATGAGGGTGACGCGCAGTTCGTGGTTGACGTGTTGCTGCAGGTAGCTATCCATGCGTTGCGGCCATTGGTCCATGGTGGTCTCTTGCAGCTCCAGGTGGAGCCGTTCGTTGTAGTCTTGCAGCTTCAGGTCGAGCAGCTCCACCTTGAAGTCCTTCTCCCGCTGGTACTGATAGACCATGAAGAAGCCCACGGAGAGCGCGAAGAGGGCGACCACCGAGAAGAACAGCCGGTTGCTGAACGAGATAAAACGGTTCTCGTTACTCCGCTTCAAAACAGTATCCATAGCCCAGACGTGTTACGATGCACTTGCCATACTCCCCGATCTTCTTGCGGAGCCGGGTGATGTTGACGTCGATGGTGCGGTCCAGCACATAGACCTCGTCGCTCCACACGCGGCTCAGGATCTCCTCACGCGAGAAGACGCGCCCCTGGTTCTCCAGAAAGAGGTGCAGTATCTCAAATTCCTTCTTGGTGAGTGGCACCTCCTCGCCGCTGATGCTGACCTTCTTCTTCTCCAGGTCCATCGTGAGGTTGCGGTAGTTGATGGCCGTAGGGCCAGCGGGGCGTTCGTCGTCGCTGTTGGTGCGCCGCAGCACCGCCTTGACGCGGGCGATGACCTCGCGCAGCGAGAAGGGCTTGGAGATGTAGTCGTCGGCTCCGAGGTTAAATCCCGTCACCGTATCATTCTCCGTGTCCTTGGCTGTGATGAATATGATGGGGATATGTGCGGTGGCCTTCTCCTTCTTGAGCATGCTGGCCATGCGGAAGCCCGATATTTCGCCCATCATCACGTCGAGCAGCAGGAGGCTGTAGTCGGTGAGTCGCAGTTTGAGCGCCTCTTCGGCCGAGTTGGCCGTATCCACGAGGTAGCCCTCGTTCTCCAGGTTGAACTTGAGGATTTCGCAGAGGTCCTCCTCATCATCCACTACCAATATATGCTTGATATCCATATAGCTGTCTATTTGTTTGCAAAGTTACTTTTTTCTTTCGATTTGCAGCCCATTGGGGGCTGAATATTTTTATTCCTGGAACTTGCGTGACACCTTCAGCAGATTGATGGTGTAGTTGACGATGCTATGCGCCTCCTGGATCATGGTGAGATAGACCATGCTCACCTTGATGCTGCCCGTCTGGTCCTGGATGCGCTGCAGCTCCTTCTGCTTGAGGTTGGCCAGCTGCTCCAGGATGATGGCAGCCTTCTTCATCTCCTCGTCCAGCTCGCCGTAGCTGTTGCTGCTCAGGCGCAGACGGCATGACTGCATGAGGTAGATCATGTCCTCGGCCACGTCGTGGAACTCCAGTTTCTGCTCCTCGGCGAGGGGGCTGAAGTTGTTATCCACATGCTCCAGACAGGGTTCGCACAGACGGCCCAGGCTATAGACCAGTTCGCTGGCAAAGTCGTTGCCCTGGTAGTAGTAGAGTCCCTTCTCCAGGATGGTGTGGCTGTCGAGTCGGCAAGCGGCCACGGTGCCTTCGCGCTTCATCTGCTTGAGTTGCTGCTTCTTGAACTTCACCGAGCCCATGGCCCGTCTGAGGCCACGCAGGTTCTCCTTGAGGAACGAGCGCACCGTCAGTTCGAAGTTGCTCTGCACGAACTCCAGCACGTCGGCGAGGGCATCGCGCGTATGCTGACGCAGCAGGGCGAGTATCTCGGCGTTGTCGTTGCTGCGCATGAGGTGGCGCATCACCTCGTCGCCCTTCTCCTTGGCCTTGCGTTGGCGGTACATCACCTGGCTGCGGATGAGCATGAACACCACCAGGGCGATGGCCACCACGATGGCCGTGGTGCCTCCGAAGTGTACCAGCATGGTGACGAAGAAGCAGATGGTGAAGGCGGCACCCGCTGTGATAAACCATCCCGAGATGACGCTCAGCACGCCGGTGATGCGATAGACGGCCGAGTCGCGTCCCCAGGCCCGGTCGGCCAGTGAGCTACCCATGGCCACCATGAAGGTGACGTAGGTGGTGGAGAGGGGGAGCTTGAGCGAGGTGCCCACGGCGATGAGCAGACCGGCCAGCACGAGGTTGACCGAGGCGCGCACCAGGTCAAAGGCGGCTCCGCCCTCCAGGATGGCCTCGTCCTTGCAGAAGCGGTTGTTGATCCATTGCTGCGTCTGCGGGGGGATGATCTTGCCCATGCCGTTGGCCAGGGCCAGGCTGGTGCGTACCAGGGTGCGGGCAATGGGCGTGCTGCCGAAGTTCTCCTCGCCCTCGTCCTGCCGGGCCAGATCGACCGAGGTCTTGATGACGTTGTGCGCCTTCTTGGAGGTGGCCAGGGCATAGACCATGATCACGCCGGCACCGAAGAGGAATATCCAGGGCGTGCGTGCCGAGCCGCAGAGCGAGGTCATGAGGAATCCGTCGGCCCCTGCACCCAGGCCGTTGTGCATGTAGTCGATGTACGACGAGTAGCCGGCCAGCGGTACGCCGATGAAGTTGACCAGGTCATTGCCTGCAAAGGCCAGGGCCAGGGCGAAGGTACCCATCAGCACCACCACGCGGAAGATGTTGACCTTCAGCCAGTGCAGAATCTGCATCAGCACGGTGAAGAAGGCCATGAAGATGCCGATGAGCAGCAGGGTGTTGTCGTGGATCCACGCCTTGTACTCGGGTGTCATGAAGGAGCTGTCCTTGAGCCCCTTGATGAGCATGAAGTAGATGATGGAGGTGGCTGCTATGCCGCCGAAGAGGGCGATGCTCCAGCGCTCGTGGCGCTTGTAGTTGAAGGTGAAGATGAGGCGGGCGAGCCATTGCACCACCATGCCGAAGAAGAAGGCGATGGCCACAGAGACGAAGATACCCATGATGACCTGCAGCGCCTTGTCAGTGTTGATGAGCTGTCCCAGCTGGAGCGAGTCGTTGCCCCATACCTTGACTAATGAGAGGGCAAAGGTGCCTCCGAGCAGCTCAAACACCATCGAGACGGTGGTCGAGGTGGGTAGTCCCAGCGTGTTGAAGAGGTCGAGCAGTACCACGTCGGTCAGCATCACGGCCAGTAGGATGGTCATGATCTCGGCGAAGTAGAAGTGCTCGGGCTGGTAGATGCCGTGGCGGGCAATGTCCATCATGCCGTTGCTCAGCGAGGCTCCAATGAATACGCCGATGGCTGCAATGATTACTACGGTGCGGAATGGGGCCGCCTTGGCCCCCACAGCCGACTGGAGGAAGTTGACGGCATCGTTGCTCACGCCCACCACCAGGTCGAAGATGGCCAGCACAAAGAGGAAGATGACGATGCCCAGATAGATTGTTTCCATGTTATGACACGTGTTAAGTTGATGTTTATTTCCTGGTGCAAAGGTCGTAAGGCCTTGTTGCACCGGCGTGTCATACATATTACAAATCGGTTACAGCATGTTACAATCCTGTTACAGCGTCTCGCGGTTGTCGCCCTGTACGGTCCAGAGGTTCTTGGCCTTGAGGTAGTCGTAGAAGGTGTATTGCGACCTCACCTTCTCCTTCTGGGGGTGTGGGCTCTTCCAGACGTTGCGCAGCTGGTCGTCCACGGTGCAGGCCTTGCGTCGGTCGTCGAGCTGTATCTGCAGCATGTCGATAAGCTCCTGCTTGAGCGCGGCATCGAGGATGGGTGTCACAGCCTCGATGCGCCGGTAGAGGTTGCGCCTCATCCAGTCGGGCGAACCCAGGAAAAGCTCCGGCTTGCCTCCGCCCCCGAAGTACCAGACTCGGGCATGCTCCAGGAAGGTATCGACGATGCGCGTCACGCGGATGTTGCGGCTGAAGTCCTGTCCCGGTATCAGGCAGCAGATGCCGCGCACGATGAGGTCGATCTGCACCCCGGCCTCCGAGGCCTCGTAGAGCCGCTCGATCATGGCCGGGTCTTGCAGGGCATTCATCTTCAGCACGATGCGCCCCTGCTTGCCAGCCCGTGCCAGGGCTATCTCGCGGTCGATGAGGCGGTTGAGCTCAGGGATGAGGTTGAATTGCGCCACCAGCAGCCGGTGGAATGTGGCCCCCTGCTTGCCCTGCAACGTGCGGAAGAGGTTGTGCAGGTCGTTGACAATCACCGCGTTGCAGGTGAAGAGACCGCTGTCGGCATAGAGTTTGGCCGTCTTCTCATTGAAGTTGCCCGTGCTGATGTAGGCAAATCCCGGTAACTTGTGCCCCTGCTCATCGCGGCGCAGCACGAGTGCCGTCTTGGCGTGAACCTTCAGTTTGGGGATGGAGAAGATGATGTGTATGCCCGCCGCCTTCATCATCTCGGCCGTGGCCAGGTTGTTCTCCTCGTCAAAGCGCGCCTTCAGCTCCACGAAGACGGTCACCTTCTTGTGATTCTGCGCCGCAGCGATGAGGGTGTTGATGACGCTTGAGTTCTCCGCCACGCGGTACTGCGTCACCATGATCTCGCGCACCGTGGGGTCGTGGACCGCCTCGTAGAGGAAATGGATGAAGTGGTCAAACGAGTGGTAGGGGTAGTGGATGAGCAGGTCGCGCTTCTCCACGTAGTTGAAGATGCTCTCCTCCGCGTCGAGGCACCCCAGGTGCATGGGTTGCGGCTTGCGGATGGGCTTCACCTCCGGATTAGGGTTGGGCAGCAGACGCAGGTCCTCCAGGTTGAGGTGCTTGTCGCCGGGCACCAGTTCGCTGGGGTTGATGCGGTAGGCATTGACCAGGTAGTGCAGAAACTCCTCGGGCATGGCGCGGTCATAGACGAAGCGGCACACGGCCCCGATCTTGCGCTTCTTGAGCTTCTTCTTCACCGTCTCCACGATCTCCTGCGTGTTGGCCGTGTCGGGTATCATGATGTCCGCGTCGCGTGAGATCTTGATGCAGTAGCTGCTCTCCACCTCATAGCCCGGGAAGATGGCATCGAGGTTGGCCTTGATGATGTCCTCGATGTACATCAGGTAGTAGTCGTCGCCGATCTTGGGCAGTTCGATGAACCGGGGCACCTTGCTGTAGGGCAGCTTCATCACGAAGTACTGCGTATAGAGGGGCGAGATAGGCTCCACGCCGCGCTGGTGCAGCTTCACGGCCAGGTAGAGACGCCCCGTGCGCAGGAAGGAGACCACCCCCTTGCAGACCGGCACGGGCGAGAGGTAGGGCATGATCTCCTCACGGAAGAAGCGGTTGATGTACTCCTTGTGCTCCTGGTGCTCCACGTTGCGGCTCTGGTAGAAGACGATGTGCTGCTTGCGCATGGCCGGCAGGATGAGCTGCTCGTAGATGCGCACGCGTTCGTCGAGCTGACGGGTCACCTCCCTGTTGATGGCCTCCATCAGCTCCACGGCCTCCTGCTGGCTCTCGCCGTCCTCCCCCGGGATGACCCCGTCGGCGATGGCCTTGTGGTCGGCCACACGGATTTTGTAGAACTCCTCCAGGTTGGATGAATAGATGGAGATGAAGTTAATGCGCTCATACAGAGGCAATGTCTCATCGGCTGCCTCCATCAGCACGCGGTAGTTGAACGACAGCCAACTGATGTCTCGCTTAAAATATCTGTTTTCCACGGCCATGAATCACTGATTTTTCTGCAAAAATAACTATTTTTGCCGACATAAACAAATATTTCCGGCATTTGATGAAAATAGGTTTGAGTTTCGCAAGTCGGAGAGATGCGAAACTTGAGTAAATAGGATAAATAGAATAGGATGAAGAAGATAGGATTACTGAGCGATACCCACGGCTACTGGGACGAGCGCTATGCGCGCTACTTCGAGCCGTGCGACGAGATATGGCATGCGGGCGACATCGGTTCGCTGGAGGTGGCCGACCGGCTGGCCGCTTTGCGTCCCCTGCGTGCGGTGTATGGCAACATCGACGGCCGTGAGTTGCGGCTCCGCTTTCCGCAGACGCTGCGCTTCGAGGTGGAGGGTGCCGAGGTGCTGATGAAGCACATCGGCGGCTACCCCGGCAACTACGACCCCTCGGTACGCAGTTCGCTGTTCACCCGTCCGCCGCAGCTCTTCGTCAGCGGCCACTCCCACATCCTGAAGGTGAAGTACGACAAGACCCTCTCCATGCTCCACATCAACCCGGGTGCCGCAGGCAAGCAGGGCTTCCACCGCGTGCGCACGTTGGTGCGCTTTGCCATCGAGGCCGGCCGCTTCAGCGACCTGGAGGTCATCGAGCTGGGGGAGTGAGCAGCTTGTCAGGGCGGACGCACAGGTCCGCCCCTACAAGCGATGACATGCTGATAGATACTTCAACCAAAATGCGGTGCGTCAATCCCTGATGGTGATGGTGAGGGGCTCCCCTTCAGGATGCTGGTTGAGGCGTTCGAGGAGGGCTTCGAGGGTCCGGCGGCTGTGGATGATGAGTCCCGGCACGCGGTTTTCGCCTACGAGGATGCAGCCCTTGGTGTCCTTGCTGGTGTTGCCTATGTGGATTTCTATCCCTGTGAAGCAGGGCACCTTGTGCAGCAACGGGAGCTTGCAGTGGAACTTCTTCGAGTGGATGAGGCTCACGGCGTAGGTGCCTGTGGGGATGGCCGTCTTGCCCACAATCTTCTTGTCGGGGGTGATGGTCTCGGCTGTGAGGTGGCGGTCGGTGGGTTCGAGGGTGTCGCAGAAGGGCTCCCCGTCGATGGAGAGGATGCCCATGGTGTAGCGCTCTGCGCGCTGGGTACGTTGTAAAGTGAGATGCATGGTCTTATTAGTGATTAGTGATTAGTGATTATTCGGCTCAGAAAATAAAACTGTAAGTGTAAGGAACTGTAAGGGTTTTGCGTAAATAACGTTGCTCAGGAGACCAGTTTGCGATAGGTGAAACGTTTGCTCTCATGCTGCGCAATATATCCACGGTGCATCCATACATAGATGGTGTTCATGGGGTTGGAGTTGCGGCCCATCCGCTGGAGCAGGGTGGCAAACTCTTCGCGTGTGAACTCCTTGGGCAGCTGTGTGAGCAGGTTGGCCGGGCCACGGCGGTTGGTCTTGCGGGCCGTGAGCTGCGCCTCCTCGATCATGTCGCTCCAGAAGGCCATCTTGCAGTAGAGGTCGTACTCCTTCGACCAGCGGATGAAGTCCGCGATGGTCTCGTCCCAGCCACCGTGCGCCACGTAGAGCACCATGGCCTTCAGATAGGCGATGACGTTGGCACGGAAGGAGAGGTTCTCGTAGGTGCGGCTCTGCGTCTGCACGGCGTGGTCGGCGCTCTCCTGGCGCAGCGTCAGGGCCAGCTCCTCCGCCTCGCGGCAAGCCACGAGTCCCCGCACGCTGCAGAGGCGGTCGATGTAGGGCTTCAGCTGCTCGTCGAAGAGGTCGTCGTAGGTGCCATAGACCGGCATCTCAGCGCCAATCTCCCGCTCGGGGATGGTGCAGAAGTTGATGCGGCTGATGGGCCCGTTGAGCAGCACGCCCCGGAAGTAGCTCTGCCCCTTGACGATGGTCGTAGAGGCATTCCAGTTGAAGCGGACTGTCACCTTTTCTGTCACCGACTGCGCCCCTACGCGCGTCTGGCCGTAGCGGTTCTTCGGGTCAAACGAGAGGCACATCAGCTGAAACTGCTGTCCCCCTTTGCCGCTGCCCCGGAGGGCATCAAACTGGTCCACCTCGTTGAGCTTCGCATAGAGGAAATGCTCCTCCGCCTCGGCGGTACGCAGGATAAAGGCCGGGTTGGTGATGTCTGTATCAATCTCTTGAATGACAAGTCCTTTCGG
This sequence comes from uncultured Mediterranea sp., assembly GCA_945831575.1. Taxonomy (GTDB): domain Bacteria; phylum Bacteroidota; class Bacteroidia; order Bacteroidales; family Bacteroidaceae; genus Bacteroides. The sequence goes on from CAMACX010000023.1 coordinate 32,846, forward strand.
ACGCTCCTTCTTGTCCTTGTTGGCCCCCTTGCGGTTGACCTCATCCTTCCATTCACGTTCGCGGCGCAGGTTCTCCGCATCGCGTTTGCGGATGTCGGCCATGATGCGGTTGATAGGTTCATCCACGCAACTCTTACCCGCACCCGTGCCAGCCATGAGCAGACACATCAGCGTAGCCTCGTGCTCCACGTTGTCAATATAGCGGAACGTGGTCTTATAGAGGTGAGCGGCCAGCGAAGGGAAGACCGCATGAGCCACGGCAGCCTTGTACTCCTCGGGTGTGCGCGAAGTGAGCAGCTCGATGAGGGGCGGCAACTTGGCCGGCATCGGCGGAGGGCATAGGGCGGTGTTGTCGTCGGCTGAGGCAGCAGAAGTATCATTGCTTTTGCCGTTGTCACCACTGCCCCAGGCACTGCCGTTGTCGCAGCTTTTGCCGTTGCCGCAGCTTTTGTCGTTTTCCCAGGCCGCGCCATGAGTACCGTTGCCGTTGCCCCAGGCCGCGTTGGCTACTCCAGAACCATCCGCCGGGCCGGGTGAAGGTTCCGCTGCATCGCTAGCCGTCTTAAGGGCCCGCATCAGCGTCTCCGAGGGGCGCTGCGACTGGGCTCGGTTGAGGGCACTGCGTATGGTGCCACGCCAGCGGCTCTCATTCTCGCCGTAGTTGGGCAGGATGGAGGCCACCCAGTCCACGTTATCGTCGCAGATGTAGCGCAAGTTGCACGCCATGGCATAGATGAAGTTGTTGCGCGACCCATGCTCCGGGATGCCCCCCAATTGCTCCGCCAGCTTCTCCACGATCAGCGAGTAAGGAATGCCCTTGTACTCCTGCGGAAAATCTTCGCGAGCGGCTGCGTGAACCTCGGGCGCATGGCACACAGATGACGCTGATTGGGACGGATTTTCACAGATTTTTAAATTCTTGTCCTCGGGCACGATGGTGCTGTTGCCATCTGCTGAGTCAGCAGCATTTGAAGAGATAGAATTTGAGCCCAATCTGTCACATCTGTGTAAATCTGTGGTTCCTTGGCCGGCAGCTTCGGCAGCTTTGGCTAATTCGGCCGCTTCGGCAAAGAGCAGGGCATCGTTGCGGTAGAGTATGTAGTCCTCGGGCACGAGGAAGGAGCAGCGGGCGTAGTCCTTGCAGACGGCATCGTAGTCCGTGTCACCCAGTTGCTGCGACATCCATTTCTGGGCCTGCTCCAGGGTCATGCCCTTCGGCACCACGAAGAGGAGGCGCAGCCCCTCCGTGGAGGGGGTGATGTGGGCCAGACAGATGCCCAGCTCCTGCGCACGGTGCGCCATCTCCTGCCAGCGGCCACGCGGATTGGCGATGTGGTCGATGTCGTACATCGACAGCCCACTCGGCACCGCCTGGTCCGCCTTGCGGCGACCGTGGGCAAACGTGGCGTGAGGCGTGATCACCGGCAGCTGTATCTTCAGCCTACTCTTCTCCTTCTCGTACTCCTCACCCTTCAGCTCCCCCCGGCGGAGCTTCTCCAGCGCGTCCTCAATCTCCCCGCATACCTGGGCCACCTGGACCGAGCGGATTGCCCGGTCCAGCATCTCAGCAGTACAGGGAGTGACCTGCTGATTCTTGGCGTTCGTAGAATATCCAAACATAGGCAATCCTCCTCTCTTTAGCACTCCGGCACGATGAAGGGTGTCACCTCCGCCAGCTTGTGGTAGAACATGTTCACCTTGTTGAGCTCGCGTTGGCGCATCTTGGCCAGCAGGGCCGCGTTGGCGACAAACTCAAACTTCCAGTGCTCCGTCACCCGTCCATCGGCGTGCATGCGGATGGTGCAATGCTCGCTGCAGTAGAGCTTCACCGAGCGCTTGCGCTTTCGCTCGTTGTAGGGCTTGATGGCGATGTCACCATTGGCATTCACATGCACCCGTCCACGGTAGCTCACCGCCACCTCGCTCTGCGTCAGCGTCTCCCCCCGCTTCAGCTCATTATACAAAGGCTGCACCTCAATCACCCCATTCTCTTCACAATTCACGTACGACAGCAAGGTCGTCTTAACCAATAAATTTTTCTGTTTCATGATAAAATAATTTTAATATTGATAATAAGGAAAATTACAGTCTCACAATGCGCGTCACGTTGCAATTCTGATACAGCCGTCCGTTGCTCTCGCCGGCAAAGAAGCTCAGTCCGGCCAGCACCGTGCTGCCCTCAGGGAGGTCCAGTATCGTCTGGTCCCCCTTGAGCCAAGCCACGAAGGCATCGCCATAGGCACTGTCCGCCTGGCGCAGCACCACGTTGCAAGCAGGATAAGTCATACCCGGGTTCTTGGAGCTTTGCACCTGTTGAACCGCTTCTCTCTTCTCAATCGTAAATAAACCAGTCATAATCTTTTTTCTTAGTTTAAAATGTGAATAAATGAATTGTTATTTTCTCGTTTACGTTGCGAAGATAAGGGGTATATTTGAGCCCCGAAAATTTCTGAGGAGGTTGGCAAGATGGTTGGCAACTATTTCAGAGGTTGGCAAGACGGTTGGCAAGATTTTACCTGGAAAGGCATTCCAGAAGAGTGATAGATATCCTCCAGTAATACTTTGCCCGCTGCGAAGAGAGACGCCCGTACCAATCGGGCAACATCCTGTTGAAGGGAGATTCGCTCTCTATGCTTTTCAGGTTTGCTGCCATGATTCCCAGATTCTTGTCTGGAAACAATCCGTGCAGGTAATCTACAAACTCCTGCCGGGCTCCGTAGTTGCTGCTCACCACTTCGAGGAATTGCATCGCCCTCATCACGGCCAGCCAGTGACTCTTCTTATAAATCAGTTTGCGTGAGCTATCCTCCGGGCAGCGCATGTCGAGCAGCCGCAGCAGGGCGGTGCGGATTTGTTCGGGGGTGGGGCGTAGGGCGGCGAAGGGCTGCAGCGGGTCGGCCCCTTGGGTGGTGGCCGTGCAGCGCCGGGCCTTGATGCGGTGCAGCTGCTGTGCCAGCTCGATGTTGAGTTGAGCCATCAGATCCACCTCATCCAGATGCGGATGGTCCATGCGGAAGCGCTTGAGTTGTTCCTCGTTGATCAGTTCATAATCCTTCATAAGAATCAATGCGTTGTGCAAGGTCTTGTCGAGGTCGGATAGCTATCTCTGAAGGCACGTGCAGGGCCTGCGCAAGCATTGCGGGTTAAACAATCAATTAATTTATGCCGCAAAGCTAGATACAATGCCCCAGGTGGCAATTTAACTTAAGGAGGATTTATCCTTAACTTAAGGATGATTTTTGTGTTTTTGCATGATGTAAGACGTGGAAAGTGTCTGGTTTGTTTTGTTGCAAGACAAATAGATAACAGGTAGTTTTACACCGATAACTGCGGAAAAGTGTATATTTTATACACAAATCTGCACTTATTAGTGTAAAACGAGCAAAATAAGTGATTTATAAGGATGCCGATTTGTTGTCCTGTCCCTCTCCCTTGGCAGAATGGTGGAGCAAGTTTGTCAATGAGTAATCGCCCTTTTGGAGGTGAGCTCCAGCAGCTCGTTGATAATCTGCTCGCGGTACTCTTCGTGCTCCTCTCTGGGGATGTGCGAGGGGTACATGGTGCTGCTTATCTGCCGGGCCTTCTCCTCGCCGAAGGCCAGCTGAAGGATTTCGTTGAGCGCTGCATCGCGGTTGTTGGGCCTGTTGCCCTCCTTATCGACAATCCAGCCCTTCTGGATCATGGCATCGAGCACAATCAAGGCACGGCTCAGCTTCTTGTAGCCGATGCGGAGCGACGGTTCACGCATGTCTGCCACGGCTTCCACCATCGGCTTGCCCTCTGCTCTAGGCAATCCCTCCGCCCTTGGCCATCCCATGCCCTGCGGTGAGGCGCTGTTGGCCCCGGTGCTCCACTCCTCCATGATGCGATCTATCTCGTCCGAAAGATAGTCATCACCCTCCACGTAGGCCCTGAGCTGTGCCGTAAACTCCTCCTCGCCCATGCGCCACATCTCGCAGCGCACCTCTGTAAGCGCCTCGTCCACGGGCAGAGTCATCCGTTTGCCTTGCAGCATGATAGATAGCACCACCTCTCTGACGCTCAGCCCCTCTATCTTGCTGAATAGGAGCAAGAGCATGGCTATGAAGAGCGCCGTGAGCTTGCGGCACTCCTCGCGGTAGGGCTCGCTGTCGGGCTGGCGGTGGAGCAGTTCGTTGTAGAAGTCGAGCAGAGCGAGCTGGCAAGCCGTCTTGTAGAGTGTATGGCCCCTGCGGAAGCTGTCCAGCTCCTTGATGCAGTCGGCCCATAGCTCCTCAGCCGAGTAGTGCATCAGGCTCAGTTTGCTCAGCTCCGTCTTGACCGCCCTCACCGTGCTGCGGTAGAGCCAGTGGTCGGCGCAGAGGGTCTGCAAATGGCCCTCCAGGGTATGCTTTGTCAGTCGTCTCATGCGTCGCAGTCGATGTCAGGTGAGTGATATCTCATTGCGTGAGGATTGCAGCGCATCGTCGAGCCATTCCCCCAGCAAGCCATTGCGGCTGAAGAGGTCAAGGTCCCTGTGGATGAAAGCAAGCAGAATCCCCTCGTCCATCTCTCGCGTGATGCGTACCTGCTCTCCGCTCCGGTAGAGTCCCGAGTTCTTGAAGTTGACCGCTATCTCGTAGCCGTTGCGGCAGCAGAGGTCAATGACCATGGCCACGTCTCTGTGCGTGCGGTCCAGTCGTAGCGACTTGTCCTTGCGTGCCCTCATGTTGAAGCTGCTCTCCCCGGCATCAAAGGCCGCTATCATCGAGGTGAGGAAGCTCATGCGCATCAGCTCCTCCTCCGATGCATCCACGGGGCCGATGGTCTGCTCTGTGGCAAAGTGGAAGGCGATGCTCTGCACCGCATCCTTGCGCTGGTACATGATGGTATCCACCGTCTCCCAGAAGTCGTTGGAGCTCACCCTGGGCTGTATGTCGATGCTCAGCCCCATGTCATTGAAGACGCGGTTGAGCGAGCGGCTCAGCAGGTCGCTGACCGAGTCGGCATTGCGGTCGAAGGCCGAGGAGCGTTCGATGGCTATCTGTGCGATGCCCGGACGGTTGTCGATGACGACGTAGCATCCCGGGTGATGCTCCAGCGTGTGGTCCTCCTTTCCCTCCTGGTATTTGCGTCGCTTCACGTTGCAGATCATCAGCACGCTGATGCCCCCATGCGAGCGGAGCAGCTTGTAGTTCAGCCGTTCGTACTCGCCCTCCTTGTTTTTCTGCTTCTTCACGAAGAGGAGTTCCCCCTTGACGGCCTTCTCCAGCTCCTGCTGAGCCTGTTCGATGGCCTTCTGCTGCGTCAGCGAGGTAAAGATATTGTTGTCATCACTCTTATTGAAAATGTATTTATACAAAGCGTAATCTGCCATGGTGATTAGGTTATTAATAGGATGTTTTTTTAAGATTTACGCATTAGTTTATTGATGTAATCTGTGTTCTCAAGCATTCGACCAATGAGGTTTCTGATGTTGTATTTGAATCCATCATTTTGCTGATACTCTCTGTACAAAGACATATCTCCTCTGCGTTTCTGCCGGATGATGCGGTCAATAATATCTTTCAGAGCTTGGTCAACCGCCTCTTTGTCAGGGTTTCCCACGATAAGTGCTTGATACGCTTCGTCCTGTGCTACGGCTCTTGTAATGCTGATTAGTTTGGTTTTTTGGTCATCGGGTGTAGCTTCCCAACCTCTGAACCAATGTTCGTTGAACTCCGCAAGTATCACGTCCAGCGGGTCACGTGGCTCTGCATCGTCCCCTCCAGCATGGACCATGACTGGTCTGTTGGGGTCAATGGTGGCTTCCTCTGCATCGAGCACAATCGTCTCGTTGAGCGTTGTTCTTCGTAATCCATAGGTGTTTAAATCCACCGAATCAAGCAAGTCTTTCAGTTCAGATCCACCTTGTGGCTCAATGTAGAGTTCGGGAATAAGGTATCGCAGGAACCAGTAGAATTTCTCCCAATCCATTACCTCGAATGTCATGATGGCAGCTGCTCTGGAATAGACCCTGACAAACTGCTTGCACTTCATTTTAAAGTCTGCTTTACCATTCTCGGGCCACGCTATCTCCTTATTGAATCGCTGTGCTGCGGCATCAATAAGGGGTGACCACCTATCCGCAGGTTCCCCATGCACATAGAGGTCTATGAACTGATTTACCTCATCCATGTCAAAGGCCCCAATGCTTAACAGGGAGGTTTTCAGTTCGTGCAATACATTGATGTCGGTAGATCCAGAGAGCATCGTTGAGGTGTAAAAGGGTTCGAAAGCCTCTTTGATGTTCTCAATGGTGTTATAGAAATCGAGGATGAAGAGGTCTTCACTCAGTTTTCCCAACTCAGGAGCTGCTCGGTTGAGGCGGGATAGTGCCTGTACGGCCAATACTCCATCAAGCGGTTTGTCGATATACATGGCACAAAGCTTGGGTTGGTCAAAACCAGTGATGTACTTGTTGGCCACTACGAGCAAGCGGTATTCATCTTGCTCAAACATCTCTGCGGTCTGTGAGTCGGGGAATCCGTTCATTCCAGTTTCGGTAGATTCTATTCCGTTGATGCTTTTCGTACCAGAAAAGGCTATCAGCACCTTGAAAGGTATCTTCTTCTCTTCTATGAGTTGCGTTAATGCCTTATAATAGGTGATGGCACACTCAATATCCTTTGTCACCACCAAGGCTTTTGCTTTCCCTTTCAGCTTGTGGTTACGGAATATCTTGGCTTCAAAGTGGCTCAGCATCACGTCGGCCTTGGCCTCTATGGTATTCGGATTGCGCTCCACGGCTCTGCGGAGCAGATTCTGAGCTTTCTCGTTGTTGTATTCGGGATTATCCTTGATACTCTTGGTCAACTCATAATAGCTCCTGTAGGTGGTGTAGTTGGTGAGCACATCAAGGATGAAGCCCTCCTCGATGGCTTGCTTCATGCTGTAGAGGTGGAAAGGGTGGAAGCACCCTTCTGCATCTTGTGTGCCGAAGCGCTCCAGGGTCTCTTTCTTTGGGGTAGCCGTGAAGGCAAAGTAGGAGCAGTTGGCGCTCATCTTGCGCTCTGTCATCATCTTGTGCAGCAGCTCGTCGGTGTCGCTGCCATCTTGGTCGCTGTCCTTGTAGATGGTGGCATTCAGCTTATCGGCGGCGATGCCCGACTGCGAGCTGTGGGCCTCGTCGATGATTACGGCAAAGTTGTGGTCAGAGACATTGGTGATGGTATCACAGATATAGGGGAACTTCTGTATCGTGGTGATGATGATGCGCTTGTTGCTCTCAATAGCCTCCTTCAACTCGTTCGATGAATTGGCATGGGCTATAATACGGTCGCTTTGCCCGAAGGCCTTGATGTTGTCAGTAATCTGCTTGTCCAGCAGCCTTCGGTCGGTCACAACGATGACCGAGTTAAAGAGGGGTGCATCGGTGCCTTTCGACCGTTGGGCATCCGTGGAGCTGGCACAGGTCTTGATGAGCTTGAACGCCAACCACGTGAGGGAGTTTGACTTGCCCGAACCGGCAGAGTGCTGTATCAGGTAGGTATTCCCCACACCTACATTGGCCACTTCGGCAGAGAGCTTGGTCACGACATCGAGCTGGTGGAATCGAGGAAATATCAGTTTCTTGGCATTCTGCATGATATGGGGCACCCTTCGCTGCGTCTTCGCCTCGCCGTAGTCGAAGAGTACATAGTTCATGATGATGTCTGCGACGGTATCTTTCTGTAGTATCTTCTCCCACATATAGGCCGTCTTATAGCTTCCATTAGGGTTTACGGGGTTCCCGGCTCCCTGCCCATTGGGCAGACCTTGGTTGAAGGGCATGAAGTAGGTTTTGCCCAGGTTCAGCTTGGTGGTGAAATAGACCTCGTTCTTATCCAAGGTAAAGTGAGCCAGGCAGCGGCCAAACTTAAGGAGCGTATCTTTGGGATTGCGGTCTTCTCTGTACTGCTTCTGGCCGTTGTAGTGTGCCGTTTGCCCCGTCCAGGGATTCTTCAGCTCGAAGGTGAATATCGGCAAACCGTTGATGTAAACTACCATGTCGATTTCATCGCCTGGGCGTGTGACAGAGTAAGTCTGTTGGCGCGTCACGGAGAATTGGTTCAGCGCATACTTAGCTTTCGAGATTTCGCTGTCGGCAGCCGAAGGCTTAGGGTAGAAGAGGTTGAGGTGGATATTGTCGATATCTACGCCTTTCCTCAGCACATCGATGATGCCAAAGGTATCTATGGCCTTTGAGATTTGTTTGGGCAGCTCGGTCTTTAGATCCTTGCCTTTATATTCATTCAGAATTTCTTTTTGTGAAGTGTGCAGGAACGACCAGAGTCTTCGCATATCGAAGGCATATTTCTTATCGGTCATGTCCTTGGGTTGACCCCAGTAGTATTGGTTTGCATCAGGGTGCTGCGCATCCACATCGGTTTGGCCTGATAGCTGACGCTCTTCACATGTAGAGCCTACCAAAGCACGCTCTATCAGCTCTTCAAAAGCTTGTTCGTTGGTTTTGGATGTATTCATGATACTTTGACTTTACCTGTTACTACTTCGTTTATTATGATTTGTTTACGCTCTTGGAGGAGTATTAGCAGTTGCTGTTTCTTTTCGATGGCTTTGTCAATTTTTGATGTGACAAAGTCTAGATAATTGGCAATATCACGTTGAATACACTCTTCAGGTAGAGGTATTTTGCAATGGCCAATGAAAGACCAATTGGCTCTCGGCATCTTCGCTCCATAAGTTGACATATTGATTTCGTTAATTAGTTTAGGAGACAATAAAAGATATTTAAGGTATCTATTGTCACCATGGAAATGCCTCAATACTATAAGTTCAGAAGTACATTTGCCTGGAAATTCTGCAATGATGCACTTTGCTAAATACGGGCGCAATTTATTGAACAACACATCATCTTTTTCAAACTTACTACAAATGCTTTCAGGTTCGTTACTGCTTACGGAAATCAATCTACCTGTTAAACTTTCAATGTTCTCCAACTCGACGTATGGAATATTATCTTGTGTCTTTTCGTTTATTATCGAACACGCATTCTTTATTCTTCTTGTATTCCAGTTACTAGGAATCTCTCCAATCCACTCGATGCCGCTGTCTTTCATGGGGACAGTCGGGTCGAGGCCCTTTGTTACAGCATCGTTGATGATGATTTGCTTTCGTTCATTCAAGAGGTCTATCATCTTCTGTTGCTGAGCTATGGCTTCGTCTATCTTTGATGTTACAGAGTCGAGATAAATGCTGATTACAGTTTGATCAATTTTGGGTGGCATTGCAATATTAATAAGTTTCATTTCATCATATCTGGTTGTCCACAAATCAGCTACAATACCTCTACCATTTCTGTAATATTCCTCTATAAAAGAAACACTTTTAAGAAGATATTTACAATAGTGTGGACATATTGTATCTTTTGGTGACAGTACAGTATTGATTAACGAAACTGATCCGACCAAGGGAGAAACACCACTTGACCCCTTTCTATCGGAACGACTATTAATAACGAAGTCATTTACTTCTACTTTTTTGCGATTGTTTCCATCATTAGATTTAGCGACATTCTCCAATTGTGGAAATATACCATTTTTTGTCACTGAAAGTGGCTCGTATTCCTTATCTGATACTTTTTCCTTTCTTTCAATGAAATAACTACCAAGCCTTTTAATTTCCCAATGGCTCGGAATCTCCCCAAGCCATTGCACGCCACTGTCTTTGTATTCGCTATATCTCTCCATACGCTTACATCAGATTAAAGAGTGACTTGATAAAGCCCTGGCTCTGCTCATCGAGGGCGAGGATGTCTGCTTCGTTCTCTTCGAGCGAACGGAGGGGTGTGGGCTTGTAGAAGTATTTGTTGAAGGAGATTTCACACCCTATCTTGGTGACGGGGAGATTAATCCAGGCATCAGCTACATAGGGACGCATCTCACGCTGGAAGTAGTCGTAGATGTTTTCTTTTACAGGAATCTTCTCCGTATCACGCAGCTCGGAATCCGTCTCGTACTCCACGTAGCCATGCTTGCCGCTGGCAAAGTAACCATAGTCGGCAAGCTGCGTAACATCTACATCATACATGCCACATAGCTTCTCAACATCTTTGCTGTTGGCTTTGTGCTCCTTCTTAATCACAGGCTCTGCCTTGGGGTCAGTAACGGACATAGCTCGGGTAATGGCCTTCAAGTCCGTAGATTTGATGTCGAGATTGAGTCGTTTTGCTGTTTCAGCCACCTTCTGGCTGAATAGATTGTAGTTCATCCAGACTTCGGTTCCCACGGCCTTCATCAGCGCTTTGGCAGCTTGCTGTAGTGCTTGGCGCTCTTTCCATACTTTGGCTGATATGAGTTTCGTCAGCTTTTTGTCAGTTATCTTCAGTTCGTTGTCGTTGAGGTACTCCTTGATGGCAGGAATCTCAGCATCAATGCCCTGGAATACGCGTTCCCCGTAGGTCTGGTAGAGCCATTTGCTCAAATCGAGGTCACTGCTGTCGTAGAGCATCTCGTCAATCAGCAATGCATTAAACTGGCTCCTCAGCCGCAAGGGGCGCTCAATGGTGACGCTGTAATAACGGAAATCATCACCGTCGAACAGCTTGGAGTTGACTTGGTTCTCTTCTCTCTCCTCAAAGTCCGTGTAAGCCTTCAGTATGGATGCTCGGTAAGTCTCAGAGATGGTGCAGTTGCGCGAGCCTTGGTTTTTCCTCAGCTTCTCGAAGGCTTGCGAAGCGTCAATCAGTTGCACTTTGCCCCGACGATGTTCGGCCTTCTTGTTTGTCAAGAGCCATACATAGGTTGCGATACCTGTATTATAGAAGATGTTGTTGGGCAGCTGTACAATGGCATCTACTAGGTCATTCTCTATCAGATAGCGGCGGACGTTGCTCTCGCCACTTCCGGCATCACCCGTAAAAAGTGATGAACCATTATGAATCGAAGCGATGCGGCAACCTTGGGGTTGATACTCCAAAGGCTTCATCTTGTTGACCTCTTCCATGATGAAGAGCAGCTGCCCATCAGAGGTACGCGGGGTACAATCCTCCATCTCCTCACTACCTGCAAAGTTGGTCAAGCTAAGTTCAAACCGGTGGTCCAGAAGCGTCTTCTCGTCGTAGATTTTCTCCTTATCGGTCTTCCATGACTTGCCGTAGGGTGGATTGGTGATCATGTAGCCAAAGCTCTTACCACCAAAGTGGTCTTCGGTGATGGTGTTGCCATGATGGATGCCACCAGGGTCCACACCTTTGATGATGAGGTCTGATTTGCAGATAGCATAGGTTTCGGGGTTGATTTCTGTACCCGACAGTTGAATGGCGTTGCTACGTACACCGATGCTCAGCAGGTACTCGCGCGCCTCGGTCAGCATACCACCTGAGCCACAGGCTGGGTCGTAGAGAGAAATTATCTTGGGCAAATTATCGCGTATCGGCTCAAACACCAGGTGAGCCAACAGGGCTATTGCGTCTCTCGGGGTGAAGTGTTCACCAGCCTCCTCATTGTTTTCTTCGTTAAAGCGGCGCAGCAGCTCCTCGAACACCATCCCCATGCCTATGTTGGAAAGTGCCGGTAGCGGCAAGCCATCGGCATCGACAGCCTCTTTGTCGGTCAGATTGATGTGTGAGTCGGTGATTTTCTCAATCATTGCAAGAAGTCGGTCATTGTCGGCTAGTTTACGGGCCTTGTTGTAGTACTCAAAGTTCTTGAGCACATCGCGCACGTTCTCGCTGTAGCCATTGAGGTACTCCACGAAGTTGTCGTACAGCAAGTCGTTGTTGTCAGATGCTTGGCTCTTCAATCGGTTGAGCGTCCACTTGCTGGTGTTGAAGTAGCTTAGTCCGGTGATGTCTTTAAGGACATCTTCATCGACATTCTCCATTCCATTGCACTTGATTTCCTCTTCCACCTCCGTTTTGGTTGGTTCAAGCAGTGCGTCAAGCCGCCGCAATACCACCATGGGCAATATCACATCGCGATATTGTCCTCTCAAAAACACATCTCTCAATACATCATCTGCAATATTCCAGATGAGTGAAATCATTTGGCTGTGTGAACTTTCCATGTTTATGCTTTATACAGAGTCCGTCTGTTTGTTTATTGTATTTCTGGGAATCTCAAATCATCAGTGCTGATGACCATTTTTTCAAAATCTCCATAGGTCTTCAGGCTTTTGATATGGCTTGGTACCTCTCGGCCAATTTTCTGATACAGTTTTTCAACTACATCAGTAAATGGGGTAATCGGTTTTTCGAGTAATGCCTGATACTGTTTTGTATCATTGTAACAGCGATATTTGCATGCAAAGAGTTCGTTTTTCAAGTTGAAATAGAATTTCGATAAGATGATCCTTTCACACTCATCATCTTTACCCATTATATGCAAGCGTGTGATTTGCTCTCCGGCAGTTTCTTCATTACAGGGAATCATCTTCTCCTTGATTCGTCTCACATTGTTCGTCATGCCCCATATTTTGAAGAAGAGAATCAGATAGAGTATGGCTCCTATGAAGAGGATAAAGGTGATAAACATACCGAAAGCTGTTTCACTATCACGGCTTGAATAAGCAAATGCAGGCGAAGCTACGGCCAGCAGAGAGATAAGAATAAAGTACTTCATAACGATTTATTTTAAGGGTTAGTTATTTCATGATTTCAAGGCATACCCCTTGCCGTGGCCCTTCGAGGCGGAGGCCTTGGTCGGTCTGGCTGAGGTGGAGGGTGTCCTGGCCGGTGACGAGGGTGGTCGGGGGGAGGGGTGTGTAGGGGTAGGCCGCGATCTGGATGAGGGTGTCGCGGGGCGTGGTGCCGAAGCCCAGGATGAGGGTCTGCTCGGCGTAGAGCTGGATGCTGTCGGGGGTTATGGTGAGGCGGGTGCCGTCGTCGGGGGTGTAGAGGTAGTGGGGCGCGGCGAGGTCGTAGTAGTGGAGGATGTGCCACGTGCCCTCAACCTTCGTTGTGAGGGGATCATCAGCTTCGCTGGTGCTGCTGGTGGGGTTTTGCTGCCCAGTGGATGAGGTCTGTTGCTGGGTGGATGGGGTCTGTCCGGAGGTCTGGGCCGAGGATTGGTTCAGCTCCTCCGTGGGGTCGAGGGCGGTGCTACATGCCGCAAGGCATAAAAATACCCCCCCATTTGATATTTGTTAACAGGTCGTTTACCGTTCTCATGATGTAGTTTTTTAATTCCTCTGCAAATATAAGGGGTTACAGCGAGATTTCCAAATCGGGGGCTGGAAAAGTTGTCCCCATGGTAATACTGCAACAGGCTGTTGCAGTAATTCGTTGTAGTCGATCGGGATGATTACTTCAATGTCTTTATTATTTGCCATAGTTCTCATTCTTATTCATTTAACTTGGGCCTAACTTGCAGTCGTAATATGCGGCTTCAAGTATGTTAATTTCGCCGTCATGGTTTTAACGTTATATGCCTCTTGAAAATGTGATTTGCAACTTGTTCTCATGATGTAGGTTTTTGATTTTCACGGCAAATATAAGGATTTGCATTGAATATTCCAAATCGGGGGCTGGAAAAGTTTCATATGGGTGGGCAGGTGTGTCAAGATTTATGCGGTGATTTGTCTGATGAGGCGCTACATTCAGACCCTTACAGTTCCTTACACTTACAGTTCCTTTTCCGTCCAATGCCAGCTGCTTGACCTGTTCACTCCAAAGGTACTCTTACAACTTATATT
>CAMACX010000024.1 GCA_945831575.1 uncultured Mediterranea sp.
GTAAACAACTTTAGTATTAACAAACAAAACTGTCAACCAAAATCAGTACACGTCACTTCCAACAAGCCCGTACATTTGTCCGAGTATGTCCGGACAAATGTACGGATAGGTCCGGAAAATTTTCCGAGTATGCTCGGTGACGTGTACTTCTACTTGCTTCGCTTCAGCACGATGAGCGTTACGGCTGTGAGGATGAGTAGGATGCCACAGGCTATGGGGAGGCTGAACTGTTCGCCGAAGAGGAGGATGCCTACGCTGACGGCTGTGAGTGGTTCGAGGGCTCCCATCACACTGGTCAAGGTGCTGCCTATGCGGCGGATGGCCCAGATGAGGGAGATGTTGCTCACCACGGTGGGTACCAGGGCCAGGAGCAGGAGGTTAATCCAGGTGGATGTGTCGGGTACGGCCTGTAGGCCTACCCCGCACAGCGTAGTGCCTCCGAGCAGGAGCAGAGAGCCCAGCAGGAAGACCCAGAAGGTGAGCTTGAGACCGCGAAGCTCAAGTTGCTTGAACTGGCTGACGAGGACGAGATAGACGGCATAGCAGAGGCCTGAAGCCAGCACGATGAGCAGTCCGTCCAGTGGAAGCGATGAGCCTCCGTCAGTGTGTGCGCCTCCGCTGCTGAGCAGCCATACACCACAGACGGAGAGGAGTACGGCCATGTGCCGCCACCAGGAGGAGCGCTCGTGGCAGAAGGTCATCATGAGCAGGGTGGTGAGCACGGGGTAGGTGAAGTGGATGGTGGTGGCCACACCACTGGCCATGAAGTGGTAGCCCCAGAAGAGGAGCAGGGCGGAGCCGTCGTAGAGGGCGGCCAGCAGGAGCAGGGGGAGGAGCTCATAGCGCTTGATGCGCAGCGACTGGCGGTTGACCAGCAGCAGGATGCAGAGCATGAGTGTGGCCAGGGCGAAACGGTACATCAGGATAGACCAGAAGTCCATGCCTGCATCCATGGCGGGCAGGGTGAAGAGCGGTATGAGTCCGAAGCTGGCCGAGGAGAGCATCCCGTAGAGGAAGCCGCTGGCATGCTGGAGATGAGTGCGGTAAGTCATTTGGAGTATGAGGGCTTAATAGCTCTCCACGTTGGCCAGGTTCCACATGTTGAGGAATGAGGCACGGGTGATGTCGGTGGCCTTCTCGTAGTTGATTTTGGAGGCTTCATCGCCGGGCTGGTGGTAGTCGGGATGGCCGTCGGTGTGATACCAGATGATGGGGATGCCCTTCTTGGCAAATGAGCCGTTGTCGCTACCGCCCACGGGATTGTCCCATGCGTTATAGTAAGGGTCGAGGTGGAGGCCGTAGCGGGCGATGTCTTCCTTCAGCCAGTCACCAAAGGCGGGGTGGGATGCGGTGTAGAAATAGACCACGTGCTGTGGGTTATCGGGCTTGTTGTTGCGACCTATCATGTCGAAGTTGAGGTAGCCCTTCACCTGGCTGATGAAGGGGCAACTCTGCGTGAAGTGCTTCGAGCCGAGCAGGCCCAGCTCCTCGCCGTCCCAGAAGGCGAAGATGACGTTGCGCTCGGGCACATCTCCCGACTCGGCAAAGGCCCGGGCTATCTGCAGCACGGCGCTCACACCCGAGGCGTTGTCGTCAGCACCGTTGTAGATCTGGTCTCCATCCAGCTCGGGGTCGCAGCCCAGGTGGTCAAAGTGTGCTCCCACGATGACGTATTCATCGCTCCGCTTGCCGCGTATCATGCCCAGGATATTGACCAGGTCGAGCTTGCGGTGGGTCATCTGCTTGAGTTTGACTATGGAGTCGGGGTCCACGTAGTAGGGCTTGCGCTTCTGCCACTCCATGCTGTAGGCTTCGAAGGGGTGCTCGTAGTCATCACCCAGCGGAGCGATGCCCCACTGACGGAGCAGTGACTTGATGTACTGCGCCGCAATCTTCGAGTCACGGGTGCCCGCCTTGCGCCCTCTGAGTTGGTCGCAGGCCAGGAAGCCGATGTGTGCTTTGGTGGTCTCGATGGTGATGGTCTGCAGGGCCCGCTCCTTGGCGGCCTGACGTTTGGCTTCTGGGTTCTTCTTGCCCGCTGCTGAGGCTGATGCTGTGAACATGACGGTCAGCAAGGCGGCCATGACGATGATTGCTTTGCTCTTCTGTTTCATAAGTATCTATCTATATCTTTCTATATGAGGAAGAATGGTTATTGGTGCAGCAAAGATACACTTTTTCCCTTATTTATCGCTTTTTTCTTTAATTTATTTATCAATATGCGCAAGCTTTTGTTTTATTTCGCGCTTTATACTATCTTTGCGCTTTCAAAAACATATAGATACATACATTCGATTGATGAAGACATTTGAAGAACTTGGTGTGTCGGCGGAGATTCGCCGGGCCATTGAAGAGATGGGCTACGAACAGCCCATGCCCGTGCAGGAGGAGGTCATTCCCTACCTGCTCGGCAAGAACAACGATGTAGTGGCCCTGGCACAGACCGGCACCGGCAAGACGGCGGCCTTTGGACTGCCTCTGCTGCAGAAGATTGAGGTGGAGCGCTGCGAGCCCCAGTCGCTCATCCTCTGTCCCACCCGTGAACTCTGCCTGCAGATTGCCGGTGACTTGAGCGATTACGCCAAGTACCTGAGTGGACTGCACGTGCTGCCCGTCTATGGCGGCTCCTCCATCGAGAGCCAGATTAAGGCCCTGAAGCGCGGCGTACACCTCATCGTGGCCACACCGGGCCGTCTTATCGACCTGATGGAGCGTGGCACCGTGTCGCTTCATGCAGTGGAGAATGTGGTACTTGATGAGGCCGATGAGATGCTCAACATGGGCTTTACCGAGAGCATCAACACCATCCTGGCCGCCGTGCCGCAGGAGCGCAACACACTCCTTTTCTCGGCCACGATGAGCCCTGAGATTGCCCGCATTGCCAAGAACTACCTCCGCGATGCCAAGGAGATTACCATAGGAAAGAAGAACGAGAGCACGGCCAACGTGAAGCATGTGGCCTACTGTGTGCATGCCAAGGACAAATATGCTGCCCTGAAGCGCATCGTCGATTACTACCCGCAGATTTATGCCATCATCTTCTGCCGCACCCGCAAGGAGACGCAGGAGATTGCCGACAAACTGATGCAGGAGGGCTACAATGCCGACTCGCTCCACGGTGAGCTTTCGCAGGCGCAGCGCGACCTGGTGATGCAGAAGTTCCGCGTGCGTCACTTGCAGCTGCTCGTAGCCACCGACGTGGCTGCTCGCGGACTGGACGTGGACGACCTGACCCACGTCATCAACTATGGCTTGCCCGATGATGTCGAGAGCTATACCCACCGCAGCGGACGTACGGGCCGGGCCGGAAAGACCGGTACCAGCATTGCCATCATCAACCTGCGCGAACGCATCAAGGTGCGCGAGATAGAGCGCACCATCGGGAAGCAGTTTGAAGAGGGCGTGATGCCCACAGGCAAGCAGATCTGCAAGAAGCAACTCTACAAGGTCATCGACGACCTGGAGAAGGTGAAGGTCAATGAGGAGGAGATTGCGGAGTTCATGCCCGATGTCTATCGCAAGCTCGACTGGCTCTCTAAAGAGGACCTTATCAAGCGCATCGTGAGCCATGAGTTCAACCGCTTCCTGGAGTACTACCGCGACCGCGAAGACATCGAGCAGGTGGCTGCGGTCAAGCCCGCCAAGGGCAGTAAGCAGAAGGATGCCAAGGAGAAGGGCGCCAAGTCGCCCCGTAGCCGTAAGGCCGAGGAGGGCTTTGAGCGTGTCTTCATCAACCTGGGCAAAAGGGATAACTTCTTCCCTGCCGACCTGATAGGTCTCATCAACCGCAACACCCGCGACCGCGTGGAGCTGGGCCGCATTGACCTCATGCAGACCTACTCCTTCTTCGATGTGGAGGCTGGTGAGGCGGCCCATGTGGTGAAGGCCCTGAACCGCACTCAATGGGGTGGACGTAAGGTGGTGGCCGAACTGGCAGACCAACCTGCCGATAAGTCCAAGAAGGAGCGCCGTGCTTCTGCTGATGCCACTTCAGGGAAGCGTGCATCTGCTGGGACTGCTGCCGGGAAACGGGCTGCGGCGTCTGCTGGGACTCCTGCCGAGAAACGCCAGAAGCCGAGCCGTGCCGAGCGGGGTTACACCAAGCCTCGGGGCAAGAAGGACGACTGGAAGCAGTTCTTCCAGCACGACAACGAGTTGCGCGGTCCTGAGCCAGACTTCAGCGAAGAGGGATGGGCCAAACGCTCCAAGAAGAAAAAATAACCTCATTGGAATCGTCGTATGAAGACAACCTCAACAAGAGATAATGTTCCTAATCTAAACAATTTAAAACAATAACCTTATGAAAAAAGCAAAATCGTTGATGCTGGCCCTCTCGTTGCCTCTGGGCCTTTCGATAGCCAGCCCGATGTACGCTCTGCCTGCCAAGGCGGAGACCGTAAGCAGTTGTGCGGGTCAGACCGTAGGCATTGTGAGTGCCCGGATAATCAATCCCACCACAGCTGAAGTACTCTTCAGTGACAACACGCGGATGTGCATCGACTTCTACGGTGAGAACATCTTCCGTATGTTTCAAGATGTCAAGGGCGGTATTATCCGTGACCCTGAAGCCAATCCCGAGGCGCAGATTCTGGTCGATGCCCCCAGAAAGGCGGTAGGCCCCATCACCCTGTTCGACAACGCCGGGGAGCTGGCCATCTCTACCGCCAGGATGAAGTTGGTATTTAACAAGCAGACGGCCTGCTTCAAGCTGGTGCGCCTGAGCGATGAGGCCGTAGTGGCCGAATCGCTCGCTCCCGTGGAGTTTTCTGCCAAGAAGGTCTCCATTCTCCTGAAGGGAAATAAGGAGGAGTACTTCTACGGAGGGGGTGTGCAGAACGGACGCTTCTCCCATAAGGGGAAAATCATCTCCATCGTCAACAGCAACAGCTGGACCGACGGGGGCGTGGCTTCACCCACCCCTTACTACTGGTCCACAGCGGGCTATGGCGTGATGTGGCATACCTTTGCCAAGGGTAAGTATGACTTTGGCGCTACTGAGGCCGACAAGGTCAGCATCTCGCACGAGACTGACTATCTCGATGCCTTCTTCATGGTCAATGACGACCTTGTAGGTCTGCTCAACGACTTCTATCAGCTTACGGGCAATCCCGTGCTGCTCCCCAAGTTTGGCTTCTACGAAGGCCACCTCAACGCCTACAACCGCGACTACTGGAAGGAGGACGAGAAGGGTATCCTTTTTGAGGACGGCAAGCGCTACCAGGAGAGCCAGCGCAACATCGAAGGCATCAAGGAGTCGCTCAACGGCGAGAAGAACAACTACCAGTTCTCTGCCCGTGCGGTCATCGACCGCTACGAGGCGCACGACATGCCTCTGGGCTGGTTGCTCCCCAACGATGGCTACGGAGCCGGCTACGGACAGACGGAGACCCTCGACGGCAATATCCAGAACCTGAAGTCGCTGGCCGACTATGCCCACTCCAAGGGTGTGGAGATAGGCCTTTGGACCCAGTCAGACCTTCATCCGAAGGAGGGTGTCAGTGCCCTGCTGCAGCGCGACATCGTCAAGGAGGTGCGTGATGCAGGTGTACGTGTACTGAAGACCGACGTGGCTTGGGTAGGTGCCGGCTATTCGTTTGGCCTTAATGGTGTGGCCGACGTAGGTCACATCATGCCCTACTACGGCAACGATGCCCGTCCCTTCATCATCTCTCTCGATGGTTGGGCCGGTACACAGCGCTACGCCGGTATCTGGTCGGGTGACCAGACGGGAGGCGAATGGGAGTACATCCGCTTCCATATCCCGACCTACATCGGTAGCGGACTCTCGGGTCAGCCCAACATCAGCTCCGACATGGATGGTATCTTTGGCGGTAAGAACACGCCCGTCAACGTGCGCGACTTCCAGTGGAAGACCTTCACTCCCATGCAGCTCAACATGGACGGCTGGGGATCCAATCCCAAGTACCCCCACATCCTGGGTGAACCGGCTGCCTCCATCAACCGCTGGTACCTGAAGATGAAGTCGGAAATCATGCCCTACGCCTACAGCATCGCCCGCGAGGCGGTGGATGGCAAGCCGATGATCCGCGCCATGTTCATTGACGATCCCAATCCCTATACCCTGGGTGCTTCCACACGGTATCAGTTCCTCTACGGTCCCTACTTCCTGGTGGCTCCTATCTATCAGGCCACGGAGGCCGATGAGAAGGGCAACGACATCCGCGATGGCATCTACCTCCCTGAGGGCGAATGGTTGGATTACTTCACTGGCGAGATTTATCAGGGTGGCCGGATCATCAACAATTATGAGGCTCCCCTCTGGAAGCTTCCCCTCTTCGTGAAGCGTGGTGCCATCATTCCGCTTAACCGTCCTCACAACCACCCCAATCAGGTGAATCCCAGTGAGCGCATCTACGAGGTTTATCCCTACGGAGAGACTGCGTTTACAGAGTACGATGACGATGGACTTACTGAGGCTTACCGCCGTGGCGAGAGCGCTACTACGCTCATTACGCAGTCGCTCAATGCTGACCTGGCTGTGGTACGCATCCAGCCCACACAGGGTGCGTTTGCAGGCATGGTGAAGGAGAAATCCACCGTGATTCGCATGAACTTGACTGCTAAGCCCAAGAAGTTGACGGCTGTAGTGGGTGGCAAGCGTATCAAGCTGACCGAGGTGCAGTCACTCGACGAGCTGGGCCGCACGGACAATGCCTACTACTACGAGCAGCAGCCCGAGCTGAATCAGTTTGCCACTGCAGGCAGTGAGATGGCTCAGCTGCATGTCATCAAGAACCCCTTGCTCCATGTACGCCTTGGTGCTACTGATGTGACGCTCCACGAAGTGAGTCTGGAGGTAAAGGGCTACGCCTACGAGGTGGAAAGCAAGCAGTTGATGCAGCACGGTCAGCTCACCGCTCCTCGTGCAGCTGTGTCTGAGGAGAACATCACTGCCTACACCCTGCTGCCGGTATGGAATAAGGTAGAGAATGCTGACTATTACGAGATAGAGCACGACGGTATGCTCTACTCCACGATTACCCGCGACCGTCTGCTTCTGAGTGACCTGCGTCCTGAGACCACCTACTCGCTCAAGCTCCGTGCCGTGAATGCGGATGGCACTTCGGCATGGACTGAATTGACGGCTAAGACCAAGTCCGATCCGCTGGAGTGGGCCATCAAGGGCATCACGGCAGAGACCACTTGCGATGACCAGGAAGACGAAGGTGTAGATAAGATGTTCGACTTCGATGAGTCGAATCTGTGGCATACTGCCTGGGGCAAGTCAGCAGTTCCGTTTGACATCGTCATGGACCTCAACAGCATCGGTCAGGTGGAGAAGTTCATCTACCTGCCCCGTACCAACGGTGGCAATGGCACCTTGCTCCAGGGTACCGTATATTATAGCTTGGATAAGAAGAATTGGACTGAGGCCGGAGCCTTTGAGTGGAAGGGTGGTGATGCCAAGGAGTTCCAGTTCAAGGAGAAGCCCGTGATGCGCTTCATCAAGATTGGCGTAGCCAAGGCCGTAGGTAACTTCGGCTCAGGACGCGAGCTCTACGTCTTCCGCGTGCCTGGCTCGGAATGCTACATCCCTGGTGACATCAACCTTGACGGAAAGCTCGATGACAATGACCTCACCTCGTATATGAACTATACTGGTCTGCGCCAGGGTGACGGCGACTTCGAGGGCTATATCAGCAAGGGCGATCTCAACCTGAACGGTCTGATTGATGCCTACGATATCTCGCACGTGGCCGTGAAGCTTGAGGATGGTATCGAACCGGGACAGCCTGCTTCGCTCAACGGCAAGGTGACGGTAACGGCCAACAAGAAGCTCTATAACGCTGGTGAGACCATCGAAATCAAGGTAAAGGGTACAGGATTGCATGATGTCAATGCCCTCAGCTTTGCCCTGCCCTACAACCCGCAGGAGATGGAGTACCTGGGCACCGAAGCCCAAGGCATGAAGGCCATGCGCGACCTCACCTACGACCGCTTGCACACCAACGGCCAGAAGGCACTCTATCCCACGTTCGTCAACCTGGGTGACAAGGAGACCCTGGAGGGTGATGTAGAGTTGCTCACCATCCGCTTCAAGGCCAAGAGCAAATTCACGCTCAAGCTGAACGTCCTCGACGGCCTGTTGGTAGATAAACAGCTCAACACGATCGACTTCTAAATCAAGTCGGTCGGATAAATAAAAAAGGCAGAATCCTACTTCGGGGTTCTGCCTTTTTTTATGCTATACGGTTCAAACAAGCTACAGGAGAAAGTGCATGTTTCTTATTCGCTTTACAGCGGCTTGGAGTAGCTGCGGCGGCGCTTGTGTTGCTTGGTCTCGAAGTAACCCCATTGGGCCTGTACCTTGCCGTTTTGCTCCAGCTCGGGGTTGCTCTCGGCATACTCGAAGCCCAGCTGCTGATAGACGGGTATCAGGTCGTTGAAGAGCAGGGCATTCACACCCTTATTCTGGTATTCCGGCTTGACGGCTACGAGCAGTAGGTCAAGCACCTTGGGGTAGCGCTTCAACAGGAGCGTCTTACCCAGGTACCACCAGCCGAAGGGGAGCAGCCGACCGTGGCTCTTCTGCAGGGCCTGGGCCAGCGAGGGCATCGAGATACCTACAGCCACGAGCTTGTCGTCAGCATCGGTAATGAGCGTCACCATACGCAGGTCGAGCACGGGCAGGTAGGTCTTTATCAGTTGGTCAATCTGCTTCTGCGAGAGGGCTGAATAGCCGTAGAGTGGTTTGTAGGCCTCGTTCATGAGGTCGAAGATGGCCTGGCCGTAGTCGGCGGCTATCTGTTTGGCTGAACTGTATTTCTTTACTTTCAGGTTGTACTTGCGCTGAATCAGTTCCGAGATGCGTTGGTGTTTTTCGGGGATGGCATCAGGCACGTAGATTTTGTATTCCACCCAGTCGGCCTCCTTCTGGTAACCCAGACGCTCCATGTGCTGAGGGTAGTAGGAGTAGTTGTAGATGGTGGCCATGGTGCTGAGCTCCTCAAAGCCCTCGATGAGCATACCCTCGGCATCAAAGTCGGTGAAGCCCAATGGACCTTGGATGTGGGTCATGCCCCGTTGGCGCCCCCACTGCTCCACCGTCTCCAGCAGGGCACGGCTTACCTCCTCGTCGTCGATGAAGTCAATCCATCCGAAGCGCACATTCTTGGCTGCCCAGGTGGCGTTGGCCTTGTGGTTGATGATGGCCGCTACGCGTCCCACAATCTTCCCCTCGCGCAGGGCAAGAAAGTAGTCGGCTTCGCAAAACTCAAAGGCGGCATTGTACTTCTTGTTGAAGGTGCGGAGCATGTCGTCGAAGAGGTCGGGCACGGAGTAGGGGTTGTCCTTGTACATATGGTAGTTGAAGCGGATGAACTGCTCGAGTTCGCGTCGTGTAGTGACTTTCTTGATGGTAACAGCCATGAGGAATCTGAATTATTTTATGGTTTGAGATTAATGATTGATTATGCGTTGATTTGCCAGATGAGGTAGGCCGTATAGGCCACGTAGGCTAGGGCCAGGATGCTGCCCTCTATGCGGGTGATGGTGCGCTTGCCGAAGAAGACTCCGAAGAGCCAGAGCAGAATGCCCGCAGCGATGAGCACCAGCAGGTCCACCTGTGTGATGCCTTGCAGGGAGAGGGGAGTGACCGTGGCCGAGCACCCCAGTACGAAGAAGATATTGAAGAGGTTGCTGCCCACTACGTTGCCTATTGCTATCTCGGAATTTTTCTTCAGGGCGGCCACGATGCTTGTGGCCAGCTCGGGCAGGGAGGTTCCTCCGGCCACGATGGTCAGGCCGATGACGGCCTCGCTCACGCCTAGTCCGCGGGCTATGCCGCTGGCTCCATTCACGAAGCCCTTGCCGCCCAGCACCAGGGCCGTCAGTCCACCCACGATGTAGAGGGCTGATTGCCAGAGGGGCATATGTCGAACCTCCGCATCCTCTTCCTTCTTCTCTTCCCCTTCGTCCGTGGCAGGTTTGTGCGCGATGGCGAAGGTGTAGCTCATGAAGATAAGGAAGAAGCAGAGCAGGATGAGTCCGTCGGAGGTGTCAATCCGGTTGAGGAGACTGCCGTTGAGCAGACGGTCGCTGGCGCAGATGAAGAGCACCACCGAGGCCAGTATGCAGAGCGGTATCTCCTTGAGCAGGGTACCTCGGGTGATGATGATGGGGGCAAAGAGGGCGGTACAGCCCACAATCATCAGCGTATTGAAGAGGTTGCTTCCCACCACGTTGCCTACGGCCATGTCGGCGCTGCCGTTGAGTGCTGAGGCTACACTGACCGTCAGCTCAGGGGCGGACGTGCCAAAGGCCACAATGGTCAAGCCAATGACCAGTTCGGAGATGCCGAACCGTTTGGCCAGGGATGCGGCACCGTCGGTCAGTGCATTGGCTCCCAGGAGAATGAGGACAAGTCCTCCGATTAATAAAAGAATATTCATCTTTATGTTGGCTAGAAACTTGGGGGCAAAGATACAACAAAGAAATGAAAGAGCGTGTAGGAGGTTAAAAAAAGTGGCTGCACGATGGGGATATTCCATCCTACAGCCACTTGTGATTGAGGAAAATCAGTTTACAGGGTGTAACTCTTACCCTTCTTCAGCTGCAAGGTCTCTTCATGGTCTCCGTTGACCCAGAAAAGAAACATCGTTCTTATTTTCATCTCAGATACATATTATATTGTAAGGGCGGAACATATTCCGCCCTTACAGGTTAATCATAATAGTCACTAGTCACTAATCATTTATCACTAATCACTATTTATTCGTGAAGCGGAACCAGTTGAAGTCTTTAAGTCTATCCACTTATGTGGCTAAACTTGCATATCGTAGAGGAGAGGTCAGCTTTCATTATATAATAGGTCAGCTTTACTTATATAATAGGAATAGACCACGACTGAAAAAAGAAGAGAAGGCAGAGCATCACTGCCCTGCCTCCTGCGCGGATTATCCCAAAAGTTGAGTAAAAGAGTCTAGCTTTAAGAGGTTAGAAGCTGATTTTCACTCCGGCATTGACCTTTACACCATAATGCTCGCTCTGCATGGTCCGATCCTTGGTGCCCTGATAGTAGCGCAGGGGCTGGTTAAGGAGGTTCGTGGCCTCGGCATAGACGGTGGTCTTCAGTCGTCGGCCAAAGGTGTAGCTGGCATTGAGGTCGAGGTAGCCTACGGCATCGTAGTAGCGGTCGTAGAAGCTCGATGCACCCATCTCGTCGATGAAGGAGGAGGCGTAGTTGTAGCTGAGGCGTACATTGACGCCGGCCTTGTCGAAGAAGAGGGAGGCATTGGCGGTGTGCTCGGGTGAACCGGGCAGGCGCAGGCCGCTCTCATTTTCGCGGCCCTCGAAGTTGAAGTGCTTCACGCGGCTGTAGGAGTAGGTGTAGTTGCCGTAGAAGCCGACGCACTTCAGAGCGGGGGCAATGAAGCCGAAGTCACGCTGGTAGCCCACCTCTACACCTAGGAGGTTAGCACTGCCCGAGTTGCGGGGCTGGCTGAACTTGGTATAGACGTTGCCGTTCCACTCGTAGTTGCGCAGCGTCTGATCCACGATGAAATCGTCGATTTTCTTGTAGAAGAGGCCGAGGCTGACCATGCCCACGGAGGGGAAGTAGTACTCGGAGCTGAGGTCGAAGTTGTACGACTTGGTGGGTTTCAGGCCCGGGTTACCCAGGGAGATCTCGTTGTCGTTGCGGTCGATGCTGATGTTGGGTGCCAGGGCTGAGTACTTGGGACGGGCGATGGTGGTGGTGAAGGAGCCACGCAGTTTCAGGTCCTCGCTGACGCTCCACTTGGCCAGCACGGAGGGAAGTACGTTGAGGTAGCTGTCGCTCTCGTAGGGGGTGCGGGTGGTGACATCGTCAACGGCATCATATTGGCTTCCGCTGTACTTCACGTGGGTATTCTCCAGACGGAGGCCCAGCATCAGATTCCACTGCTTGCCCAGCTTCTGGTCGAAGCGCAGGTAGCCGGCGGTCACCGTCTCACGGGCGTTGTAGTTGGTGGCCAATTCCTCGGCCACCTGCTCCTTCTCAAAGAGGGAGGGGTTGTTCAGGTCGAGGCTGCCCAGATACTCCTTGCTGGCAAAGCGGCCAGGCAGGTAGGCATTGTCAGGCATGTAGCCGTCACGGTTCTGATAGATGGCGGAGGCGAGGCTGGCCTTGTCAAACCCATCTTCATCCAGAGGCGTGTATTCGTAGAAGTCTATCTCTTTGTCTTTGCTTTTGCGCACGAATTTACCACCGAAGCGGAGGCTGTTGCCCCAGGCACCCTTCTTGAGGGGCAGCTTGAAGTCGAGTTTGAACTTCAGGTCCTCCTCCACGATGTCCTCCTGTTGCTCGGTGACCTCCTTGAGGGAGAAGTCCTCATCGTAAATCATCTTGTAGCCCTCCTGAGGTGTGGCTAGGGGCCAACGCTCGTCGCTCAGGTCGAGATTGAATTTCTGCTTCTTGAGCTGGTAGTCAATGTAGCGCTCGTTGGGACGCTCCTCCGTGGCACGGGCATAGTTGAAGCTCCAGTCGGCGCTCAGGCGGCCAAAGAGGTGCTCACCGCCCAGGGTGAAGTCCATGGTGCGCTGGCGCTCCAGGCGGGCGTTGCGGTTGTCGGGGGTACCACCCTTGGTCTGGATGCGTACGGTGGCCTTGTTGTTGATGACGCAGCCGTCATCGTCGAGGTTGAGGTCCTTGAGCGTGAGGCGGTAGCGGTTCTCCCAGTCGTTGCGGTTGTTGAAGATGCCCTTGAAGGTCAGCTTGTGGTTGGCATTGACCACCCAGTCGAGGGCGGCGGAGTAGCTCTGACGCTCGCGGGTCACGTAGTACTGGCGGATCTGGTAGTCGGTGACGGTCAGCTCGCCGGTGTTGATGTCCTTGTCCCAGGCAAACTCCACATCGTCTGAGCCGCTGGGTGCGTTCTGGTAGGAGGCGGAGAGCATCACGCCCAGGCGGTCACCAAAGAAGCGCTGTCCGTAGGTGAAGCCGAGGTTGAGCTGCGCCTTGTCGCTCACCCAGTTGTAGCCGCTACCGGCGGTGGCGGTGATGAAGCGCTTGTAGGGGGAGTTCTTGGTCACTAGGTTGATGCTGCCACCGATGGCATCAGCATCCATATCAGGGGTGACCACCTTATTGACTTCAATGGTCTGGATCATGTCGGCAGGGATGAGGTCGAGCTGTACGTTGCGCGTATCACCCTCGGCGGAGGGGATGCGGTTGCCGTTGATGGTCACGGAGCTGAGGTCGGCCGAAGTACCGCGTACCTGACCGAAGCGGGCCTCGCCCTGGTCATACTGCACGTTGATGCCCGGGATGCGCTTGAGGGCATCACCGATGTTGGAGTCGGGAAACTTACCCACCTGGTCGGCGCTCACCACATGACCCATGCCCAGCATGGAGCGCTGCTGTGAGAGGGCACGTCGCTGTCCCTGAAAGGCACCGCCTACCACCACCTCTTGCAGTTGCACGCCTTCACTCAGCACGAAGTCCTTCTCCAGCGTCTTGCCGGCAGGGATGGTGAGCTTCATCTCCACGGGGGCGTAGCCCACGTAGGTCACCTTGACGGTGTAGGTGCCAGGCTCCAGATTGCTTAAGGTATAAAAGCCGTTGACATCGCTTGTCACGCCTGTTTGTAGCTTCTCGATGTAGATGGAGGCGCCGGGCAGGGTTTGGCTTTCATTGTCGATGATGCGTCCGCGCACGGTGCCTTGTCGCGGGGCGTTCTCGTTCTCTTTCTCGTCGGCCAGCAGGGTTGTGGTACCCAGGGCCATCAGCAGCACCAGGAAGAGGGCTGCTCGCAGGATTGTCTTCATACGTTTGTTCTACTTTTGTTTTGAATTTTGCCGCAAAAGTAGAGGGTTGAAGTTACGCCGGTTTTTCGCCCATTTTAAGAAAAGGTAACGCGGAGGTTACGATCCTGTTGCATTGTAGTCCTTCGCGTTACTTTTCATGATTTGCACCCGCTGTCTGTCTTACTGTAGCAACATGCCGCTGGTGTCAACGGCCTGTCGGGAGGTGGTTGGAGCCTCTGCCAAGTCGAATGTTACCTCCACAGCGCCGTTCTTCTCTGACTGTAGCTGCACCTTGACACCTTGGCATCCCTCGGGGAGTTGGCCCAGGTGGAAGGAGACTGCTCCGTAGGCCCTGCGGCCCGTCAGGTCGCCGAAGGTGTTGTAGCGCAACTGGCAATGCAGGTAGCCATCCGCTGCTGCGGCCAACTGCTCCTCCTCGCTCTGCACCAGACTGATGCGGTGCTTCTGCGAGGCCGGCAGGTTCTGCAGGAAGAGCAGGTTGAGGTAGCCTCCGCTCACGCACATGTCGCCCTGGTAGATGAGCAGCGGGTCGTTGCCATACTCCTCTTCGTTGTCGGGGGTAAGCTGTTCGAGCTGTTTGGTCAATACATTCTGCAGCGAGAGAATCTTCACGGCATGGTCAAAGCCCTCGTAGTCATCGGCCAGGGGATTGAACGAGGTGATGACCCGCTGCCCATCCACGGCCTCGTAGCCGTAGAGGTCGGTATTGACGGGCCACAGCGTGCCCCACACGTCACAATCCAGGTAGAAGGCTGTGCCCTGGGTACGCACGGTAGCCCACAGGGGCGGGGTGAAGTCGCCCAGCGAATAGCTGTCGTCGTCATCGCACGAGCAGAGGAAAGCGGGGAGCACTGCACAGAGGCAGAGCAGGAGAAGCATCTTGGTTTTCTTCATTGTCATAAGCATTACGTTATACATGATATACATTTTTAGATGAATACTACATTTAGTTGAATACTACACGATATATTCAGATGAATATTACATCAAGTAAACGCTTCAGCGTGACGAATCCTGCATCCATCGGGCAATAATTCTATCTTCTTAACTTTTGAGGTCTTTGCAAATGCTTTTGAAGTCTCTGCAACGACTGGTATTAGAAGAAAATCATCGCCAACCCATAGGCCACCACGGTGGCCACTGCGACACTGACCAGGCCGGGCATCATGAAGGAGTGGTTGAGTAGGTATTTGCCTATCTTCGTGGTGCCCGAGCGGTCGAAGTTGACCGTGGCGATGTCCGAGGGGTAGTTGGGCAGGAAGAAGTAGCCATAGACGCTGGGGAAGACACCGAGCAGCACCGGACCGGGTATGCCGAGCGAGTAGGCCAGGGGAAGCATCGACACGACGACCGCTCCCTGCGAATTAATCAGCATCGACACGGCAAAGAAGGCAAATGCTATTGCCCAGGGATATTCCGCCACGATGCCACCCAACCCCGCTTTCATCTCCTCCATGTAGTTGCTGAAGAAGGTATCGGCCAGCCAGGCAATGCCATAGATGGCTACCACGGCTACCATGCCGCTCTGCCACACGGCACCCGCCACGGCTCTCTTGGGCTGTGCCTTGGCCAGGATAATCATGAAGGCCGCCGCAGCGATCATCACAATCTGGATGATGATGCTCATAGAGAGTGGTTTGAGGATGGGGGTGCCATCGGCCCCCAACTGCCCCGTAGGAAACGTTGGCCTGATGTCGCATCCCGCTATCTGACAGATGGAGAACAATACAATGATGCCTAGCGCCACCAGGAAGATATAGACCGAACGCTTAGCTTCACGGGAGACCTCCACATCGAGCAGCGTAGCCGTATTGCCATACATGTAGCGATAGGTCTCGGGATTGGCACAACGGGCCTGAAACTTGGGGTCCTTCTCCAGATCCAGTCCCCGTTGGTAGCTCAGAGCCGATGCTGCGATCAGTCCGCACAGTGTGGCCGGGATGGTGATGGCAATGACCTGCAGGTTGCTCACCTCAAAGCCGTTGGCCGAGGAGATGACTACAAACGAGGCCACGGCAGCGGCAATCGGCGAGCAGGTAATGCCCAACTGTGAGGCCACGCTGGCCACGCCACAGGGTCGCTCGGGACGGATGCCCTTCTTGAGTGCGATGTCACAGATGATGGGCATCAGCGTATAGACTACATGTCCTGTGCCCACCATCACGGTGAGGAAGAAGGTGCAGAGAGGTGCCAGGAAGGTGATGGAACCTGGATTCTTGCGCAGCAGCTTCTCAGCCAGCTGAATCATCCAGTCCATGCCGCCCGAAGCCTGAAGCATTCCCGCACAGGTCACGGCAGCCACGATGATGTAGATGACGTCGGTAGGCGGTGTCCCCGGCTTCATCTGGAAACCAAACACCAGGATGGCCAGTCCAATCCCCGAGATAGCCCCTAGGGCCAGGCTCCCATAACGCGACCCTACATAGAGAGCCAGCAAGACAACAAGTAGCTGAACGATAATCAGTAAATCCATAGCAGTCGGAGTTTTAAAATCTGCGACAAATGTACAAAATAAATTGGAATAACGCTAGTCCTTTTCTCCAAAATTCATAAATCCTAACATCTATCTCTGTCGCACCTCTAAGGTTACTCTGTTGTTACGCTAAAGTGAAACCCATTTGAACTCGATTTGAAGTCAATGAATCTCTAATTTTTCATCGAGTTCAAATCGAGTTCAAATTGAGTTCAAATCGACTTCAAATTGAGTTCAAATCGACTTCAAATCGAGTTCATCCCCTAGTTACTTTAACGTAACGATGGAGAAATATTAGAGCTGCTGTTTGAGGAGCAACTCCATGAGTAAAAAGAAATATTTGGACAAAACAGCTAAAATTCAACGCTGCTTCTTGTTGTAGCGGGCTCGGTGGGCAATGACCTGGTCGTAGTGGCTGTTGGCCCAGTCGGCCAGGGCTTGTAAGTGGGGAATCAGCGAAGTGCCTACCTCGGTCAGGGTATATTCCACGCGGGGCGGCACCACGGGATAGACTTTGCGCGTTATCAGGTCGTCTGCCTCCAGAGTGCGCAGGCAGGAGGAAAGCACCCGTGAGGAGATGTCGGGGATGTGGCGCTCCAGCTCGCTGAAGCGGAGGGGCGAAGGGGTGCCCCCGATGACCATCAGGATGATGAGCGACCATTTGTCGCCAAAGCGGCTGATGACGTTGCGAAAAGGACACTTGGGGTAGGTGGGTGAGAGGATGCCGTCGGCAGGCAGCTGCATCTTGGGCAAGGAGGTGGGATTGTTCTTCATTGTTTCATTATTGATAAGTGAAAATATTTTTTTGCGATCAGGCAATTTTTTTGTTGCATAACTCGTTGATACAGCCAATTCCGACTGAAAAGTAAGTGACTAACCTTTTTCTCCCCTCTTGCGGGAATGAAAAAGTGCCTCTAACTTTGCACTTGCAAAATGAAAGTATCTTTCGTTTTAAAACCGCGCGGCAAATATAGCAGAAGTTTTGCAAACCAGCGAGATATAGGCGCTGAAAAATATTAGAGTATTAACCAGTAAATAATTGAATTGTATGGAAAAGAATTATGCAGTCAAGCAGTTTGGTAGTTGGAACAATGTGGAAGGTAAAGTATTTCTTGGTGAGGCCCTAGGCTTGACTGGTGCGCAGCTTTCGGTCCAGAAGTTGGCTCCGCAGGAGGATGCCCCCTTCCTTCATGCCCACAAGCGGCATGAGGAAGTCTATCTGATACTCAGCGGAAAGGGCGAGTATCAGGTAGATGGAGAGGTATTCCCCGTGGGTGAGGGGACGCTGATTCGTGTGGCTCCGGCAGGTGTTAGGGCCCTGCGCAACACGGGTGATGAGCCGCTGGTGATGTGCTGCATCCAGTATCAGGCTGGTTCGTTTGGTGAGGCCGACGACTTCATGGTAGATGGTACGATCATCAACGAACCAGTGAAGTGGTAATCCTCATCAACGACTCGGTGAAGTGGTGACCAGGTTGAGCTCATCGATGAGGTGGGCGGCCTGGCCATACTTTTCGATGATGAAGAGGATGTAGCGTATATCTACCCCGATGGTGCGTTGCAGGCGTGGTTCGTAGCTCAGGTCGCTGCTCATCGCCTCCCAGTTGCCGTCGAAGGCTAGGCCCAGCAGCTCGCCGCGACCGTTGAACATGGCACTGCCGCTGTTGCCTCCCGTGATGTCGTTGTTGGAGAGGAAGCAGAGGTGCATCTGCCCGTCGCGGTCGGCGTAGCGCCCAAAGTCGCCTTGCTGAAAGAGGTCAAGCAGCTCGGGCTGAACCTCGTAGTCGGGGTTACCTGGGTTGCTGCACACCTTTTCGAAGATGCCCAAGGGGGTAGTGAAGTAGCTGTAGGAGGCTCCATCGTAGGGATCGTAACCGCCTATGGTGCCGTAGCTCAGCCGCATGGTGCCGTTGGCATCGGGATAGTGACGGCCTCCTGTATCCATCCGCCGTAGGGCAGCATTGAGCTGGCGCTCACAGCGGGCTATCTGGGCCAGAGATTCATCGGAGAGGGCCTTGAGGTTGAAGACTTGGGTCAGCAGGTCGATGCAGAGGCTGATGGCCGGGTCTTGATAAATCTGGTAGGTGGAGTCGTTGTTCAGAGCCAGTCGGAGTCCCTCGGTACTGGTCAGCTTGGATTGGTTGAAGAGGGTATCGACATAGGCCTCAACGTTACCTTGGTAGAGGGTATCAATGGTTTGATAGAACTCGGGCAGGAACTCCGTATCGACTTTTTCACGGTAGGCCTTGAAGAGGGCTTTCGTCACGCGGCGGTCCAGTGGTTCGTAGTAGTCGGCATATTTCTTGGCTAGCTTCATCAGGTTCTTCACCACCTCTTCTTCCTCTGCCTCGGTATCGAGATTGAGCACATCGAAGGCCAGTTGCACCAGCTCCGACCCATTGAAGAAGCTCTCTACCAGATAGGCAAAGGCCCTACTGCTGGGGAGGGTCTGGCTGTAGTTCAGCTCCAGGTCAGTGAAGAGGTGGAGCAGTTGCTGGCGTTCGGCGGGCTGGCTGTCAATCCAGTGGCGGAGCTGCTCCTCACGGGCCCGCTTCTTCTCTAGCACATGCAGCTTTCGGATGCTGCGTACAGTGCCGATGCTGTTTTTCCAGTAGTTGGAACTCTGGTCATATTTGGCGGCATACATGATGCGCAGGTTGTTATCACGGTTCATGGCCTCCTTCCAAATGGATTGCTTGATGCCGCGTATCTCCGTCTGTGCCTGATGCTGGCTCTTCATGGCCTGCTCGATGCCATACGAGGAGAGGTAGCGGTCGGTAGTGCCTGGGTAGCCCATGGTCATGCAGAAACTGCCCGACTGGTAACCGTTCAGGGAGATGGGGGCCACCACCTCGGGGTGGTAAGGCACATTCGACGGAGAATAGGGGTCAGGCCGGTTGAGGCTGTCGGCGTAGATGCGGAAGACGCAGAAGTCCCCCGTGTGGCGTGGCCACTCCCAGTTGTCGTTGTCCCAGCCAAACTTACCCACCGACGAGGGGGGTGCAAAGACCAACCGTACATCGGGAAAGTCTTGATAGACCGAGAGCCAGTATTCGTTGCCATCGTAGCAGGCATCCACCACTCCTACGAAGGTGGAGTCGAAGGCACTGATTTCCTCACTGATAGCTAGCGAGATGCTGTCGATAGCCTGCGACCGCTCCTGTTCGCTCATCTCCTCGGTGACTCCTGAGAGTACCCGCTTGGTGACATTCACCTGGTTGTAGAGGAAGCGCACGTAGAGGTCGGGATTGGAGAGCTCCTCGTCTCTTGAACGGGCCACGAAGCCATCCCGGATGTAGTCATGCTCGCTGTTGGAGTAGAGCTGTACCGACTCAAAGCCGCAATGGTGATTGGTCAACACCAGTCCTTCGTTGCTCACCACCACGCCCGAGCAAAAGCCGCCAAAGCTTACTACGGCATCCTTCAGCGAGAGTCCCTTTCCGTTGTAGAGCTGGCGTGGCTTCAGCTGGAGCCCCTCGCGCTTCATCTCTTTCAGCGTGCGTTTATCTAGGTTGCCCAGCAGCCACATGCCTTCATCAGCACGCAGCATAGCCGGTGTCATCAGGCCTCCGATGCTGAGTACGAGGCAAAGCGTCACGGTCCAAAAGCGTTTCATGATAGGATAATCTAAGGATTAATGGGTTTCTACAATCAGCCGGAGGCGGTCGGTGCCCAGACGGGCTTTGAGCCATTGGGTCATCTTCTCCCGTTCGGCAGGCTTGGGCTGCTTGCTGAGCTGTACGATAGCAAAGGTGAGCGTATCGGCCTGCAGACTATCTACCTGCTGCTCGATGGCGTGGGAGAGGGCGATGCTCTTCACCTCGGGATAGAGCACCTTCAGTTCGGGTGCCAGGGTCACACTCAAGGCATCAAACTTATGGTATTTCTCCAGGTCGCTGGTCAGCATGGCAATCTGCTGTTTCTGTTCCTGTAGGCGCTCCTCGCTCTTTTTGTAGAAGTCCTCCATCACCATGGCACGTAGGCTGCCAATGTCCAGCGTCTCGTTGTTGGTGCCTTGCATCACGGTGAGCTTCGTGTCCTCCAGATTGTACTCCTTCATCTTGGCACGGGCTAGGGCCAGTGATGCCTCTGGTACCTCCTGACCGATGAGCACAATACGTATCTCGTTGCCGTCGGCGTTGCGTAGGATTTTCTTGTCCAGTACCTGAGTACCTTCAAACATTAGCTGCTCGTTGACGAAGCGGTTGGCTGCCCCGTCGAACACCATGTTGCGGATGATGCCCACCGTGAGGTATATGGCGGGACAGAGGGTGAGAATCACGATGAAGACGATGTAGCGGCGCACCTTCAGTTCGCGGTTCTTATCCACAAACGCCTTGCGCTGGAAGTGCATCACCCGCACACCGGTGAAGGTGGCCAGGCTGATGAAGACGGAGTTGATGAAGTAGAGGTAGAAGGCACCGAAGAAATAGACTGCATTGCCCGTGGCTAGCCCATAGCCTGCTGTGCAGAGGGGTGGCATCAAGGCTGTGGCGATGGCCACACCGGGGATTACGTTACCTTTCTCTTTAGTGCTGAGGGCCACCACACCGGCCAAGCCGCCGAGCAGGGCAATGAACACGTCGTAGATGGTAGGCGAGGTACGGGCCAGCAACTCCGACTGCCCCTCGGCTACGGGGCTGATCAGGAAGAAGATGGTGGCCGTCGTGACACTGAAGAGCGTCGTGATGAGGTAGCTCTTCAGTGAACGCTTCATCAGTTCAAAGTCGTTGAGCCCCACCGAAAGGCCTACGCCCATGATTGGTCCCATGAGGGGTGAGATTAACATCGCACCGATGATGACGGCTGTGCTGTTGACGTTCAGTCCGAGAGAGGCCATAAAGATGGCCAGAATCAGAATCCAGAGGTTGGCCCCTTTGAACTCCACTCCCTTGCGGATGGAATCCACGGTGGCCAGTTCGTTGTCTTTATCTTTGCGCAGGTCGAGGTAATCCTTCATGAACTTCTTGATAGAGAACGGCTTGCGCGGTGTCTGTTGCAGGTTGTCCATAGTGTTATCGTTTGAGAATATGACGTTCTTTTCTTATCATCCATCCTAGGAAGAGGAGCAGGAGTAGGGAGCGGAAGGCCAGGCGTAGCCAGAGGTTGTCTATCTCTACTGCATAGGCCACGGCGCATAGGATTGCTGTCAGCAGTACGTAGCTGAAGATGGACTTCAGGTCGTAGGGGATGGGGTATTTTTTCTGTCCGATGAAGTAGGAGAGCAGCATGGCCGTGCCATAGCCTGCAAAGCCGGCCCAGGCACAGCCCATGTAGCTGTAGCGTGGGATAAGGAGCAGGTTGAGCAGCACCAGCACGCTGCATCCGGTCAGCGAGAACCAGGCTCCCCACTTGGTCTGGTCGGTCAGTTTGTACCAGAAGGAGAGGTTGAAGTAGATGCCCATGAAGATTTCTGCCGCCATCACGATGGGTACCACACGTAGTCCAGGCCAGTAGTCACGGCCAATGATAAACTTCAGGATGTCGATGTAGAAGAGTACGGCCAGGTAGGCCAGCAGAGTGAAGATGATGAAGAACTTCATGGCCTGGGCGTACATCTGCAGGTTATCCTTGTCGCGGCTCTTGCCGAACACGAAGGGTTCGTAGGCAAAGCGGAAGGCTTGGGTCAGCATGGCCATGACCATGGCTATCTTACTGGCTGCCCCGTAGATGCCGAGCTCCACCGAGGCCTGCGACGGGTCTGGATAGACAAAGGGGAAGATGATCTTGTCGGCTACCTGATTGAGGATGCCGGCTATGCCGAGCAGCAGCAGCGGGAAGCTGTAAGAGAGCATCCTGCGCAGCAGGGCGCGGTCCATGCCGTAGCGGCAGGGACGCAACTCGGGCAGCAGGCAGAGCATCACCACCGAGGTACAGATCAGGTTGATTAGGAAGGCGCAGCCCACCTCCTTGCCCTCCATGGCCACATAATAGATCAGGTTGAGGCTGATGTTGAGCACGATGAAGAGCAACTTCAGCGCTGCGAACCGCAGCGGACGCTTCTGGTAACGCAGGTAGGCAAAGGGGATGCACTGGATGGCATCCATGGCCACCACCACCATCATCATCCCCACGTACCAGGGATGATCGCCATACTCCAGCCATCCGGCAATGGGTTGCAGGCAGAGCAGGCCTATCAGCAGGAAGGTGAGTGAGAAGCTTCCCACGCCAAGCAGGGTGGTGGAATAGACCTTCTGCGGGTTTTCGCCCTCCTTGTTGGCAAAGCGGAAGAATCCTGTCTCCATGCCGCAGGTGAGGATGACGAGTATCAGCGCCACCCAGGCATAGATGTTGGTCACTACGCCATAGCCTCCCGACTGTGCCGAGAGGGCTGTGGTATAAACCGGTACGAGCAGGTAGTTGAGGAACCTGCCCACAATGCTGCTCAATCCGTAGATGGCAGTCTCCTTTGCCAAACTTTTTAATCCAGCCATTTTTTTAGTTACAAGTTACGAGCTACAAGCTACTAGAAAATAGAATTTTTTCCATCGAAGTCAACGGGGTGGTTTTCCTGACAGGCAGCGAGCTCTTTCTCGGTCATGCGCTGGTAGGTGGAGTAGCCATAGACATAGCGCATCGTACCGCCTCCCGTGCTGCGCTGGCCAAGGTAAATCAGCACCCTCATCAGGTCGCCTCGCAGATAGACTATCTGACGGAGGGTGAGCTGCTTATCTGAGTTGGGCGATAATAGGCAGTTGCTCTCTTCGTCATAGGTGTAACTGTAAGTCCTGTAGCCGCTGGCTGGAAGGGCATCGACAAAGAGGTAGCCCTTCAGCGAAGTGGCACTTTCAAAGTAGAAATCTGTAGGACTTGAACCGTCCATCTCTTTGTAATACTCCTTGCCGGAGGGGTTGCCGTTGGTATCTATCTCGTAGGTGCTGAGGTGTTTCCATCCACTCCCAACGACTTGCTGATTGAACTCTTTTTGGCTCAACGGGGTTACGGAAGCTGCCGTGCAGTTGCCGTTGCGGTCGAACACGAAGGCGGGACCATCGTCATCGCCACAGGCGCTCAAGGTGATGAGTGCGAAAAGGATGAGCAGGCAGCTGCTCCAGTTTTTTAAGAATTTGTCGTTCATCGTCATTGTTCTTCTCTTTTTGGTGTAAATAATCAATCTTCGCTGAACAGGGTACGCTCCTGGTAAATGCTGCGTCCCAGGTGCTTGTAGGCCAGCTCGGTCACTTCGCGTCCACGGGGGGTGCGCTTCATGAAGCCCTCCTTGATAAGAAACGGCTCATAGACCTCCTCTATCGTGCCCGCATCTTCGCCCAAAGCAGTGGCGATGGTGCTGATGCCCACGGGACCGCCCTTGAACTTATCTATCAGGGTGAGCAGAATCTTGTTGTCAATCTGATCCAGCCCATAGCGGTCGATGTTGAGGGCTTCGAGGGCAAATCGGGCAATCGTGGTGTCAATCTTTCCGCTGCCCTTCACCTGGGCAAAGTCGCGTACGCGGCGTAGCAGGGCGTTGGCGATACGGGGCGTACCCCGGCTGCGTCCAGCAATCTCCTGAGCGGCTTCGGCTGAGCAAGGCACACCTAAGATGGAGGCCGAGCGGCGGATAATCTCAGACAGCACCTCGGTATCGTAGTACTCCAGATGGAGGTTGATGCCGAAACGGGCACGCAGTGGGGCGGTCAGCAACCCGCTGCGCGTGGTGGCTCCCACGAGCGTGAAAGGATTGAGGTCAATCTGGATGCTGCGGGCAGACGGACCTTTATCTATCATGATGTCGATACGGTAGTCCTCCATGGCCGAATAGAGGTACTCCTCCACCACGGGACTCAGACGGTGAATCTCGTCGATGAAGAGCACATCGTTGGGCTCCAGCGAGGTCAGGATGCCTGCCAGGTCACCCGGTTTGTCAAGCACGGGGCCACTGGTAATCTTGAATCCTACGCCCAGTTCGTTGGCAATGATGTTCGACAGCGTGGTCTTTCCCAGGCCGGGAGGGCCGTGAAGCAGCACGTGGTCGAGTGCTTCGCCACGCAGACGGGCCGCTTTGACAAAGATGCGCAGGTTATCGACCACCTTGTCCTGACCGTTGAAGTCCTCAAAGGCCAAGGGGCGCAAGGCATTTTCAAAGTCGCGTTCGCCCTTCGAAAGTTGCTGCTGATTCCGTATGTCAAAATCTTCCATATCTCACTAATCACTAAACACTAATCACTATTCACTCCTACAGCATCTTCATCTGATACCCCTCTTCGATAAAAAACTCGATGGCGCGGGGCAGGGCATATTGCAGGTTGCCGTTCTTCCACGACTTGAGGGAGTCGTGGAAGGTGATGATGGAGCCGTTGCGCGTGTAGCGTAGCACGTTGGCCAGTACCTGTGGTCCACGCAGCTTCTTGCTGTAGTCGCGCGTCACGAGGTCCCACATCACGATACGGTAGCGCTTCTTCAGCGTGATGTATTGCGCCCAGCCCATATGTCCGTGTGGCGGACGGAAGAGTAAGGGGCGCAGCTGACGTTCAGTGCACTCCAAGCCGCACATCTGCTCCCTCATCAGGTCGTAGGCCTTCTCCGTATTCTCCAGGTAGCTGTAGGAGGTGAAATACTTGCGGCTGAATCCCCTGATATGGTTGAAGGTATGGTTGCCGATGCGGTGTCCCTGTTCCACTACTTGCCGGAACACCTCAGGATATTTGCTGATGTTGTCGCCCACCATGAAGAAGGTGGCCTTTACGCCGTAACGCTCCAACAGGTCGAGTACCCAAGGTGTCACCTCGGGGATAGGTCCATCATCAAATGTCAGATAGACGGCCTTCTCCTCGGGGTTGACCCGCCACAGGGCACCCGGATAGAGGCGCCGAAGCCATTTTGAGGGTTGTTCAATCAGCATCTTTTTTATAGTTACAAGCTACAAGCTACGAGTTACAAGCTACAAGCTACAAGTAGGTGTCTAATTACTAATCATTAAATTAACTCACTTCAGTCGTTCGATGTAGAGGTCGTATTGCTGGTTGAGCTTCTCCTCGTAGGTGGGGGCCAGGGTCGAATGGTACTCCTTCATCATCTTCACCTCGGCATCGAGCACCGCCCAATGGTATTCAAACTCGTGGGTGGAAATCATGAAGCGGCTGTCATCCAGGCTGATGTAGAAGTTCATGTACTCCAGCGCCTTGTCGGCCAACACCTTCATGATGGCATCACCCTGCTCCATCTCACCCAGTTGGTAGTAGGCACGCGCCATCTGGGCCGCACCATTCTGCCAGTCGTAGGGTACGTTGTAGGCTGGGATGACTTTCTCGGCATACTGTAGTGCCTCGCGGGCCTTCTCCGTCTGTCCTTCGGTCATCAGCTGCTGGATGAGCTGAGAGAAGACGCGTCGGTGCGTGTAGCACATGCGCATGGCATTCTCATCGATGTAGATGCCCGGCTTATCAATGCCGCCGAAGCGGAACTTGTGCATGAGGTTGTCGTACATCTTTTCCGAGTCAATCTTCACCCCTGTCTTGTTGGTGTCAAAAGGTGTGAATCGGTAGGCCAATCCCTCCTGGACGAAGTGGTTCTGCATACCGAGTTGCTCGTCCGAGCCTACGCTGATAGCCATGTAGATGGGGCGTTCCCAGTTGGCCTCGGCCAGCATTTCCAGCATCATCAGGTCCTTCTTGTAGAGGGCGCGTTTACCTTTGAGGGAGATGTGCATGTAGTCGGGGATGGAGTCACCCGGGATGATCATGCCGCTGCGGCGTACCGCTTCCTTGTCCACCTTGAGCACGATGCTGTCTGTGGGGATCACCTTCAGTTCCTCGTCCTTGGCGTTGCGCACCCAGTGCTTCAAGATGTTCTGAAGTTCGTAGGGGTTCTCACCAAATTCGCGCTTCACATTGACCATCGCTTCAGGATTTCCGTCCAGACTCTCCTTCTCAGCCTGAGCATAGAGCGCGTCGATGCTCTTCTTGTACTCCGGCTTGACGGGAATGTATTCATTGGTGCCTTCCACGTACTCCATGCGGTCCCAGGAGATGGGGAGCGAGGGGCTGTCGTAGGCCGGGCGCTTCATCTGGTCGATGTACCAGTCGGTCTGCAGGTAGGAGAGGTTGCAAGTGCGGGTATCGGTGCGGAAACTTTCCGTCTCCTGGTTGTACCACAGGGGGAAGGTATCGTTGTCGCCGTTGGTGTAGATAATGGGGTTGCCCGTCTCCTGGAGCGACATCATGTAGTTCTGTCCGAAGTCACGGCAGAGATAACGGTCGCTGCGGTCGTGGTCATCCCACGTCTGCGAGGCCATCTGGATGGGTACGAGCAAGCAAATCAGCACGGTTACCGAGGCCAGGACCACACCCGGGCCGTCCTGCTTCCCGGCAGCTTTCTTCTGCAGCAGCCGCTGCACGCCCTCCATCACACCGGCCACACCCATGCCAATCCAGATGGCGAAGGCGTAGAACGATCCTGCATAGGCATAGTCGCGTTCACGCGGCTGACTCGGTGTCTGGTTCAGGTAGAGCACGATGGCGATACCCGTCATGAAGAAAAGGAAGAAGACCACCCAGAACTGCTGCACACCCACGGCATGTTCCACGGTCTTGCCCTCAGCATTGGTCGTCGTGCGTGTACGGTAAGCTTGCCACAGCAGGCCGATGATGCCCAGCAGCAGGGGGAGGCAGTAGAAGACGTTGCGTCCCTTGTTCTCTCGCAGCTCCGTGGGCAGCTTACTCTGGTCGCCCACCAGCATCTGGTCGATGAAGTCGATGCCCGTAATCCAGTTGCCATGCTCTATCTCACCGCTACCTTGTATATCATTCTGTCGTCCGGCAAAGTTCCACATGAAGTAGCGCCAGTACATCCAGTTGAGCTGATAGGAGAAGAAGAACTTGATGTTCTCCCACTGCGTGGGGATGTTCACCATCACCATGCTGCCGCACTGGTCGTAGGGTACATCCGTTCCCTTGATGTCCTGCCAAGCCTGGTACTCGCGCACATGGAGCGAACTGTACATCCGGGGGAAGAGCATATTCTGCGCATACTCATACTCCACGCGGCCCGGTATCTCGATGTACTGGTCCTTCTCCTCGGGGCTGGCCTTCTCCTTGCGGATCCACTTCGTACCGTTGTACTTCACGCGGGGTACGCAGTAGCCATCCTCCACGTCGAGCGCCACCTTCGAGCTGAAGGCAGGTCCATAGAAGAGCGGACGCGTGCCGTACTGTTCACGTCCCAGGTATTCGCCCAGAGTGAAGATATCCTCCGGAGAATTCTGATCCATCGGCGTATTGGCCGTGGAGCGGATGACAATCAAGGCATACGAGGAGTAACCTACCACGATGAGCAGCGTGCAAAGCAGGGCGGTGTTCAGCGTACGTGCCGATACCCGCCAGCTCTCTTTCAGCTTCTTCTGTACCGAAGGGGAGAGGTACAGCCACAGGGCGGCAATCACCAGCATACCGATGACTACCGATGTAGCACCATGGCCATAGAAGGGAATACCCAGCAAGGCAATGGCCAGCACAAACGACAGGCTCATACGCATCGGGTCGCGTTCGGTATAGCTTTCGTACGCCCCCCAGATTAAGGCAGTGGCCAGGCAGAGGATATAGACTATCACGCCTGTATTGAAAGGCATTCCCCAGGAGTTGACGAAGAGCAGTTCAAACCAACCGCCCACCTTTACAATGCCCGGTACAATGCCATAGAGTACGGCAGCCACCAGTACGCCGCTACCAGCAAGGGCCAATAAGGAACCTTTGGCTGTGGCTTGCGGCACCTTCTTGTAGTAATAGACCAGCACAATAGCCGGCAGGCAGAGCAAGTTGAGCAGGTGAACGCCGATACTCAGACCCGTCAGATAAGCTATCAGCACTAGCCAGCGGTCGCTATGTGGCTCATCGGCCACATCTTCCCACTTCAAGATCAGCCAGAAGACCACTGCGGTAAAGAGTGATGAGAAGGCATACACCTCTCCCTCGACGGCGCTGAACCAGAAGGTGTCGCTGAACGTATAGGCCAGCGCACCTACCACACCACTTCCCATGGTGGTAATCAACTGGGCATTGGTCATCTCCTTGCTCTCCCACACCAACAGCTTGCGCACCAGGTGGGTAATACTCCAAAAGAGGAACAGAATACAGGCCGCACTCATCAGCGCACTCATGTAGTTCACCATCTTAGCCACGGTGGTGACATCGGATGCCAACTGTGAGAAGAGGTTGGCTACCAACATGAAGAAAGGTGCGCCGGGGGGGTGTCCTACTTCCAATTTATAGCCGGTGGTGATAAACTCGGGACAGTCCCAAAAGCTGGCGGTAGGTTCTATTGTCAAGCAATAAACCATGGCTGCAATCAGGAAGACAATCCACCCCGTCACGTTATTTACGGTGTTGTACTTTTTCATCGCTGTCACTTATCCTAATGTTTTTTAATCGTTAATATCAGTCACATTCAAGCTGCGAAGATAGCGATTTGTTGTCTAATTCCATGGGAAAAGTGCCAAATATTTAGGATAGATTAGGAATGATGCTGAATTGTATCATGATTTGCTTATTTATTATTAGTTTATTTCTCTCATTTCGCCTACTTTTGTACGTTCTTAAGCGTGATTACCATGTAGAAACAATAATTATAAACAATAGATAAAATGAATAAGAAGTTTTGTTTTTTACTCGTAGTGCTCTGTCTGAGCGCTGCCTCTTACTTAAATGCTCAATTCAGGCTCTCCTCGCTGGTGAGCGACGGTATGGTCTTGCAGCAGCAGACCAATGTTCGTCTCTGGGGTGCCGCTGATGCAGGAAAAGAAATCAAGGTCGTTGCTTCTTGGGATGCACAGAACAGCCATGCAGCTCGTACTGACCGTGACGGGCGTTGGGTGATTACCTTGCCCACTCCTGAGGCATCGTTCACTCCGTGGGAGATTTCCTTTTTTGATGGGAAAAAGCCATTGCTTACCATCAAGGATGTGCTGGTGGGTGAAGTATGGCTGGCCGGCGGACAGAGCAATATGCAGATGCCGCTCAAGGGATTTCCTGGTTGCTGCGTGGAGAATGGGCTGGATG
Organism: uncultured Mediterranea sp.; assembly: GCA_945831575.1. GTDB lineage: Bacteria > Bacteroidota > Bacteroidia > Bacteroidales > Bacteroidaceae > Bacteroides. The sequence goes on from CAMACX010000024.1 coordinate 29,233, forward strand.
AGGCCATTGCCGCGCATCGTACGGACGGCGTGCGCATGTTCAATGTGCCGATGAAGCAGGAGATGCAACCGCAGGAGTGGTGCGGTGGACGGTGGATGAATACCTCCAGTTTTACGGACATGATGGAGTTCAGTGCCACGGCGTGGTTTTTCGCTTCACAGCTGCGTAATGCGCTGCATGTGCCTGTAGGTATCGTCAACATTGCCTATGGTGGTACGCGTGTAGAGGGGTGGTTGCCTCGTGAGATTCTTGAGACCTATCCTGATGTCAGCCTCGATCCCAAGGAGATGGAGAAGCTGACCGACTATCATCGTCCTATGTTGACCTACAATGCCATGTTCGTGCCTGCCCATCTTTATACGGTGAAGGGCATCATCTGGTATCAAGGATGTAGCAACGTAGGTGCTCATGCCCAGTATGCCGACCGCCTTACTACCATGGTAGAGCATTGGCGTAAGGAGTTGGCCCTGGGTGAGATACCGTTCTATATGGTGGAGATAGCTCCCTATCGTTACAACGACCAGACGAATGGTACCGCAGGAGCTTTGCTTCGTGAAGCACAGCAAGAGGCAGCCAGCCGCATACCCCATAGTGGGTTGGTAAGCACCAATGACCTGGTGGACGACTTTGAGCAATTCAATATCCATCCTCGCAAGAAGAGTTTTGTAGGTCATCGCCTCTGCTATATGGCGCTCAACAAGACCTACGGTTTCCATTCTGTTTGCTGCGAAGGGCCCCACTACACCAAGTGGCAGCCCAAGGGCAATGAGGCATGGGTCAGCTTCGACCGACTGGACATGGGCATTTGTCGAAACTATGACATCCGTGGTTTTGAGGTAGCTGGTGAGGATAAGGTATTCTATCCGGCAGATAAGGTATGGCTCCATTGGCAAACCAACGAGGTGGTGGTGTCGTCAGAGAAGGTTGCTGCTCCCGTGGCTGTGCGCTACGGCTTCCGTGACTTCCTTCCAGGAACCTTGATTGGAGGCAACCAACTGCCCGCCTTCCCCTTCCGATCCGACCGGTGGGAAGAGTAGGTCAGTCGTTTAAGGTAATCCCCTCTGTGGTTGGATAGTAGGTTAACTCTCTATCCACCACAGCCAAGGAGCGGGCATGGCGAAGCAGGGAGTCGGTGTCGTGGCTCACCATCACGATGGCGCATCGTACGTTCAGTTCATCGAGCAGTTCATAGAGACGGGCCTCGGTGCGCTTGTCGATGTAGGTCCCTGGTTCATCCAGTACGAGCACTTCAGGATTGGAGACTACGGCACGGCCTAGTAATACCCGTTGCAGCTCTCCTCCGCTCAAAGCACCTATTGGCCGTTGTTCCATCCCCTCCAACCCCATGCGGGCAATCACTTCCTTGGCTCGCTTCTGTTCATCATGATTCCATCTAGATAGGAGACCTGTCTCGGCAATGAGGCCTGAGAGGACGGTGTCCCATACCGTAATCGGGAACTTCTTGTCGATGTGGCTATATTGCGGCAGGTAGCCTAGGCGTAAGGCTCTCTTCTCTTCAACCTGCCCTTGAGGCGAATGGAATAGAATCTCTCCCTCTTGCGGCTCCAACAGACCGAGGATGCACTTCAGCAGCGTGGTCTTTCCACCCCCGTTTGGCCCCACAATCCCAAGAAAGTCGTTCGGAAAGATGGAGAGGTTGACATGGTGCAACACCTGTTGCCGGCCATAGCCTGCAGTGAGGTTCTTGATTTCTATCAGGGGGGTCATGGTGCGGTAGAGGTTAGGGTAAGAGCTTTGGCTGTGGCAATCAGCTCCTCTTCCCAATGATAGGAGAGTGGATTGATATGGATGATGTGCGCTCCCGTCTGCTTGGCGATGGCCTCAGCATTCCGGCTATCAAACTCCGGTTGGATGAAGATAACTTTGACATGGTTTGCCTTGCAGAGTTCGTTGAGTTCCTTCATGCGGGCAGCTGAAGGCTCCTTGCCATCGGTCTCGATGGCGATCTGCGTCAAGCCATAGTCGCGGGCAAAGTAGGAGAGTGCCGGATGATAAATCATGAAAGCTTCTGATGCCTCGGGCTTGGAAAGCCACTCTCTGATCAGGCTGTCGCATCGGTCAATCCGTTGGCAGAGTGTATCATAGCGCAGGCGGTAGCTCTCCGCATGAGGTTTGTCGAGAGTAATCATGGCTTTCAGGATATTGCCCGCGATAATTCGTGCGTTGGCAGGTGAGTTCCACACGTGGGGCTCTACACCTCCTTCAGCATCTGAAGTGGTATGGTGTTCCTCTTCCTCGTAATTTCCGGGCTTATCATCATGATGGTGGTGATGCGCATGGTGGCTGTCATAAATCAAGTCAATACCTTCTGACATGTTCATGAAGGGTACATGGGGGGCATTCTCCGCCAACCGAGAGTTCCATATTAACTCATACCCTACATAGCCAATGCGCAAGCAGGCTTTGCTTTCGGCCAGCTGAGCCAGCTGACGAGGCGTGGGGTCGTATGTCTCCGGGCTGGCTCCATTGGGTACCAGCGTCTCCACTTTCCAGTCAGGTCCGGCAATTGCCTCAGTAAAATAGCGTAGAGGCTCAATGCTGACGGTTATCACCTGTTGGTCAGCCTTGCTCTCCCCATCTCTTTTGGAGCTGCAACTGCTCCACGTCAGTCCTACCATCAGACCCACAAGTAGCATCAAGGCTACGTTGATTATCTTTGCATTCCTAATCATCCTATTATCATTGTTTTGAAGTTTGCAATCCGCATCAATCACTAAACACTAATCACTAAACACTAATCACTAAAAAATGTTCACATCACCAACTGGAGGGTCTCCTGCATGGCCCATAACAAGACGATGTATCTCAGCAGCTTACCGAGCATCATAGAGAGCGTAGTCACCGTAATGTTGCTTCGCATAAAGCCCAGGGCTACAGCCAGTACGCCCCCCACGAATGGCAGGAAGGCGAAGAATGCCATCATCGCACCCTTACCTTGCAGGAAAAGCTGCATCCGGTCCACCTTATCCTGCTTGACGTGCAGGTAGCGTTCAATCCAGTCCGTTCGTCCTGCCCATCCCATGCCGTAGCAGGTCATGCCTCCTAACGTGTTGCCTAAGGTAGCCAGCACGAGGCACGCCATCGGATTCAGTCCTAACTTGACTAGCGTAAGGAGTACAATCTCCGAGCTGAATGGAATCAGGCTCCCGGCTAAAAAAGCAGATAGAAACAGTCCCGGATAGCCCCAGTCAATCAGCCATTGTACCAATATATCAATCATTGTTGCCAGATATTATAAATAAACAAAATCACCAGTCCTATCAACGCACACAGGAAGAAAATGTTGCTGCTCTTGCTGTGTGTCAGCACGAACAGGTGGCCAGCCAAGATGCTCACGCCAATCAGCAGCGACGCAATCCAATAAGCACAGTAAGCCGGAAATAGAAATACTCCAGCAAAAAGCACTGCATTCAGCAGAATCAGGAACTGCAGGTAGGCTCTCGTACGCAATTTGTCGTCAAGACTAGCCAGCCAGCAATGGGCGGCACTGACCACGAAGAGCAGGGCTAGATAAATCAAAGCCCCGACACTCCAAGGTTGCAACACCTGGATGGAATCACTTGCAGGCACCCACTTTGCCGCCAACTCCGGAAAGAGTGTCCATTGCTGCTGCCATACCACGTAACCGAAGAGGAACCAATAAGGGAGCAACAAGCCCACCATGGAGGCAAAAAAGCTCCGAAGCGAGAGCGACTGAAACATGTAACTCCCAATCCAATAGATTGGCACCACATAGATCAGTGGAGGAAACAACAGACTCCCTACCCCAAGGCAGACAAAAGTATGAAACAGCATACCTGAGGGCTGCGTCTGCTGATAACTGCTAAAGAGGAAGAAGAAGGAGGCCAGTAGGGTTGCCGCAGCCAGGTTACCTGCATGCAGCTGATGCAACATGGGACAAACAGATACCAAAAGAAAATAGATGGCGGTCTGTACCGAAGCCCTCATGCGGATGAGTGCAAACGTGTTGTTGAGTACGATAAGGAAATAGCCGGTAGCTCCACACAGCAAAAGGCTGATGATACGGTTGATCCACGAGGAAGACCCCTCCGATTCCGGCAAGAGGAAGTCGGTAGTCATCTGGCAGATAGCCGATATCAAGATAGCAGCGGGCAGGGTCCACCTGCCCGCTGTAATCGTATTTTGCAATCTCCGGCTACGGTTTATCATAGGTCAAATCCGATGTCGCGGCGGAAATATTTCTTCTCGAAGTCAATCAGTTGTGCAGCCTTGAAGCAGTGGCTCAGGGCATCAGCCTTATCGTTACCATAGGAGCAGACAGCGATTACGCGTCCGCCGTTGGTCACGATGCCCTGCTCGTTGCGAGCCGTTCCGGCGTGGAAGAGAATGCTTCCGGTAGCTGTTGCTTCATCCAGCCCACTCATCAGCTTCCCTTTCTCGTAGGCTTCGGGATAGCCCCCGCTCACCAGCATGACACAGGTCGCTGTGCGCTCGTCAATCTCCAGCGTACGCTGATCCAGGTCGCCGGCATCCACACCCTCCATCAAGTCAACCAGGTCGCTCTTGATGCGCAGCATGACACTCTCCGTCTCGGGATCACCCATGCGTACATTGTATTCAATCACCATCGGGTGACCTTCTACATTGATCAAACCCAGGAAGATGAAGCCCTTGTAGAGGATGCCCTCCTCCTTCAGACCGTTGACGGTAGGTTCGATGATACGGGTACGCACCTCTTCCATGAAGCGTTCGTCGGCAAACGGCACAGGGCTTACGCTGCCCATACCGCCGGTGTTCAGCCCCTTGTCGCCTTCTCCGATACGCTTGTAGTCCTTCGCTACAGGCAATACCTTATAGTGTGTGCCATCCGTCATGACAAAGACTGAGCACTCAATGCCGCTCAGGAACTCTTCAATCACCACCGTAGCACTGGCGCTGCCGAACATGCCACCCAGCATCTCCTTCAGCTCCTTCTGAGCCTCCTCCAGGGTGGGCAGAATCAACACGCCCTTGCCGGCACAGAGTCCATCGGCCTTCAGTACATAGGGTGCCTTGAGCGTAGCGAGGAAGTCGAGTCCCTCCTGCAGATTGGCCGCTGTGATGCTCTTGTAGCGTGCCGTAGGGATGCCGTGGCGCATCATGAATTCCTTGGCAAACTCCTTGCTGCCCTCCATCTGTGCTCCTTGGGCCGTAGGGCCGATGATGGCGATGTGGCGGGTAGCCTCATCTGCCTTGAAGGTGTCATAGATACCCTTGACCAGCGGGTCCTCGGGACCTACCACGATCATGTCAATGCCTTTTTCCAAGGCAAATGCTTTGAGAGCAGGGAAGTCGGTTGCCTTGATGGGTACGTTCTCACCCTGAGCCTCCGTTCCGGCATTTCCCGGAGCGATATAGAGTTTTTCTACACGTTTACTTTGGGCGATTTTCCATGCCAAGGCATGTTCGCGGCCGCCCGAGCCTAACAGTAATATCTTCATTTCTTTAAGTGATTAGTGATTAGTGTTTAGTGATTAGCCCTTTCCCTGTCAGAGGTAATCCTGGAAGTAGCGTGTGATCTTCTCGTGCAGATGCACGCGGTCTCTGCCCATCACGTTGTGCTTATGACCGGGGTAGATGAAGAGGTCGGGATAGGTACGTGCGTCGATGCAGGCCTTCATGAAGGAGAGGGTATGCTGCGGTACGCAGGTATCGTCGTGGTCATCGTGGATGATGAGCAGGTGCCCCTTCAGCTGTCCGGCCAGATTCTTCAGGTTGGTCTGTTTGTACCCTTCGGGATTGCTTTGGGGCGTGTCCATGTAGCGTTCGCCATACATCACCTCATAGTAGCTCCAGTCGATGACGGGACCTCCGGCCACACCTACCTTGAAGATTTCGGGATAACGCAGTACGAGGGCGGTGGTCATGTGTCCACCAAAGCTCCATCCGTGTACACCGATGCGGTTGCCATCCACGTAGGGCAGGCTCTGGAGGAACTCCGCACCCTTCACCTGGTCCTTGCCCTCCTCGATGCCGAGGTGGCGGAAGGTGGCATTCTCAAACTCTCGTCCACGGTTATCGCTGCCCCGGTTGTCGAGGCTGAAGACGATGTAACCCAGGTTGGCCATGTAGAGGTTCCAGCCTCGTGCGCCATGGAGCCAGCCGTTGTTCACCAGCTGGGCGTGAGGGCCACCATAGACATAGACGATGGCGGGATATTTCTTGCTCGGGTCGAAGTTGGCCGGCTTAATCAGGTGATAGTAGAGGTCGGTCGTGCCATCGGCAGCCTTGATGGTACCCGTCTCCACGGTCGGCATGGCGAAGTCCGCATAGGGATTGGCAGCCTTCAGCAGCTGTTGCTTTTTGTTGCCCGTGGTGGCCAGCAGCTCGATGTTGCGGGGTTGGTCTGGGGTGCTGTAGCTGTCGATGACGTAGGTACCCGAGGTGGAGAGCTGGGCATGGTGTACGCCCTCGCCGTTGTCGATGCGTGTCACTTTGCCGTTGGCTACGCTTACCTTATATATATTACTCTGCAGCGGACTCTCCTTGGTGGCCGTGAAGACAATCTCCTTCTTCTTGGCGTTGAAGCCCAATACCTCCTGCACCAGCCAATCGCCTGAGGTGAGTTGCTTTCCAGCCACCTCGGTGGTATTGGCCTGCAGCTTCTTGAGGTCCATCAGCCAGAGGTGGTTGAAGCCATCGCGTTGGCTCTGGTAGATGAAGAGGTTGCTGTCCCAGGGGAGGAAGCAGATGGGGTTGGAAGGTTCTACGTACTTGGGGTGGCTCTCCTCGTAGAGTACATGCTGCAGCGTGCCTGTGGTGGCATCATACTGGCAGAGCTTGGCATGGTTCTGGTCGCGGTTCAGCTCGATGAGGAAGAGGCTCTGCTCATCGGGACTCCAGGAGATGTTGGTGAAGTAGCGGTCGGTGGGGTCACCTGTCTGTAGGTAGAGTGTCTGCTGCGTAGCAGGGTTGTAGATACCCACCTGCACCTTGTGGCTCGTCATGCCGGCCATGGGGTAGCGGATGGCGTTCACCTCACCGATGCGGGCTGTGATATCGACGAGCGGATACTCCGTCACCATGCTCTCGTCCATGCGGTAGAAGGCCAGGAGCGTACCCTTAGGGCTCCAGAAGGTACCTTTTGAGATACCAAACTCGTTGCGGTGTACGCTCTGCCCGCACACTACGCCGTTCGGCTCATCGGTCACGCGTCGGCCATTGACGTAGAGGTTGTTGCCTATGGTGTAGGCCAGGTTGCGACTGTCGGTCTCGTAGTCGAAGTTGGCAGCCGGCTCCTTGGGCAGGTCGTCGCGCATCTCCACCTGGCCGGTGCTCCAGTTGTAGATGGCATACTTCTGTGCCCGTGGCAGCAGGGCGATGAACTGCTTTGCCCAGGGGGTGCGGATGTTGTTGAGGTGCTGCATCGGCTTGAGTCCTGCCTCTTTCAGCGCCTTGTTGACCTGCTCCAGGGTGAAGAGCTGGTTCTCCTTACCCGACAGCGGGTCGATGGCCACTACACACTCCTCCTTCGGACGGATGCAGAGGTCGCCCCACCATTGCAGGCCGTAGATGTTCTCAGCGAAACGGTAAGTCTCTCCACCTGGAATCAGGTCTTCCAGTGTGGGCAGGGGGCGTTGCTCTTGTGCCATGATGGTAGAATGGAATAGAGTACATGCAGCCATTGCGACCATGCAGAGGCTGCGCTTCATCAAGTGGTTAATCATTGTTGTTCTCCTTTCTCGCGGGCTTCGCGACGTTTGCGTTCGGGGTACGATTCGCCCGAGCGGGGTTTAAACTCTTTCTTTTCAAACTTCTTCTCATAGGGTTTCCGTCCCTCACGTGGAGGAAATTTCCGTTTCCCCTCTTTATCGTCCGGGGCAAAGCGCTTCTCTCTGCGGGGAGCGAAGCCCTCCTTTTCCCCTCTGGGGGTGAACTCCTTGCGGCCTTCGCCTTGGGTGAAGAACTGCTTGCGGCCCTCACGTGAGGCAAATTCCTTCCGCTTGCCTTTGCTGGCTGGGCGCTGTTCGGGAGCCTTGTCCAGCTTCTCGCCCTCTTCGCGGAACTGCTTGTACTTGCCCTCGAAGAGCTCGTATTGCCGCAGCTGGCACTCCAGGGCACCGTTCATGAGCGGGATTTTCTTGGTAGGCTTCAGCCCTATCTGGTCGAAGCACTCGTCGCGGTAGGAGAGAATCCAGGCGTTCCCACCGGCAAAAGCATGCTTCAGCCGCTCGCCGATCATCTGGTAGAGCCCCAGCAGGTCGGGGGCAGAGATGCGTTCGCCATAAGGGGGATTGGTCACGATGATGGCCTTCTCCGCCGGTTGCTCAAAGGCCTGGAAGGGTTGCACGTTCAGCGTGATGCACTTCGAGAGCCCGGCAGCCTTCACGTTGCGCGTGGCTACCTCGATGGCTCGTGGATTGTTGTCGTAGCCATAGATGTGGTGGGTGAACTCCCGCTCGTTGCTGTCGTCGTTGTAAATCTCGTCCAGCAGGTCGGCATCAAAGTCGGGCCAATGCTCAAAGGCATAACCTTGGCGGAAGACGCCGGGGGCGATGTTGCGTGCAATGAGGGCCGCCTCGATGGGCAGTGTACCCGATCCGCACATGGGGTCGATGAAGTCCGTCTCGCCTCGCCATCCCGTCATGAGGATGATGCCAGCCGCCAGTACCTCGTTGAGGGGAGCTTCCAGCGCTTCCTGCCGGTAGCCACGGCGGTGGAGCGACTCTCCGCTGGCATCCAGCGAGAGGGTACACTTTGTCTCGGCGATGTGGATGTTGACGAGCATGTCAGGTCCTACCACCCGTACGCCCGGGCGCTTGCCTTCGCGCTCCATGAAGTAGTCGGCAATGGCATCCTTCACGCGATAGGCTACAAACTTCGAGTGGCGGAACTCGTTGCTGAACACCACCTCATCCACAGCGAAGGTCTGTGCCGTGCCCATGTAGTTTTCCCAGGGGATGGCCTTGACCTGTTCGTACACCTCATCCGGATTGGTGGCTGTGAAGTGGCTGATGGGCTTCAGAATACGGATGGCCGTGCGCAGGCAGAAGTTTGCTTTGTACATCATCCGCTTGTCACCTGTAAAGGCCACCATGCGTCTGCCTTTCTCGATGTTGTTGGCACCCAGTTCGGTCAGTTCCTGAGCCAGTACCTCTTCGAGACCCTCCAGAGTCTTGGCTATCATTTCAAATTCTTGCATATATTTTTTTTCAGTTACGAGTTACGAGCTACAAGCTACGGGTTATTGTTAGTTTTAAGTTTTTACATCTCATTTCCTTTGCGTTATTTTTGTTCCGGCAGGCACATCTTCTGTTACCCAGATGTTGCCTCCTACGGTCGCTCCCTGGCCGATGGTGATGCGTCCCAGGATGGTGGCGTTACTATAGACGATCACGTCATCTTCCAGGATGGGGTGGCGGGGTATGCCCTTGACGGGATTGCCCTGCTCGTCGAGTGGGAAACTCTTGGCTCCGAGGGTCACACCCTGGTAGAGCTTCACGTTGCGTCCGATGATGCAGGTCTCGCCTATCACCACACCCGTGCCGTGGTCGATGGTGAAGTAGGGCCCTATCTGTGCCCCTGGGTGGATGTCAATCCCCGTCTCGCTGTGTGCCATCTCCGTGATGATGCGCGGAATCAGCGGTACTCCTAAGGTGAGCAGCAGGTGGGCGATGCGGTAGTTGCTGATGGCCCTGATGGCCGGGTAGCAGCATATCACCTCACCAAACGAGGTGGCTGCGGGGTCACCATTGTAGGCCGCCTCCACGTCAGTGGCCAGTGTGCGGCGTATCTCCGGCAGCTTCTCGATGAAGCGTGCGGCGATGAGGGCCGCCTTTTTCCGTTGGTAGTCGGTGCAGGGGGAGAGGAGCGGGGCCTGCGTCTCGTCGTCGCTGCCTATGCCGAAGCAGAGGCCGGCCAGAATCTGCTGCTGGAGCAGTCCATGCAACTGTTCCACCTCCACGCCGATGTGGTACTTCATCGTGTGGCTGTAGATGACCGACGGGCCATAGTAGCCTGGGAACAGGATGGCACGCGCCAGTTCCACCATTTCGCTCAGTGCGCTCCACGAGGGGATGGGTGTGCCATCCACATGCCGATGGAACAAACCTTTGTACGATTCACTCTCCGACAGTTCATCTACCGCTCTTGTGAGCATCTCTTTATATTGATTCGGGTCCATTCTTTCCTCTTACATTGATGATGCAGGTCAACACCTGCCTTTTCAGGTTGCAAAAGTAGGAATAACTCCCGATACGGCCAAATAATAGCCTCCAAAAATAACTTCTTTAAATCGCACAATTTTTATCGGATATAGAGGAGTAATCGGAAATTGTCTGGGATGCTTTCATTTCATTGGTAATTTGTTATCAGCAGTAAGAAAAACATTTTTCCTCGGGATGAAAATCGTTTTTCATCGGGGTGAAAGCAATTGACAAATTAACGCATCTCGTACATTATCATGTTTTGGGTTGACACATGAAAAACACTTCACACTTCATATTTGCTTGTATGTTATTGATTATTAGGTCGATATAGTGTGAAGTGTCGAGTTTGACACTTTACACACACTTCATACCTGTAAATTGCTGTTTATCAGTAAAATAATAGGCTTTTGTGAAGTGTGAAGTGTTGTTTCCAAAAATACTGCGGAAAAACGGCTCACCTGCAAAACCCTGTGTTTGAATTAATGTTTTAATGTGCAATAATCTCAAATATTATATGTCTTTTATTTAAAGTCACCAGGTCCGTATAACCCAAAATTGGGGTCTTTTTCAGGTTGCCATGTTCTTACTCGAATCAGTGGATGAGTGGGGTCATTGATATCAACAATCAAGAAGAGGTATCCTTTGTCGCCGTATGTCGAGGAGTAGTAATCCTGAGAAATCTGTATGGCATAGGTTTCTCCCCCTTTACCTAACTTTATTACATCATTGTTGGCAAAACGTATGTTGATAAATTCATTGCTTGAGAAGCATCTTTTCAGTTGCTTTAGATACTGATTCTTGGTGTATCTATTGTGCCTGATGATTTGATTGTTAGTTGATACATTATCAAACTCTTTACTGTTCTTCATGCGTGAAGCCACATTTCCTACAATGATTACTGCGTCGTCGTCAAATATCGTCTCTATATAATCCAGCCTCTTCAGCGCGTAGGCCGTTTTGTAATTCTCTAGAAACTCCATGATGGATTTGCGAGCCGATTCACTCCACACCCCTTTATAGAGGATGTCTTTCTCGGCAGCGTCACCCAGTCCGAAAGTGATGTTACACACTTTTCCCTCATCATCAAAATAAAAGATAACATTCTCAACGAATGACTTCCTTATCCCCGTTTTAAAGGAGAAACTCATCTTGATGCCTCTTGCTACAACTCCATTGGTGCTTTCATAGTAAATAGGGGAAGGGTCACTTATGAGCTTCGCGGTGCCATATTTGAGCAGTTTGGTATAAGTTTCCATTCCGCTGGCAGTGAACAGTCTGCTTTGTGCATCGTATCTTTTTGTTGTTATACTGTTCAGTACCTCGTTTAGCGTTCTCGAATATGTTGCTACGTCTCGTACTATCTTTGGCTTAGCTATCAGAGATTCGGAAATAGTACTGAAGTCTCCCTCCTGCCCTTCAGCGTGAGCTATTATCTGATTCTCTTGAAGTGCAGTAACCGTTTTATATGACTTTCGCATTGGAGTACTACTGATGACAGACAGCACCGTCTCCACCTCTTTGTCTATGAGTGCTTCTCCTAGATATTCAAATTCGATTTTTATTTGATAGCTATCGTTGCTGTTTCCCTTTGCCAATTCCAGTACTCCACAGCCATCTTTTGCGCTATATAGGTTACTCCAATCCCTTCCATCAAAGAATGTATAATCTATGCTAGTGACCGATTTGCCTTGATAAGTTATGGAAAGACTCACATCGTCACCTTCACGGCTGGTTGCAATGATTTTGACATCGTCAAACACGGCGTTCATTTTCTCTCTAATCCAGTTCATAAGCACATGACTCACGCCATCCTCTGTGGTATAGGTCACGTCATTAGGGTGTTGCAATGAGCGAATCAGTGCAAACGCCCAATAGTAGTTCCTTAGCGCATCGTCCACTTTGCCCATGCTTTCAGCACGGAGCGCTGTCTCAATCATGTCCTTTGCTTTGATTTTGCGGCTCTCAAACAGTTTGGCAATTTCACTCCTCTTAATCCATCTTCCGACGTGAGCATTCGGCTCATTCTGAATAATCAGTCGCTCGGTGTTATTCAGTGTAGCTTGAGAATAGGTCCTTACTCGGTTGGATACATAGGTCTTACTATCTACGCTCTGCCCGTTGCTGCTCTCTTCTTCAATGATGTCAAACGAGCTGGAGACGTGCGTAGTGATTTTGCTGGTAAGGTCAGAGAGGGCATTACGGTCGGCTTCGGCTATAGTACTCCCATAGCCTTCACCACATAGGTAAGACGGATCATTCTTTATACTATCCCACGATTGGGCATAAACCAAGGCTGAAAATAACAGCAAGAAGCAAAATGTAGATGTTCTGTGTACCATAAATGAAAGGTACCTACCAACAAGGATAAGACTGTTGGCAGGTACAATAGGGTTTATTCAGTTGAAAATTCTTCGCGAACAAATAGGTTCACGCCCATTATTTGAGGTTATTTTCTATGTCTTTTACGATTCCGTTTGCTATTTCCTCAAAAAAAGATACATACCTTTGTGCTCTTTTTCCCACTTTCCCCTTACTATTAAATAAATAATGGTTGTTGGACATATCCATTAGCATACTGTTTTTCCCTGAAGTAGGATGAATGTAAAATACCCAACCTTTCTTGTCCCTCCTCTCTAACGATCCAATTTCTTCAAAAGAAATCTGTATTTTGTCTTCTGAGGCTTCTATTTTCAGTTTGTATGGAATAGCCCAGTCTGTAGCAACAAGGTCACCTGGAAGCTTTCCATGCTTTTTGTAACTTGTTATGACAGAAAAGGATTTTTCATATTCCACATCGATGATTTCTGCACTTGGGATAGTGACTTTTATTGCCTTTTTTGCTGCTTCATAATTGTCAGTTTCCGTCCCATTTCTTAGGATAGTGTAGGGACCATCTTCTGTTATCAAACCTGCCGTAGGAGTTAATTTGAATTGCGCATTGCAGCATATAGAAATCAAAAACAAAACTGCAGTTAATACTAAATTTTTCATTATCTTATATATTTAAAATTAAACGTTCGCTTTTCAAAAGGTGCATATACTCTAAATCTTTTGCCATATTTGTTTCTAACCTCAAAATGTGAATATGAGCTAATACCTCCTCTTAACTCATTATCGACTAAATAGTGGTACGCATTGTTGAATGTAAATTGGGGAATGATTGGCAAAAACAAGATTAAATCAACGCCCCAATTTTTCGCTTTGTCCTTTTTATTTGGTTTAAAATAACATCTTCTGGTTTTGGTATATGAGAAATTGGATGAATATCCTGCATATGCTTTAACTATAGCATCACCGCTTCGCAATCCTTTATTATATGCGTCTGAATTAGGTAATATTTCTAGTGTTTTTCCAGTGGGAACAGCTGATTCACTTTCAAATGCGATACCAAGTGTTGTGATATTATAACTATAGACGGGAATGTCAAAGGGAAAATTGTTGCAACCCTTGCTAAATCCATTTTTTATGTTACTTTCTTGATGCTTTAAATCACTATTTAATCCATTAATATCAAGTGTCCAAATAATTCGTTCATGACCAGCAGTTAATTTTTTTCTATCAAGAATGTTCAGAGATAATTTGTAACCATTGTAATTATCCCTACCTTTTGATAACTTTAATATCAAATCTGCACTATCCGTGTCATCTATTTTTTTGAACCCTAATCTAACCAATGATTTCCCTGCTGACTCCAAAACTTTTAACTCTTCTAATTCTTCAACGTTGCCTAATTGGTAAGCAAAGGTGTTGAAAGAAAATGCAGATGCATTTTTAAGATTCTGAATCTGTATATTATCAGAAAAGGTTTCAGGATTACTTAAGGTGAAACCTTCTGCCCAATAAATCGATTTATGATAAGAAAGAATACATTCTCTCTTTATATTTTCCCCTTCTATTTTTATCAGATATTCGATTGTACTTTTTTCGTCTGACATTAAAATCTTGTAAAATGATTCTTCTGACATCCCTTTCGTAGTGCGTCCATTTATGGATGTGACTATAGATAGGAGTGGAGGAAGTTCACCTTTAACTGATGTTACAAGCAACCCTCTCCAATTATTGATTACCGTTGGATATTCATCAGACCAT
>CAMACX010000025.1 GCA_945831575.1 uncultured Mediterranea sp.
TGGATGAACAACAATCTATTAACAAGAAGATAGCCAATCAAATTCCGGTTATTGTGCAGAAAAGTGTGCAGGAACAGTCCAAAAAGCCAAAACGAAAAGGTTTCTTGGGCATCTTTGGCAAAAAAGAGGGAACGAAGCCAACGACAACAACGACTACGCTCCGTTCATCCAATAGAAACATGGTCAACGAACAGAAAGCGCAGAGCCGTCGATTGTCAGAACAAGCCGATAGTCTTGCTGCCCGTAATGCAGAACTTAACAGACAACTGCAAGGATTGATTTGCCAAATCGAAAAGAAGGATTACATAAAAAACATACGATGATGAAACAAAAAATGATGTTATGCTGCATGATGCTGGGACTGATCACAGTCTGCACCCCAGCCCTGGCACAGCAGAAGGTGAAGAAACTCTATGTAGCCAAACCCGGTACAATGGTGGAACTGCTTACAGAGGAGGAGGCGAACCAGATTACCCACCTCACGCTGCAAGGACGCATCAACGCCATCGACTTCCGTCACCTGCGTGACGAATTTGCCTCCCTCAAGGCACTCGACCTCTCCGGCGTAACCATCACCAATTACATCGGCAAGCATGGTACACACCCAGACTCTCACTACGTCTATCCAGCCAACTTCATCCCCGCCTACGCCTTCTGCCGTCGCACGAGCGACTCCACCTATGTAGGCAAAGAGACATTGGAACACATCATCCTCTCTGACAAGATACGCAATATCGAAGATGCCGCCTTCAAGGGATGCAAGAATCTACATATCTGCCAGATCCGCCGCAAGTCGGCCCCCAATCTGCTGCCCGAGGCACTGGCAGATAGCATCACGGCCATCTTTGTACCGACAGGAAGCAGCGACAGCTACCGCACTAAGCTGCGGTGGAACACCTTCGCCTTTGTAGAGGGGGAGCCTTGCCACGTCTCCCTCACACTCAACGCACAGCAGAGCCTCGGCAGCGAACTGGTGAAGCAAGGCATCCAACCCAAAGATGTCAACTTCCTGACGGTCTGCGGCAAGATAGATGAGACAGATTTCAGACTAATCCGTGACTACATGCCCAACCTTGTCTCCATCGACTTGACGGATAGTGAAGCCACAGCCATCCCTGAGTTCACCTTTACACAGAAGAAGTACCTCCTGAGGGTAGAGTTGCCCAAACAGTTGCAGCGCATCGGACAACGGGCCTTCAGCGGTTGCGGCCGCCTGTGCGGCACACTCCACCTGCCTGCTTCGGTCACCGCCATCGAATATGGAGCCTTCATCGGATGCGACAACCTCCGTTATGTTGCCGCCCATGGCAATCGCATTACGACCCTGGGCGACAACCTCTTTGGCGACAGTAAGGAGAGACTGATCTACGTCAAGTAGGCACTCTTCCTTATCAATCGCCACTTATTGATACATCTTTGCCTTCAGCTCCTTGATGTGGTCGGAGGTGATGTATTCGTCGTACTCCATCATCTTGTCAATGATACCGTTGGGGGTCAACTCGATGATGCGGTTGGCTACGGTCTCGATGAACTCATGGTCATGCGAGGAGAAAAGGATGTTACCCTTGAAAATCTTCAGGTTGTTGTTGAAAGCCTGTATGGACTCCAGGTCCAGGTGATTGGTGGGTGTATCAAGAATCAGGCAGTTGGCATTGCGCAGCTGCATACGGGCAATCATGCAACGCATCTTCTCACCACCCGACAGCACACGGGCCTTCTTGAGCACTTCCTCACCAGAGAAAAGCATACGACCAAGGAATCCCTTCATATAGACCTCGTTACCCTCACCAAACTGACTGAGCCACTCCACCAGGTTGAGGTCGGTATCGAAGAAAGCGGTATTGTCCAGCGGGAGATAAGCTGTAGTGATGGTCACTCCCCAGTTGAAGGTGCCGGCATCGGGCTGCATGTTACCGTTGAGGATTTCGAAGAGAGCAGTCATGGCACGCGGGTCGTGGGAGAGAAAGACGATCTTGTCCCCCTTCTCCACCGTGAAGTTGACGTCGCGGAAGAGCACCGTACCGTCATCAAGCGATTTGGAGAGACCACTCACCTCCAGTATCTGGTTGCCCGGTTCACGCTCAGGTGTGAAGATAATGCCAGGGTACTTGCGCGATGAAGGCTTGATTTCCTCCACGTTCAGCTTCTCCAGCATCTTCTTACGGCTGGTGGTCTGCTTGCTCTTGGCCACGTTGGCACTGAAGCGGCGGATAAACTCCTCCAGTTCCTTACGCTTCTCCTCGGCCTTGGCCTTCTGGTTCTGCTGCTGGCGGAGAGCCAACTGGCTCGACTCATACCAGAAACTGTAGTTACCGGCAAACAGGTTAATCTTGCCATAGTCAATATCTACCGTGTGGGTGCAGACCGAGTCGAGGAAGTGACGGTCGTGACTCACCACGAGCACGGTATGCTCAAAGTTGGAAAGATACTCCTCAAGCCAAGTTACCGTATCCATATCCAAGTCGTTGGTAGGCTCATCGAGCAACAGGTTATCAGGATTGCCAAACAATGCCTGAGCCAGCATCACGCGCACCTTCTCCTTGTTGTTGAGTTCACTCATCAGCACGTAGTGCTTATCCTCCTTGATACCCAGACCGCTCAGCAGGGCTGCGGCATCACTTTCAGCATTCCATCCTCCAAGCTCCGCAAACTTCTCCTCCAGCTCTGACACCTTCAGTCCATCTTCATCGGTGAAGTCAGCCTTGGCATAGAGGGCATCGCGCTCATTCATAATGTTCCACAGCACCGTGTGACCCATCAATACCGTATTCATAACCGTATAGGCATCCCATTTGAAGTGGTCCTGACTCAGGACCGAAAGCCGTTCACCAGGGCCCAAGGTAATGGAACCCGTCGTAGGGTCTAACTCCCCGGAGATAGTCTTCAAGAAGGTCGATTTACCGGCACCATTCGCACCGATGATACCATAACAATTGCCACTCGTAAACTTGAGGTTAACCTCGTTGAACAACACACGTTTGCCAAACTGAACCGAAACATTGGATACTGTAATCATCTCTTCACTATACTATATTTATTATTCTACATTACGCTATTCCTAGAAAAACGGGGGCAAAGGTACAACTTTTTCCCCACATTTGCGCCCTACGCACTGACAATCTGACAGGAAAAAGGTAGAAAAGCACAAATCACCTCATAACACTGACCATTTGGCAAAGTTTTTGCTGACAGGAGTTGAATACTCAACCAAAAACATGGAGGAGATATGAGACATCGTAAGCATAATCATAAGAAACAAACTAATATGGAGTCCCAAGAACAGAAAGAACAACTCATCAACGAAGACAACGTTCAGGCCAATGCCACAACGGCACAGGAAGAGGCCCAGTGTGAAAACAATGAGCAAGCCCAGCAGACAGCTGAAGAGCAAGCCCTACTGAGTGCAGAAGAGCGCCTGCAGGCAGAACTTCAACAGGCCAACGCCACCATAGAGGAACAGAAAGACAAGTACCTTCGTCTCTCTGCCGAGTTTGACAACTACCGCAAACGCACCAACAAGGAAAAGGCAGAATTGATTCTCAATGGTGGGGAGAAGTGCATCAGCAGTATCCTGCCCATCATCGATGACTTGGAACGTGCCCTTCAGACGATGCAGCAGGCTACCGATGTAGCTGCCGTCAGAGAGGGTGTAGAGCTTATCTACACCAAGTTCATGTCAACACTCGAGAAGAATGGCGTAAAGGTCATCGACACAAAGGAGAAGGCACTCGACACCGACTTCCACGAGGCCGTAGCCATCATTCCCGCCCCAGTAGCCGAGCTGAAAGGCAAGATTGTGGATTGCGTGCAGACAGGCTATATGCTGAACAGCAAAGTGATACGCCATGCCAAAGTGGTAGTAGGCGAATAAGTGAGCAGACGCAGTGCGTGGATGAATCAATTAATAGGAAAGAGGTATGGAGAAAAGAGATTACTACGAAGTGCTGGGGGTGCCCAAGACGGCCACAGCCGATGAGATAAAGAAGGCCTACCGTAAAAAGGCCATTCAGTATCACCCAGACAAGAACCCGGGAGACAAAGAAGCCGAGGAGAAGTTCAAGGAAGCCGCCGAAGCGTATGAGGTACTCAGTAACCCTGAGAAGCGCCAGCGCTACGACCAGTTTGGCCATGCAGGTGTAAGCGGAGCAGCCGGCAACGGTGGCCCGTTTGGTGGATTCGGAGGCAGCGGAGGCATGTCGATGGACGACATCTTCTCAATGTTTGGCGACATATTTGGCGGACATTCCGGATTTAGTGGTGGCTTCAGCGGATTTGGAGGTTTCGGTGGCAATGGCGGCTCTCAACAGGCTCGCGTACACCGCGGGACCGACCTTCGCGTGAAAGTTCGGCTCAACCTCAAGGAGGTGGCTACAGGTGTTGAGAAGAAGTTTAAGTTGAAGAAATATGTCCCTTGCGCTCACTGCCACGGAACGGGTGCTGAAGGAGACAGTGCGACAGAGACCTGCTCCACTTGCCACGGATCGGGTAGCGTAATCCGCAAGCAGCAGACGATACTTGGTACCATGCAGACCCGTTCGGTCTGCCCTACCTGCAACGGCGAGGGCAAAATTATCAAGAACAAGTGTAAGGAGTGTGGAGGCGACGGCATCGTCATGGGCGAAGAGGTCGTAACGGTCAAGATTCCAGCCGGTGTAGCTGAAGGTATGCAGCTCTCTATGAGCGGCAAGGGTAATGCAGGTAAGCGTAACGGCGTACCCGGTGACCTCTTCATCCTCGTGAGCGAAGAGCCGGACAAGGAGCTGATTCGCGATGAGAATGACCTGATCTACAACCTGCTTCTCGACTTTCCTACCGCTGCGCTTGGAGGCAGTGTAGAGGTACCGACCATTGACGGAAAGGCCAAGATTAAGGTAGAAGCCGGTACACAGCCGGGCAAGGTGCTCCGACTGCGTGGCATGGGCTTACCCGATGTAAATGGCTACGGCAAGGGAGATATTCTGATTAACATCAGCATCTACGTGCCCGAAACCCTCAGCAAAGAGGAGAAGAAAGCGCTGGAGAAGATGCAGCAATCGGACAATTTCCAGCCCAATGGTTCTGTCAAGGAACGCATCTTCAAGCGATTCAAGAAGTTGTTTGACTGAGCAGAGCAGTCATTCTATTTTAACCAAAAACGTCATCGGGCTGAGAGCATTAACCTGTTCTCAGCCCGATGACGTTTAATACAGTAGTAATATTCTACCAACCTCAAGCAAGCCTACTCGCCATTCAGTTGGCTCTTCAAGTTAGCCCAGAAGTCGCGGCCAAAGAGAATCCATCCGGCACAAGCAGCAAAGGCCAAGAAGACAAAGCTAATCAACACCATCACCTTACTCGGCTTAGCAGGACGCAAAGGCACTGACGCAGGCTGTACTACAGTATAGACCGGCGTAATCTCCTGGACTTTTGCTTTGGCCAACTGCAGCTGTTGTGACATCTGTGAATAGTTCTGATAAGCCAGGTTGACCTCATTCTGCAAACGCTCCTGCTCCACGCGGAAACTCAGCTGAACAATATTCTTATTGGCATCCACAAAGCTGGCATACTTACCTTGAGCAGCTTCATAATTCACCTTACTCTCCTGATACAACTTCTCAGCAAACGCAAGGTCATGACGTGCCTTGTTAGTACGGTAATCGGTAATGTATCGTTGCAAGTTGTGCATGACAGTATCAGTCACGGATGCCGAAATCAACGGATCCTGCATCATGACAGAGATGGTAGTAACCCCCGTCTTCTTATCTACCGCCACACCGATACGCTTGCTCAGGGCCTTGGCAACAGAAGCTTCTTCCAGTGTCAAGCAAAAAGGATCCAATTGAACCTCGCCATCTGTTGCCTCCTTCTCACGGAAAAGCGAAAGAGTCCATCCCAAAGCCTTCATCGGAGCAGAGATAACGGCACTCCACCATGGTACACGCTGATAGTCGAGTATATAAGCATATAGCGTAGTATCAATATGTTCTTTCTTATCCTTCACTCGCACATCAAACAAATCAATCAAGAAGGGAGTGGAACTTACGATATCAGGATAAAGATCGGGCGAAAGGGCATCACTGGAAGTACCTGAAGAGAGATTGATACCCACCATAGCAGCCAACGAGCTCATACCACCACCACTTTTACCTGCACTTTCAGGAGCCAGAGTCACTGAAGTAGAATACTCTCGTGGAATACTGAAAGCAACGATTAAGCCAACCACGATACCTATGCAACACATCTTAATGACCCATTTACGTTCGGCCCACACTTTGAGGACCATCTCCATCAGGTCAATCTCCTGTTCTTCCAAATCGGGCAGCTGTTGCGATTGCTGCATATTCATGTCTTCGTTCATAGCTATCTCTGTTTACTTAACTAAGTTTACGATTGATGCAATGACCGCAGCCAATGAAGCGGTTGTTGTACCAATACCCAATATTTCCTGGAGACTCACACGGCTACCTTTGTCCTTAGTAGGTACAATAACCTCACACCCAGGTTCTATAGCCTTGGAACTCATCTTGACGCGCGACACCGTACCATTGAGATAGACCACATAGACTCTACGCTTCTTGGCACCGTTGCCAAAACCACCAGCCTGGTTGATATAGTATCTGAGACGCTCCCCCTTCTTGAAGGAGACTGTATTTGGATACATCACCGCACCATTAATCTTCACCGTATTGACATATTCGGGCACAAAGAGTTCGTCACCTTCACGCAGCACCAGGTCAGCATCAGAGCCAGGCCGACGTAAAGCCTCCTTCAAGTCAATACCTACTGAATAAGTGGTACCCAGTTCCAGTTTCTCCACAGAGATGGAGTCTGACCCCATATTCGACATTTTCAATACATCATCGCGACGCTTAATCTCCTCCTCGGTCATCCGGCGAATCAGTCTGGCACCAGCGACATAAGCATCGGGAGTTACCCCACCAGCTTTGGTTACGAGGTCGCTCAACCGCTCGTTCTTCTTCGACAACGAATAGCTACCTCCGAAGAGAACTTCGCCACGCACCGACACATTCTGCTGCTTGAAGTAAGCTGGACTCTTGCGGATATAGACCTCATCGAAAGGCTCCAGATGGAAGTTGTCACTTCCATCGCCCACGAGCAACCCATCCTTCAGGTCAAATGTGAAGTTCTTCCCTATAGTAGCCGTAAAGGAAGCACTTCCTGCATCCTTCACTCGGCGAGAGACTTCCACCTTAGTGGTTGATGCAGCTTCAAGCAGGCCACCAGCCTGTACGACAAGGTCCTCAATCGTCATATGAGTAGAGTAAGCATACGTACCTGGATTAGCCACCTCGCCGTGAATGGTCAAAGTCTGTTCTTCACGCAAGTCATGTATGCTGGGAATGTAGAGAATATCATTCTTCTGAAGAGGAATATCCACGGCAGTTCCGTTCAGTAAACCCTTTATATCAACCTGAAGGATTTCAGTCGTCAGGTCCTCATGCTCACGATTAAGCACAGCACGCCCGAGGAAGGCATCTCCTCTGACTCCCTCTGCTTTCTTAATGAGTTCCTTAACCGTATTAACTGTTCCATTCAACTGATAGAGGCCCGGACGATAAACGGCCCCCCTTACTTCCACCCTATTCTCAAAACGACTCAAGATAGAGTCAACCCTCACTTCATCGCCATCGTCCATTCTAAATACAGAATAGTCGATATCATCAACATTGTACACCTGATGTTCACGACCGCTCTTTCGGATAATGGTTACAGCCTTTTTATAGGCATCACCAGTAAACCCACCAGCATACTTCAACAAAGCTCCTACTGTCTCATCTCCCTTCATCTCATAGAACATCGGGCGTTTCACCTTACCTGTGATACGCACCAACGACTGGTAGGTATCTACCAAGATGACATCCCCATCCTGCAGACGGACATCGTCCTTCATCTTTCCCTGCATCAAGAAGTCATAGACATCCAATACGGCAAACACCTTCTCTCCACGCACCACCTTGATGCTACGCAAGCTACCGATGTCGTTAACCCCACCCGCACAATACAGCGCATGGAAGACCGATGCGAATGAAGATAGCGTATATGTGCCCGGTACCTCAACCTCGCCCATCACGTTGACCTGAATGGTACGAATCTCACCCAGTGTGAGCTTAACTTGGGTAGTGGGTTCGTTGCCCGATACACCAGAATAAATTTTGGCAAACTCTTGACGCAAGTAGTTATTCGCCTCCTTCACGGTCTTTCCACTCAGATAAACCGGACCAAGGCCAGTTACCTGAATTGCACCCTCAGGAGAGACTATCTCACGGATAGTGGTCTCAGAAGCGCCCCAAACGTCAATGATGACCTCGTCCCCCGGGCCAATGCGATAGCCAGCTGGTGTAGCCACATTGATATTGGGCTCAAATGTCAGATTATCGTTAGTAAAGACATTATGACCGAAAATCTGCATTTCCTCTTGTCCTTCCATATACCCTGGATTCAAAACAAGCGAATCAGCATACAAGTCCGCGTAGCCTCCAGCATTCATTGAAGAAGTACGCAGCGAGCGAGGCTGCGCCACCTGCTTTTTCTGTGAAGCTAGTGGCTTACGGTTACGCGTACGAGCCTGCTTATCAGACTGCATAGACTCACTCGCTCCATCCGAGTCACCCTGATACTTTTTCTGGATTCGCAAAACCTGTTCTTTTGTTACGCCCCTACGCATCAGTTCTTGAGTAATCTGCTGTTGAGATTTACCTGCACTACGGGCACCCTTCACATACTCCACCACCTGATCATCGGTCATGGTCTGGGCCCACGTTACACTAACCAGTGTAAAGGCCAAGAGGAATAGAGTAAGTAATCTACGCATAAATAGTGATTTTTATTTGGTTATTCAATAAAAGTATCATGTCAGTAAGCGGCTGCAAATTTAGCAATAATTTTTCAGTTAACCTCACTAACAGGCTTCAAATAAAGACTAAAGCAATAGATTAATGAGAATTCTAAAGAAAAAGCACATTTTTCCACCGAAAAATTTTGGTGTTTGAGAAGAAACCTCTATCTTTGCACCCCGTAAAGAACAAGCAACATTGACCGCCGCTATAGCTCAGTTGGTAGAGCAACGCATTCGTAACGCGTAGGTCGCCAGTTCAAGTCTGGCTAGCGGCTCCACCCCCCTAATATATTCCCCAAAATCATTTTTATGAAAAAAAGCACCTTGCGTTACATTTCCATAGCGTTTGGCGTTGTCTGCTTCTTGGTACTTATCACTGGTGTGACAGCATATCAGCTCTTCTTTGCACCCAAGTTCCACCCTACCAAGCATGTCTCACTTTACATCGACAATGACGATACGTTAGACTCTATATATAATAAGGTAGAACATATCGGTGAAGCGGCAGGGATGACCGGTTTCCGATGGCTGGCTCGTTGGCGTTCGTATGAGCAGCACCTGCACACCGGCCATTACCTTATCCATCCAGAAGAGAGTGCCTACACACTCTTCCATCGTCTCCTCCGTGGGCAACAAACGCCAGTCAATATAACCATAGGTAGCGCTAGAAGCGCAGACCGCGTTGCCAAACAGCTGGACCGCCAACTTTTGATTGACTCGACAAGCATCGCCAAAGCGCTTCACGACACCCTCTTTCAACAGAAGAACGGTTATACCGAGGAGACCTTGATGAGTCTCATCATCCCTAACACATACCAAGTATATTGGGACATCTCAGCAGAGATGTTAGTGCAGCGTCTCCTGAAAGAACACACCCGCTTCTGGAACGAGAAACGCCGCCAAAAGGCAGAAGCCATAGGACTCACACCGCAAGAAGTCTCTACACTGGCTTCAATCGTAGAAGAGGAGACCAACGACAATGCAGAAAAGAAAGTGGTGGCCGGTCTCTACATCAATCGCCTCCAACGTGGTATCCCACTCCAGGCCGACCCGACGGTAAAATTTGCCCTGCAAGACTTCTCTTTACGACGCATCACCAATCAGCATCTGAAGATAGAGTCGCCTTACAACACCTATTTGCATCAAGGGCTCCCTCCCGGTCCTATACGCATTCCAACCCCCATCGGACTGGATGCTGTGCTCAACTATACGCACCACAACTATCTCTATATGTGCGCAAAGGAGGATTTCTCTGGCACACACAACTTCGCCACCACATTGAGCGAGCACAACCGCAATGCACAGCGTTATTGGAATGCACTCAATAAACGGAAAATCTATCGGTAAGAAGAGCAATTACCCGTAATTGTCCCCAATAGCAGTCTTATTCCACCCACCAAAAAACATCTTATCCGTAAGGTTAACTCCCCAGCGCTAAGAGAGTAACTGTGCACAGCCGAAAGGTTAACCATCCACAACCGAAGAGTTAACTCCCCAGCGCTGAAGAGTTAACTTATCGCGACCAAGAGATTAACATGTCAAAGTACCGATTGAAACCTAAAAAAAAGTCCGGAAGACGCATGATGCACTTCCGGACTTATGCTAAAAAAAGCCGCACCGATGATGTGATGAAACTCCGAATGACATGATTTGAGCGCTCGTCCTCTTTGTAATCCACCGACTCAAAGGTTACCCCGAAGGGCGTGGCCCGCCATTGAGAAACGAAGCTTGTCTCGGTATTTCAGATTTTTTTGATGAGTTTCCCGATCCAATCAATGCGGCTCTGTATGGTTCATCACTTTTGATACGACAAAAGTAGCGCTTTTCCTCCATACATGCAAATATTTCGGCAGAATAATTCCTCAAAAAATCAAAAAGCGGTGAGAGACTCCAGTTTCCCACCGCTTTCCTATCAGTAAAAGCTACAATTAAGCAGCCTTAGCTTTAGCTACAATAGCCTTGAAAGCCTCTTGATGGTTCATAGCCAAATCGGCCAGCACCTTGCGGTTGATTTCGATACCAGCCTTGTGAAGCAGGCCCATCAGCTTAGAATAAGAGAGACCCTCCAGACGAGCGGCAGCGTTGATACGCTGAATCCACAATGCGCGGAAGTTTCTCTTCTTGGCCTTACGGTCACGGAATGCATAGGTCAGACCTTTCTCCCAAGTATTCTTGGCAACGGTCCAGACATTCTTTCTTGCACCAAAGTAACCTCTGGTCAACTTCAAAATTTTCTTTCTTCTTGCTCTAGAAGCAACGTGATTTACTGATCTTGGCATAGTTTTTTTTCGTTTTTGAATGGTAGCGCCGGTGTGTCAAGCATCGGTCTTCAAGCTATTCATTCGGTTAATAACTTTAATAATAAGTCTTTCGCTTGCTTTTAACGGCTTACTTCATGGCGAGGAGAGACTTCACCTGAGCTACGTTAGTCGTATCAACAGTCGTAGCATAGCACAAATTTCTCTTCTGCTTTTTCGTCTTCTTCGTCAGAATGTGGCTGTGAAAAGCATGCTTTCTCTTGATTTTACCCGTTCCGGTAAGAGTAAATCTTTTTTTGGCACCGGAGTTCGTCTTGATCTTTGGCATCTTGTTTTACTTTTAAATTATTAAATTATATATGGCAACGCACTATACCTAAAGGCGTTACTCATCTTCTTCTGTATTGGCCTGTGCCTGCTGAGGTTGAGGTTTCTTAGCCGACACCCCTTTCTTGGGAGAAAGCTGTATCGTCATCCGTTTGCCCTCAAGCACCGGCATCTGATCCACTTTGGCGTACTCTTCGAGGTCATTGGCAAAGCGCAGTAACAGCACCTCGCCCTGCTCCTTGAAGAGGATCGAACGTCCCTTGAAGAAAACGTAAGCTTTCACCTTGTCTCCATCGCTCAGGAAGCCGATAGCATGCTTCAACTTGAAGTTGTAGTCATGGTCATCGGTCTGCGGTCCGAAACGAATCTCCTTGACGTTGACCTTCACCTGTTTGGCTTTCTGTTCCTTCTGACGTTTCTTCAGCTGGTACAGGAATTTAGAGTAATCGATAATTCTGCAAACAGGGGGCTGTGCATTCGGTGAGATTTCGACCAGGTCGGCTTCATGTTCTTCAGCTAACCGAAGTGCTTGCGCTATCGGATAGACCTTCGACTCTACTTCGTCGCCTACTATGCGTACTTCTTTGGCACGGATCTGCTCGTTGATCCGATGTTGCCCTTTTAAGCTGTCATTCTTCATTAAGTAACTTTACTTGTTCCTGTTTATTTCTGATTAATAATTACTGCTAAATCCGTAAATTGCGCGCAAAGTTACCACTTATTTATCATATTTTGAACTTCTTCGCTGATTTTTTTAGCAAAATCTTCAATTTTCATGCTTCCTTGGTCGCCTTCACCCTGTTTACGGATGGCAACTTCGCCATTTTGGGCCTCTTTCTCGCCCACAACCAGCATGTAAGGGATGCGCTTCATCTCGTTGTCGCGAATCTTGCGGCCAATCTTCTCGTTGCGCTCATCCACGTAAGCGCGGATGTCGTACTGCTTCAACTGCTTCTTCACTTCGAGTGCATAGTCATTGAATTTCTCGCTGATGGGCAGGATGGCTACCTGATCAGGCATGAGCCACAGGGGGAACTTACCGGCGGTGTGCTCAATGAGCACGGCTACGAAACGTTCCATCGAACCGAAGGGAGCACGGTGAATCATCACGGGACGGTGCTTCTGGTTGTCAGCACCGGTGTATTCGAGTTGGAAGCGCTCGGGCAAGTTGTAGTCAACCTGGATAGTACCCAACTGCCAGCGACGACCAATGGCATCCTTTACCATGAAGTCGAGCTTAGGACCGTAGAAGGCAGCTTCACCATACTCGATCTTGGCCTTCAGTCCCTTCTCCTCACAGGCCTCAATGATAGCCTGCTCAGCACGTTCCCAGTTCTCATCGCTACCGATGTACTTCTCACGGTTCACCTTGTCACGCAGTGAGATCTGTGCCTCTACATTCTGGAAGTCCATCGACTTGAAGACGATGGAGATGATATCCATCACGCGAAGGAATTCGCCCTTCACCTGGTCGGGGCGGCAATAGATGTGAGCATCGTCCTGTGTAAAGCTGCGCACGCGAGTCAATCCATGCAGTTCACCGCTCTGCTCGTAACGACATACCGTACCAAACTCAGCCAGACGCAAGGGCAGGTCTTTGTATGAACGGGGTGAGTTCTTGAAGATCATGCAATGGTGAGGGCAGTTCATTGGCTTGAGGAAGTACTCTTCACCTTCTTCAGGAGTATGGATGGGTTGGAACGAGTCCTTACCGTACTTGGCATAGTGACCCGAAGTGATGTAGAGCAGCTTATTACCAATAGGCGGAGTGATGACCTCCTGATAATCGTAACGGGCCTGAATGCGGCGCAGGAACTCCTGCAGACGCAAACGGACAGACGTACCCTTGGGCAACCACATGGGAAGACCCTTGCCCACTGTATCGGAGAACATGAAGAGGTCCATCTCCTTACCGATCTTGCGGTGGTCACGCTTCTTAGCCTCCTCAAGCAGCACGAGGTATTCGTCGAGCATCTTCTTCTTGGGGAAGGTGATACCGTAGATACGGGTCATCATCTTGCGATCCTCGCGACCACGCCAGTAGGCACCGGCCACAGAGGTCAGTTTGATGGCCTTAATGGGAGCGGTGGTCAACAGGTGAGGTCCACGGCAGAGGTCAGTGAAAGCACCCTGCGTATAGGTAGTGATGTGACCATCTTCCAATTCAGAGATGAGTTCACACTTGTAAGTCTCCCCACGTTCGCCAAATTTCTTCAAGGCATCAGCCTTGGCAATGTCGCTACGTACCAGCGCCTCTTTCTTGGCTGCCAGTTCCACCATCTTCTGTTCAATCATAGGCAGGTCGCCCTCCTTGATGACAGCCTCACCTGGATCGACATCATAATAGAAGCCATTCTCGATGGCCGGACCGATACCAAACTGGATACCCGGATAGAGTTCCTGTAAGGCCTCGGCCAGCAGGTGGGCACTGGTATGCCAGAAGGCATGCTTACCCTGTTCATCTTCCCACTTGTAGAGCACCACCTCTGCATCTTGATTGATGGGGCGATTGAGCTCTACCGTTTCACCATTCACGCCGCAGGCCAATACCTCCTGAGCCAGACGCGAACTGATGCTCTCAGCAATCTGTAAACCGGTGACCCCTTCGTTATACTCACGCACGGAGCCATCGGGAAAAGTGATTTTAATCATATAGTCAATAATTTAAATTCAATATGAGGACGCAAAAATAGCGATTTCTTTTGGATTAACCGCTTTATTTGAAAAAAATGTTATTCATGAACAAAGGTAAAGCGTTTAATCACGTTGTAGGCAGCCACAATGCCCAGCTCTCCAGCTTTACTTAAGTCTTTAATTCCCTGTTTGTTATTACCAAGATAGATATGAGTTAACCCCCGGTTGTAATAAGCTTCGGCAAAAGCCGGTGAGAGCTCTATGGCCTTATCATAGTCGGCGAGCGCCCCACGATAGTCTTTCAGTGAGGACATGACGTTACCACGGTTGAAATAGGCATAGACAAAGTCGGGAGCCAACTGAATCACTTGGTCAAGGTCCTTCTTGACGATTTCGTAATCCACGGCAGAGACCTCATGGCCATCGCCTTCAGCCTTGCGGTACTCCAACTGCTTACAGCGCACCAATGCTCGCATAAAGTAAGCCGGGAAAAACTGTTCATCGAGGAGGATGGCCTGCGTATAGTCATCTACAGCATTTGCAAAGTCCTGCACCAGATAGAAATCCAGTCCTCGGACAAAGCGCTTTCTCGCATCTTGGTCGCTGGCCACGATATCCGATGTATGACTATCAATCAGCGCAAAATGGAAATTGACCTGCTCAGCGGTGAGTGGTGCCTCCATATTGGTAATCTTAAGATGGCGCGGGAAGAGCTTTGATTGGTTGAGTTCATCAATCATACGATGCGTATGTACACTTTTCTTCACCTCACTCAACTTTTCATAATAGGTCAACGCAAAGAAGGGCTCCAATTTGACCAGGACATTGCGGTCCTGTACGCGACCTCGGTAGTCACTGGTATATTTCTGGTTCACCTCTGTATCATCAGCTACCACAATTTTGCGGTAGTTATTCATGTTACGATTGGACTTCTTACGAGTCTTTGACTCCTCATCTTCCTCCTCATCTGATTGATTATCATTCGCTTGGTAGCCTGCCGTAGAAACTCCGTTACGCCGGTCAAGCTGCATCTTCATCACCTTAAATTCATCTTCATCAGCTCCCTTCTTATCCCCCACTCTGCGACGGATGGCTGCGCGACGGAAGTAACCCGCTTCGAAGCGTGGATACTTCTCCAGTACAAGCGAAATGTCGGCAATAGCTCCCCTTAAGTCACCAGTCTGCTCACGCAGCAGGGCACGGTTATAAGTAGCCATCATATTATCCGGCTCCATGTCAAGCACAAAGTCAAAGTCCTCAATGGCACGGTTGTCATCACCTACCTGTGCACGAAGCAGTCCCCGGTTGTAGTGACCAAGGAAATTATTGGGGTCGATATCCAAGGCAAGGTCGTAGTCGCTCATGGCACCACGCAGGTTATTCTGGTGATAACGTGCGAGAGCACGATTGATATAACTACCGGCATTCCTTACACTAAGGTAGATGGATTGATTCAAGTCCTCTTCAGCCAGTTTATATTCTCCCTGCTGCAAGCGGACTACAGCACGTGCCGACCAGCCATCGGGATCGTAACGATCCATCTCTATCACCTTATCAAAGTCCTTCAGGGCCTGAATCGTATCATTCTGCCGAAGAGCCACCTCACCACGCATCAGATAAGCACGAGTATAGCGAGGGGAGACCTTCAGCAACTGAGCCAGGTCATCGTTAGCCGCAACGTAATCCTTCTTTTGCATGTGACAGAGTGTCAGATTATGCCACAGCACCAGGTTCTCCGGATCATACTTCAAAGCAGTACGGTAATCCTCAATAGCTTCATCAAATTTATTCTGCCTAATGCGAGCCAATCCTCGGACCTGATAAGCACCAACCACAAAGGGATTCTTCTGAATTGCAATATCACAGTCATCTTCCGCACCCTGGTAATCCTCCAGATTGATTTTCGCTAATCCACGGAAGAAGTAAGGCTCGAAGAGATAGGGCTTCGCATTGATTACCTGGTTGAAATACTGTATGGAAAGCACATAATCTTCAAAATAGAGCGCATTGCGGGCAATGGTCATAACCCGCTCCGTGTTGATCTGAGCATACAAGGATGCAGGGAGCAACAAGAGGAACCAAAGAAGTCTATGTATTCTTTCCATCATCAATTCATATTATCTAACGGTTTTAACACGATACGTACAGTGCGCCTTGCCCTTGAGCATAGCATTCAGTTTGCCTTTAATCATCTGCTTGCGCAAGGCAGAGAGGTGATCAATGAACATTTTCCCCTCCAAGTGGTCGAACTCATGCTGCATGACACGGGCCAGAAAGCCTTCTACCTCTTCATCATGAGGTACCAAATCTGCATCGAGGTAGGTGACATGAATCTTGCTGCCACGTTTTACCGACTCATGAATGCCAGGCAAGCTCAGACAGCCTTCGTCCATGGAGACTTCGTCACCACTTACCTCCAGGATATGGGGATTGATAAAGGCCTTCTTGAGACCTTTATATTCAGGATAGTCATCCGAGAGCACATCAAGGTCTATCACCACCACACGGATGGGAAGACCAATCTGCGGTGCTGCCAAACCTACGCCTTCGGCATGTTCCATGGTCTCAAACATATTGGCAATCAATTCCTTCAGATTCGGGTAGTCGGGAGTAATATCTTCAGCCACTTTTCTTAGTACAGGCTGACCGTACACATAAATGGGTAAAATCATTTTAAACTGTTGTATTTAGATGTTCATACGTTTTTGAGTTTCCAGATAAGATTGCAAGATGATGGTGGCACTGATTTCATCCACCAAGGCTTTGTTCTGTCGGTCCTTCTTTTTGAGGCCTGCATCAAGCATCGCACGATGAGCCAGAACAGAGGTAAACCGCTCATCCACATAGGTCACTGGGATAGTCGGGAGCTGTTTGCGCAGTGTGTTGACAAATGGTTCGATGCGCTTCATATTCTCTGAAGCATCGTTGTTCATCTGTTTGGGTAAACCAACCAAAATACGCTCAACCGGTTCTTTGATAACATATTGCTTGATGAAAGCAAGCAGTTCGGTGGTGGATACAGTGGTCAGGCCGCCTGCAATAAGCTGCAGCGGATCGGTCACGGCAACGCCAGAGCGTTTCTTTCCATAGTCTATAGCCAGTATTCTACTCATATCGGCGGCAAAAGTACAACATCTTTCCTATTACACCAAAAAGAGTATGATAAAAGACTTTAAGCCGAGGAGATAAAAAAGAGGGATGTACTCACGCACATCCCTCTACTTGTATAGTTGAGACTAAGAAATTCGATTATTCGAGAATTACACAACGGTTCAGGTAATCCTTACCGAACATGTTCTCTGTACCACCGAAGCCTACGAGTTCGAGCTGATCCTTGTCAACGCCCTCAGCAACGAGTGCATCGTAAACGACCTGAGCACGCTTTTCAGAAAGCTTCTGGTTGAATGAAGCGCTACCCGTAGCCTTATCGCAGTAACCAGCAATCTTGTACTTCTTGTCGGGGTTAGCCTTGAGAGACTTGGCTGCCAACTGGATGTTAACCTTACCATAATCATCCAGCTTAGCGCTACCCAGGTTGAAGAAGATAGCACGGATACCAGCCGTTTCAACTTCCTTAACCACTTCCTTAGATTCTACAGGACGTGAAGCTATAGCAGCGTTCTTAGCATTGGTCAGGTCAGTCTGAGCCTGAGCCAGTTCAGAACGATAACGATTAAGCTCGTCATTGATAGCTGACTGGTCAACCTTGCTGATGTAAGGCACAAACTTCTTGCCACCGAAGTAGTAAGTAGCACCAGCCAGCAGAGATACAGCTCCATCCGTATGAGCACTGCTCTTACTACCGAAGATAGAGGGAGATACCTCACCGCGAGCCTCAACGTTAATGTCCCAGTTCTCGTGGATATTGAATGCTCCCTGTAAGCCTACAGAACCGTTAACCAGTGCATTCAGATCCTCCTGCTTGCCATAAGCCTTCGTAAAGGTCAAGCCAGGACCAGCAAATACTGACAGGTTGAAGAGACGGTCGGGATTGTAACCCCAGATAGCGTTAGATACATTATACAAAGCATCGAAACGTACCGTACCGAATGTCTTGTTCTTCTCTTTAATGTATTCACCAGGTTCCTGTCCGTAATTGCTGTAGAGGGTTGACCAGAAGCCGGCAACCTGAGCGCGAACACCCCAAGTAGGAGTAAACAACTTACCGAAAGAGATAGCCAGATTGGGCGTAATTGCTTTGCCCAAGCCGTAATCGCTGTTGTCGGGGTTCACACAAACCTGACCACCAACGCCTACACTTACAAAGAAGTTGTCTTTCCAGCTTTCGCTGACATACTTCTCTTTGGTCTGTGCAGAGAGGGTGCTTGCAGCCCCAGCCAACATCAAAGATAATATAACTAATTTACTTTTCATTGTTTTTTTGAATTTAATATTTCAACACTTTTTGTTTTTATTTGCTTCCCGACCACTCGACTTACCTCAGATACATCTTATAAGTCAAACCGCCGGTAAAGTATTTCATTTTTTGCATTTCTACCTGCGCGTGCAAGTGATTGAAAAGCAAATAGGTGGCACCCATAGCGAAATCCTTACTATCATATTCAGCAATCAACCGCAACTGCGGATGAAAAGAAGGATTGTAAGAGATACCCATTGCAATTCCGTTAAGCGGATAGTCGTTTCGATTGTTCCAGAGGTAAGAGAGATGAACCCCTATTTCCTCTTTGCCAACGGGAATGTGTTTGGTCGCAGCAATATAGAAGCGGGAAAAATATCCGTTTCCATCACTTGATGCTATTGTCCCGTCACCTGACCCAGTATAAGGATCGGACGTTCCGAGAACTACAGCAGGCATATACTTCCAAAACTGACCCTCCTCCAACGCCCTAAAGCGGAATGAGAAGTAGCGATCTTGGTTCGTAAACTTACCTTTTCCCACTTTCCAATCAATCCCAATGTGTTGCGACTGAAACAAAGTCGCCGTATAGGCCACCTCCATCCAAGGGAAAATGGTCACATTGAGATAGTAATTGTACGTATGGTAATACCATCCAGAAGGAGTAATCTCCTTATTCAAAAAGTTTCCACCAATCATCACTGTCTTATCCTTCTGCATTTCGCCAGAAGGCATGTGCAGCAGACCGGTGACACCGTAGGTCAACTGAGCAGAAAGCATAAACGGACAGCAAACCAATAAGAATATAATAGCTATACGTTTAATCATCTTCTTTTCTATTACAGTCTGTAAATAACTTCTGCTCAGTTGACTTGATGTTAGATTAATCTAGCTATGTTAGACCTTCCGATTATTCACCGATAGATGTACCACCACCAGCGCCATTGCTGCCACCATGACCATTGTGGTTATCGTGAGAGTCATGAGAGTCATGAGAGTCATGAGAGTCATGAGACTCATAAGTAGGTTCAACCTTCCAAGTAGCCTGATAAGTAACCTGACCTGACTTACCGAAGAACTTCAAAGTCTGAATAGTGAAAGTTATAGTAACCTTATAGCCATTAATTGACTTACCAAGAACACCTTCTAATACGTAGGTCATCCCGATGTTTTTCAGGCCATAATTCATGTTTAACTCAGCCTCAGCAGAAGCCACCCAAACCTGTCCTTCCGTAACAGCTTTGGTAAGATTATCCATATCAGGAGTAATAGTTGAAGCAAAGCCCTCGTAGTAAGGAACAGTAATAGGAAGAGATTCACCTACAGCTGCACTAGTAGGAACAGGAATCACTACCTTAGCACCACCATCATAGAAATCATACTGGATTCCATCAATACCTGAGAAATCCTGACCAATCAGATTTTTAATTGCGTCTTCATCAATATCATCCTTACTTGTAGGTGTTTTTTCCTCTGCCTTTTCAGCAGCTGCATCAGCTCCATTCAAGGCAAAATCAGCACTTGCAATACATACACCACCTTCAGCAGTGTAGGGCAAGGTTACAGTCTTAACAGCGTCCAGATAATCTTTCATCACAGCGCTTACTTTATACGTACCATCCTTTGTAAGATCTTCAGTGATGTAATAACCATCTGAATTAACAGACTGAACAAGAGAGCCAACAGTAACTGAAGCCTGCAGAGCCGCACCTGTCTTGGCTGAAGAAACATTACCCTGAATGTAGTACTTTGCAGCAGGAATGTTTCCACTCTGATTGTCCAATTCTGCTTTCTCATAGCAGCTAGTCAATGCACCAACTGCCAACAAGGCCAATGCCAACTTGGCACTGAGTCCACGAAAAACACTTTTCATTTTCATCTCAAAAATTAAAATAAAATTAATAATTTAATAATTCCGATTTTATAAAATAGGGGTTATAGGCATTCTCAACCAAGAAGTTGTCGTCAGGACTTGAGCGATAAAAGTTTCCGTACTGCTTCTCATTTCCCGCATTGTATTTAAAGCCAAATTCGCCAGCAACGAGGCGAGGCATATAACCTTTACGTTTATACTTATAAGGTGGCAGGGCGATACGGAAGGCAAAACCTCCATTCACGCCGTTGTTGGCCGCATCATCTTTCCCGAATATCTTCATGGCATAAAAGCCGATGGAAGCGTGACGGAAGTGACGATACATCTCAAACTGGACTCCATACTCTTCCATCAGGAAGCGTTCACCCTTCAGCTTAAATTCCGTATTGAATTGCGGCCAATAGTAATGAACTCCCAAATGGGCATCCATCGTCCACTTTACCCCATGGTAATAAGACCAATGATCCCAATATCCCTTGCGTGTATATCCTAAACGTCCCGTAAGCCAAAAATGTTCATCGGGGAAGATATACTTGGCGCGAAGTTCAAATCCCGAACGACCACCTTCATAAAATCCCGCAATACCCTGCAGAAAAATATTGTAGGGCAAGCGAACACTCTGCGAGATGGTCATGAAGCCCGGACGCACCTGACCGTACCGACTACCATAGTAGTCATTCTGAACAGGCAGCACAATCTGCCCCGTCAGCTTCATACCCTTCCACATCGACACCTCAATAGCTGGTGAGAGTTGGAAGACGTAGTCATACATCTTGGACAGCTTATAGTTCTGGAACATCAACCAGGGATAAACCACCACATCAACCTTAAACAAAGAGCTATTCGACTTCACCACGCCGCGCAACTTCTTCCGCACATCATCCACCTCGTAGCTTACGCGCCAATCCTTGCGGTCGGCCGACCTTACACTGTCAGCGGCCACTGGACTGTAGCTGAGCGAAATCTGAGGTACATTATTGTTAAGCACCACGATGCGACACTTCTTCGATTCGGGCAAGCCCTCCTTCTGAATCACATCGACAGCCTTTCCAATGCCGACCCCCTGCAAGCGATAGGCAGAATTCTGAAGCACATAGACACGTTCCTCAGCATCTTCCGTCCAGCCCACGTTTTCAAAGCCCATCTCCACCAAGCGCTTTACAGTCTCCTCTCCCGTCTGCGCCTGCAGCAAACTCAAGCCACAGGGTGCAACGAGTAAGAATAACAGCAAAGCTACTCCTTTAGTAGTCAGTAACTTACTCATTTTAGGGTCGTTATACCTTATCATTCTTTTCATTCTAAATACTTGCCTTACAACGCAAATACGGCGCAAAAATAAGGACATTTTTCCTAACTACAAAGTATTTTACTGAAAAAAGTTCCTAAAGCGCCTATTTTTGTACCTTTTAAGCCATGCCACGTGCACCGAAGCTATCTGCCCAGCGGCACCTGTTGCCAAGCGCCGTCGTGCCATTCGGTCACATGGCGGAAGCCGGCATTCCACAAAGCGAGCAAGGCCTCACTGCGCCCTGAGGCTATCTTGTCAGGATAGTGTGCATCGCTATTGACCTGCACCTTGGCACCTATATTA
The DNA here is from genome assembly GCA_945831575.1 of uncultured Mediterranea sp. Lineage (GTDB taxonomy): Bacteria > Bacteroidota > Bacteroidia > Bacteroidales > Bacteroidaceae > Bacteroides. The sequence continues at coordinate 21,877 of CAMACX010000025.1, forward strand.
TATAAATAGGTATAGTAACGCGCATTGGGGAAGAAGGTGTGGGTCTCACCATAGGCTTTGGTATTCACCTCAACCACATACCCCTTACGTACGATCTTGGCCAAGTAGTTGCGGACCATCTCATCATACCACGGCTCATCCAGCAGGCCCGGACGATAGCAAGAGGCATTGTAGTGCATCTTGTCGGGATGACCTACGATGTCAAACCCTCCTGCTTCGAGCATGGCATCGAGTTGCCGGTAGTAGCGGCACACCACCTCAACCACATCGCCACCAAAGTGCTCATCCACCAGACGGCGAAACTGCGTCGGAGGGCAGTCGATGTCCACGAGATTCCCCAACGAATCTGCGAGCAGGTGTACAGACCCTATGCGGTAATCCAGGGGCAACTGTCGGAAGCGCTCAGAGAAGGGATTGCTCTCCGCATCCAGATAGTCAATCTCCAGGCCAATACAGAGTTCAATCCGTCCCTCATAGCGAAGCTTCATCCGCTGAAACTCCTGAAGGTAGTCGTTCATACGGTCCCACTCCATGGTCCATGCGGTGGAGAAGGGCAAAGGTGCATGCGAAGAGAAGCCAAACGAAGTAAAATGTTCAGCCACCGCAAAGCGCAGGAAGTCATCCATCGCCGCCCTACCGTCACAATAGAGCGTATGGGTATGGTAATTGGTCTTGTTCATCCCTCTATCTCGCTCAGTTCCAGCCATCGCATGGTCTTAATATCCAGTTCGTCACTCAGTATGGGGAGGCGCTTCGACTTCTCAGTCAGCTCCTCCACCGAGAGGGTGCCGCTGCAGAGTTGCTCCTCGATGGTGCGCTTCTCCTCCTCCAGCAAGGCCACCTCTTTCTCTAGTTGCTCCATCTCACGCCGTTCGTTGAAGGAGAGCCTGCGGCGGTCGTTCAAGCGCACCTTGCCACTTTTCTCCTCCTCAGCCCGTTGGGTTTGCTTCGACTTCTCACGCTCCATGGCCCTGCGCTCCAGCTTCCAGTCGCGATACTGGGTATAGTTACCGGGGAAGTCGCGAATGTCGCCATTGCCGTTGAAGACCAGCAGGTGATCGACTACCTTATCCATAAAGTAACGGTCGTGACTCACCACGATGACACATCCCTTGAAGCTACGGAGGTACTCCTCCAACACCTGCAGGGTGACTATGTCGAGATCGTTGGTCGGCTCGTCGAGCACCAGGAAGTTGGGGTTACGCATCAATACCGTACAAAGGTAGAGCCTGCGCCGCTCACCACCACTCAACTTATAGACGTAGCTATGCTGCGTCTCGGGGGAGAAGAGGAAATGCTGCAGAAACTGACTGGCCGTAAGCCGCTTGCCGTCGCCCAGTTCGATGACTTCGGCAATGCGTTGCACCACATCGATGACCTTCATCTGCTCATCAAACTGCAATCCCTCCTGCGAATAGTAGCCAAAACGCACCGTCTCACCGATGTCGAGCGTACCGCTGTCGGGTTTGACAAGCCCCATGAGCAGCTTGACAAAGGTTGATTTGCCCGTACCATTGTGGCCTATAATGCCCATCTTCTCGTAGCGTGCAAAGACATAGGAGAAATCATCCAGAATCTTCAGTTCGCCAAACGCCTTACAAAGGTGATCAGCCTCAAAAATCTTGCTTCCGATATAGGAAGCCTTCACGTCGAGCTTGACCTGTGTATCGCTGATACGCTGCTTGGCCACCTTCTGCAGTTCATAGAAGGCCTCCTCGCGGTAGCGTGCCTTGTGGCCACGTGCCTGCGGCATCCGGCGCATCCACTCCAGCTCGGTGCGGTAGAGGTTATTGGCCCGCTCGATTTCCACGTTCTTGGCATCGAGGCGTTCCTGCCGCTTTTCGAGGTAGTAGCTGTAGTTGCCCTTGTAACGGTAGAGCGTACGGTTGTCTATCTCCATGATCTCCGAGCAGACACGGTCGAGGAAGTAGCGGTCGTGCGTCACCATCAGCAGGGTAGTCTTGGCCTGCCGCAGATACTCCTCCAGCCACTCCGTCATCTCCAGATCGAGGTGGTTGGTGGGCTCGTCGAGCATGAGGAAGTCAGGCTCCGTGATGAGCGTATTGGCCAATGCCACCCGCTTGAGCTGACCTCCCGAGAGTTGCTCCACCTTGCGGTCGAAGTCATCAATGTGAAGTTGCGAGAGAATCTGCTTTGCCTTCTGTTCATACTCCCACGCCTTCTCCGCATCCATTCGTTCCAGGAGCGACTCATAGTGGGGATGTCCCTCGGTGGCCATGCACTGCTCATATGCACGAATCAGCTCCGTGACCCGGTTGCCGTGATGGAAACAGGCCTCAAGTACGGTCAATCCAGCCGGATAAGAGGGATCCTGCTCCAGGAAGCCCACACGCAGGTCGCGACGAAACGAGATATGACCTTCGTCCATTCCCTCGCTGCCTGAGAGGATATGAAGCAACGTAGATTTGCCACTGCCATTCTTGGCAATCAGCCCCACACGGTCGCCCTCTGCCAAACCAAAAGCGAGGTGCTCAAACAATACCAGATCACCAAACGACTTCGTCAGGTTCTCCACTTGAAGTATAGGTTGCGCCATTTTGAGTTTTTGAGTATTTAAGTTTTATAGTTGACGAGTTGACAAGATACGAGGGGACAAGATACGAGGTGACAAGATTAATCACCAATCACTAATTGAAAGATTTTCTCCAGATCTATTTCCTCTCCCGCCTTTACGCGGCTCCACACCAGCCTCAGCGGGTCAATCACCTTGCCGTCAGCTGTATGTTGCAGCACAGGGGCCTCCCTGTTGCCATCCACGAGGGTTCGCCACTCGTAACCGTCCAGTTCGTTGGAGAGAATGACGCAGAGCACGATGCCCACTGCAATCCAGGGATCTCGTTTCTTCCGGCTCCAACCAGCCTCGTTGACTAGTCGCTGCAACTTGGGCAAGTCTTCCTCCGCCCCTTGAAAGTCCAGTGCAAAGCGGTTCTTTACCTCATGCTCTATCGAAGCGTAAGCCTCATCAATCTGCCAGATTTCCCAAAGACGCACGGGAATCACCTCGGCGGGGTACTTCTGCTGCAAGTCGCGAATCTCCAACGAAGCAATCACCTCCAGCGCCTGCTGAATAGCATCCCCACGCTTCACGGTAAACGAACATTCGATAGCCAGGTCACCTGCTCCTGTCACCCAGCAATGGGACGTATAGGCCACACCCTCCTCTTCCAGTTCCTCCATGCTGTAAGCACAGCGCCACGCTCCCACCTGGACAAGCTGGGCAGAAGGACGCTCCCGCAACTCATTCCGCAGGTTAGCCTCCGCATAGGCACTGTTGCCCCGGAACGCAGAGATACGGAAATTACCGTCCCACACATCGGGATTATAGAAGAGGAAAGAGCCTTCGCCATCCTCAAACTCACTCCACGCCGCAGGATAGTGCATGGCAAACCATCCGCCCGGCGCTATAAATCGCTTAGTATCTATCATATCATTCACATTAATTGGGTACAAAAATAAGGGAAATCTATGAAACAAACAAAAAAATAGCCGATTCTCACGAACCAGCTACCTCAATCATCATCTTTTGAAGACTTACGTCTCCAATATATTACCAATGAAAACTACTTTCTATGTTTTGACGCTGCAAATATAACCCTTTTATTTTAGCTTCGCAAATAATTTAAGTTTTTTAGGTTAACGATACACAAATACCACAGGAATAGGGCAAAAAAAGCCGGCTCCATCAGGAACCGGCCTTTTTCTTATTGATTAGTGTATATTACTCATTGCCAACCCGGATTCTGATCCAGCTGAGGATTGAGCGTAATCTGGCCCGAAGGTACGGGATAGAAGTAGTACTTCTTATCGTACGCACGAGGCTGATTGATGGTGTTGGAACCAATCATGTAGCCATCGGCAGCCACATCCACCTCAGGAGAGGCCAGCTTGCTCAAGTTGGCACCCTTGTAGATGTTGGGGTGATTCTTGCTGTCAAGCAACTCGAGCTGATGCCAACGCACGAGATCCCAGTAACGGGTCCAGTTGTCGAACATCAATTCGCAACGGCGCTGACGACGGATCTCCCACAACAGGTTGCTTACACCCATGTTGTTGGCAGGGTCAGCTTCAGGAGCGGTCGTGAGACCGGGCAGACCGGCACGCTCCATCAGCAGGTTGACACTCTTGTCGAGGTCGCTCTGCGAGAGGGTACCCAGTTCGGCCTTAGCCTCCGCATAGTTCAGATAGACCACAGAGATCCAGAAAAGCGGGCAGTCGGTGTACTGCTTGCCGATGTTGTTGCGGTCAGAGAGAGACAGTTCGTCGGGATTGTCGTATTTGGCCACGCCGTAACCGGTCGAAGAGGTGAAGGGAGCCACACCGGCACGCGAGTAAGCAGAGCCCTTGAATGCCAGTACAGGGTCGAGGATGATGCTCAGGCGCTTGTCGCGCGTGGCAAGGATCGGCTCGATATTGAAGTGACCCTCTGCATCGGGTTCAACTGCATCATTGGTGTCCATACTGGTCGTAGCGAGGGGTTTACCATCGAGGAAGAGGTAGGCATCAAAGGCATCCTTCGTCATACCGCTCGTACCGCTGGTATTGACCGTATAGTCAACCGTAGAGTGCATGAGCGAGTTCTGCGAATAGGGCTTGTAGAAGATCATCTCGGGATTGGAAGCCAGGCTGATGGAGTTGTAGTTGGCCTTGTAGCTGGGGCTCAGGGAGTAGCCTTTGGCCATCAGCGCTTCGCAAGCCGATACACACTCCTGCAGGTACTTCTGAGCGCGTGACTCATCGGGACCCTTACCGGCATTGTCGACTGCTGTACGGTAGCGGCAGTAGGTGCCTTCGTAGAGGGTGACGTCAGCCTTCATGGCCAGTGCCATGTCGGCAGTGAATCGTTGCTTGTTGGTACCCGTGATGTTGGCTGCTGCAAAGTTGAGGTCTTCGAGCACCTTGTCCATCACGGCATCACGGTCCTGGCGAGGACCATAGAGCACATCTTGATCATTGGGGTCGAGTACAGTCTCTACCCAAGGCACATTGCCGTACATGCGCACCAGCTGGTAGTACTGCCAGGCACGGTTCAGACGGGCGATACCGATGAAGTTGTTCTTCTCCTTGTCGGTAAGCGTAGATCCATTAACGCCTTCGATGATATAAGCCGCACGGCGTATTTCAGTGAAGGGTGCAGACCAGTTGGAAGAGGAAGAGGGCACATTGAGGTTGGTCCAGTTGTTGTCCTGGTAATCCACCTGGTCATCGCTCAGCGTCTTGAAGTAGAACCAGCCACCGCCACCACCATTGCCATAACCGGTGTACTGGTTATAGAAGGTGTTGCATTGGTTCTCGACGTTGCTGGCGTTACTCCAGTAGGCCGGCGTATTGGTAAAGGTGTCGAGTGGCGATTTGTCCAACAGGTCGTTGCAACTTGTCAGCGCAGCAAGCGCCACGGTGCTAAGTATAAATAGTTTTTTCATCATTCCAAAGTTTTAGCAGTGAATTAAAGAGTAACCTGAACACCAAATGAGAAGGTACGGGTGATAGGTGCTGTACGTCCCCAACCACCGTAGCTCAAGCCTTCACCTGTATTGACTTCGGGGTCAACAGGCAGGTCATTGCCTTTGTGGAGCAGGAAGAGGTTGCTGCCGCTGAAGTAGATGCGAGCCTTCTCGATAAATGCCTTGCGGGTCCACTCCTTCGGGAGGGTGTAACCTACCGTGACATTCTTCAGACGGAGGTAAGACATGTCGGTCAGGTAGCGGCTCTGCGGATAGTAGTTGTTGCATCCGTTGGCGATGCTGGAGATTCTACCCTTCGTGTCGTTGCCCGGATAGAGACGCGGATAGGTATTACCCTGATTGATCTCGTAGCCGGTGATGGTCTTCCAGTCGCTGCTGTAGAGCACCTTGTTGTAGCTGGTCTGGTTGTCATAGACAGCCAGGTCGGCAGCACGCATCAAGGGGAAGTTGAGCGAGGAGATGGTCCAATTGTCGCGCTTGCCTACGCCCTGGAAGAAGAGGTCGAGGTCGATGCCCTTCCAGCTGCCACCGAGGTGGAACGAATATTCATAGCGGGGCAGTGAGTTACCGATTACCTTCAGGTCGCCGTGGTCGTCGGCCGTACCCTTACCACCGTCAATCTTGCCGTCACCATTGAGGTCCTTGTACTTGATGTCGCCCGGGCCGAAGTGGAACGAACCGGTCTCCAACCCAGCCTGTGAAGGCACACCGCTGGCGTAGTTCCAGGAGCCGTCCTCATTCTTGCCTGTGAAGTCGCTCTCTTCGAAGTAGCGGTCGGTCTCAAAGCCCCAGATGTCACCATAGGTCTTGCCGCTGTAGTAGCTGTTGAGCAGCTTGCTGTCGTTGGTCCACTTGGTCACTTCGGTCTTGCTGTCGCTCAGGTTGAAGTTGGCATAGACATTGAAGTCGCCGAAAGTGTGGTGCCAGTCGAGGTTCAGTTCCCAACCACGGGTGCGCATCGTACCGGCATTCTCATAAGGAGCGGTATCACCGAGCACGTTCGGACGGGTCTGAGCGGGAGCCAGCATGTCGCGGTTCTCGCGCTGGTACCAGTCGAAGCTGGCGCTGAGTTCGTTGTTGAGGAAGCCCAGGTCAATACCAATATCGGTCGTGCGGATGCGTTCCCAGGAGAGTGACGAAGATACCAGATCAGGCATGTTGTACATGGTCAGCTTATTGGCGTTGGCACCGTTGCCATCCACCCAATAGATCATACCCGTAGAGGCGTTGTCCAGACGCTGGCTGATCAGTGCCTCAAACATGTAGTCGCCCACGGCCTCATTACCGATTTCACCCCAAGAGGCACGGATCTTACCGTTGTTGACGACAGACTTCAAAGGAGCAAAGAAGGCTTCCTCAGAGAAGCGATAACCTACCGATGCCGAGGGGAAGAAGGCCCACTGGTCATTGTGGGGGAAGCGGGACGAACCGTCGTAGCGGCCATTGAGTTCCAACAGGTAGATGCCCTTGTAGTCGTAGTTGATACGGCCGAAGTAACCGGCAGAGGCACGGTCGTTGTGGGCCCAACCGATTTGCTGTCCATCCTGGTTGGCCAGGTTCAGCTCATTGTACGACTGGTCATAGAGTCCCTTACGTTGACCGCTCAGATAGATGTAATCAGTCTCTTCGGCATTGGCACCAGCCATCACGTTGAGGTTGTGGTCCTTGGCGAAGGTCTTGGCATAGTTCATGTAGGCATTGAGCGTCCAGGTGTTACGCTTCGACATGTCGCGGAAAGCAGCCGTGTTCGACTTGCTCACAATGTATGAAGGAGTGGTTGAACCCCAGTTGCGGGCATAGACCGAGAAGTCGTCCCAACGCATCGTGCGGTTCTGGATGGCGTAGGTAAAGTCGGCATTGAAGGTCAAGCCCTTGATGATTTCCGCCTTCACGTAGCTGTTCATGCGGGTAAGGTCAGTGATGATGTTGCGGTCAGAAGCCTGCTTGATCATACCGATGACGCGTGAATCCACACCATCAATAGTGTTGGAGGGGATGAAGAAGGAACCCCAACGCCAAAGATACTGATAAGTGCTGCTGTAGGTCTCGGGCTTGGTGTAGTCACGGCGCGAGAAGTTCATGCGGGCACCTACCTCCAGCCAGTCGAAAATCTTGGAAGAGACGTTGGCTGAGACGTTGTACTTCTTCAGCTTGTCGGGGCGAATCTTCAGGATACCCTCCTTGGAGTCGTAACCGAACGACAGGTAGTAGTTGGTCTTGCCCGAAGTGCCCTGTACGCTGAGGTTGTGACTCTGCGAGGGAGCGGCTTTGCTGTAGAAGATGTCCTGGATGTCGTAGTCGGCATAGTAGTAGGCCGTTCCATCAATGATGGCATAGTCGCCCACGTCGCTGTCGCTCTTGTAAGGACGGGCTTCACCGTAACCAATCTTGCCGCCATTCTGCTGTTTCCACTTTTCAGCATAGGGGAGCAGTTTGTCGAAGTACATACCGAAGAGCTCTACCTCGTACTGGCCTGCATTAGCCTTACCTTCTAGGGCCATCTTCAGCTGAGTGGGTACATCGGGATAGTCGGGGATGTAGGTGGATTGGTCCCACGCAAAGTTGTTGCTGTAGTTGATAGTCACCTTGTCCGTGGGCTTCGCACCCTTGGTCTGAATCAAGATGACACCAAAGGCTGCGCGCGTACCATAGATAGAGGTAGAAGCGGCATCCTTCAGCACAGAGATGCTCTCAATGTCCTGCGTGTTGAGGAACGAGATGTCATCATAGGGCACACCATCGACCACAATCAGAGGGTTACTCACCTCACCGTTGCTCAGCGTTCCGACACCACGGATGCGCATATTAGCCGCATCGTTGATGTTACCCGAGTCCATCGTGATGGTCAAGCCCGGCACAGCTCCCTGCAGGGCCTTGGCCACATCCTGCTGCGGACGGCCCTCCATCGTCTTGCCCAGATCGACGGTAGTCACCGCACCGGTCAGATTCGCCTTCTTCTGCGTACCATAACCCACTACGACCACCTCGTCGAGCAATTCAGTATCTTCTTTCAATATCACGCGGACTGTCTTGGCTGCCTTTACTTCCTGCGTCTTGTAGCCGACGAAGGAGATTTGCAGCGTAGCACCCGCCTTCACGGTGAGTGTAAACTGTCCATCGATGTTGGTTACCATACCGTTGGCTGTCCCTTTCTCCACCACGCTGGCCCCAATGACGGGCTCGCCTTTGGTATCGACAACCACACCGCTGACGGTAACAGATTGCATTTGTTCGGTAACGCCGGGATTAGCTGCCGTAGTCTCGGCTGCCAAGAGATTACCGCTACTTAGACACAGTGCGCTCAAAGCCACTGCCGTGAGGAGCTTGCTACCTGCCAGTCCTCTACTTTTGCGATTTTCATTCATAACTGATTAGCGTAATTAATGTTGATAGGATGTGGAGATGTCTAATCTTCTCCATAAATAAATAATAGGTTTCTCTCAGGCCAGGCAGATGGTCCAGCCAGATAAAAGGTACAAAGCTTGTTTTAGTTCATAGGCGATTCCAAAATTTTAAGCATTTATATTTTAACAATAAACTCATTATGCACATTAAATAGCCCCATTTTCATAGACTAATACTTATTTTTTTGCAAAGTAATGAATTAATTTAGAAATCAACAAGCATTATATCCTAAAACTATGTTAACAACACGAAATTTATTAAGAATACTTGTTCTATTTGTGAAAAACAAATGCAATCATTGTGCAAAATAGACAAGTGATGCAGGTAATGACTCCTATACCTTATTATATATATACTCCCTAATATTATATGTAGGCTCCCTAAATGTCATATATATGCTCTCTACACGGCGTGGACAAGTTGTAATCAGCAGGATGAAAAAGGATTTTCATCGCGATGAAAAAAGATTCTCATCGCGTTGGTAACGACTGGCATAAGTGTGGTTGACGAATGGTATAAGTGTGGCTAATCTACCTAACTGACCCAGGAGGCGGACAATGGAGATGCGAATGGATTCGCAAAAATACTTCATACTTCATATTTACCTCTATCATACTGGTATTCAACAAGATACAGTGTGAAGTGTCATATTTGACACTTCACGCCATACTTCATACGTTAACGTGCTGTATATCAATATTATACAAGCAAATATGAAGTATGAAGTATCATTTTGCGAGAGAACAAAAAAAATCCTACATCCTACACTAGAGTAATCTATTCGTCTGAGAAACTGCGCGATAACCAGTGTAGGAGAAGTGTAGGAGAAAAGGCTTCTCCTACACTGATTATATCATTGGATATCAGAGGTATAGAACTCAAAAGTGTAGGATGTAGGAGGAATGCGCTGCTTTACCTCTTCAACGCCTGGAAGTAGGTGTCGAGCAGGTCGCGGGCAGCAATGAACGAGGAGATGCGGCCTTCGAGCACCTGCTTCTCCTTGAGCTGCAAAAGGGCCTCCACCTCGGGATGCTGGTAGAAGCTGGTACGCAACTGCTCGTTGATGGACTCGTACATCCAATACTTACTCTGCTCGTTGCGGCGATAGTCGAAGTAGCCGTTCTCCTTGACGAAGCGGATGTATTCGTAGATCATATCCCATATCTCCTTGATGCCCAGATTGTAGAAGCCGGAGTAGCAGAGTACCTGCGGAGTCCAGCCACTCTCAGGAGCCGGGAAGAGATGGAGGGCGTTGCGAAACTGTGTGGCAGCCAGCCGGGCCCGCTCCAGATTGTCGCCATCGGCCTTGTTGATGACAATGCCGTCAGCCATCTCCATGATGCCACGCTTGATGCCCTGAAGCTCGTCGCCCGTGCCCGAGAGCTGTATCAGCAGGAAGAAATCGACCATGGAGTGAACAGCCGTCTCGCTCTGCCCCACGCCAACCGTCTCTACAAAAATCTTGTCGAAACCGGCAGCCTCGCAGAGGAAGATGGTCTCACGCGTCTTACGGGCCACACCACCCAACGAGCCAGCCGAAGGACTGGGGCGGATGAAGGAGTCGGGATGCACAGCCAACTTCTCCATGCGGGTCTTGTCGCCCAGAATGCTCCCCTTGCTCCGCTCACTGCTCGGGTCGATGGCCAGCACGGCGAGTTTGCCACCATACTGCTGCAAGACATGCAGTCCGAAAGCATCAATCGAGGTGCTCTTACCTGCCCCGGGTACACCGCTGATGCCGATGCGCACCGACTGGCCCGTATAGGGCAGACACTTCTCGATGACCTCCTGAGCCAGAGCCTGATGCTCGGGACGCACACTCTCTACGAGCGTAACGGCCTGACTGAGCAGGGTGACATTGCCCTTGAGGATGCCCTCTACAAACTCGCCCGCGGTGGGCTGATGCCTACGAGGCTTACGCTTCAGGTAAGGATTGACTGATGAAGGTTGCTCCACTCCGGCATTGACTACCAATCCTTTATACGCTTCACTGTTCTCGGGATGTTCCATCATATCATTGTGCTTTAGGGTTATATATACGTTTGTCCTATCATGGACCGGTCTATTTGGCCAGGATATTGATCTCTTTCTTGGGATGCTGCGGGTCATTGGTTATCATGAGCAGTCGCAACGGACGGCGGGACTTGCTCACGTGGCGACGGTCAACGGTGACACGCAGCCGGGTGGATTCGCCGGGTTGGAGCACACGCTTCTTCAGGGCGACCCCCACTGCGGGGTGAAATACCTGCAGTTTGCTAATCTCCAGCGGGGTGCGACCTTCGTTGGTCACGGTGATGTTCTGCTTAGCCTTCTGCTTCTTGGCAAGTGTCAGCCGCATATCGACCTCTTCTGCCGAAAGGCGAATCAGCGGAGCTCGCTCCAGCTCGGTCTGACTAAGGTTGGAGAAGTCGGGCAAGAGAATGGCAGAGATGGGCAGCTCATTCTCCTCGGAGACCTTATCACCCAAGAAACGGGCTACATAGACTGACGACTGCGTCAGCCCCAGGTCGGTCAGCCGATCGGAATGCAGGGTGATGGTCATCACCCCCTTCTCACCTTGCTGCAATACAGCAGGTCTGCAGCTCGCTTCCAGGTAGGAGGGCAAGTGCATGAGCACCGGTTCGTAAGGACGGCCAGAGAGGTTGGCCACTCCGAGTGTCAACTGGCAGCTTTCACCCCGATACAGGTCGGGAAAGTCCAGACTGCTTTTATCCACACGGATTTCTCCGATAAGGTAGGGATGCGTGAGGGTGAAGTCCTTGATTTCGGCCACCACCTCGCCAGCCAGGCGGAGATAGACCAGATAGGGTTCTGCATTGGTCATCACAGCCACCGACTTCTGGAAGTGGCCCAGTAGCTGGGCATCGAAGGTGACGCTCACCTCCCCCGTCTCGCCCGGGGCAATCGGTGTCTGTGTCCACTGCACCGAGGAGCATTCACAGTCAGGCTCCACCTCGGTCAGCACCAGCGGTTTGTCACCTGTATTGGTGATGAGGTAACGCACGGTAGCCGGATGCTTCCACTCTATCTGCCCGAGGTTAATCAACTCAGTATTTGAGGTAAAGCGTGCCTGTGCCGTGACGGTAAGCGCCACGCACAAGCTATAGAAAAGGGTAATCAATCGTTTCATTCGTTCTATACTTTAGCTTCATGGATGAGCAAAGGTAGTGTTTTCTTTTCACAAAACGTGCAAAACAACTGTTATTTTTCACTTTATCGCGTTACAATGACCCTGATAGCGGCTGAATGGGCCGCAAATTCGGGGGCATAGGCACATTGCATGGAGGCCATACCAGCCTCATAAGTACCGGCACGCACCACCCTGTAGCTATGTTCCAGCACGTGTACGCCCTTGGGCAGACAATCGAAGAAGAAGGAGGCCGAGGCATCTTTCACATCGAGGTAATACCCCATTCCCCGGCTCCAGCGGTAACCGGAGAGGACGGAAAGCGGCTCGAAGCAGGCCCCACGCTGATCCTTGAGCTGCACAAACTCCATGCTGCGGTCGGTACGAATCACCAGTCGGGAGACAACCCGGTCACCCACTGTCAACGGTGTGGTTCCCTCGATGAGACGTTCCAGACAGCTCTTGCCCCCAGCATCCACCCGTTCCACAAAGAGTTGCTTCTCCACCTGGAGACCCTGACCATAGGACTTCACCTCCTCCAGAGGCAAGAGGCAGCGGGCATATACGGCTCCCCAAGCCATACCTTCATCCTGCTTCTCCACCTGCAACTTACGGCTGCGAAGCGCCGCATCACCCTCCGTAAAGGTGCGCTGGATAGAGGCCATTCCCTCCAGGGCCTCGTCAGCGGTAGTATCTATCTGCTCCTTGCCGAGGGTCAGCAGCACACGACCACCTGTCAGCCACTCACTGCTTCCCTGCATCAACAAGGCATAGACCGCATCGGCCGAGGCTACCGTCTGGCCCCAGCTACGGGTCTGCTTCTGCTGCAGGAGCCATACCTTCATCTGTCCGATGAGCGACTCCTCACCTCCAGCCCGCTGCAGAGCCTCCATGCAAGCCACATGGAGCGAAATGTTGCCCATGCCCCACATGTCTGTCTCCTTCATCGCAAACGAAGCCCCTCTGCCAGGGGTCAACGTAACGTGTTCCTTGATGGATTGCACCACCTCTGCAGCCGATGCGCCCCGTCCATGAGCAAGCAGCACCACCGCCAGACGGGCCTTCTGAGCCAACGAAGTAGAGGCACGTGCCTCTTCCCACAGTCTAAGGCACTCATCCACCACCTTCTTCTGCTTCGCTTCGGGATTCTCCCCACAGATTGTCAACAGATAAAGGTATTCCAGGTCCTGTGGCATGGCCACCATCTGCTTACTGTCACCCTGCTTGCGATGACGCACTTCATACCGCTTCATGGCCTCCTGATGCAGGTAGTTCATCCCCTTACGGGCCATATCACGAGCCTCCATTGGGAGCGGTTCACCCGTCAGCATCGGCAAGCGGAAGAGTTGCTGCAAGATGAAGTGGGTGACATAGCTGTTGCCATCCATTCCCGCAAACCAGCTCCAAGCCCCCGAAGGGAGCTGCAACTGACGCAGCTTTTCCAGAGCCATCGTGAGTCGGTAGCGCATCTGGTTCTCATCAAAGAAGCGGGCCATGCGCCGTTGGCGCTCCGTCTCACTCTCCGCCTCCATCACCCAGGGTGACTCATGGAGCAGTATCTCCTTCACCTCCTGATTCTGCTCCAACCGGCTACTCAAGGCCTGTTGCTCAACGCCTTGTGCTCGCCAAGCCTCCAACGTGTGCTGAATGACCGGATGCTGCTTCACCAGATGTTGGCCCAAAGCATGAGCATACCACGAAGCAGCCCAGCTGATAGCATTGTCCTCACCCTGCGGTGACATGGCGGGTAGTGCCGATACGGCATACCAAGCCGGATTGCCCGTCATCTCCAGCGTCAAGCGACGTTGCGTGGCCTTCGGAGAGTGGTTGTTGAAGAGGGTATCGAGTGCATAAGTATAACTACCTTTACCATTGATAACCAGCGGGATGGTCTCCGTCACAGGTACTTTGCGGCTCAAGATGGGCAGCACCAGCTGTTCGCCGTCGCTGAAGGTGCCTCCATCGGCCACCATACGCACTCCCACCACCGAACGATCATCGGATAACTTCAGCTGAAAGCGCACCACCTGACTTGCCATAGCCCCTACCGCAAAGGAGATCCGCTTCACCTGAAGCACCTTCTCCGTCGCTGGGTCAAAGAGGGTCAGTTTCACACTCCCCTGCTGTTTGTTTGCAGTTTGGTTGGTAATCGTGGCCGAGAGTTCCATCTCATCCCCTGCCCGCACGAAGCGAGGCCATTGGGGCTGAAGCATAAACTCCTTAGCCGTAACGACCGAAGTGCGAAGCGTACCAGTCAGCATCTGCTGCGTATGGGCAAAGCCGATAAAGTTCCAGCGGGTCAACCGCTGCGGAGCTACAAAGCGTAAGGTGACATGGCCTTCAGCATCCGTTGCCAGCTGAGGATAGAAGAAGGCGGTCTCATCCAGTCGTTCACGAAGTTGCACCGGCTTTTCATCCCCTAGTGACGATTTCTCCTCTTCATCTAGGGCCTGTCCGTCGCTCTCCTCCGCCACCGCCATCTCCGCAGCATCTTCCACTGTCGTGAGGGCGCTATTCGGAGCCAAAGCCAAGGCGCGAGAGGCCGTGTGTCCCTTTGCAGCCAGAAGGAGCCTATCCTTGGTACGATAGACCAACGACTGGGGCCACACCATCTCATCGTATGCCATTGCGGGTACCTTCAACTCCTTCCAAGGGAAGTTGAAGGAGCGATAGGGCAACGGGCGGGACATCGAGCGCCATTGGTAAGGATAATAAATAGGACGAGGAGGCATGGTGGTGAATGTGGGGTTATGACGTACAAAGCGGTCGAGTGAGGCATCATATAGCAAGGCCATCAGTTCTGCTTCTGCTCCTTCATCCTCCTGTGTCACCTGAAGTTGCCACTCCTCCTGCTGCCCAGGATTAAGCCGGTCGCGCATCACGTTCCACCTGATTTGCAGCGCTTTGGGCTTATCCAGCCTCGTGAGCTGATGTACCGAATGATGCCATTCTCCCTCTTTCACATACCCTAAAGCCAGCTGGATTCCTCTACCATACCGCTGCTGATAAGGTATCTCCAAGCGCATCAACGTATCGGTGAGTTTCACCACCTCTTGACTGAAGCACTGTTGGTCAGTCATCATGTCACGATAGAGGTAGATAGGCTGACCCGATACGCCATAGTAGATGACGGCAGGATGCTTCTCATCGAAGGTGAGGCTCTCCTCATAGACAAAGCGATTGACTCCCTTGGGCAACTTGCGGTCGCTACGTGAGAAGAGCACGAACGAACTCAACGTATCTCTCTCCGTCCGAGGCCCTGCAACCGCAGCCTCTACCACACAACGGTAGCGCCCCGAGGGCAATGAGTGCCAACCCGACATCTCGTTCCGTTGATTCATTCGAAGCTTCCCCTCAGCCACCGGATGGGAATAATCAGGCATTTCATCATAATGGGCATAGAGCCAATAACGGCCCGTCGCCTCCAGACGTTCGCCAGACAAGTTCTCCACGCCCAATGTGAGACAGAGAGAATCCTCCTTACACATCACCTCAGGGAGAGAGGATAAAAATCGGATAGAGTTCTCTGCCACAGGAAGATAGTAAGAAGTCTGCTGTACCTCGCCATCAGCGGCAACCACCGTAGCCTCTATCTGAACACCTGCCGTGTCAGGACGCTTGTCCAAGAAGAGAGGCAGGAGAAAACGACCCTCTGCATCCGTATATACCGTATCTTGACGGAACGAGCGCTCCTCACTCCGCCAACGGTAGGTTGGCAACACCCCCTTCAAGGTATATGCCACAGCAGCTCCCTGCACAGGTGCGCCCTGATACCCCATCACGTTGCCTTGTAGCGTCAAGCTGTCACCCCAACGGTAAGGCAATGACGGATGGGCGATGGTCACTTCAAAGGAGGGCTGCTTATACTCCTCTACCCGTATCGAGGCTTCACCGCCTAGAGAGCTCTTCAGCGCAAACCGCCCGTTAAGGCATGTCGAAGGCAGCACAAAGGAGGCTGTGAATGAGCCAAATGGATTAGTTACGGCCGTCTGTCGAGCGATTTCCTTGCGGTTGGCATCGAGCAGAATCACCTCCACTTGCTTACCTTGAATGGTAGATAGACACTCCTCCTGCTGACTGTAGTAGATACCCTTAAGCTGCACGGTCTGCCCAGGGCGATAGATGGCCCGGTCAGTGAGCAGTCGCATCGTCTCTCTGCGCTCAGCAGTATGCCGATAAGGGCCCCACTGCCAGAGGTGGAATGGAGGCAAAGCCACATCCTTCCCCTTAGAAATCCGGATATATTCCCTGCTTGTGACCTTGCCCAGAGTACAACGTCCAGCAGCATCGCTCATGGTCTTCAAGCGGAGTGAGTCTGCCCTCCCCTCAATACGGGTATAGCAGCAAACGTTGGCTCCCTCCATGGGACGGCCACTTTTCCAATCGACGACCCTCAACTCACCCGTTCCATCGGGGAGGGTCATCAGTACCGGGTGCAGCCGCGTAACGGGCAACAGGAAGTAGCAGCCCTCCGAAGACTGGGCTGCACCAAGCGGCATCACCTCCACCACATAGAGTCCCTCGCTCAACGAGAGAGGAAAGGCCTGCTCTGAGCGCTTCGTCAAGTAAACCTGCACCTCTGCATCCACCCCTTCGCATCGGTCAGCAGGCAGTGAATGGGTTGTGCTCCACACCTGCGCCCCTCGTATTGACTTCAGCCACACGACATCCTCTGCAGACTCCAGTGGATACTCCTTCACCTTGGCTTCATAGATACGCACTCTATACGAAGAGAGCAACCGATGACGCAACGCCAGTCGCAAAGAATCACCTGGATAATAAGAACGGGCAAGCGATACCGACAGTGCCGGCTGCAGCAGCATAGCCTTCAGATTGCGCAACGCATTGACACGGGCATAGTTGGGATAACGCTTCAGTCCCTCATCACATACCCCAAGGGCCTGGGCATACCCTGATTCACCTCGATTCATCCACCGTCGTGCCTTCTCGATGTACAGTTCTGTACAGAGCGGCAAGTCACCATACACGGTAATCAGACTGTCCAATGCCTGTAGTCCCTCCCCCCGTTGGTGACGCAACTGCTCCAGGTCAACTAGCAGACACGCTTCATGCCGACCCACCTTATTATACCAGACACGCATGGCGGTATAGATGGAGTCCACCTTTGATTGCAGCTCCGCATCCGTTCGCATCCCCATAGAGAGACTGCTATAGAGGTCGATAGCACGTCGGGCCAATAGATGATAGAGGTCATGGCCATAGCCATCACTCCCTTGCTGCAGCTTGATAAGTGGCTGATAAGCTGTTGTCTTGACCTTCATCAGCTGTTGTGGATTGGAGAGGGAAGCCGTCAGATGCCTATCAATCACGGCAACAAAGATTCCCCGGGTCCAGGTACGAGGGTCATCCGAAGCCTCTTCGGGCAATAACTCCGTGCGTTGACTGATACGATACCACTCAGCTCTGAGGTAATTGGCATAGTGCGTGGCCAGTATCGAGTGGAGCAAGGCACTGCTGGCCATCTCCTCCTCTGTCCTGCTCCATTGTTCCATACGTTGAAGAGCAGAAAAGAGCGAGTCGGGAGTAAGCTGTTGCTGATAATACTCCCTCCAGAGCATCGCCTTAAACAATTGGCCAACCTGCTTCTCTTGCAAAGCCTTCACCTCAATCCGGCCAGCGATTTGTATCACCATCTGCGGCAAGTCTTTCCGCTCGGCCTCATTCAACTGTTTCCACAATGAAGTGAACGACTGCCCTTGAGCGTTCATGATGCACAACCCAAGAAGCGTCAGGGCTATCTTCAAAAATCTGAAATTCCTCATAATTCAAGTCCTTTTAGCATTGATTCGGTAACAAAGAAAACAAATAAAGCGCATAATCTTGCAGTAACTGATGTCAAAAGAACTAAAAAGGCAAAAAAAAGAGAGATATTCCCCTGATGATAGGAAATATCCCTCGCGTTATCTTATTACACACACAATCTTATTTCACTCTTCATTCTTACATCTGAAGGCTGTAGTAGCGCATGGCCTCCATCCAGTTTTTTCCGGCCGAGGTGAGCAGCTGCTTCATCGAATTCACTACTTTCTTTGCCATAATCAATAAAGGTTTTAATTAAACAATCATTTTACCTGTTACCTCTGTCTCCCTGAATCAGGCTTTGTAGCCCATCATCAGCATTTCGTTGCGGCCCATCTGAGCCAGCACGTTGGTCAACACTTTCATAACTTTCTTCATAACTCAAGGCATTTACTTTGTTGTTGTACCACTACAATTTCAATTCTCTCAAAAAGTCATCATCCGATATTACTTCTGTACGGGATTGTAGTAACCCATAGCTTGGTAACCCCAGATGGAAGGATCAGCATTTGCAATCCGATTCATTACTTTCTTAATCATTTTCATTTCTAAATCCTCCTAATTAAACAATCTTTTTAATTATCCTTACTCTTTGCTCTCCTTCTCTCTTGGAGAGCTATCGTTTTGCTTTTGACGGTGCAAATGTAGGGCCATTCAACAAAGTAGCAAAAGATTTAGGGATAAAAAGTATGTTATACAACATATTTCTTGACCTGTATCAAATTGAAGAGACAGATTGGCAGACTATCTAAAAAGAATAGCAACACAAGCGACAAAATGGCAATAAAAAAGCGTCCCCTACCTCTAAGGAAGCAGGAGACGCTCTTCACAAACAAGCTAATATATTATTTCTCAGGAGTTTGAGCAAGCGTAGCGACTAGGAAGTCGTAGAACTTCTTCACGGTAGGAATCAAAACGCGCTCATCAGGAGAGTGGGGTGAGCGGAGTGTAGGACCAAAGGAGATCATGTCCAGACCGGGACAGTTGGCTCCAATGATGCCGCATTCCAAGCCGGCATGAATGACTTTCACCTTGGGTGCAACACCAAACTGCTCCTCATATGACTTCGTCATGGCGTGCAGGATAGGCGAATCCACATTAGGTTGCCATCCGCTGTAGGCACCACTTAAGGTTACCTTCATACCGGCCATGTTGAAGCAGGCAGTCAAACTATCGACCAGGAAGTCCTTCATCGTATCGCAAGAGCTGCGGGCAAGGATACGGACCTCAGCCTTTCCTCCGCCCAGCAATACAATAGCCAGGTTGGAAGAGGTCTCTACGGTATCAGGTACCGTAGGTATCATACGCATCACACCATTCTGGCAAGCTAACAGCATATCAATCATGTTGTCCTGAATCTCTTCGGGCAATACCGTTGCAGGAACCTCCACCTCATCGAGGAGTAAGAGAATATTGCTTTCAATCGGAGCATATTCGGCATTGAGTTGCGCCTCGTATTCCTTGATGTAGGTAGGCAGATCCTCGATATCAGCAGGATTGAAGAGCAAGACAGCATGAGCCTCACGAGGAATAGCATTGCGCATGTTGCCCCCTTCAAAGGAGGCGAGACGGCAGTCAAACTCTACAAGAAGGTCGTGCGTGATACGGGCAAGCAACTTGTTGGCATTGCCACGGCCTTCATTAATCTCCAATCCAGAGTGACCACCACGGAGTCCCTTGAGGGTAATCTTACGAGCCACCATCTGCATGTCAGATTCCTCTTCTTTATAAGAGAGTTCAGCGGTAACATCTATGCCTCCGGCACACCCTATATAGAGTTCACCCTCATCCTCTGAGTCGAGATTCAAGAGGATTTCACCCTTCAAAGTTCCTGGTTTAAGACCAAAAGCGCCATACATACCCGTCTCTTCATCCTTGGTGATAAGTACTTCCAGCGGACCATGCTTCAGGTCAGTGGCCTCTAGTACAGCCATAGCAGCAGCCACACCCATACCGTTGTCAGCACCCAGGGTAGTGCCTTTAGCTTTGACCCACTCGCCATCAATCCAAGTCTGAATGGGATCCTTCTCAAAATCATGAACTGTATCGTTGTTCTTTTGTGGTACCATATCCATATGAGCCTGCAGGATTACTCCTTTACGGTTTTCCATACCGGGAGTAGCCGGCTTGCGGATAATGACGTTTCCCACTTCATCGACAAACGACTCCAAACCGAGACCCTTACCGTAGTTGACAAGAAACTCGGTGATACGCTCCATATGTCCGGAGGGACGAGGTATCTGGGTCAGCGAATAAAAATGCTTCCACACTTGCTGTGGAGCTAAATCTAAAATAGTACTCATAGTGCGATAAATGAATTTTTTCGCAAATATAAGACTTTATTTGATACCCTGTATCTTTTAGAGGTAAAAAAAGAGCCTCGCAGCGTGTTGTAGCTGCAAGGCTCCGGCTTGAAAAGA
>CAMACX010000026.1 GCA_945831575.1 uncultured Mediterranea sp.
GGAGGAACCAGAGCTTGCCTTCCTGTACGGTGAACTCCATATCCTGCATGTCGTGATAGTGGTTCTCAAGCTTATCCTGCAGGGCATCGAGCTGCTTGTAGATCTCGGGCATGGCCTCCTCCATTGAAGGATACTTGGCGGCACGCTCCTCTTCGCTGATACCCTGGAGGGCAGCCCAGCGGCGTGAACCCTCGATGGTGATCTGCTGCGGAGTGCGGATACCGGCTACCACGTCCTCACCCTGTGCGTTGACAAGGTACTCACCGTTGAAGAGGTTCTCACCCGTAGCGGCATCACGGCTGAAGCATACGCCCGTAGCCGAAGTCTCGCCCATGTTACCGAATACCATGGCCATCACCGATACGGCAGTACCCCATTCGTCGGGTATGCCTTCCATCTTACGGTAGAGGATGGCACGCTCGTTCATCCAGCTGCGGAATACGGCGCAGATAGCGCCCCACAGCTGTTCCATCGGGTCGTTGGGGAAGTCGCTGCCGGTCTGCTCCTTGATGGCCTTCTTGAAGCGGGCCACGAGGTCCTTCAGCTCCTCTACAGAGAGGTCCTTGTCAAGCTTCACGCCACGGATGGCCTTCACCTCCTCGATGATAGCCTCAAACGGGTCGATATCTTCCTTATTGACGGGCTTCATGCCCAATACTACGTCACCGTACATCTGTACGAAGCGGCGGTAGGAGTCATATACGAAGTGGGGGTTGCCCGTCTTCTTGACCATGCCTTCAGCCACCTCGTCGTTCAGACCCAGGTTGAGGATGGTATCCATCATACCCGGCATCGAAGCACGGGCACCTGAGCGAACGGACACAAGCAGAGGATTCTCCACGCTGCCAAACTTGCAGTTCATCAGGCTCTCTACGTGAGCCACAGCCTTGTTGACCTCCTCCTGGAGCACTTCTACAATCTTCTCCTGACCTACTTCGTAGTACTCATTGCACACATCGGTCGTGATGGTGAAACCGGGAGGTACCGGCACACCGATGAGGTTCATTTCGGCAAGGTTGGCACCTTTACCACCAAGCTGCTCACGCATCTTTGCGTTACCTTCAGCCTGACCATTACCGAAGGTATAAACTCTTTTTTTGTCCATCATGTAATTTATTTAAGTTCAAAAAATGGTTTTTGATTCTCACTATTCTATTTCTATGTTTCTCACGTTTGAGTGTGCAAAGCTATTAAAAATCCCGAAACAATAAAAACTTTTCTGCTAAAAAATAGAAAGAAAATGCTAATTCAACTTTACAATACACCATATTCAGGGAAAAGCAGGGATTTATTCAAAAAAAAGCATTACATTTGCGGCAAATTTATTAGATTGGTGAAAAAGTGGCAAGAAAAAGAAAAGAGCTTCCCCTGCTGGAGAAGGTGACAATAACGGATGTGGCCGCCGAAGGAAAGGCCATCGCAAGAGTGGATGATATGGTGGTGTTCGTACCCTATGTGGCACCGGGCGACGTGGTGGACCTGCAAGTGAAACGCAAGAAGCACCATTATGCCGAGGCCGAGGCCGTGAAGTTTCACACGTACTCCCCCCTCAGGGCGGTGCCCTTCTGCCAGCACTACGGCGTGTGCGGAGGATGCAAATGGCAAATCCTGCCCTACGAGGAGCAAATCAAGTACAAGCAGAAGCAGGTGACCGACAACCTGACGCGCATCGGAAAAATCGAGCTGCCGGACATCTCACCCATACTGGGCTCGAAGAAGACGCAATGCTACCGCAACAAGCTGGAATACACCTTCTCCAACAAGCGCTGGCTCACAGCAGAGGAGGTGAAGCAGGAGGTGACCTACGAGCAGATGAATGCGGTGGGCTTCCACATCCCCACGGCATTCGACAAGGTGCTGGCCATCGAGAAGTGCTGGCTACAGGATGACATCTCCAACCGCATCCGCAACGCCATACGCGACTATGCCTACGCACACGACTACTCATTCCAGAACCTGCGCACGCACGAAGGGATGCTCCGTAACCTGATCGTACGCACCTCGACCACGGGCGAACTCATGGTCATCCTCGTCTGCAAGATTGAGACCGAGGAGCAGATGGAGCGCTACCGCGAACTGCTGCAGTACGTGGCGGAGACCTTCCCCGAGATCACTTCGCTGCTATACATTATTAATAATAAAGTGAACGATACCATCACCGACCTGGAGGTACACACCTTCCGAGGCAACGACCACATCTACGAGGAGATGGAGGGGCTGCGCTTCAAGGTGGGACCCAAGTCTTTCTATCAGACGAACAGCGAACAGGCCTATGAGCTCTACAAGGTGGCACGCCACTTTGCAGGACTGACTGGCAACGAGCTGGTCTATGACCTCTACACAGGCACAGGGACCATCGCCAACTTCGTAGCACGGCAGGCACGGCAGGTAGTGGGCATAGAGTACGTGCCCGAAGCCATCGAGGATGCCAAGGTCAACTCTGCCATCAACGGCATCACCAACACCCTCTTCTACGCCGGCGACATGAAGGACCTGCTGACCGATGAGTTCATCCAGGAGCACGGACGCCCCGACGTCATCATCACCGACCCCCCACGGGCCGGCATGCACCAGGACGTGGTGGATGTCATCCTGCGGGCCGAGCCGCAGCGCATCGTCTATGTGAGCTGCAATCCGGCCACCCAGGCCCGCGACCTGCAGCTGCTCGACCCGAAGTACCGCGTGACGGCCGTCCAGCCGGTTGACATGTTCCCCCACACGCACCACGTAGAGAACGTAGTCCGCCTGGAGAGGAGGTCCTAATCACGAATCAATAAACAGTAATTCAAGCCTCGTACGTCTCCGACACACTGTCAGTCAATGAGTTAACTATTCAACTCGTCAACCGTCAAGTCGTCAACTGTCAACTCGTCAACTGTCAACCCATCAACTGTCAACTCGTCAACTAAGAGCAAGTACTACTTGCGAAACTAAAAATAACCATTTACAAGAATGAAAGTCAAGACCAATGCCCGCGCAAGGGCCCAATATACCAACTACAACGTCAAGGAGCCCATGGAGCTGATGGAGTTTCTTGCCTCGGTCATGCCACAAGCCAGCCGCACCAAGCTCAAGTCGCTGCTCAGCAAGCAGATTGTGCTGGTAGATAACGTGATAACCACGCAGTACAACTTCCCCCTCAAGCCGGGCATGAAGGTACAGATCAGCCGCGAGAAGGGGAAGCACGAGTTCAACCACAAGCTGCTGAAGATCGTCTATGAGGATGCCTACCTCATCGTGGTGGAGAAAGCCGAAGGACTGCTGTCGGTCAGCACGGAACGGCAGAAGGAGCGCACCGCCATCTCCATCCTCAACGACTACGTGAAGCGGGGCGGACAGCGGAGACGCGTCTATGTGGTACACCGGCTGGACCGCGACACCTCGGGCTTGATGATGTTTGCCAAAGACGAGAAGACACAGAACACGCTGCGCGACCATTGGCACGACATCGTATTCGACCGCCGCTACGTGGCCGTGGTGAGTGGGGAGATGGAGCAGGACGAGGGTACCGTACACTCCTGGCTTACCGACCGCAAGCTCTACGTCTCATCGAGCCCAGTGGATGACGGAGGCAAGGAGGCCGTGACCCACTACCGCACCATCAAGCGGGGCAACGGCTATTCACTCGTGGAGCTGATGCTTGAGACGGGACGCAAGAACCAGATTCGCGTACACATGCAGGACCTGGGACACCCCGTAGTAGGCGACGGACGCTATGGACTGGAGGAGGTGAATCCGCTGAACCGTCTGGCGCTCCACGCCTTCAAGCTCTGCTTCGACCACCCCGTGACCGGCGAAGAGCTCCGCTTCGAGACCCCCTACCCTCCGGAGTTCAAGCATCTGGTCTATTAGAAGGTATATTCAGGAGGTACATTCAGGAGCTCACTTCGTCAGCTTCTTGATCTGCTCACGTCCCTTGTCAAACAGGCGGCGATTGGTCTGTGCAATATCCTCCACAATGGCATCGTTGATTTGCTTCAGACCACTGATGTAGTCCTGCGCCCGCTGGAAGACATTGGGCATCAATGCACTTTTCTTCACCTCTGACGGGACGATCACGCGCAACTCCTTGGGCAGAATCTTCACCTCCACCACCTCACCGGCCGTCATCGGGTCACCATCATAATGTACCACACCCGGGGTCTTGCGCAAGATACGCAGCGAACGGCAGCGGAAACTCTTCACATGGCTGTTCTGGTCAATACTGCGATTGAAGAGCTGAAATGCCAGCGAAGGAGCCTCAATCATGTTGAAGGGCTCCAGGATCGTCACATCCAGCAGGCCGTCGCTCAGCGAAGCATGAGGGGCGATATAGGCATTGTTGCCATACTGGGAAGCATTCCCGCAAGCTATGACAAAAGCCTGGTAATGAGAAGAGATGCCATCCATCTCCAGCTCATAGGTCTCGGGCTTGTAGCGAAGGCTCTCCTGAAGCATCTTCTCCAGGTAGGTGAGCGGACCACGCTTGCCTGCCTGAGAAAACTTGAGACTGACAAAGGCATCAAACCCTACGCCACAGGTACAGAAGAAGGGCACCTCGTTGATCTTGCCATAGTCAATCAATGAGGTCTTTGCCCCGTTGATGACCTGCAGGGCACCCTTCACCTCCATCGGTATCTGCAGGTGGCGGGCCAACCCGTTGCCCGACCCACAAGGGATGATACCCAGAGCCGTCTCTGTATGGACCAGCGAACGCGCAATCTCATTGATGGTACCGTCACCCCCCACAGCCACCACGGCAAAGTAACCCCGCTTGGCCCGTTCGGCAGCAATCTGCGTGGCATGCCCGGCATACTCCGTATAGACAATCTCCGGATTGTAACGCTCCTTGTCAAGCAGCTCATCCACCAGCTTGACGATGGCTGTCTTACTCTGCGTACCCGAGATGGGATTGATGACAAATGCTATGCTGTTCCTTTCTTCCATGTTGCGTAAAGTTGTTCGTTTAGCCTGTTTCAACGTTGTTTTCGAATTGCAAAAGTAATACAATTCAGCGAAAAAACGGCCCGATTGTTGTTTTTTTATGTTCATAAGCAACTTTTTCGACTAAAATCAAGGGAGAAAAAACATTTTTCACTATCTTTGCACGCTGTATCAACCGTGATACCCTCACCAATGTGAGGTTGATGTACGAGAAGTAATATAATATATAAGATAGTAAATGAATTTACTCAGAGAAAAATTTGCGAAATACGACCTTCCGCAGCAGTTTATGGCGAAGGGCGTCTATCCCTATTTCCGCACCATCGACTCACATCAGGACACCGAAGTGCTGATGGACGGCAAAAAGGTGCTGATGTTCGGCTCGAACGCCTACATGGGTCTTACTTACGACAAAAGAATCATCGACGCAGCTATCGCAGCCACGGAAAAATATGGTACCGGATGCGCCGGTTCAAGGTTGCTCAATGGTACGCTCGACATCCACGTGGAACTCGAAAAAGAACTGGCCGAATTTGTTGGAAAGGATGATGCACTCTGCTTCTCCACAGGGTTTACAGTCAACGAAGGAGTGATTCCGCAGCTGGTGGGCCGTGGAGACTACATCATCTGCGACGACCGCGACCATGCCTCCATCGTGGACGGACGCCGGCTGGCCTTCGCCACACAGCTGAAATACAAGCACAACGACATGGATGCCCTGGAGAAGGAACTCCAGAAGTGTGAACCCGATGCGGTCAAACTGATCGTGGTGGATGGCGTATTCTCCATGGAGGGAGACCTGGCTAACCTGCCCGAGATTGTCAGACTCAAGAAGAAATACAACGCAAGCATCTATGTCGATGAAGCCCACGGACTCGGCGTATTCGGCAAAGAGGGACGAGGCGTATGCGACCACTTCGGCGTGACCGATGAGGTGGATCTCATCATGGGTACCTTCAGCAAGTCCCTCGCATCCATCGGAGGCTTCGTCGCCGGCGACAAAGAGGTCATCAACTGGCTGCGTCACAACGCACGCTCGTATATCTTCCAGGCCAGCAACACGCCGGCTGCTACGGCTGCCGCCCGCGAGGCTCTTCACATCATCAAGAACTCCCCCGAACGCATCCAGCAGCTGTGGGACATCACCAACTACGCCCTCAAGAAGTTCCGCGATGCCGGCTTCGAGATTGGCGAGACAGAGTCACCCATCATTCCGCTCTACGTACGCGACACGGAGAAGACCTTCGTAGTGACCAAGCTGGCATTCGATGAGGGTATCTTCATCAACCCGGTGATACCACCGGCATGTGCTCCGCAAGACACGCTCGTGCGCGTGGCGCTGATGGCTACCCATACACGCGAACAGGTGGACTTTGCCGTGGAGAAGCTGACCAAATGCTTCCGCCAGTTGGGCATCATCGAGTAACGGATACGCATCATCACGACTATATAACAATTCAATATGTCTGTCATCAAGCAGGCCTACCTTCATCGGCAGGCCTGCTTTTTTATGCAAGGATTTGGTGATGCGGTTTTTTTTTGCGAACTTTGCAGCCAGATTAACTGAATGAATGATGCATTTCCTCAAACTCCATATCAAGGCTCAACTGCTGCTCCTGCTGGCTCTCTTCCTGATGCCGACACACGCAGCAACGCCCCAAGATCACCTGAGGGCAAATCAGCACATGGAGACCGACAGCATGACCTTCTCGCTGATTACCTGTGGACAAGGCGATGAGATCTATTCCCTATTCGGACATACAGCCATTCGCTACCAGAATCCTGCACGACAGATCGACGTGGCATTCAACTATGGCGTATTCGACTTCGACACACCCCACTTCGTCCTGCGGTTTGCCCTGGGAGAGACCGACTATCTGCTTGGAGTCAACGACTTCAGGCGCCTATGTGCCGGCTATGCCATGATGGGCAGAAGCGTGAACGAGCAAGTGCTCAACCTCACTACGGACGAGAAGCTTCGGTTACTCGGACTCCTGGAAGAGAACTACCGACCTGAGAACCGCACGTACCGCTACAACTTCTTCTACGACAACTGCGCCACCCGCCCCCGCAACCTCATCGAAAGGGCCATATCCAGTGGCACGCTCCACTATGCCGAGCCAATGGACGAACCGCTTGAGGACACCACCTTCCGCACCCTGCTCCATCGCTACAGCACACATGCCTTATGGTCACGCTTCGGCATGGACCTCTGTATGGGGAGCAAGGCTGACCGCCCCATCACCCGACGTGAGATGGAGTTCGTACCCTTCTGCCTGCGCGATGACTTGCAGCAAGCCGTTATCATCGCCCCCGATGGAAGCAGCCGACCACTGGTAAGCAAAGTGCAACGGTGGAACGACCTGCCTGAAATGCACGCCAAAGAGAATCAAGAGGGGCATGCGCTAAAGAATGAGAGCACTCAGCTACTAGACCTCGTCACACCATCGGCTGCCGCAATAGCCTTGCTTTTAGTGGTCGTGACGATGACCCTGGCAGGTACCATCCGACGGAGACACACGCTGTGGGTACTCGACCTCATCCTTCTCACTGTGGCAGGTATCTCCGGCTGCATACTGGCCTTCCTCACCCTCTTCTCGCAACACCCCTGCGTCGATCACAACTGGATGCTTCTCGCACTCCATCCGCTTCATCTCCTCTGTCTGCCATGCACCCTCAGAAGAGTACGCAAAGGCCTTCTGAGTTGCTACCAGATAGCCAATCTATGCAGTTTAACATTATTTATCATTGTTTACTGCTTAAAAATTCAGATAATTCCGCTAACTGCCGTATATTTGGCACTTTGTTTGTTGATTCGAGCAATAGCCAACCTCTGGCTAAGCCGGCAACACAGGCTACACCCCAGCCTGGAGCAACAGAATGATAGATAAGAAAGAGAGAAATGAGAACGATTAGAAAAGACATACTGGCCTCGATTATAGCCATCGCCGCAGGAGGACTCAACGCACAGACGCTGCCCTCCACGCCTCGGCTTGTCGTGACCCTCACCATTGACCAACTACGCACGGACTACATGGAGTACTTTGCGCCCCTCTATGGCGAAAGAGGCTTCAAACGGCTGATGCGCGAGGGAAAGGTCTATGCCTATGCCGAGATGCCCTTTGCTACACCGAACCGAGCTTCAGCCATGGCTACCCTCCAGACAGGAGCCGTACCGGCACAACATGGTATCGTGGCCGAAAACTGGGTCGATACAAAGACGCTCCGCCCCGTAAACTGTGTGGACGATGCAGCCTTCATGGGCAACTATACCGATGAAAGCAGCTCGGCCAACAACCTGCTGGTCACTTCCGTAGCTGATGAACTGCGCATAGCGACACGCAACAAGGCCCTTGTCTATAGCATCGCACCATTCCGCGATGCAGCCATCTTGAGTGCCGGTCACGCAGCCAACGGTGCCTTCTGGATGAATGAGAAGACTGGAAAATGGTGCAGCACAACCTATTACAACGACTTCCCCTGGTGGCTGAGCCAATACAACGACCGCCACGCTGTGGATCTGCGCATCAAAGACCTGGTATGGACACCCTCCTACCCCGTGGAAAGCTACCATTACCTGCCCGAATGGCGTGAGAATGCATTCCGTTATAAGTTTGACTCTGAGCGTGAAAACAAGTTCCGCCGACTGATTACAAGCCCCTATGCCAACGATGAGGTGAACCTGCTCGTAGAGACGCTGCTCTCCAAGAGCACCATCGGGCAAGACAACGTCCCCGACCTGCTGCAACTCACCTTCTATGCAGGCAATTACAACCACCTCTCAGCTACTGACGGAGCCATGGAGCTGCAAGATACCTACGTCCGGCTAGATCAAAGTATTGCACAGCTCATCGAATTGATTGACAAAAGAATAGGACTGAACAATGCCCTGATTTGCATCGCTTCGACAGGCTACTCGGATGCTGAGACGCCTGACGCCGCCATCTATCGCACCCCCGGTGGAGAGTTTCATATCGAACGGTGTGCCACCCTACTCAACATGTACCTCATGGCAACCTATGGCGAGGGACAATACGTGGATGCCTACTTCAACAACCAAATCTACCTGAACGAGAAGCTCATCGAAGACAAACAGCTAAACCTCAACGAAATAGAATCGAAGGCTGAAGCATTCCTCGTACAATTCAGTGGAGTAGATAAGGTCTATGCCGGCCACAGGATGCTGCTTGGCACCTGGTCGCCCCAGCAAGAGATGCTGAGCAACGGCTATCACCGCAAACGCTCAGGCAACCTCACCATCACCTTACTTCCCGGCTGGGTCAATACCTCACAGCACAGCAAGGTACAGCAACGCATCACCCGCAACGCCTACCTGCCTGCTCCACTCATCCTGATGGGCAGCGGCATCCGGGCCCATCGCATCACGGAGCCTGTATCGGCCCAACGCATTGCCCCCACACTATCCCGTGCGATGCGTATCCGTGCCCCGAATGCCAGCCAACTGCCACCACTCGATTTTTGAGAAATGAGAAAGACAACCGAACAAAAAATGTAACCTATCAGTTTAGAAACAAAAAAGAAACAACAATATGGGATTCAACAACTTTTTAAGTGCCATATTTGGCAACAAATCAACCCGCGACATGAAGGAGATTCAGCCTTGGGTTGAGAAGGTGAAAAAAGCCTATCCAGAGATTCAGCAGCTCGACAATGATGCCTTGCGCGCTAAAACGCAGGAGCTGAAGCAATACATCCACCAATCGGCTGCCTCCGAAAGAGCCAAGGTGGAAGAACTGAGGGCGCAAGTGGAAGCCACCGAACTGGAACAACGCGAAGCCCTCTTCAACCAAATAGACAAAATCGAGAAGGAGATTCTCGAAATCTATGAGAAGGCACTCGATGAGGTGCTGCCCGTAGCATTTGCTATCGTCAAAGAGACGGCGCGTAGATTCTCCGAGAATGAGGAAATCACCGTGAAAGCTACTGACTTTGACCGCGAACTGGCCACCACGAAGGACTTTGTCCGCATCGAAGGAGATAAGGCTATCTATCAGAACCATTGGATGGCTGGTGGTAACGAAATCACTTGGAACATGGTACACTACGACGTACAGCTCTTTGGTGGCGTAGTGCTCCACAAAGGGAAGATTGCCGAAATGGCCACAGGTGAAGGTAAGACACTCGTAGCCACCCTGCCCGTATTCCTCAATGCCTTGACAGGCAACGGTGTACACGTGGTTACGGTCAACGACTACCTCTCCAAGCGTGACTCTGAATGGATGGGCCCGCTCTATATGTTCCACGGATTGAGCGTGGACTGCATTGACAAATACCAACCCAACAGCGATGCCCGCCGAAAGGCTTACATGGCAGACATCACTTTCGGTACCAACAATGAGTTTGGCTTCGACTACCTGCGCGACAACATGGCCATCAGCCCGAAGGACCTCGTCCAACGACAACACAACTACGCCATCGTCGATGAGGTCGATTCGGTATTGATTGACGATGCCCGCACACCGCTCATCATCTCAGGTCCTGTACCCAAGGGCGACGACCAACTCTTTGAGCAACTGCGTCCACTCGTGGAGCGGCTCGTAGAGGCTCAAAAGAAACTGGCCACCCAATACCTGGCTGATGCCAAACGCCTGATTGCCTCCGATGACAAGAAGGATCAGGAAGAGGGATTCCTCGCCCTGTACCGCAGCCACAAGTGCCTGCCGAAGAACAAAGCACTCATTAAGTTCCTGAGCGAACAGGGTATCAAGGCCGGTATGCTCAAGACCGAGGAAATCTACATGGAGCAGAACAACAAGCGCATGCATGAAGTGACCGACCCACTCTACTTCGTCATCGACGAGAAGCTGAACAGCGTGGACCTGACAGATAAAGGTATCGACCTGATCAGCGGAAACTCTGCTGACCCCACCTTCTTCGTTCTGCCCGATATCACGAGCCAGCTCTCCGAACTGGAGAACGAAAAGGACCTGACAGACGAACAACGTCTGGAGAAGAAAGATGCCTTGATGACCAACTATGCCATAAAGAGCGAACGCGTACATACCATCAACCAACTGCTCAAAGCCTACACGATGTTTGAAAAGGATGTAGAATACATCGTGACCCCTGAGGGACAAGTGAAGATTGTGGATGAGCAGACAGGCCGCATCATGGAGGGCAGACGCTACAGTGACGGTCTGCACCAGGCCATCGAGGCGAAGGAGGGCGTCAAGGTAGAGGCGGCCACGCAAACCTTTGCGACCATCACGCTGCAGAACTACTTCCGCATGTACCACAAGCTGTCAGGTATGACAGGTACAGCTGAGACTGAAGCCGGCGAGTTCTGGGACATCTACAAGCTGGACGTAGTGGTCATCCCCACCAACCGACCCATCGCCCGCAACGACATGAACGACCGCGTCTATAAGACAAAGCGCGAAAAGTATAATGCAGTATTGGCCGAAATCATCGCCATGCGCGAGCAGGGCCGACCCACCTTGGTAGGTACTACCAGCGTTGAAATCTCAGAGCTTCTCTCCAAGATGCTTACCTTCAATAAGATTCCGCACCAAGTGCTGAATGCCAAGCTGCACCAGAAGGAGGCTGACATCGTGGCTCAGGCAGGTCAGAGCAGTACCGTGACCATTGCTACCAATATGGCCGGACGCGGTACGGACATTAAGCTGAGTCCCGAGGTGAAGGCTGCAGGCGGTCTGGCCATCATCGGCACAGAGCGCCACGAGAGCCGCCGTGTGGATCGCCAGCTCCGCGGACGTGCCGGACGACAGGGAGACCCGGGTTCATCCGTCTTCTTCGTATCGCTTGAAGACAACCTGATGCGCCTCTTCTCCAGCGACCGTATCGCCACAGTCATGGACAAACTGGGCTTCAAGGAGGGTGAGATGATTGAACATAATATGATCTCCAAATCCATCGAACGCGCTCAGAAAAAGGTGGAAGAGAACAACTTCGGCATTCGCAAGCGCTTGTTGGAGTACGATGACGTAATGAACAAGCAACGTACCGTGGTCTATACCAAGCGACGTCACGCCCTGATGGGTGAACGTATTGGCATGGATATCGTCAACATGATATGGGACCGTGCCTCTGCTGCACTCGAAACGCCTACTTACGAGGATTGCAAATTTGACCTGCTGCAATGCCTGGCCATCGAACCGCCTTTTACGGAGGAGCAATTCCGCGAAGGCAATCGTGAGAAACTGGCTGAAGCAGCTTTTGAAGCAGCTATGGTAGCCTTCAAACGCAAGACGGAACGCATGGCTCAGGTAGCCTACCCCGTCATTAAGGAGGTCTATGAAAAGGCTGGCCATATGTATGAAAACATTCTCATCCCCATTACAGACGGCAAACGGATGTACAACATCTCGTGCAACCTCAAAGCTGCCTATGAGAGTGAATGTAAGGAGGTGGTCAAGGCCTTCGAGAAGAGCATCCTGCTCCACGTCATCGATGAAGCTTGGAAGGAGAACCTGCGCGAGCTGGACGAATTGAAACATTCGGTTCAGAACGCCAGCTACGAGCAGAAGGATCCCCTCTTAATCTACAAACTGGAGTCGGTCAAGCTGTTTGATGCCATGGTAGAGAAAATCAACAACCAGACTATCTCTATCTTGATGCGTGGTCAGATACCGGTACAGGAGGCTCCTGCTGAAGCTCCCGCAGCCCCTGCTGCCCAAGGAGGAGCTCCCCAAAGCCGTACTCCCCAAAGCGCTACTCCTGCCCGTGGGCCCCAAAACGGTATGCCTGGACGAGGTCCAATCGGTGGTGGCATGCCAGGTATGAGACAGCAGCGGATACAGCTGCGCCAAGCTGCTCCCGAACAACGCCAAGACATGAGCAAGTATCAAGAGCAAAAGGCCGATTTGAACGACCCCAACCAGCAGGCAGCTGCTGCTCACGACACACGCGAGCAACCCAAACGTGAACCGATTCGCGTGGAACAGAAGATTGGCCGTAACGACCCATGCCCCTGTGGTAGCGGCAAAAAATATAAAAACTGCCACGGACGAAATGCTTAATCCGTAACTAGAGACCACAGATTTTCACAGACAAATGTCCGTAGAACTCTGTGGTCTCATCTTAAACAAAGAAGAGATGAAAATAGATATCCAACGCAATCTGTTGATTTCAACTGTAGTGGTCACTTTGGTGTCAGCTTGCCAAACGATAGAACCGCTAACGGTGGACTACATGATACCCGCAGAAGTGAGTTTCCCTGAAACCTTGAAGCGCGTAGCCGTAGTCAATAATACCCCTTTCATCAAGCCTGAGCAAGTCTTGATTGAGGAGAACGAATCAGAAAAGAACTTCTGGGGTGACAGTGAACGGGCGACAGAAGCGTTGGCCAACTCTCTGGCTGAAGCAAACTACTTTGATGAAGTCATCATATGTGACTCAATGCTCCGCGCCTCCGATGTGCAACCTTCACCACACCCCCTTACGGTGGAAGAGATTGACCAACTGACGAAGCAACTGGATGTAGATTTCCTTATTTCACTGGAGGCATTGATTGTTAAGAGCCAACGAAAGATGCAATACCTGCCTGAATGGGGAGTGAACTACGGTACCATTGACGCCAAGGTGTACGCCACCACACGCATCTACCTTCCTGGACGACAAAATGCCATGGCAACCATCCATAGCAACGACAGCATCTTCTGGGAAGAGAGCGCCATCCAGGAGCATGACGTGCGACGACTGTTGCCCAACGATGTGGAGGTACGTAAGCAAGCTTCTGATTTTGCCGGAGAGTTACCCGTGCAAAGACTAATCCCCCATTGGAAGAGCGGACAACGCTATCTGTACGGTGGAAGTAGCGTAAACTTCCGTGATGCCTTGGTCTATGTGCGCGAGAACAACTGGGACGAAGCCATCGCACTCTGGCAGAAGGAATATGAAGGGAAGAGTGCCAAACGACAGAAAGCTGCGGCCTACAACATGAGTGTAGGGTACGAGATGCAAGACCAAATGGAAGAAGCGCTGCAGTGGATACGTCGTGCCATCCAGTTGGCAAAACCTGAGACGACAGAGCACATCATGATGAATCTCTACGAGCAGGAACTGCAGCAACGCCTTGGCGGGATGCAACGCCTCCAAATGCAGACCAAGCGACTCAACGAATAGCAAAACAAAAAAATGCAGCAGGTGAGAAAGATTTTTTGCTAAAAATTTGCATAAATCCAACGAAAATAGCTACCTTTGAACTGCAATTCAAAAAGCCTAACAAAATGAAATTAAGTTCATCTTCATCAAAGCAAATCGAACAGGCCATCCGCAAAGCGCTGGAACGCTTTAGTCTGGCTGAGGAAAAAACGTATATTACAGATATTCATCTACAGCCGAATCAGACATCCGGTGAGTTCTTTATCTATGATGACGACGATAAGCTTCTGGCAGAAGCCGTTATCGAGGAATGGATGACCTACACGGGCGATGACTTTGACGAGGAGGTGGGCCGCACGTTATCCTCCATACTGGACAAGATGAATCAGGCAGGTGAATTGAATCAAGTCCATATCATCAAGCCCTACTCCTTCGTACAGATTGACGAGGAGAAAGAGACGGTAAAAGAATTGCTCTTGATGGATGATGATACCCTGCTGGTCAATGACGAGCTACTCAAAGGTCTGGATGAGGAATTGGATGCCTTCTTGAAGGAACTTCTGGAAAAGTAACCCTGTAAAATACATCGATTACATACTGTAGGGGCGGAACGATTTCCGTCCCTACCTTTTTCTATATACAATGGCATTCCATTGCCTGCAACACATCAGGCTGATGTCAGGGCAGAAAGAATAAAGCAAGGGCGGACCTGAATGGGCCCGCCCCTACATTATGCAAAAGGATATAATCCGTTACTTGATTTCCCAGCCCAAAGCGCTGGCTCCGAGTACGGCAGCATCAGCATCCTTCAATTCAGACATCAAGAGTTTGGTCTTGCCCTTGTAGATGGTAAGAATATTCTCGTCAATGGCCTTTTGGATAGGCTTGAAAATGTACTCGCCCGACTTGGCCAAACCGCCAAAGAGCACGATGGCCTCAGGGCTTGAGAAGGCTATAAAGTCAGCCAAAGCCTCACCAAGCACTTGACCCGTGAACTCAAAGATATCCAGAGCCAACTTGTCACCCTTCACGGCTGCATCATAGACATCCTTTGAAGTGATACTCTCAGCAGGAATAGCACGCAGCAAGCTGGGCTCCGTGCTTGAAGTCAGGAATTCACGAGCCGAGCGAGTCACACCTGTGGCAGAGCAGTAAGTCTCCAGACAACCTTTGCGACCGCAGCCGCACATACGTCCATCGCGACGCACGATGACGTGACCCAGCTCACCGGCAAAGCCGTCGTGGCCATAGACCAGCTGACCGTTGATTACGATACCGCTGCCCACACCTGTGCCGAGAGTAATCATGATAAAGTCCTTCATACCACGAGCTGCACCATAGGTCATCTCACCAATGGCCGCTGCATTGGCATCATTTGTCAAAGCGGTGGGAATACCCAGACGTTCTTCAAACATGGCTGCCAAAGGGATAACACCCTTCCAAGGGAGATTGGGTGCGAACTCAATGGTGCCGCTATAGAAATTGCCGTTGGGGGCTCCAATGCCAATACCTTTCACTTTATCGACGCCGCCATTGGCCACAATGAGCGGAAGCAGGTTCTTGCAGACCTCATCCACATACTCTTCAACCTGAGCATAAGCTCCTGTCTTGATTGAACTGCTGGCCACAATAGTTCCGCGTGCGTCAACAATACCAAAGACGGTGTTTGTGCCGCCTATATCTATGCCCACTACGTAGGGCTTTTCCATGTTAGAATTCATGATATCTACACTTTTTAATAGGTTAGTAATTAATTAGCGACAACAAAATTGGGGAACTTTTCTGAAAATACAAAGTTTTTTTCGAAAAAAATGCGCTTCGTGTGCAACTTTTCATAGCAGAGGTACGTCTTATTGTGCAAAAATGGTACTTATTGAGGTATCAAAGCTTACAAAAACAGAGTAGTAACAAATAAAAATAGCTAAAGAAGTGATTGATTTAAGAGAGATCAACAAGACCTATAACAACGGAGCACCGCTCCATGTGTTGAAGGGCATCAACCTCCATATCAACGAGGGAGAGTTTGTTTCCATCATGGGTGCCTCGGGCTCGGGCAAGTCCACCTTATTAAATATATTGGGCATCCTCGATACATACGATACGGGGGAGTACCGCCTTGGAGGCACACTCATCAAAGACTTGAGCGAAAACCGTGCCGCCGAACTGCGTAACCGGACCATCGGCTTTATCTTCCAATCGTTTAACCTCATCGCATTTAAGAATGCCATGGAGAACGTAGCGCTTCCGCTGTTCTACCAAGGCGTGAGCCGCCGCAAGCGCAATGCCATCGCCATGGAATACCTGGAGAAGCTGGGACTGAAGGAGTGGGCCTACCACATGCCCAACGAGATGAGCGGTGGTCAGAAGCAACGCGTAGCCATAGCACGCGCCCTGATAGCGAAACCCAAGATCATCCTGGCCGACGAACCAACCGGCGCACTCGACAGCAAGACCTCGGTCGAAGTGATGCAAATCCTGAAGGAGCTACACACCGAAGGAATGACCATCGTGGTAGTGACCCACGAGAGCGGCGTGGCCAACCAGACAGACAAGATTATTCACATCAAGGACGGCATCATAGGGAGCATTGAGGAGAACATCGACCACAATGCCTCACCCTTTGGACAAAATGGCTGGATGAAATAGCCCCGCCTCCCATAATCACTAATCATTAATCACTAATCACTAACAAATCATGTTAGACCTTTGGCAAGAGATATTTGGCACCATCAAGCGTAACAAGCTCCGCACGGCACTCACAGGATTTGCCGTGGCATGGGGCATCTTCATGCTCATCGTGCTGCTTGGAGCGGGCAACGGCTTGATACACGCCTTCGAGCAAAGTGCAAACGAACGCGCCCTTAACGTCATCCGCGTATATCCCGGATGGACCCAGCTACCCTACGATGGATTCATGGAGGGGCGCTTCGTGGAGTTGGACAACCGTGACCTGACGGAGACGCCGCGACTATTCCCCGAGGAGGTCATCGAGTCGGGAGCACAAGTCAACCAGGGTGGCGTGACCATCAGCTTCGGACCAGAGTACATCAGCACCACCCTAGCCGGTGTATCACCCGCACACATCAAGATTGAGGCTGTCAAGATAGCCTCAGGACGATTCATCAATGAGATTGATATCCAGGAGCGGCGCAAAGTCATCGTACTTCACAAGAACTCGGCCGAGACGCTCTTCAAGCAGCTCCATACCGATCCTGTGGGACAGTTTATCAACGTAGGAGCCTTCTCCTTTCAGGTGGTGGGCATCTACGGCGACATGGGCGACCAAGGCCAGCGCGGAGCCTATGTACCCTTCTCCACCTTGCAGACTATCTACAACAAGGGCAACAAGCTGAACAGTCTCCTCTTCACCACGCGGGGACTGAACGATGAGGCGAGTAACCTCGACTTTGAGGAGCGCTACCGCCATGCGCTATCTCGCCTCCACCGCTTCGACCCTGACGACACGGGGGCCGTATGGATAGGCAACCGCATGCGCCAGTACATCCAGTCACAGAAAGCCATGGGCATCCTGACCACAGCCATCTGGGTAATCGGTATCTTCACTCTGCTCAGCGGCATCGTGGGCGTGAGCAACATCATGCTCATCACGGTCAAGGAGCGCACCCATGAGATAGGCATCCGCAAGGCCCTGGGAGCCAAGCCGCGCTCCATCCTGTGGCTCATCATCTCGGAGAGCATTGTCATCACTACCCTCTTCGGCTACATCGGGATGGTAGCAGGCATCGGAGTGACGGAGTGGATGGATGCCTACTTCGGCAATCAGACGATGGATGCAGGTATGTTTCAGGAGACTTTCTTTACCGATCCTACCGTAGATTTGCGCATCGCCATCCAAGCTACAATCACACTCATCGTAGCAGGTACTCTGGCCGGATTCTTCCCTGCCCGCAAGGCTACACACATCCGACCCATCGAGGCGCTCAATGCTATGTAAAGAGCTGCTCCCAACATCACTTAACGGAAAGAGGCACAAAGGAAGCTCATTGATTATATGCATTTATCAACCTAGTTATAATATGCATTAACAACATATTCATTATATACATTAACAACATATAAATCATAGACTCATGAAACTATATGACAGAGACACTTGGGAAGAGATTCTCGTCACGATAACACGCAACCGCACACGGAGCCTGCTGACAGCCTTCGGCGTATTCTGGGGCATCTTCATGCTGGTCAGCCTCATCGGAGGAGGACAAGGATTGGAACAGCAGATGCAGCAGCAATTCGAGGGATTTGCGCAGAACTCTGCCTTCGTGGTGGCACAGCCCACCAGCGAGGCCTACAAAGGATTCCGGAAGGGACGCTGGTGGTCACTTGAACTGAAAGACGTGGAGCGCATCAAGAGCGTGGAGGGCGTTGACCTGGTTACACCCTCATTCGCTCTCTGGGGAAAGAACGCCATCTACGGCGAGAACAAATACAGTTGCTGCGTCAAAGGGCTCTACCCCAACTACGAATACATCGAACACCAAGACATCAAGTACGGCCGCTTCATCAACGACGTGGATGTGCGTGAAGCGCGCAAGGTGTGCGTCATCGGCAAACGTGTCTATGAGACGCTCTTCAAGAAGGGGGAAGACCCCTGCGGGAAAAACCTCCAGGTGGATGGTATCTACTACCGCATCATCGGCATGAACGACGGAGAAGGTAACATGAATATCCAGGGACCTGCCTCAGAAAGCATCGTCCTGCCCTACTCCACCATGCAACAAGCCTACAACGTGGGCAAGGATGTCGATGTGGTCTGCTTCACGGTCAAGGAGGGTGTACGCGTGACCGATGTGCAGCCCCAGGTTGAGGCCGCAGTCAAGGAGCCCCACCTCATTGCTCCCGGCGACAAGCAGGCCGTGATGATGCTCAATGCAGAGGCCATGTTCTCGATGGTGGACAACCTGATGAAAGGCATCGGCGTACTGATGTGGATGGTGGGCCTAGGCACGCTGCTGGCCGGAGCCATCGGCGTAAGCAATATCATGATGGTGACGGTCAAGGAGCGCACCATCGAGATAGGCATCCGCCGTGCCATCGGAGCACGTCCCAAGGACATCCTGCATCAGATTCTCTCAGAGAGCATTGTGCTGACCTCAGTTGCAGGTATGAGCGGCATCTCATTTGCGGTTTTCGTACTCCATGTGCTGGAGACGGCGGCCAACCCACCAGGTGACATCCAGGTACATTATCAGGTATCGTTCTTCATGGCTATCGGCACCTGCGTGCTACTGGCTGCCCTAGGGCTACTCGCCGGCCTCGCCCCTGCTTACCGCGCCATGGCCATCAAGCCCATCGAAGCCATCAGGGACGAATGAATAGAATGAATCAAGAAACATAAACAACTCAAAACAATATGAAGACTAAAAAATTCTTTAAAGTGGCCGGTCTCAGTGCAATAGGACTGGTTTTTGTATGGACCTTCGTCTTCCTGTATCAGAAGTCGAAACCCGAAGTGAAAATGTATGAACTGCATCAGCCTGAGATAACCGACCTGGTGAAGAGCACCGTGGCCACAGGCAAAGTGGAGCCGCGAGATGAAGTGCTCATCAAGCCGCAGATCTCTGGCATCATCGACGAGGTCTATAAGGAAGCCGGACAGTCTGTCCGTAAGGGTGAAGTCATTGCCAAAGTGAAGGTCATCCCCGAGCTGGGTACCCTCAACAGCGCCGAGAGCCGCGTGCGTCTGGCCGAAATCAGTGCCCGTCAGGCAGAGACCGACTTCACACGCATCAAGCAGCTCTACGAGCAGCAACTCGTCAGCCGCGAGGAGTATGAGAAGGAGGAGGTCAATGTCAACAAAGCCAGAGAGGAGCTACAGACAGCCAAGGATAATCTGGAGATTGTCAAGGAGGGCATCACCAAGAGCAGTGCATCCTTCAGTAGCACCTTGATACGTAGCACCATCGACGGATTGATACTCGATGTACCCATCAAGGTAGGTAACTCAGTAATCATGTCTAACACCTTCAACGACGGTACCACCATCGCCACGGTAGCCAATATGAATGACCTCATCTTCCGGGGTAATGTAGATGAGACGGAGGTGGGACGTGTGAGTGAGGGAATGCCCGTAAAACTCACTATCGGTGCCCTGCAAGGATTGACATTTGATGCTACGCTGGAGTATATCTCACCCAAAGGGGTAGAGAGTAACGGTGCCAATCAGTTTGAAATCAAGGCCGCCATCACTCCCCCCAGTGGCGTAACGATCCGTTCGGGCTATTCAGCCAACGCAGAGATTGTGCTTGAGCGTCTGGAACAGACCCTGGCCATACCCGAAGGCTGCGTAGAGTTCAGTGGGGACTCCACCTTCGTCTATGTACTGACACAGGCAGAACCGCAACAGCAGTTTGAGCGACGTCCCATCCAGATAGGCATGAGCGACGGCATCAAGATAGCTGTCAAGGGAGGCCTGCAGCAAGGCGAACAGGTACGTGGCACCGAGAAGAGAAAAGAGAATTAATGCTTCACGTTACGGTCTGCACGAAACGCGAAACGCAATGATTCAACAAAGGAATCGGGATTTATATAAACTATAAAAAAGATTATCATGAACAAAACGATCATCATAGCCTCCCTGCTACTAGGCACGGCTGCAACCACAGCTCTGGCTCAGCAAGAGCCACTGCCTCAACAGCAACAAAGTGCAGCACTGGAGGCAACATGGAGCCTACGCCGATGCATCGATTATGCCATCGAGCACAACATCAGCATCAAGCAGACAGCCAACGCAGCAGAGCAAAGCGCCGTGGAGGTCAATACTGCGCGGTGGGCCCGTCTGCCCAACCTCAATGCCTCGGGAGGACAGAACTGGAACTGGGGACGCACACAGACTGCCGTGAAGAACGAAGATACCGGAGACTATTCCACCGTCTATGTCAATACCTCAAGCCACGGTACCAACCTCAGTCTAGGCACCTCCATCCCGCTCTTTACTGGGTTGCAGTTGCCCAATCAGTACGCCCTTGCCAAGCTCAACCTCAAGGCAGCTCTTGCAGACTTGCAGAAAGCCAAGGATGATATGGCCATCCAGATTGCACAAGCCTATCTACAGGCACTCTACAAGCTGGAGGCCAATCAGGTAGCCGAGGGACAAACCGAGCTGAGCCGCCAACAGTTGGCCCGCATCGAGGCCCTGTTTAACCTGGGCAAAGCCTCCAAATCCGAGGTCGCCGATGCCCGCTCACGTCTGGCGCAGGACGAGATGAGCCAGGTAGAGGCTCACAACAGCTACAGTCTGGCCCTGCTTGACCTCAGCCAGCTCATCGAGTTGGAAAGCCCTGAAGGCTTTCAACTGGAGCGTCCCGAGGTTGAGCTCACACTCCAACCACTCACCCCTCCCGCCGAAGTGGTGCAGACAGCCTTTGCCCAGAAGGCTGCCATCCAGGCTGCCAAATACCGTCTGGAGAGTAGTCGATACGCTATCCGTGTGGCACAGAGCGCTTACTACCCCCAGCTATCGTTCAACGGTAGCCTGGGCACCAGCTACTACTCCACCATCAACCGTACCTTCAGCCAGCAGATGAACGACAACTTCAACAAGTACGTGGGCTTCAACCTGAGTGTGCCCATCTTCAACCGCTTCTCCACACGCAACCGCGTGCGTACAGCCCGGCTGCAACAGCAGAACTACGCCCTCCAGCTGGAGAACACCAAGAAGTCGCTTTACAAGGAGATCCAGCAAGCATGGTACAGCGCCACAGCCGCCGAGGTGAAGTACACGAGTTGTACAGAGGCCTTGAAGGCCAGCACCGAATCATTCCGCCTGATGACGCAGAAGTATGAGAGTGGCAAGGCCAACGCCGTGGAGTACAACGAAGCCAAGCAAAACCTGCTACGTGCCCAGGGTGATGAGCTGAGTGCCAAGTATAACTACCTGTTCTGCACCAAGATTCTCGACTTTTACAAAGGCATCCCCATAGAATAGCTTTGTTTTATCACCAAATTGCACGATTTCTCAGTTTTTTGTTGTACCTTTGTCGGCAGATAAACCTATTTAATTATAACATTATGATGAAAAGAAACATGTGGATTGCCGCGCTGGGCTTCGTTAGCCTGAGCGCCATGGCCCAGCAACAGCCCAAGGATGAAGGCTTCGTATTCACCACTGTGAAGGAGAACCCTATTACTTCGATTAAGAATCAGAACCGTTCGAGCACGTGCTGGAGCTTCTCCAGCGTGGCTTTCCTGGAGAGCGAGCTGCTGCGTATGGGCAAGGGTACATTTGACCTGTCGGAGATGTTCATCGTACACCACACAATGATTGACCGCGCCGTCAACTACGTGCGCTACCATGGTGACAGCTCCTTCTCCCCTGGCGGTAGCTTCTATGATGCCATCTTCTGTCTGAAGAATTATGGTCTGGTACCTCAAGAGGCCATGCCGGGCATCATGTATGGCGAGAAACTACCCGTACACAACGAACTGGATGCCGTGGCTGGCGGCTACGTCAATGCCATCGCCAAAGGACATCTGCGCAAACTCTCTCCCGTATGGAAGCAAGGTCTGAGCGCCATCTATGATACGTATCTGGGCCAGTGCCCCGAGAAGTTTACCTACGAAGGCAAGGAATACACCCCGCAGAGCTTTGCTGCTATGCTGGGCCTCAACCCCGATGACTATGTATCACTCACCTCCTATACGCATCACCCCTTCTACGAGAAGATGAACATTGAGATTCAGGACAACTGGCGCAACGGCCTCTCTTACAACCTGCCGATTGACGAGCTGATGGCCGTGATGGACAATGCCATCAAGACCGGCTACACCTTCGCCTGGGGCAGCGATGTAAGTGAACAGGGCTTTACCCGCAACGGTGTCGCTGTGATGCCTGATGCAGAGAAAGCAGCCGAACTGAGCGGTAGCGACATGGCCCGTTGGACTGGCATGAAGCCCGAGAGCAAGCGTGAGGAGCTGACCTCGAAGCCTCAACCCGAGGTAACCGTAACGCAGGAGATGCGCCAAGAAGCCTTCGACAACTGGGAGACGACCGATGACCACGGCATGCAGATTTACGGTATTGCCAAGGACCAGACGGGTAAGGAATACTTCATGGTGAAGAACTCTTGGGGTACGGACAGCAAGTACCAAGGTATCTGGTATGCTTCGAAGGCATTCGTGGCTTACAAGACCATGAACATCCTGATTCACAAGAATGCCCTTCCCAAGGATATCGCCAAGAAGCTGGGTCTCAAGTAAGGCCATGACCCATCATTGAATATCCCCAATTGGGTAACTAGAATCCCTTCATGTGAAGAAATCTGTCTCACATGGAGGGATTCTTTTTTCCTCTCTGTAAACAGAACCATGGTTAGCCAGCAGGAAACTCCCCACATGACCAAGGTCTCAAGAA
Organism: uncultured Mediterranea sp.; assembly: GCA_945831575.1. Lineage (GTDB taxonomy): Bacteria > Bacteroidota > Bacteroidia > Bacteroidales > Bacteroidaceae > Bacteroides. The sequence goes on from CAMACX010000026.1 coordinate 23,381, forward strand.
AAAAAAATCCCACCCGGCTTTTGCCGGATGGGATTATTGAACATTGGAGGTACCTGGCGGATTCGAACCGCCGTAGACGGTTTTGCAGACCGTTGACTAAGCCACTCATCCAAGGTACCAAAGTGCGTTTGCAAGCGTTTGTTTCTCGTTTGCGGTTGCAAAGGTAGTGCTTTTTTTTGAACTAACAACTATTTTGTGCACTTTTTCTTCAAATTATTTTTTCCACCTTCACATCCACATCCCCTTTGGAGATAAGAATCTCTTAACTTACAGTCACTTGTACAATTTTCACAGGGATTATTATTTTTCGCAGCCGAGCTAAAAAAGCGTCCTATCCGCCTCACAACCGAGACTACAGCACCTGCCAACAGCAGGATTACGACAGCATCTTGCCAACCCATCGTCAGAAGAGCCAGCCTCCAACCTGGTGGATTATGAAGGTGGTACCCCAGGCCAGCAACGTGGTATAGACCGCAGCAAAGAGTGCCCAGCGCCACTTGCCTGACTCCTGACGGATAGCTGCCAGCGTAGCAATACAGGGGAAATAGAGCAGCACAAAGACCATGTAGCAGAAGGCGGTCAGCGGCTCAATAGGAATACGGTCAGACAGGGCCACACTATCGGCATCGGGCTCGTTGGTATAGAGCACGCCCAGCGTACTCACCACCAGCTCCTTGGCACCGGCTCCGCTCAACAGACCGATACCCATCCGCCAGTCGAAACCCAAGGGAGCGATTACAGGCTCAAGAGCCCGACCTATCTGTCCGATGTAGGAGGCCGACTGCTGCTCTTCCATCGTCATCCCTTCGGTACCTCGGGGGAAGTAACCCAACGCCCAAATCAGGATGGAGGCCACCATGATGATACCACCCATCTTACGCAGATACTGCTCCCCCTTCTCCCAGGTGTGGCGGAATATCATGCGCCATGTGGGCATGCGGTAGGGCGGCAACTCCATCACGAAGGGAGTATCATCGCCCCTTACCAGGAAACGGCTAAACAGCCGCGACATGAGCACAGCCAGCAGGATGCCCAAGCCATAGAGAGCCAACAGCACCAGACTGGCCTGATGGGGGAAGAAGGCCCCTACCAGCACGAGGTAAATGGGCAAGCGCGCACTACACGACATGAGCGGCACAACCAGCATCGTGATGAGCCGGCTCTTGCGGTTCTCGATGGTGCGTGAGGCCATCACAGCAGGCACGTTGCATCCGAAGCCCATAATCAATGGGATGAACGACTTGCCGTGAAGTCCCATCTTATGCATAATCTTATCCATGATGAAGGCGGCGCGGGCCATGTAGCCCGAGTCCTCCATGATAGAGATGCAGAAGTAGAGTATCAGGATATTGGGCAGGAAGACAATCACACCGCCTACACCACCCACGATGCCATCCACCAGCAGGTCCTTCAGCGCCCCATCAGGCATGTAGGTGCGCAGCAGGGAGCCGATGCCATCCACAGCCCACTCGATGGCTTGCATGGGGAAGTCACCCAGCACGAAAGTACCCTGAAACATCAGGTAGAGGAAGAGGAAGAAGATAGGATATCCCCAGATGCGATGGGTCACAATGGAGTCAATGACCTGCGTGGTATGCTCCGTATCCTGCCGGTTCTCCACAAAAGTCTCTTTCAACGCGCCGCTGATGAAGCCATACTTGGCATCGGTCATGGCCTGCTCGCTCTCTTCGTTGAGCACGTGCTTCAGGCGCTCAGCTTCGTGGTCGCGGATGGAGAGAATCTCCGCCCCATTGGGCAGCTGCTCCACAAGCCTCTGTAGCTCGGGGTCATTCTCAAGCAGCTTGATGGCCAGGAAGCGGGTGGAATACTTATGGCGTATCTGCTCGTTGCGTCCAATGGCCTGCTTCACGGCATCAATGCTCCGCTCCAGCTCCGGACCGTGATTGATGTGGATATGGCGGTAGAAATTGGTGGACTTCCCCTCTTCCGAATGGCTGCCGAAAGCATGGTCAGGCACGTATTGCTGATGCCAATCCTTCAGGTCATTCATCACCTCGGGCTTCACCTTGCCGCGCTTGTCCATGAAGTCACTCCCCTCGTAGATGCCGATGATGGTATGAAACAGCTGATCCACCCCTTTTCCCGTACGCCCCACGGTGGGCACCATCGGCACACCGAAGAGGCGGCCCAGCGTCTCGTAGTCAAGTTTGTTGCCACTGGCCTCAAACTCATCATACATATTCAGTGCGATGACCATGCGCACATCCATATCAATGAGCTGCGTGGTCAGATAGAGGTTGCGTTCCAGGTTGGAGGCATCAATCACATTGAGGATGATGTCGGGCGTCTCATCGATGATGTGACGGCGTACATAGATTTCCTCGGGAGAGTAAGCTGAGAGCGAATAGGTACCCGGCAGATCGACCAGTCGGAAGTGATAACCCTGAAACTCAAAGAATCCCTCCTTGGCATCCACAGTCACTCCACTGTAGTTACCCACATGCTCGTGGGCACCCGAGGCAATGTTGAAGAGTGAGGTCTTGCCGCAATTGGGATTTCCCACCAGAGCCACGTTGATGGTACGCCGTTTGCCCAGGGCCATGCGCTTCATCTGCTCATCCGTGAGATGCACCTCCTCGGCCAATCCCTTCAGAGGCTCAGGGGATGCTGATTGAAGCAATGCCTCATGCTCGCTCATCACCTCAATCATCTCGGCCTCTTGCCGGCGCAGCGAAACCTCATACCCCATCACACGGTACTTGATGGGGTCCTTCAGTGGGGCATTGAGTATGACCTCCACACGCTTGCCCTTCACAAAACCCATCTCTACAATCCGTTTGCGGAAGCCTCCGTGCCCCATCACCTTGACAATGACACCCTTCTCGCCTGTATTCAACTCAGACAGTCGCATAATTCACATCTTTTATCGGGCGCAAATATACAACGATTGTCCATAGCATACAAATTATTTAGATTGTTTTTAAATAAAGAAAGGAAAAAAGTACGCCCAATCCTGTGGGGGATAGGGCGTACATCTCCAGAGAGTCAAGGACTGATTACTTCACCTCTTCAAGCAGCAGCACACGGCTGGCGTAGTCGTAGTGCTGACGCACGTTGTGATAGTAAGGCAACTCCAGACCGTTGGCCATCAAATAGGCACCGCTGAACGAAAGGCCTTCGAAAGGCAGAGGCTTGGTGTCAATGGAGTTAAGCTCCGTTACGCGATACAGTTTCTCGGGGTTCAGGCCTGCCATGGGAATCCGGGAGAGATGCTGGTTGACAAACTGCTCCGTCTTCCACCAGTAGAACACGGCACGGTCTTTCTCAGGAGTCACATACATCAGCGAGGCAGCGCCCTGCTTGTCGTAGGGCGAGAGGAGTCGGTAGATGTCACCCTGCTGCACGATGGGGCGGATCTGCTTGTACTGTGCAATGGCCTTGCGGCAGAGTTCCTTCTCCTGCTCGGTCATGTTCTTGGGCTGAATCTCCATGCCAAGGCGACCGCTCATGGCGACATCAATGCGGTACTTGATGGGCACCACACGTGAAGTCTGATGATTGGGTGCGGCACTGATGTGCGAAGCCATGGCAATGGCCGGGAAGAAGTAACTGGTACCCCACTGCATATAGACGCGCTGCAGGGCATCGGTGTTGTCGCTCACCCAGAACTCATCGAAGTAGGGCAAGATGCCGTAGTTGGCACGACCACCACCGCTGGCACAGGCTTGGATGGTGAGTTCAGGATACTTGGCACGGATGCGTTGGCATACCTGCTCGAAACCTCGGTGGTAAGCGATGTAGAGGTGGCTCTGCTTGTCGGCAGGCAGGTATTGCGAACCGTGATTCATCACCGACATGTTGGCATCCCACTTGATGTAGTCAATGGCGGGATATTTGGTCATCAGCTCATCCACCAGATTGAAGATGAAGTCCTGTACGTCAGGATTACTCAGGTCAAGTACCACCTGCGTCCCTCCACGTCCAAGCACAAGGTCGCGGCCAGGGGCTTTGATGACCCAGTCGGGGTGCTTCTCAAAGAGTTCGCTCGTGGTATTGGCCATTTCAGGCTCAATCCAGATGCCAAACTTGATGCGGTTGCGATCGGCAGCATCAATCAGTCCCTGGATGCCGAGAGGCAGTTTGCGCTGATCCACCACCCAGTCGCCCAGCGAGGAGTGGTCATTCTTGCGGGGGTACTTGTCACCAAACCAGCCATCGTCCATGACAAACAGTTCACCACCCATGGAGGCGATGTCGGCCATCATCTGCTCCATACCCTCCTGGTTGATGTCGAAATAGACACCCTCCCAGCTGTTGAGCAGAATCTTGCGCAGCTTTGTGCCGTTGGCCAGCTTATGCTGACGGGCCCAGCGGTGGAAGTTACGGCTACTGCCGCTCAATCCCTCGCTGCTATAAGTCAAGGCCAGGGCCGGAGTGACGAAAGTCTCACCCTTGGCCAACAGATAGGCGGAATTTTCCTCGTTGATGCCTGCAAAGAGGTGGTGGTACTCGTCGTCGTGCGTCTCAATGCGGAGCTTGTAATTACCGCCATAGCAGAGGGCGGCACCGATGGTACGGCCACTGTTCTCCTGCGGCTTGCCGTCGAGCGAAAGCATAATCTCGGCATGGTCAGTATGCGAATTGCGCACGCCATCCTTGTTCTTGATGACCAGCATACCGGGGTTAAGCGGCTCCTGCGTCAAGTTACCCTCGTTGGCCCACGAACCGGAGAGGTGCGAGACCCAGACCTCGCCACGGCGCACGGGCAGATAGGCCGAAGCAAACTGCTGCAGACGCACGGCCTTCTTCTCCTGATGGGTAATCTCGCTCCACGCCTCAATGACATCAGCATCCTTCCATGCCTTGTAGATAAGTGATACTTGCAAGGGATAGACTTTGTCCTTCAGCGCAATCGTGGTCACTACGCAATCTGCCTCTTCGCGTTGCGCGCTCTGCTCCACCACGAGATCGAGCGAGCAGTTGCCATCGGAATGCTGCACCGCGAGTGCTGCCTCTACAGGACAATTCATGCCGTAAGCAGGATAGGCATCCTGAGCCGTCTCTACACGAGCGGCCATGTCGAGGTCAGTCCCGCTAAGTCGGGCACCATAGTAGATGATTTTCGCCTTCTCCCCTTGAGGAGCAGAGAGCAGGAGCGTGGTGCGGGGCGTATTCACGCTGAGCGTCTGCGCCACCGCCGTCAAGGCCAGGCACAACAGGCCTGTCAATGAGATAAGTTTCTTTGTCATGGTGTTGAATAATTTATTGGTATAACATTATGGTTTCGTTTCCGACTGCAAAGATAGTACAATTTTGCAAGTCTATTTACCAATATCTTATCCAATTCTATGCAAAATATTCACCAACGCACCAATTTGACCTGTTCCTCTCCCCCATCGTCAAGCGGACGGCTGGCATAGACCATGGACTCGAAGTCGATACTGCGCAGGTCAATGCAGCGGATGGTGCTCTGCTGCGCTGTGCGGTAGTAGATACGTAGCGCCGTCAGGTCGATGACCGAAGTCCATTGGGTAGCGCTCAGCAAGTCGGGGCTCTCATACATGGGATGCTCCAATCCAATGGGTACATCGAAGCTGTTGAGCAGATGGAAGCAGAGCTTCACGGCACTCCAGCCATCGGGCTGGATCGGGGCGGTCTGCCTGAGCATGGCCGCCCGCACAAAGCGGCTTGGCGAGGTCATGTCGCCCGGCAGTCCCAGCATCCCCGAGCTGCCGCTGATAGCCCGCAAGGTGAAGTTACCCACCATGCCGATGGGTGCATCGCCCGGATAGAGGTTGATGTAGTTGTTGAGGTTGGTCAGATGCCAGTTGAAGCCGGGGCCGTTGGCCAGTACGCCCACCGGGTTGCTGAACCAGTGCTGCTCGCCGCCCACAATCTCCAAGACCTCCTGCCTGCCTTCTGCATCAGCCAGCCGCCAATGGATCACCGACCCTTCATTGAGTCCTACAATGTGAAGCTGACTCAATCCCTGCTTTACCTCGTCAATGGTGGCGCATTGTGTCAACATCCAAGTCGTAAGTTGCAGATCTCCCACCGTCTCGGCAGCCCGCTGTGGTTGATAGCTCTCATAGCCGCCATAACGGGGAAAGAAAAAGAGTCCCACGGACAATCCCTTTTCGTTGAGTCCTTCGGCAACAAAGTCAGGCTTACTCACCGCCAACCCTACCGCTCCCCACCGCGCCTTCAGCGTGGAGCCGACGCTCCCATCAGGCAACATCAGGGGCAATTCATGTCCGCGCGGTATGAGTACCGCATAGCTTGGTAGTAGTTCATGGGCCCACTCTATGGTACGTCCTTGTACCCGGCTCCCATCTCTTGCCACTAAGGAAATCCCTGTGCATCCCCAAGCGGGAGATACCCCACCCTGCGATGCACTCAGCATCAACAGGCCAATCATCCATTTCTTCATAACCTTTCTCCTTATTAATGATGTGAATAATAACTTCAATCATACAACAAGGAGAGTCCCCCTTCTGTTCAGTCGAGGTAGCGTTAATCCTGCATTTCCTCAATGAATAAAAAGAGGGGCAACCCAGGCCACCGCTTGTTGCGGTTACCACTGGATTACCCCTTATGAATCAAAAAGGATACGAGTTATGCCAACTTATGGATAATCAGTCCACTGCGCAGTTTGGGCTCAAACCACGTCGTCTTGGGAGGCATGATGTTGCCCGTATCAGCAATGTCCATCAGCTGCTTCATGCTGACCGGATAGAGTGCGAGAGCGACCTTCATCTCTCCGCTATCTACACGGCGCTTCAGCTCACCCAAGCCACGGATGCCGCCTACGAAGTCAATGCGCTTGTCTGAGCGGAGATCCTTGATACCCAGTATCTGGTCAAGAATCAGGTTGGACGAGATGGTCACGTCAAGCACGCCAATCGGGTCGTTGTCATCATACGTACCCTGCTTGGCGGTGAGGCTGTACCACTTACCCTCTAGGTAGAGTGAGAAGTTGTGCAAGGCAGCGGGCTTATAGATTTCCGTGCCCTTCTCTTCTACCTCAAAGTGCTCTGCCACCGCCTTCAGGAACTCGTCAGCCGTCAGGCCGTTGAGGTCCTTCACCACGCGGTTGTAGTCGATGATGGTCAGCTGGTTGGCAGGGAAGCAGACGGCCATGAAGTAGTTATACTCCTCATCGCCCTTATGATTGGGGTTCTGCTTAGCCTTCTCAGCCCCCACCAAGGCAGCCGCTGCACTGCGGTGGTGCCCATCGGCAATGTAGAGCGCAGGCATCTTGGCAAACTCGCTCGTGATGGTTGCAATATCCTCCGCCTTGTCGATAATCCAGAAAGTATGACCAAATCCATCACCGGGAGCGACGAAGTCATAGACCGGCTTTTCGGCTGTATAGCGGGCAATGATGGCATCCAGCGTAGCGTTGTCAGGATAAGCAAAGAAGACAGGCTCAATGTTGGCGTTGTTGACACGCACATGTTTCATGCGGTCTTCCTCCTTATCGCGGCGCGTCAGCTCATGCTTCTTGATGGTGCCGTTCATGTAGTCGGGCACGTAAGCACCCACTACCAGGCCATACTGCGTCTTGCCGTTCATCGTCTGGGCATAGATGTAGTAGTTTTCCTTCTCATCCTGCACCAGCCATCCTTTATCCTGGAACATCTGGAAATTCTCCGCTGCCTTCTGATAGACACGCGGATCATGTTCATCGGTACCTTCAGGAAAGTCAATTTCGGGCTTGATGATATGATAGAGTGACTTCTCATTGCCGGCAGCCTCAGCACGAGCCTCAGTCGAGTTGAGCACGTCATAGGGGCGTGAAGCCACCTGCTCCACCAGTTCTTGAGGAGGACGAACGCCTCTGAATGGTTTGATTGTTGCCATAATGTAACGGGGTCTTACAGTGTTTACTTATTAACTCTGAATTTCTCGCAACCATCCTTCAGGAAGCCCACAATCTGCTTGGCAGCAGCAATACCTGCATTGATATTGGCCTCGGCAGTCTGGGCACCCATCTTCTTGGGCGTAGAGAAGTAACGGCCAGCAAACTGCTCTGCAAACTCAGCATGGTGAGCAGGCATGATGTCAGTGACATACTTCAAGTCTGCACGGTCATTGAGCAGGCGAATGAGGTCTGCTTCGTGGATGACCTCCTTACGGGCTGTGTTGACCAGCACACCATTCTTGGGCATACGGTTCACCAGGTCGTAGTTGATGGACTCCTTCGTCTCGGGCGTGGCGGGAATATGGAGCGAGACCACGTTACAGGTTGCGTAGAGCTCATCCACGCTGTCCACCGCCTTCACGCCATCCTTCTCGATGACCTCCTTCGGGCAGAAGGCATCGTAAGCATAGATTTCCATACCGAATCCCTTGGCGATGCGGGCTACGTTGCGGCCTACGTTACCAAAGGCATGAATACCCAGCTTCTTGCCCTTCAGCTCCGTGCCCGACGTGCCGTTGTACATGTTACGTACAGCCATCACCATCATGCCAAAAGCCAGCTCGGCCACGGCATTGGAGTTCTGACCCGGGGTATTCATCACGCACACATTGTGAGCCGTGGCAGCAGCCAGATCGACATTGTCGTAACCGGCACCGGCGCGAACCACAATCTTCAACTGCTTGGCCGCATCAAGTACTTCTGCATCCACCACATCACTGCGGATGATGATAGCATCTGCATCCTTCACAGCCTCCAGCAGTTTGGCCTTCTCGCCATATTTTTCCAGCAATACCAGTTCGTAACCGGCAGCTTCAATCTCCTTACGAATGCCGTCCACAGCCACCTTGGCAAACGGCTTATCAGTTGCAACTAAGACTTTCATACGATAATCAGATTAGCAAATAATAGAGACCAACGAGGTAACTTATTTCACGTGAAGCTTCTCAAACTCCTGCATGCAGTCGATCAGAGCCTGTACGCTCTCCTTCGGCATAGCATTGTAGCAAGAAGCGCGGAATCCGCCTACCGAGCGGTGGCCCTTGATGCCCACCATACCTCTCTCGGTAGCAAACTTCAGGAAGTCAGCCTCCAGTTCCTTGTACTCTGGAGCCATTACGAAGCAGATGTTCATGCGTGAGCGGTCTTCGGGCTTGGCCGTACCCACAAAGAGTTTGTTGCGGTCAATCTCTCCATAGAGCATGTCAGCCTTCTCGATGGCACGGCGTTCCATCTCCTTCACACCACCTTGAGCCTTGATCCAGCGCAGCGTCAACAGCGCAGCATAGATAGGCAATACAGGAGGCGTATTAAACATTGAGCCACCGTCGATGTGCGTCTGGTAGTTGAGCATCGTGGGGATATAGCGAGACACCTTGCCCACACATTCGTTCTTGACAATCACGAAGGTCACACCGGCAGGAGCCAGGTTCTTCTGAGCACCACCATAGATGCAGATGTACTTCGAGACGTCGATAGGACGCGAGAAGATGTCCGACGACATGTCAGCAATCATGGGTACATTGACGTTCAAGTCTTCCTTGATTTCGGTACCATAAATGGTGTTGTTGGTCGTGATGTGGAAGTAATCCACGTCAGCAGGAATCTCATAATCCTTCGGGATGTAGGTATAGGTAGCTTCAGCCGAAGAGGCTACTTCCACCACTTCGCCAAAGGCCTTGGCCTCCTTCATGGCTTTCTTGGCCCACACACCCGTATTCAGGTAAGCAGCCTTCTTTTCCAGGAAATTATAGGGAATCATGCAGAACTCCAGGCTTGCACCACCACCCAAGAAGAGCACGGAGTAGCCTTCAGGGATATTCAGGAGTTCCTTAAAGAGAGCCACAGCCTCATCAACCACAGGCTGGAAATCCTTGGCACGATGGCTGATTTCCATAATTGAGAGACCTGAACCATTGAAATCTAACACAGCCTTCGCTGTCTCCTCAATGACTTCGCGCGGAAGGATGGAGGGTCCTGCATTAAAATTATGCTTTTTCATTGAATAAAAATTGTTTGGTTACACATTTCTTTATTAGTTGTCCTTAGACATTGCGAAATTACGGAAATATTTCCGTCTAGCAAATCTTTCTTTATAAAAAAGCACGAATTTATGATAAAACCCTTACTATTTATAGTTTTTCGGTATAAATATACACAGAATTGACATCTTCTACTAACAATTAGGAATGCAAAACTTACAAACACGCATTTTTAGGCACTTTAAAAGCTAAACAATAACAGAAACAAAGAACAAAGATTGTAAAATGACATTATGTAATCAATTTATATGTTTAATAGCAATATACCACTATGTTTAGTAACATATTTCTATCCAAACAGGCTTATCTAGCCACTTCAATCACTGTTTTCTGACCTTTTAGTTTTTCGCCCTGCACCAAGGCAAGCAGTTGCTTCACCTTCTCACGTCGGACAGCCACGAACGCATGATGCTCCATCACATCCACACTGCCCACGTCATCACGCACCAAGCCACCTTTTTTATAGAGGAAGCCCACTATATCAATCTTGTTCACCTTATCCTTCTTTCCCCTGCCGATATAGAGCGTAGTCCACCGGCTCTTGGGTACCTTCATCCCCTCCTTGACTTCAAATACGGGAATATCCTGAGGTACATAGTCGGGCAGATGCTCCTCCGCATGGAGGATGAGGTACGAAGTGCCGATAGATTGCCAGCGTGCCGTACGCCCATTCCGGTGCGTGAAAGCCTCCTCGTTGACCGGTAGATGGTAGTGAACCACGTGATCCATATGAGCAATGTCCAGACCACGGGCAGCCAGGTCGGTGGAGACCAACACGGGACAAGAGCCGTTGCGGAACTTATAGAGCGCCTTCTCGCGCAGCGGTTGCTCCATCCCCCCATGGAAAGCATCACACGGGAACTTCTTCGAACGCAAGTAGGCGACCACACGCTCCACGCTCTCACGGTAATTGACAAACACCAGCGTAGAGGAACTGCCCAACGTACAGAGCAGGCGGAAGAGCGTCTCCAGTTTGTCCTTCTCCGGCGAATCGACCCTTTGCAGGGCCAGTCGGTCACTCACCTTCTCCTCCGTAAGATAATCCAGACGGATGTAGTGCTGCTCAGCCAGGTGTTGCCCCACAAAGTCGGGTATGGCATCCGCCTCCGTAGCCGATAGCAGCACGCGCTTCTTCAACGACGGCAATTGCGCAATCACCTCGGCCATCTCCTCCTGAAAGCCCAGCTCCAGCGACTTGTCAAACTCGTCGATGACCAACAGTTCTACCGTGGAAGCATCAAAGTTCTGCTTATGCAGGTGGTCGTTCATGCGGCCAGGTGTAGCCACAATCACCTCCGGGCGAAGCTGCTTCATGGTGCGATGCTCCTCCATAGCTGGACGTCCTCCGTAGCAGCTCATCACGCGATGCAGACACTTCATCTGCTTCATCACCTGCTCCGTCTGCAGAGCCAGTTCACGCGAAGGCACCAGCACCACTGCCTTTACCACGCCCTGTTGTTCAGACGGCAGACCATCCAGCCACTCCACCAGCGGCAGCAGGTAAGCCAACGTCTTACCCGAACCTGTGGGTGAAAGCAGTACCACATCCTCACGCTCACGGAAAGCCACAGCCGTAGCCTCCTGCATCGGCGTGAGCTTCTCAATCTTCAAATTCAGGAACAGTTCTTCTCTATTCATACGCACCATTTCCTATACCTTATTATATTATATCTATTGCAAAAAACGGATTATATTGCAAAAAAACGGATTACACGCAATGCGGTGACCACCCCAGAGGTGACCAGCACATGCAGCGTGTAATCCGTTGAATTTATTGATGTAAAATCAATCCTTCTCGATGAAGCGATTAACCGCCAAAGTTATCGTACATGATCGAGCTCTCCTCCACGCCAAGGTCAGTCAGCATAGCGACTACAGCCTTCGACATCGGACCAGGACCGCACATGTAGTACTCGATATCCTCGGGAGCCTCGTGATCCTTCAGGTAGGTGTTGAGCATCACCTGATGAACGAAGCCTGCGGTATATTTCACGCCCTTTGCATCGGCAGCGGGATCGGGACGGTCGAGCGCCAGATGGAAGTGGAAGTTGGGATATTCCTTCTCCAGTCCGAGGAAGTCTTCGAGGTAGAACACTTCGTTGAGCGCACGGGCACCATAGAAATAGTGCATCTCGCGGTCCGTGGTATGAAGTGTCTTGGTCATGTGCATAATCTGCGCACGTAGCGGAGCCATACCGGCACCACCACCGACCCAGATCATCTCACGCTTCGAATCGAAGTGGGGATGGAAGTCACCGTAAGGGCCACTCATCATCACCTTGTCACCCGGTTTCAGGGTAAAGATGTACGATGAAGCGATACCCGGGTTCACATCCATGAAGCCACTACGGTCGGGCTTGAAGGGAGGCGTAGCGATACGCACGGTCAGCATGAACACGTCACCCTCAGCCGGATAGTTGGCCATAGAGTAAGCACGGATGGTCGGTTCGGGATTGACACACTTCAAGGGGAAGAGACCGAACTTCTGCCAAGCAGGCAGGTACTCGTCACCAATCAGGCTCTTATCAATGTCCTTGTCATAGTCCATGGTGAATGCAGGAATCTTAATCTGCGCATACGAACCCGGCAGGAAGTCCATGTGAGCGCCCTTGGGCAGCTGCACCTTAAACTCCTTGATGAAGGTAGCCACGTTCTTATTGCTGATTACCGTACATTCGTACTCCTTCACACCCATTACTGAATCGGGCACCTTGATGCCCAGATCACCTTTCACCTTGCATTGGCAAGCCAGACGCCAGTGGTCCTTGATCTGCTTGCGAGTGAAGTGGCCCTTTTCAGAGTCCAGGATTTCACCGCCGCCCTCAACGACCTGACACTTACACTGTCCGCACGAGCCCTTACCACCACAGGCCGAAGGGAGGAAAATCCCCTTTTCAGCCAGCGTACCGAGCAGGCTTCCGCCCTGCCCTACAGAGACCGTATCTTTTTCATTGATGGTCACATTCACGTTGCCGGAAGGAACCAGGAATTTCTTGGCCACCAGCAGAATCACCACAAGCAGAAGAATCACCACGAGGAATACTCCAATGCTTGCTAATATCAAATTCATATCCATTGTATATTCCTTTCTATATTAGATGTTCAAACCAGAGAAACACATAAAGGCCATGGCCATCAGACCCACGGTGATGAACGTGATACCCAGTCCACGCAGGGGAGCCGGCACATCCGAGTAAGCCATCTTCTCACGGATAGCAGCCAGACCGACGATAGCCATCAGCCAGCCGATACCCGAACCCAAGGCATACCCCAGTGCATCAACCACACCACCGATAAACTTCGGATCACTGTTGCCCAATCCGATACGCTGCTGCATGAAGAGCGATGCACCCATGATGGCGCAGTTCACAGCAATCAGCGGCAGGAAGATACCGAGCGAGGCGTAGAGTGAGGGGCTGAAGCGCTCCACGATCATCTCCACCAGCTGCACGATACCGGCAATCACCGCAATAAAGAGGATAAAGCTCAAGAAGCTCAGATCGACGCCCTCCACAAGGGCATTGGCGCCCAGCACCTTCGTCTGGAGCAGATAGTTGACGGGCAGCGTTACCACCAGCACGAAGGTGACGGCGATACCCAGTCCAAGCGCAGTCTTCACATTCTTCGATACAGCCAGATACGAGCACATACCGAGGAAGAATGCGAATATCATGTTGTCCACGAAAATTGAGCGGACGAATAAACTAAAGAAATGTTCCATATCTTTCGAATTGAATCAGTCTATTTATTTTTCTTGCAATTCCTTGTTGTGTGCACGTTGGTACCAGATGATGCAAGCCACGATGATCAGAGCCATCGGCGGCATCAGCATCAAGCCGTTGTTCACGTAGCCGATCTCCTTGAGCCAGTCCCAGTTGAGTATGTTGATACCGAAGAGCGTACCCGAACCAAGAAGTTCGCGGAAGAAAGCCACGATAATCAGGATCTTGGCATAACCCAGGCCGCTGCCGATACCGTCGAGGCACGACTCCCAGGGACCGTTCTGCATGGCAAAAGCCTCCAGACGACCCATCAAGATACAGTTGGTAATGATCAGACCGACATAGACTGAAAGCTGCACGCTCACGTCGTAGGCAAATGCCTTCAGGATTTCGCTCACGATGGTCACCAAGGCAGCCACCACCACCAGCTGAACGATGATACGGATGCGGTTGGGCACCGTCTTACGCAGCAGCGAGATTACCACATTGGCAAATGCCGTAATGACCGTCACCGAGAGGCCCATCACGATAGCCGGTTCCAACTTAGCCGTCACAGCCAATGCCGAGCAGATACCCAGCACCTGTACTGTAACGGGGTTGTTCAGACTAAGCGGAGCAGAGAAGATTTCCTTATTCTCTTTAGAAAAAAGTTTTCCCATAATCTTATTCCTCCTCGTTCTGTTTAGAAGTTAAAAATGCTTTGTACTCACCGAGGCAATTATGAAGCATATCCTTCACACCCATCGAAGTGATCGTACCACCAGAGATACCATCCACCTGGTAAGCGGCATCCACCACCTTACCATTCTTCACCACTTCGAGAGCCACCTCGCCGTCCTTCACCGTCTTGCGGCCGGGGAACTGTCCCTTGAACTTTGCGCTCGTGATTTCAGCACCCAGACCCGGTGTCTCGCTGGCGTGCGAGAAATAGACGCCATAGACCGTGTCCTTGTCACCATCCAGTGCTACATAGCCCCAGATGGCACCCCACAGACCTGCGCCATATACGGGGAACACATACTTGGTCTGACCATCCACCTCAGCCACGAAGACGTGCAGGCGTTGGTTTTCCTTGGCTTCCTTCTCATAGGCCGTGACAAACTTGTCGGTGTATTCCACCAACGAGCCGTCGGCCTGCATCAGCATGTCAGCCTTTACATATTTATTATATTCTGCCTCGGCATCTTTCACGTTGTCCACCTTGAGTGCAGAGAGAATCTGCTTCTTGGTATCGAGCTCCACGTTCTTGTTTTGCGTCTCCTTGAGTGAGGAGCTTACAAACGCCAGCAGGAATGCCACGATGACAACCATCACCGAGGCATAAATGATTGTATAACTATTGCTATTGGTATTCATAAGTCTATCCAATTTTAACATGTTCTTTTCGCACGGCGACTGATGTTATTCTGGACCACACAGTAGTCAATCAGCGGAGCAAAGATATTCATCAACAAGATGGCCAGCATCATGCCCTCGGGATAACCTGGGTTAAGCACGCGGATGATGATAGCCATCACACCAATCAGGAAGCCATAGATGTACTTACCCGTCTCGGTACGTGCCGAGGTCACCGGGTCAGTAGCCATAAATACGGCACCAAAGCAGAATCCACCCAGTACCAGGTGTTCGTACCAAGGCATGTGCGCGATGGCCGTATCCGGACCGATGGCGTTGAACACCCAGCCCATGAAGGCACCACCTACGAATACCGAGAGCATCACCTTCCAGCTGGCGATACCCGTCCAGAGCAGGAGGATAGCACCCAGTGCAATGGCAATCACGCTCGTCTCACCGATGGAGCCGGGAATCAGACCCGTCACCATATCGGTAAACTCATACGGCATCTCCATGGCCTGGCCTGCAGGCGTAGTAGCCGCGATACCCAGGGGAGTGGCCACCGTCAGGCCATCCACCTGCTGACCCAGACCCAAGATGGAGTCGCCCGATACCCATACGGCATCGCCCGACATCTTGGTAGGATAAGCAAAGAATAAGAACGCGCGCGTGATGAGTGCCACGTTGAACACGTTCATACCCGTACCGCCAAATACCTCTTTCGCAAAGATTACGGAGAAAGCCGTAGCCACAGCCAGAATCCAGAGCGGGCAATCCACGGGCACAATCATCGGGATGAGCATACCCGACACGAGGAATCCCTCCTGGATTTCCTCCTTCTTCCACTGAGCCACAACAAATTCGATGCCCAGACCCACTACATAAGAAACGATAATCTTAGGCAGTACAGCCAGGAAACCATACGCAAACAGTTCGCAGAAGCTACCCTCTACGTCAGCAGCGTGAAAATGCTGATAGCCCACGTTGTACATACCAAAGAGCAGAGCAGGAATCAGCGCGATGACCACCATCGACATGATGCGTTTGCTGTCGATGGCATCATGAATGTGCGTGCCCGTCTTCGCCGTCGTGTTGGGTACGAACAGGAACGTCTCAAATCCGTCGAACACCGAGCGAAATGCGTGCAGCTTGCCTCCCTCTTCGAAGTTCGGCTTTATCTTATCGAGATAATTTCTTAACGCTTTCATTTATTTAAGTTTATAAGATTTCTATATATACGTATTATGCCATCTCTGCACGCAGCATATCCAGTCCGGCACGGACGATACGCTGAATCTCCACCTTCGAAGAGCATACGAACTCACAGAGCGCAAAGTCCTCGGGAGCCACTTCATAGATACCGAGAGCCTCCATGCGGTCGATGTCGCCTGCGATGATTGCCTTCAGCAGGTATTCAGGGAAGATGTCCATGGGGAATACGCGGTCATACTCGCCCGACATGATCATGTGGCGTTCACCACCCTTGATACGGGCATCAATCACATACTCCTTCTTCTTGCCCATCAGCCAGGAGAAGTAGGAGTGGTTGACGCTGTACTCACCGAATCTCGGCATGATCCATCCCAGCATTTCGTGTGTCTCGTCCCCTTCAGGGATTACCGTCACCTGGCTGTCGAATGCGCCCAGATAGTCGTTAGCCTTGATTTGCTTGCCCGTGAGCACGTTGCCGCTGATGTAGCGCAGGTCCTTGCCCTTGCTCACATTGTCCTTGAGCACGTCAGTCAGCAAAGCAGCCGTCTTCAGGGTGCAGTAGGTCGGCTTCAGCACCTCGCTACCGGTGATAGCCACCTTACGTGTCATATCCACGCGGCCCGTGTTCATCAGTCGGCCGATGAAGATAACCACTTCAGGCGATACGGTCCATACGGTCTCCCCCTTCGAGATGGGAGCCAGGTGATTGATCTGCACGCCGACATTGCCGGCGGGATGCGGTCCATCAAAGGCCGTCACCGTCACATTCTTAGCCTGTGTCAGAGCGGTAGCCGTCTGCTTCACGCTGATGCCCAGGTAGGTCTTCGCCATCTTGGCCAGCGCATCCAGACCCGTCTGGAAGTTCGCCTCATCCCCCTTGAGCTGGAACTCAAAGTCGGGAGCCAGGGGAGCACTGTTGAAGGCCGACACGAAGATAGCCTTCGGCTCCACGGTAGGATCAGCGATGACATCATAGGGGCGCTGACGGAAGAATGCAAACATACCCGCATTGAGCAGCGCCTCCTTCACTTGGGCAGCCGTCATGCGGGCAGGATCCATCTTGCCGAACTCTTCATAGTCTTGTTCAGCAGCAGCCTCCACCACGATGCGCAGCACTTTGCGGCGCTCGCCGCGCTCCACACTCGTTACTACGCCACTTACGG
>CAMACX010000027.1 GCA_945831575.1 uncultured Mediterranea sp.
ACGCACATTGGATACACAACTTACATTGTTTTGAATTCGTCGAACTCACGTTAAATACGGTCATTATCAAACCAGATTTTCTTTAGAATCATAACTCGTCAAGGTATCTAATCTCATGAATCTGTCAAGTCAGACTGATCTCTCCGCTGCCGATGCAGAGGCAGCGGTCGGAGGTGTAGATGACACCAAACTGTCCCGGGGCTATCCCTTGCAGGGGCTCTGCGGATTGAAGCGTGCAGCTGCCATCGGCCTGCCATGTGAGGCGACCGGTATTGAACTCAGGGGTATGGCGGATCTTGAAGGTCACCTCCTGCCCCACTCCCTCACAGCCGGCCCAAGGATTGGCGGTAATGAAGTGAAAGTCCTTCATCGCAAACTGACGGCCATACTGTAGAGGGGTGTCGTACCCCCGTGAGACAAAGACTACGTTATCCTCTACGTTCTTCCCCACCACAAACCATGGACCGCCACTCAGTCCGAGTCCCTTACGCTGCCCGATGGTGTGAAACCAGTAGCCCTTGTGCTGTCCCAGCACGCGCCCTGTCTCCCACTCCACGATGTAGCCCTCCTGTTCTCCAAGGAAACGGCGCACGAAGTCGTTGTAGTTGATGTCGCCCAGGAAGCAGATGCCCTGGCTGTCGCGACGGCGTGCAGTAGGCAGGTTGGCCTTGCGGGCGATGTCACGCACCTCATGCTTCATCAAGCCGCCTAGGGGGAAGAGGAGTTTGCTGAGTTGAAGGTAGTCTATCTGAGCCAGGAAGTCGGTCTGGTCCTTCACGGGATCCACAGCCGTGCCGAGCCAAAGCTTCCCATCCACCAGGTAGATAGTGGCATAATGGCCCGTGGCCGTATAGGCAAAGCGATGCCCCACCCGTTGCTCAAAACAGCCAAACTTGATGAGCCGGTTGCACATCACGTCGGGATTGGGAGTCAGCCCCTGCCGAATCTTCTCCAACGCATAGTGAGCCACGCTGTCCCAATAATCGCGATGCAGATCGACCACCTCAAGAGGAAGTCCGTAGCGACGGGCCACCCAGTTCACCATCTCCATATCCTCCTCCATGGGGCAGTCCATGAAGTCGGCACCCTCCATGCCTATCTTGATGTAGAACAAAGAAGGGTGATAGCCCTGTTCGCAGAGCAGATGGACCACGACCGAACTGTCCACACCGCCTGAGATGAGCACGGCGATGTCATCGGTTGCAGGCATTGGTGCAGGGGTATAAGTAGCAGCGTATGAGGAGGATGAAGACTCCGCTACGTATTGGGTATCCATCGTACCCATTGTACCCATTGTTTCCATTGTATCCATTGTATTCATGGTGTATGTACGTGATGCGATGGGTTTCAGACGAATCCCAACCGGCGGATTTCGCTCTCGAAGTTGGGGGTGAAGAGGCCGCTGCCCAGATGCTGACGTATCTCGTCAAGGCTCCAGAAGCGTCCACCATCGAGTTCTTCGCTCGGCGTGATGGGACCATCGTAAGTCGTGCGGTGTACGAAGACCAGCTCGCGCTCAGTGGCGCTCTCGAAGACGTAGTGGGTCAACGTCTCAGGCGTAAAGTCCGTTATGCCCAGCTCCTCACGCACCTCGCGCCGCAGGGCCATCTCCACACTTTCGCCCAGATCCACATGACCACCCACTGCGGTGTCCCACTTACCGGGCTGGATATCCTTCCACAGGGGCCGGCGCTGCAAGTAGAGTTCGCCACGCGAGTTAAACACATGCAGATGCACCACGGGGTGCAACAGCTTACTTCCGTTGTGGCACTCGCCCCTTGAGGCGGCACCCGTTATGTTTCCCTCTTCATCGACGAGGGGAAACATCTCTTTCATGTTATCTCTCATATCCGTCTAGTGTATCGTCACCAATGTCGCCCCAAAGCCATACTCCTGAAACGAAGCGTCCTGTGCCTTGCAAGAGGGATACTTGCGGCGCAGTTCGTCAAGCAATGCCTTACGCAGCACGCCGTCACCCTTACCGTGGATGAAGACGATACGCTGCTCGCGCTTCTGGCGGTACTGATTCATCACCTCGCGGAAGCGGTCAAGCTGGTAATTGAGTATCTCACCGTTGCTCATCCCACGCGTATCATCAAGCAACTCAGAGGCATGAAGGTCAATCTCCAGGATGCCGTGGCGGCTACGCCGTTGCTGTCCCTTGCGGTCGGCACGGTTGCCACCCTCTGGAGAAGGATTCCCGCCGGCCTTGTCCTGCTGGTCGGCCTGCGTCTTCTGGAGCAGGGCCCGCTGAAGCGACTCAGCATCCACATAGACTTGCTGCACAGGGGCATCGTTCTTCACCAGGTCGTAGATGAGCGCTGGAGTGCTGAAGAAGTCATTCTCCTGAAAGGTGTGGAGCTTATAGAACTTGACCACGTCCAGTCGCAACTCCACGCTGACAGCCGGCTTAAGTTGGAACGAATTCTTGTCCTTGAAGGCAATGAGTTGCACGGCCACCCGCTCCCGCTGGTTGAGCGCAGCCTTTTCAAACTCCTCCAGCAGCAGTTTGGTATTGGGCTCTATCGCTCCCATAGCACGTACTGTCCAGGCCTTTCCTTCAGCCGAGAGGTAGGTGTAGTAGAGGCAATAGTTGCTGTCATTGACCAGATAGGCCTCAAAAGGGGTGGTGCTGACGGCCTTGATATCTACAGGCACATAGGCCAGACAGACATTGAGCACATCTCCCCCGCGTACCTCGGGATGACGATACACGGAGAATCGCGCCGAAGCAGCCAGTTCCGTGTCGGCAGCGGTAGCCCGCTGAGATGCAGCAACGGCCGGTTGTGAGGCAGCAGTAGCCCGTTGAGATGCGGAGGCAGCAGATGGGGTGGCAACCGATGAAGCGGCAGCCCGCTCTTCAGCCGCAGCGCGTTGCTTGGCAGCCCGGTCAGCTTGCGTAGGGATATTGTAGCTATCCGTCTCTATCACCACACATTCATTGACCGGCATCGGGATGGCAAAGCCATCCTCATCCTCTACCAGAGCGATGTTCTTACCCTGAAATCCAGTCACTACTCCGCCCCCTACTTCGCTGAGGAAGCGCACTTTATCACCTATTTTCATACTTTACATATTTTATTATGGGGGCAAAAATACAAAAAAATCGTGCTATGATAAGCAGCGACAGCAAGTTTTATTGAGAAATCATAAATTCCTCATAAATGAGGATTGTGTGAATCGGCAGATATACCGTACTTTGCAGCCGGAAAAATAATGAAATACCAATCATCATGAAGAGACCCCTATTCAACGCCCTGCTCATGGGCATCCTGCTGCATACCAGCGTACAAGCAGCTACTCTTCCTGCCGACACCATCAAGGTGGTGGATGTGGAGGAGATTGTCATCATCGCTACACCCAAGGAGAACAAGAAGCTGCGTGAACTGCCGGCTGCTGTAACCCTGCTCTCGCAACAGCAGATGCAGGAGGCACAGGTGACCGGCATCAAGTCACTCACCTCGGTCGTACCCAACCTCTTTATTCCCGATTACGGTTCCAGACTTACCTCGGCAGTCTATATCCGGGGCATCGGTTCGCGCATCAACACCCCCTCTGTCGGACTCTATGTAGATAATATCCCCTACGTCAACCAGTCGGCCTTCGACTTCAGCTACGCCGACGTAGAGCGCATCGACGTGCTACGTGGTCCGCAGAGCACCCTCTACGGCCGCAACGCCATGGGAGGACTCATCAAGGTACACACCAAGTCTCCCTTTACCTACCAAGGCACCGACCTTCGCCTGGGAGCTGCCACACACAATGAGTACCATGCTTCGTTGACTCACTACCACCGCGTCAGTCCTCGTTTTGCCTTCTCCACGGGAGGCTATTACGACTACCAGGGGGGCTTCTTCCGCAATGCCACGCTGGACGGAAAGAGGGTGGATGACGGACAAAGGGCCGGCGGACGATTCCGAGGTATCCTCCTCCCTACCGACCACTGGAAGGTGGACCTCAGCCTGAGCTACGAATACAACGACCAGGGTGGCTATCCTTATTATTATGAGGGCAGCATCAGCAGCAACGAGGAGGGCAGCTACCGACGCAACCTGTTCAATGCGGGCCTCAACCTGCAATACCAAGCCAAGGGTTACACGCTGAGTGCCGTGACAGGCTACCAGTGGGTGGACGACCGCATGTTTATCGACCAGGACTTTACCGCTGCACCCATCTATACCCTGGAACAGAAGCAACGCATCCACACGCTGAGCGAAGAGGTGGTCATCAAGTCCAATCCTGGCAAGCGCTGGCAATGGACAACGGGCGCCTTTGGTTTCTACCAGAGTCTGCACACCAATGGGCCGGTGAACTTCCTGCGCCAAGGCATTGAGCAGATGATTGAAGGGAATGCCAACCAGGTATTTGACCGCCTGGCTGCCGAGAATCCCAAAATGCCCACGATGCACCTTAGTGTCAACAACGAACAGCTTGGAGTGAGCGGACGCTTCAGCACCCCGGCCCTGAGCGGTGCGCTGTTTCACCAATCCACCTTCAACGACCTGCTCACCAAAGGCCTTTCGCTCACGCTCGGCCTGCGTCTGGACTACGAAAAGCTGAAGATGGACTACCTCTCAGCTGCTGACCCAACGGACCTGGGCTTTAGCGTGAAGATGGGACCCATGAATATCACCAACAAGAATCCCATGGTAGCTGAGGCCGCCTATGACGGTTCGCTTACCACCGACTACCTGCAACTGCTGCCTAAGGCGGCTCTGCAATACGAATGGCAGAAAGGCAATAACGTCTATGCCTCGTTGTCGCGTGGCTACCGATCTGGAGGTTACAACATCCAGATGTTCAGTGATTTGGTCAGCGGCAAGCTGAGCAATGCCATGATGGATGCCATTGCAGCCGATGAGAGCTTCATGCGCTTTGGGGAGATGATCGGTGGCATGAAGAAAGAGCTGCCCGAGGTACGGGAGGCAACCTATTATAAGCCGGAGTATAGCTGGAACTACGAAGTGGGGAGCCACCTGACGCTCTGGAACGGACGACTCACGGCCGACCTGGCCGCCTTCCTCATGGAGACACGCGACCAGCAAATCGCACGCTTTGCCGAGAGCGGGCTGGGACGCATCACGGTCAACGCAGGTCGCAGCCGTAGCCTGGGTGGTGAAGCAGCCCTACAGGCCGCCTTGACCGACGCACTGACACTTCAGGCCGCTTACGGCTACACCTACGCCACCTTCCGCCACTACGTGACCAACGACCGCCAACAGAATGAGGTGGATTACCGGGGACGCTACGTACCCTTCGTACCCAAGCACACGCTTAACGTGGGTGGCGCATACCGCTGGCATATCAAACGCAAGCACGCCTGGATTGAGCGCATCGTGCTGAATGCACACTATCAAGCTGCCGGACGCATCTACTGGACAGAGGAGAACAACGCAAGCCAGTCGCTCTACGGCACCCTCAATGGCCGGCTCAGCCTCCAGAAGGGCAACGGGCAGATAGACTTCTGGGTACGCAATGCGCTCAACAAGGATTACACCGCCTTCTACTTCGAGAGCATGGGCAACGCCTTCCACCAGAAGTCACGCCCCATTCAGGCAGGCGTAGAGGTAAGATGCAGATTCTAGATGAGCCAATGCCCTCCCCGCCACTCCTATAACAGGAGGCCGGGGAGGGCATTGGAAAAATAAGAGGGGCTTGCTCCTCCCTATCAGAATTCACTTGTAAAGTGGAACTTGATGTGCTTGAAGTCCATCTGAGCCATCTGAAGAACATAACCACTGTCGGCCAGGAAGACATCCCGGCCTTCACGGTCCTTGGCCATGTACTGATACTTGCGCTTCTTGAATGCCTCCAGCTCGGCAGCATCGTCGCTCTCTATCCAGCAGGCCTTGTAGAGGCTCAAGGGCTCCCAGCGGCACGAAGCGTTGTACTCGTTGAGCAGGCGGTACTGGATGACCTCAAACTGCAACTGTCCGACAGTACCGATAATCTTGCGGCCATTAAACTGATTGATAAAGAGCTGGGCCACACCCTCATCCATAAGCTGGTCGATGCCCTTTGCCAGTTGCTTCTGCTTCATGGGATCGGCATTCTCGATATACTTGAACATCTCGGGCGAGAAGCTAGGCAAGCCACGGAAGTGGAGTACCTCACCCTCGGTGATGGTGTCACCAATCTTGAAGGTACCGTTGTCGGGCAGACCGATGATGTCGCCTGCCCAAGCCTCGTCGATGGTAGTCTTACGCTGTGCCATGAACTGCGTGGGGCTTGAGAAGCGCATCGTCTTGCCATGACGCACATGGTAATAAGGCGCATTGCGCACAAATTTGCCTGAACAAATCTTGCAGAAGGCTACGCACGAACGGTGGTTGGGATCGATGTTGGCGGTAATCTTGAAGATGAATCCCGTGAACTTGGGCTCTTCGGGCTGCACATCGCGCTCTTCGGCTTTGACAGGACGCGGGCTGGGAGCTATCTCAACAAAGGTGTTGAGCAGCTCCTCCACACCAAAGTTGTTGAGGGCTGATCCGAAGAAGACGGGGGCTAGCTCTCCCTGCAAATAAGGCTCGGTGGTAAACTCGGGATAGACACCGTCAATCAGCTCCAGCTCACTGCGCAGCTTATCGGCCAGCTCACTACCGATGTGACGGTCGAGATCATCCGTATGAATATCCACCGCAACCTTCTCAGCCACCACCTGCTTGGAGGGCTGAAAGAGGTTGAGGTTCTGCTCATACAGATTATAGACTCCCTTGAAGCGCACGCCGCTCTCGATGGGCCACGTCAACGGACGTACATGGATAGCCAGTTCCTCTTCCAGCTCATCGAGCAGGTCAAAGGGGTCCTTGGCCTCACGGTCCATCTTATTGACGAAGATGATGACAGGCGTATTCCTCATGCGGCACACCTCCATCAGTTTACGCGTCTGCGTCTCCACGCCCTTTGCTCCATCCACCACGATGATGACACTATCCACAGCGGTCAGCGTGCGGTAGGTATCTTCGGCAAAGTCCTGGTGACCTGGAGTGTCGAGGATGTTGATTTTATAGTCGTGGTAGTCAAACTCCATCACCGAAGTGGTCACCGAGATACCACGTTGCTTCTCTATGTCCATCCAGTCGGAGGTAGCTGTCTTCTTGATCTTATTACTCTTCACCGCACCAGCCACCTGTATCTGACCGCCGAAGAGCAGCAGTTTCTCAGTGAGCGAGGTTTTACCTGCATCAGGATGCGCGATAATCGCAAAAGTTCTTCTTCTATCAATTTCGTTGTTCATCTGACATCATATTATGTTCTATGCTCTAGTCAATAGCTCATTATTCTAAGTCTGGGATTGAGGCGCTTCGTCCAACTTGTAGCGGTCGAGTTCACCACGACGTTCCTTGTGGTAGTAGTCGGCCAGCAAGGAGAGGAAGGTTGTGATGGTCTTCAGTGCCTGTGTGGTCGCCTCACTGACCGGTTTCTGCTGCATACGCAACACAAAGTCGCCATAGAGTGCGCCCAGGCAGGTCTCCAGTTCGGGTTCCTCCCGCTGTCCGTTCTTCTGCCTCAGCTCCACGATGAGAGGGAGTGCGCTGAAGTAAGCGGCATTGTAGAAAGGGAAGCGGGGGGAAGAGAGTAGGGCTGCATGGAGCTCCGAGAGGTCAATCACCACGTTACGGAGAATCTGCAGATGTCCTCCATCAATCACCCCCTCGGCACGCATCATGTCGCAGAGGTTGGCATACCACTCTCTGGCTGCGGGCAACTCTTGAGGCGTATATTGTGCCTGAAGTAGCGGCTGCAGGCTATCTACGTCGCAACGATAGGCACGAATGAGGTCCTCAACGTACCACATATATAATAGGTAAGTCACTACATTCGATTGCTTGAGTTGCTGTGCGTACTTCATGCCGTTATTCTTCTTACTGTTGTTATGCTGACGATTATTGATTGCTGTTGTTATGCCGGTGTGGGCTACTGATAAAGCGACTTGCCTGTCAGCGTAAAAATCAGTCCGATGACTGATACGAGCACCACGATACTCCCTATGACACGATTGAGAATCCAGATGCCACGCAGGTTAAACTGCTTGCGTACCTTATTAACAAAATAGGTGATGCCCAACCACCACGAGAGTGCTCCAAGCGCGATGGCCAGGTAACCTGTCACCGCCTCAAAGACCAGCACCCCTTCGCTGACAAAGGCAAAGCGGGCGAATAGCCCGATGAACAGGAAGATAATCAAGGGATTGGACAGGGTGACAACAAAGGCCGTGATAAAATTGTGGAAGTATGAACCCCGGTTGGTCGAGACAGGACGCAACGACTGCACGGGATTGCTGCGGAAGGTATAGATACCGAAAGCCAGCAGCAGGATGCTGCCGAAGAGCTGCAGATAAAAGATATTCTTATTGACGTAATCGAAGACAAAGCTCATGCCATAGCCCGTCAATAGCGCATAAGCAATGTCACTCAGCGAGGCACCAAGGCCTGTCACAAAGCCATACCAACGCCCCTTGTTGAGCGTACGCTGGATACAGAGCACCCCAACAGGTCCCAGTGGAGCAGAGACCACCACACCGATGATGAACCCTTTCCACAGAATGTCGATTATCGTATTCAATTGAATCATGGCTGCAAATATCGGCATTTTTTGCGATACACGCCACAGAGAAGTGCAGTTTTTTCTACTCAATAGCGTTTTTTTTTAAGTTTTGTATCTCTAAAGGTCGCATTCTGATGTCCCATAGGCTGCATTTACAAATATTAAATATCCGAACTTGCAAATTGTAGCCTAACTATTTGTTCATTTGGAAACAATAGTCTATTTTTGTAGCCATAATCAAGAAATAATAGAGTACAATCCTAATTTAATTGTGAAATAATGAACAAAACGACTTTACTGAACCTACTGATTGCCGCCTCCACAGCTCTCCTGATGGCCTGTGGAGCAGACGATGTCTATGACCCTGAGAACCAGCAGTCAGGCAACACCTCTGAACTGAAGGTTCCTGCCAACTTCTCGTGGGCAACCACCCGAAATGTAGCTCTCACCATCAGCACCCCCGTCACTACCGCCATCGCCCTCTATGGAGACGAGAAGGGCAAGGAGCTCTTGGCTGAGGCCGTAGTGACCAAAGAGGCTCCCACCACGCTGAGCATTGACCTGCCTACAGCCAAGAAGAGCGTCTATGTGGAATACAGCTCCAAGGGAACCAAGAAGATGCTGAAGCAGGATGTCACGGCATCCACACGGGCCAACACCACCATCACCCTGCCCGAAGAGGTGGACTGGTACAATATCGAGACAGGCGATGCTTCGAAGGGAGACATCACCATGTATATCCCTTCCAAGGGGCAATTCGGCACGCTGCTGTTCGAAGACATGTACCCGCAGAAGGGTGACTACGACATGAATGACTTTGTAGCCGGATACTATATCGCTCCCTATTACTCCGTGGGCAATAAGGAGACCTTCTACGAAGGTACAGACATGCAGCTGCAGATTCGTGCCATTGGCGGCAGCAACCCCTACCGCCTCTGCGTGGAGCTCTCATCGCTCCTGACCGAAGACATCGTGGATGCAACAGGCACCTACTACACCGTCACCTCCTCCAACCCCGACATTGAGCTGGAGTTGCTGAGCAGCGGTGACCAGCCGGTTGTCTTTGCCATCAACGGCACCAATTCACTCAAGGAGGGCAACTTCTTCAACACCGAGGAGGCAAGCAGCACGTCCATGCCCATCGTGACCCTCTCCATCAAGCGCGACCTGAAAGACAATGTGGATGCTACATCACGCTTCATCGCGCTCACCTCATCAGAGAACTACAACTTCTTCCTGCAGAATACGAGCAACAAGCAGGAGATTCACCTGAAAGGCTACAACGTGACCTCGATGGCTGCAAACAACGACCACCTCTTTGCCACAGCCGACAACTTCGTGTGGGGCATCAAGGTACCTACCCTCATCGCTCACCCGATAGAGCGTACAGACATCAGTCAAGCCTATCCTCGCTTTGCCAGCTGGGTAACGAGTGGCGGTACAGCCGATACCGATTGGTACACCAGCTGCAACAGCAGTAAGGTCATCAAGTGAGGCTGAAGCAATACGTTCAGGCCTGCTGAGCAGGCATCGCAAAGCCCCCAGAGTCTTCAAGTCTCTGGAGGCTTTGCTTGATCTATCTCGTCTGCCACTGCAGGTGCATCCAGCCTACTATACCCAGCAGGATGACAAGCAGGGTCTGTATGGTATGGACGACCAGTGCAAAGAGGGAAGCATCGGTGGCATCGACCCCATAGAGCATCATCATGGTTATCACCGCAAAATGCCACGGGCCGGCCCCATTGGGCGTAGGCACCAGGACGGCAAACGTACCTCCCACAAACATGACCAATCCAGCCAGCAACGACAAGTGTGACGTAAACTCAAAACAGAAGAAAGTAAGGTAGAAGTGAAGGTAATAGCAAAGCCATATACCTATAGTATATAATAGGAAGAGGGACATCTGGCGCACCTTACGCAGGGAGAGTACCCCCTGCCAGACATCAAGCGCAATCCCCTTCACCTTCTCGAAGAAGGAGAGCATCCTGACTAGATAGACCAGCAACACCACGACCCCAACCACGCAGAAGAGGGCCACATAGAACCAGGGCGAAGTGACCAGATGAAGCAGGGAGGGTATCTTAGTACCCGTCTCGTTGAAGAATCGCATGAAGACCGGCATCTGAAGCAGAAAGGTAACCCCCGTAATCAAGGCCATACAGAGCATATCCACCAGGCGCTCGGTGACCACCGTACCCAGCGAACGGGCAAAGGGTATGCCATCATACCTGGCCAGCACACCGCAACGGGTTACCTCCCCCACCCTAGGCAACAGCAAGCTACCTGCATAAGAGAGGAAGATAGCATCCGCAGAGGTGGATCGCCGGGGATGCTCACCCAGCGGCTCTAAAGTCAGACACCAGCGCCACCCTCGCAGCAGATGGCTCATCACCCCTGCGGCGAGCGAAAGCACCATCCATCCCCAGTTCATCTCCTCCAACAGGAGCACACGTACACGCGAGAAATCAAAGTCCCGATAGACCCAATAAAGGATAAAAGCCCCCAAAAAAAGGGGGAAAATCACTTTCAATATTTTTTTTAGCAGTTTATTCATATAAAAAAGCACATTATTTCAACGAAAACTACTATCTTCGCACGGCAAAAGTAACAAAATAGTTTGAAAATATGAGCGTAGTGAAGCCTAAAAAGTTTCTTGGACAGCATTTCCTGAAGGATTTGCAAGTGGCCAAGGCGATAGCAGACACGGTGGATGCGTGCCCGCAACTGCCTCTGCTAGAGGTTGGTCCTGGTATGGGAGTACTGACTCAGTACCTGATTCCCAAGGAGCGTGAGCTCAAGGTGGTGGAGCTGGACTTTGAGTCGGTGGCCTACCTGCACGAGCATTTCCCTTCACTTGATGAGCAAATCATTGAGGCGGACTTCCTGAAAATGGACCTGAGCAAGCTCTTTGGCGGCCGCCCCTTCGTGCTGACAGGCAACTACCCCTACAACATCTCCAGCCAGATTTTCTTCAAGATGCTCGACAACAAGGACCTAATCCCCTGCTGCACGGGCATGATACAGAAGGAGGTGGCCGAGCGAATGGCTGCCGGTCCCGGGAGCAAGACCTACGGTATATTGAGCGTGCTGATGCAGGCCTGGTACCGCGTGGAGTACCTCTTCACCGTGGGCGAACAGGTATTCAATCCGCCCCCCAAGGTGAAGAGCGCGGTCATCCGCATGACGCGCAACGAGACCACCGACCTGGGTTGCGACGAGCGTCTTTTCAAGCAGGTGGTGAAGACCACCTTCAACCAGCGACGCAAGACCCTGCGTAACTCCATCAAGCCTATCCTGGGCAAGGAATCACCCCTATTGGCCGACCCGCTATTCAACCGACGCCCCGAGCAGCTCTCCGTACAGGAGTTCATCGACCTGACCAACCGTGTGGCGGAAGAACTGAAACGAGGGGGAGCAAACAATGAATAGAAAGACAACTTGTAACTCATAGCTCGCAGCTCACAACTTGTAGCTTGTAGCTCGTAGCTTGTAGCTCATAAAACAATGGAAATCAACGACGAATACATCGACAAGCTCACGCAATGCGTAGAGCAAAAAGATACCGAGGGGGTGAAAGACCTGCTGTCCGGACTGCACCCTGCGGATATCGCTGAACTGATTAACGACCTTGAGCCTGAGGAGGCCCGCTTTGTCTATCGGCTGCTCGACAATGAGACAGCCGCCGATGTGCTGGTGGAGATGGACGAGGATTCGCGTAAGGAGTTCCTCGAACTGATACCCTCGGAGACTATCGCCAAGCGCTTCGTGGACTACATGGATACCGACGATGCGGTCGATCTGATGCGCGAACTCGATGAGGACAAGCAGGAAGAGGTGCTGTCGCACATTGAGGATATTGAGCAGGCCGGCGACATCGTCGATCTGCTGAAGTACGATGAAGATACTGCCGGTGGATTAATGGGAACCGAAATGGTGACCGTCAACGAGAATTGGAGTATGCCCGAATGCCTCAAGGAGATGCGCCTGCAGGCCGAGAAGCTGGACGAAATCTACTACGTCTATGTAGTGGATGATGAAGAGCGACTCCAGGGTGTCTTCCCGCTGAAGAAGATGATCACCTCGCCCTCGGTATCAAAGGTAAAGCACGTGATGAAGAAGGATCCGCTGTCGGTACACGTCGATACCCCCACGGAGGAGGTGGTGCAAATGATTGAGAAGTACGACCTCGTGGCAGTGCCTGTGGTGGATAGCATCGGCCGGTTGGTTGGACAGATTACCGTCGATGACATCATGGATGAGGTACGCGAACAGAGCGAACGCGACTACCAGTTGGCCAGCGGTCTGTCGAAGGACGTGGAGACCGATGACAACCTGGTTCGCCAGACCTCGGCCCGCCTCCCCTGGCTGCTCATCGGTATGCTGGGAGGTATCGGCAACTCGATGATCCTGGGTAACTTTGACGCTACCTTTGCCGCCCATCCCGAGATGGCCCTCTACATCCCACTGATTGGTGGCACAGGTGGTAACGTAGGAACCCAGTCGTCAGCCATCATCGTACAAGGTCTGGCCAACAGTTCGCTGGAGGCCAGTGAGACCTTCAAGCAGGTAGGCAAGGAGGCCGTGGTCGCAGCCATCAACGCCACCATCATCTCCCTGCTGGTCTATGTCTATAACTTCATCCGCTTCGGGGCTGCAGCCACCGTCACCTACTCGGTGTCCATCAGCCTCTTTGCCGTGGTGATGTTTGCCTCCATCTTCGGAACCCTGGTGCCGATGACACTCGAGAAATTGAAGATTGACCCGGCCATCGCAACAGGCCCCTTCATCTCTATCACCAACGACATCATCGGAATGCTGCTCTATATGGGTATTACAGTGCTACTTTCATAGCTTGATTTTATAAAATATTTAAATTTCACGCATAATAAACTTAAAAACACAAAAAGAAGAAGCACTAAATGCGCGAGCTACCTTTTTTTTGTTTTAATTTGTACAAAATAATACAACCCTCGGTTTACGTGTAAACTGAATTAAAGAAGAAATACAATGACGGACACCCTTGTCACCGGAGCACCTCTAGAAGAGAAGCAGCCGGAAGAAGCAAAACTCGCAATAGCAACCGAACAACCCTCGGCTGCTGAACCTTTATGCGAATCGATTAATGAAGAAGACGTAGCTCCCCAAGCAGCAGAGACTCCCACGAAGCTGACCAAGGAGGAGGCACTCGAACAGCTCAAGCAACTGGCTGAACATGCTGAAGAGGCTTCGCGAACACAGATTGAAAGCCTGAAGCAAGCCTTCTACAGGCAACTCAACGCCCAGATAGAGGCGGAGAAGCGAAGTTTCGTAGAGGCTGGAGGCAACGCGGAGACCTTTGTACCACAAGCTGATGCGGCCGAAGAGGAGTTCAAGTCCATACTGTCCGTCATCAAGGAGAAGCGGAGTATCCTGGCCGCCGAACAGGAGAAGGAGAAGCAGATGAATTACCAGATCAAGCTCTCCATCATCGAGGAGCTGAAGGAGCTGATAGAGAGCCCCGAAGATGCCAACAAGAATTTCACCGAGTTCAAGAAGCTACAGCAGCAATGGAATGAGGTGAAATTCATCCCGCAGGAACATGCCAACGAGCTCTGGAAGAGCTACATGCTCTACGTGGAGAAGTTCTATGACCTGCTGAAGCTCAACAACGAATTCCGCGAATACGACTTCAAGAAGAACCTGGAGATTAAGACGCACCTCTGCGAGGCAGCCGAACGGCTGGCCGATGAGCCCGACGTCATCTCAGCCTTCCACCAGCTGCAGAAGCTGCATCAGGAGTTCCGCGACACGGGCCCCGTGGCCAAAGAGTTGCGCGAGTCCATCTGGGCACGCTTCAAGGCAGCCTCAACAGTCATCAACCGCAAGCACCAGCAGCACTACGACAACGTGAAGGAGGCCGAGCAGCACAACCTTGACCAGAAGACCGTAATCTGCGAGATCATGGAGGCCATCCCCTACGAAGAGTTGCAGAGCTTTGCCGATTGGGACAATAAGACAGCCGAAGTCACTGCCCTCCAGGCCAAATGGCGCACCATCGGCTATGCTCCGCAGAAGGTGAATGGACGCATCTTTGAACGCTTCCGTGCCGCTTGCGATGACTTCTTCCGCCGCAAGAACGAATACTACAAGGCAGCCAAGGCAGCCATGAGCGCCAACCTGGAGAAGAAACGCGCCCTCTGCGAGAAGGCCGAATCACTGAAGGAGAGCACCGACTGGAAGTCAACGACAGAAGCACTGGTGAAGTTGCAGAAGGAGTGGAAAGAGGTAGGCCCCGTAGCTCGCAAGTACTCCGAAGGACTCTGGAAACGCTTCATCACCGCTTGCGACTACTTCTTCGACCAGAAGGCCAAAGCCACCTCGTCACAGATGAACGAGGAGCAGGCCAACCTCGTGAAGAAGCGCGACATCATTGCCCGGCTGGAGGCTCTCTCCGGAGAGGCCGACACCGAGAAAGCCGGCAAAGAGGTACGTGCCTTAATCA
The DNA here is from genome assembly GCA_945831575.1 of uncultured Mediterranea sp. Lineage (GTDB taxonomy): Bacteria > Bacteroidota > Bacteroidia > Bacteroidales > Bacteroidaceae > Bacteroides. Next base: position 15,029 of record CAMACX010000027.1, read on the forward strand.
AAGAGTGGAACGCCACTGGTCATGTACCCATCAAGGAGAAAGACCGTCTCTACAAGCAATACCGCCACTGGGTAGATCAGCTCTTCGACCGTCTGAACCTCAGTGCCAGTCAGAAGAAGCTCAGCAACTACCGATCTACAGTGAGCAATATGAGCGAAGGCGGCAGCAGCCTGCATCGCGAGCGTGAGAAACTGGTGCGCACCCTTGAGACCATGCAGGGTGAACTGAAGACCTACGAGAACAACCTCGGCTTCCTCAGTGCCTCGTCCAAGAAGGGCAACAGTCTGCTCAACGAGATTAACCGCAAGGTGGAGAAACTGAAGGCCGACATCGAATTGATGAAGGAGAAGATTAAAGTGCTCGACGAGAACATCCAAGGCAACAATGCCTGATGCTCCACGTCACAGCGCAAAGAGAAATACATTACAAACTCAAGGCAGCCACTTAGCTGGGTGGCTGCCTTGATTGTTGTTAACGCGCATTTATCGTGCCCAGCGGATGTAGTCGCTCTTGCGGGGCTTGGGGGCAGGCAGCGGCTTGCTGGCATAACCCAGGGCAACGTGACCTACACCGACGTAGTCACCCTCGATGCCCAGCTCGCAGAGTATCTGCTTTCCCTCTTCACTCTCAAACTCCTCCTTCGCCCGATTGATCCAGATGGAGTTGACACCCAGGGATTCTGCAGCCAGCATCAAGGTCTGCATCACGGTAGAGCCGTCGCACACCTCATTGCGCCAGCGCTTGACAATCACAATCATCATGCAAGGCGCACCATAGAAGGGGTCAGAGGTAGTACCCAGGATCTCAGCGTTCATCCGGCTGATGCGGTCGCGCAGAGCCTTGTTGGTGACTACGATAATGAGCGGATTTTGCAGTCCCATGCCTGTAGGGGCCCAGGTACCGGCCTCGGCTATTTGTTGCAACACCTCATCAGAAGGCATACGTTCGGGATCGAAGCAACGACAGCTTCGACGCGACATAATGGTATGGATAGTTTCGTTCATATTGGCTATGATATTTAGTGAATAATACGCTTGCAAGTATAATCATTATCTCCCAACCCTTGACTGAAGAAGTGCTTCTTTTTCGCAATATTAACATCTGCACCGGGCCAAGCGCTGTTCTTGTCAGGAATGCTTCCTTTTAGGACCCTGCAACTTTGGGAAGGACGCAGGACGAAGAATCGAACATAAATCACTATATTATGACCTATTCCGGAAACAACAAGACCGTAGCAAGTAAGCCGTAGGTCTAAGGTAACTCCGTAGTAAGTCCGAAGTAACTCCCAAGTGACACTAATCCAAGTCTAATCCCAGATTAGAGATTGATTAGACCTGGATTAGAGGACGATTAGAGGTTGATTAGAGCCACTAGGGGGTAGCTACGGAATGCCGCCTGAGCCATTTGTCCGGACTTTTCCGCCATCACAAAGCCCCAAGCACCCCTGGCCTCAAGCAAACAGGTCATCCAGCACGACAAAATTACGAGATATGGCAAATTATAAATCAGCAAAAGTTGCCATAACTCGATATTTTTTTGAGTTATGGCAACGTTAAACGACTAATAAATGTAATCTTGTCACTATAGTTGAGTAAATGAGGGGAAACTCTTCTTGCTGATAATCAGCAGATGTACTATAAATAAACTCACTAAAATAAAAAAAATAACGTCAAAAATGTTTGGATAAAGAAACAATTTGTATATTTGCAGCGGCCCAGCGATTATTTTCAATGGGCTGACGACTGTAATGATACATATTTTATATAACTAATAAAACCCCTTTGTATTATGAAGACAAATGCAAAAATCAACACTTTGATGTGGAAAACGCTGTTGGTGGGATGTATGAGCGGCATAGGATATACCGCCTATGGACAAACTACTACGAAAGTTCCTCAACGCGAAGAATACACCATCCAGCTGAAAGCGGTTCCTGCTAGTCTGGAGAACTACTTGAGCGCTGCTTACTTCAATGACAGTAAGTCGGTCTATAACCTGCGTACCAACCCTATGACTACCGTCATGGGAGACATCGTCTCCTTCAAGGTGAACCCCTCGGGAACGACTTACGCTGTCCTTTCAGCAAAGAATGAAAAAGCCAAGGTCGAAATCTTTGACCTTTGGGAGAAGGATAAACTGCTGCACCGCTTCAAGAAGATGGAGCTGGCTACAGCCATCAGCTTCTCTTCGGATGCCAAGTCACTCTTCATCACGACCCCTAACCAGCTGCTCTGCTACGATGCACGGAGTTATGAACCACGCTGGTCCATGGAGATGCCCATTGCTGCAAAGACACTGTGCGCCAGCGGAAACGGCTACTTCCTGGCCGCCTCTGATGGTAGCAAGGTCGTTATCGTCAACCTGGAAAACCGACAAATCCGCAAGTCCTTTGACCTGGACGTGAAGGTCAATGACATCGGCTTCTCAGCAGCCAGCGACCTGTTTGCCATACTGACAGACGACAGCAGCCTGAGCCTGTATGATACCAAGTCGTTCCTCATCAGCCAGAGTTTTGAGAACATGGGACAGGCCAAGGCTCTGGCCTTCCACCCCAATGGAAAATATGTCTCGGTCATCACCGATGAAGGTCGCATTGCCATCCAGAACCTGCTGGACACAGACCAATGCAGCTATGTAGATCAAGAGGCGAAGGGCATCAGTTTCCTCAAATTCATCAGGGACAACTTCAACATCACCTTCCTCACCTATTCATCCAATACCAACCTGATCTACAAATACCTGAATCTCGACCCGAACTTCACGAGATTGCTGAAGGACGAGCTGGACGAGCGCATGGGCGAATGGATGAAGCAGATGCCGGGCGAGTCGCTTGAAGAGTACAATATCCGTGTGAACGAAGAGACCCGCTTGCAGCAGATGAAGCTGTTTGAGGAGGAGATTGCTACCCGTCTGGCAGGCGACGGCCAGATGGAGATGGCCTCCATTGCCCTGGGTAACTACAACCCCGAGTCCAGCATGCTGGCCCTGAATGTCGGCGAGATGCCCACCATCTACCTGAACGTGCCCGAAGAAGATGTGCTGAGCTTCAGTGATGCTGGCAACCTGCAACTCTTGAACACGCGCTACGGACTGACCGATAAGGACCGATTCGAGATGGTCTATACCGAAGTATATAATAAGCAGACAGGCAAGACCTATATCTTCGATAACCGCGAACGCCGCTCGCTGGAGTTCCTGAAGGCAGACGACAGCTTCGTTCCCCTGGAGCTGATTCAGCAATCCAACATGGAGCTGCAGAAGCTGGAAGGCATCAAAGAGGATGTCGTCAACCTGGCAAAGAAGCAGGAACTGCTGTCTGACCATACCCAGATTGCCGTGGATGCCAAAGTGGTGCCCGACGTGAATGCCGATGGTCAGAAGATACTCAACTATAAAGTGAACTTCACCTACCAGGTAGAGCCTCAGTTCTCCGCCCACGAAGATTTCGCCCCCGGTAAGTACAAGGCTGCTGAGTCATCTGCTGCCACCTCGATGCTCAGCATCGTGAAGCAGGCCTTCGAGAAGGACTTCGCCCAGTACGTGAAGCCCGGCAAGAAGCTGCAGGTCAACATCACCGGTATGGCAGATGCCCTCCCCATCAACGGAGTGATAGCCTATGACGGATGCTATGGCGACTTCGAAGGCGAACCCGTCTATAAGAATGGCGACCTGAGCAACATCACCGTAACCAAGAAGGGTGGCATTGACAAGAATGAGCAATTGGCCTTCCTGCGTGCCACGGGTGTGAAGGAGTATATCAAAGCCAACGTACCTTCTCTCAACCAGATGGACACCAACTTCGTACACTATCTGGAGGTTGATGAAGGCAATAAGGGCGGTGCATACCGTCGTATCAAGGTAGATTTTGTATTTGTTGACGCATTCTGATGCAAACAGTGTAGCATTCTAATACAAACAGTAGATTAGATCGTATGAGAAAAAGGTTGCTTTTGATAGCAAGTATGATATTCATGGTGTCTGTGCATCAACTGGATGCACAGACACTCAGTAAAGCGGAAGAAAGTTTTGCGCAGTTTAACAAGCTCCGTGCCTCGGGTGCCACAGAGAATGCCATCTATGACGCATTGTATGTCTGCTATGCAGACTTTGTCTCTGTACTGGAGAACGCCCCAGCCGCATCGGCCGACTATGCCGCGGCCAAGCGTGCCTTACGCGAGATACTGCCGTTCCTGCAGATGGGAGCGGCGTGGAACTCCAATCACGGTCAACCCGACAAAGCACTCCGGTTTGCTCAGGCCTTCATGGATGTCCCCTTGATGCCGGCCTTCCAGAATGACACCTTCGTTCCCGATGCCAACTACCCGACAATGGCCTATTTTGCGGCATCGGGTACGTTTAATGCCAAGGAATACAAGAAGGCCATACCCTACTTCCAGGCCTATCTGAACAGCGGTGACAAGAGGAACCGCGAGAATGTCTTTGTCTTCATGGCAAAGACCTGCATCCTGGCCAAGGAGGATGAGATGGCCATCAAGGTGTTGATGGAGGGCACCGCTGCCTATCCCAGCAACTACGAGATGCTGAAGACTGCTATCAACTGCTGCATTGACATGCAAGACAACAACCGCCTCCAGCTCTTTGTGGAGCGGGCCATGGTGCTGCGCCCTAACGACCCGCAGCTGATGGCCATCCAGGGTAAGCTGTACGAGGAGAACCAGGAGTACCAGAAGGCCCTGCAGACCTACAACAAGCTCAATCAGCTGCGCCCCAACAACCTGGACGTGTACAAGCACCTTGCCATCAACAATTATAATATGGCCGTCACCTATTATAATAAGACACTCATGGAGCAAGATGAGACGGCTGCCAAGCGTGCCAACCGGCAGGCGAAAGAGTACTTCATGGCGGCAGCAGCCGTCCTGGAGAACGTAATCAACAATGACCCTACGGCCATGGTGTATGCTGAGGCATTGGCTATAGCTTACAGCTGTGCCGGCGACGAGGAGAAGCTCAAGCAGATCAATTCACGGCTGGAGATGTTTGGCATCCAGACGGTCTCTGACCAGACGGTGCCGACGCTGATCACCTACGAGGGCAACAAGCCCACCCCGGCAGCGGTGACTCCCACAGCCACAACCCTGCTTGTCCAGGAAAACGGGAATCCTCCCTTCTCTCCCTTTGCCAAGGATTACATCGAAAGCCGCATACGCAAATGGCAACAGAAAGATGAATTTGAGAACATCGAGGAGTACCAGAAACGTGTCACGGTCGATACCCGCAATGAGAAGGTGAAGCAACTGCAGAAAGAGGCCGAGCAGGAATACATCAAGATGTATGCCAAAAACATCCGTTTCAACGACCTGGTGCTGAAGTCGTATGACGCAGAGCATGAGTCCTACCTCGTGGAGTCTCCACGGTTTGGCGACCTGGTGGTCACGGTACCTCGCGCCAACAATGAGGCCCAGGTCTTCAAGAGCAGCTGGAGCGGCATGAAGTTCAGCAATCCGCAATATTGTGTCCGCAACGACCAGCTGATGCTCTCAGGTCTGACCTTCGTCACCCCCATGGGCAACAGCTACCGCTACGACATCAAGCAGGACCTGGCCTATGCCGAGACGGTGGTCAACCTGGATTTCGACCCCATCGAGATTGTCAACGAAGGCCCTGCCAGACAGACGGCAGAGCGGAAGCAGGAGCAGATCTATGTGGGACAGCGGAAGTCGGACGTGGATAGCTCCATACCCGAATCCAGCATCGCCAACAGCCGCACGTTTGCGGTCATCATTGCCAACGAGCATTACGACATGGTGACTCCCGTGGCGCTGGCCTCCAATGACGGTGCGGTGTTCAAGGAGTATTGCGAGAAGACCCTGGGTCTGCCCGCTGAGAACATCCGCTACTACGAGGATGCCTCATACGGTATCATGCTGCGTGCCATGCGCGACATCAAGGACATCGCCCTCTCCCACTCCGGCAACCTGAACGTCATCTTCTACTACGCAGGCCATGGCATACCCAACGAGGAGACCAAGGATGCCTATCTCCTGCCGGTCGATGCCGATGGCAAGCAGGTGGAAGGTTGCTACTCGCTCAACCGCCTCTACCAGGAGCTGGGTGAGCTGAACGCGCTCCAGGTGGTTGTCTTCCTGGATGCCTGCTTCAGTGGTGCGAAGCGTGATGGCGGTATGCTGACCGCCGCCCGAGGCATTGCCTTGAAGGCGAAGGCTGCCGAGGCCAGAGGCAATATGGTCATCTTCTCAGCAGCCTCAGATGACGAGACGGCACTGCCCTGGGAGGAGAAGGGACACGGACTCTTCACCTACTTCCTGCTCAAGAAGTTGCAGGAGAGCCAGGGCAACGTGACCCTGAAGGAGCTGGGCGACTACATCACGACAAATGTTCGACAGAAGTCGGTAGTGGTCAACCGCAAGCCTCAGACCCCCTCAGTGCGCCCGTCATCAAGCCTGACCTTCACCTGGGAAGGCATGAAACTCATTCCCCTGACAAACAAGTAATTCATTTAACCCTGTATATCCATGAAACGTCTAGTCCTACTCATCTCCTGGTTGATTATCCCCTTCTGTCTCCACGCACAGAAGGTGGTGAAGGAGTGTGCCTCCTTCACCTACTATGCCGAAGGGAATGAATCGCCTAACCAAGCCAAGCAGAAAGCCTTGGAAGGGGCTCGCCTGCAGGTGATTGCCAATGCGTTTGGTACCGTCATATCCCAAAGCACGACATCGAGCGACAGGGTGGAGAACGGACAGGAGAAGAACTACTTCTTCCAGCTGAGCGACAGCGAGGTGAAAGGTGAATGGGTAGAGGATGTCGGCGAGCCTCAGTATCAGGTGGAATATGCCCAGGAGATGCTCATCGTGACCTGCAAAGTCTGTGGCAGGGTGCGCGAGTTGTCCAACACAGCGACCGACTTTGAGGCCACGGTCCTGAAGAACGGGACTGAGCAGCGATTTGCTGACACCAGTTTCCACAACGGAGACGATATCTACCTGTGGTTCCGTTCGCCCGTGGATGGCTATGTGGCCGTCTATCTGATTGATGAGCAGATGACGGCCTATTGCCTGCTGCCTTACATGGACAATGCCACCGGCCAGCACGCCGTGAAGCATAACGAGGAGTATGTCTTCTTCTCCACACAGAAGTCGAAGAACAGGGCACCCGCCGATGAATACACCATGACCTGCGAGAACGACCTGGAGCAGAACCGTATCTACGTCATCTTCTCACCCGTGCCGTTCACCAAAGCCCTGGACAACCAAGCGGACGAGAAGTTACCCCGCCAGTTGCCCTACGATGAGTTCAACAAGTGGCTGGGCAAATGCCGCAGGCACGATGCCAAGATGGGAGTGAAAGTGATGCATATCGAGATAAAGAAATAAATTAGTATTAATCTCTTATTAAATTAGACTGATTATGAGAAATTGGATGATCATCGTGCTGGCATGCTGCTTGCTGGCACCGCTATCGGCACAAAACCGCGTGCTGGAGAAGCAACTCAAGAAGGAGTACAAGACCAAGATGAAAGAGTACGATAAGGAGGGGTGGAAACTGTTTGGCTCTTCACGCAGTCTGGAGGTCGCCCTGCTGACGCACTACGACAAACTGACTGCACTGGGTGAGGATGGCAAGGAATTGGTGGGAATCGCTTCCCGCTTCAAGTCCAAAAACGTGGGCAAGCAGATGGCCACCAACTCGGCCTGTGTCACCTATGCCCAGGCTGCAGGTAGCCACGTCAAGGGGCGTATCGTCTCTGAGATGGCAGGCGATGGCATAGATGCTGAAGGCGAGATTGATAAGTTCTATGCGGCCTATGAGCGTCTGGTGGAGAAGGAGATACGGGGTGAGATGAAGGAGTCGTATGCCATCATCCGCAACCTGAGCGACGGGACCTACGAGATGCAGGTGTTCTACATCGTCAGCGAACATGCCGCTTCCGAAGCCCGCATCCGGGCCTTTGAGGATGCAGCCAAAGAGAGTGAGGTAGCCCGTAAGCATGCCAAGCAGGTGGCTGACTTCGTACGCGAAGGCTTCGAAAACGAATAATACCGCTCTACCATGAAACGCTGGCTCCTCCTGTTGTGTCTCCTTGCCGCAGGGAAGGGGTATGCCCAAGAGTCATTTGACGAGTACCGTTCCCGGCTCCGCAAGGAATTTACCGGTTTCAAAGACTCCATCCATCAGGATTACAATCAGTTTCGCAAGCAAATCAATGAAGATTATAGCAAGATGCTGAATGAGATCTGGAAGGAGAAGAGACCGGAGAAAGCCATCCCTCAGCCCGAAGAGCAACCCCTACCACCGCAGACCGTACCGGAGCAGGAGACAGACAGGCCTATCAAGAATCAACAACTGCCGATTGAGACGGTGATACCTCCGGTACTACCACAGCCTCAGCCACAGCCTATTGCTCCCATCAAGCCCATCCAGGTGCCGACCCATGCCAGCTTCTCCTTTACCTTCATGGGGACAGCCATGCAGGTACGGTTGGACAAAGCAACGAGTCCGGCCAAGCTGGAGCGTGCGGTAAGTAAGGGGATTCCCTCCTTTTGGTCGGACGTATCGGGAGGAGAGCTCGACATCCTACTGAGCGACTGCCTCGGCCTGCGCGAGCAGTATGCACTCTGCGACTGGGCCTACCTCTCGATGCTGCGCATGTTGTCAACCGCCTACTTTGGCGGCCACACCGACGGGGCCTTGATGCTGACCGCCTGGCTCTATTGCCAGTCGGGCTACCAGATGCGCCTGGCCTCACAGAAGGATGGCAAGCTCGTCCTGCTCTATGCCAGTCAGCACACCATCTACGAGCGTCCCTACTGGGAACTGGACGGCACCAACTACTATGCACTGGACTTTGAAGGGAGTCAGTTGTTTATCTCCCCGGCCCGCTTCCCGGAAGAGAAGCCTCTCTCACTCTTCATCGACCATCCACAGCATTTTGCCGTCTCCCAATCGGCGGCACGCACGCTGAAGTCTGCCCGCTACCCGGAGATGGAGTTTCAGGTCACGGTCAACCAGAATGCGATTGCCTTCTACGACACCTACCCCACTTCAGCGCTCCATGGCGACGAGGGTACCCGCTGGGCGATGTATGCCAATACACCCGTGGATGAATTGACGGCACAGACCTTATACCCTGCGCTGCAAGCTGTGCTCTCCGGCAAATCGACGGCCCAAGCCGTGGAATACCTGCTCAACTTTGTACAGACAGCATTGGAGTATGAGTATGACGACAAGGTCTGGGGACACGACAGGGCTTTCTTTGCCGAGGAGAGCCTCTACTACCCCTATTGCGACTGCGAGGACCGGTCGATACTCTTTTCGCGGTTGGTAAGAGACCTGCTGCACCTGGATGTGGTGCTGATCTACTACCCCAACCATCTGGCCACAGCCGTACACCATCCAGAGCAGGTGAAAGGGGACTACGTCCTGGTCAATGGAAAGGCGTACACCGTGTGCGACCCGACCTACATCGGTGCGCGTGTGGGGGAGACCATGCCCGGAATGGACAACACCACCTGCAAGGTCATCCAGCTCCGCCACTGAGATCATCCTCATGGCTTGAGGATAAACAGAGTATCTGACAGAGAATATGACAGAGAATATGAATGAATAACAAGAACCAAAAATAAAGTATTTATGGAAAAACGAAGAATATTGACCGTTGTGATGACCCTGCTGTGCATGGCGCTCCAAGCACAGGACCTCAAAGAGAAGTCGTTTGCGCTGTTGGAGCGTGACCTCTACCCCCGCGTACACGAGCGCTTGGACATGAACGGTGAGCCTTGTGCCGTCGTCAAGATTTCGGTGCCTAAGTCGAAGTCATTTGTCATCGAAGGCAACATCATCGGAGAGCCCATCTACTCGCCCGGAGAGGTGATTGTCTATGTATGCGGCGGTACCAAGTCGATTGAGATCAAGAGCGATGATTACGGAAGCATCAACTACAAATTTCCCCAAGCCATCAAGAAGCAGGTATCTTACAAACTGTCACTCAAGATTGAGATGACAGATACCCAACGGGACAAGGTGCTGGAGAAGAGAATCAAGCGCGAGTACAAGGCCAAGATGAAGGAGTACGAGAAGGAGGGCTGGAAGCACTTCGGTTCGTCACGCTCCCTGGAGGTGGCCCTGCTGTCGCACTACGACAAACTCAGGGAACTGGGTGATGAGGGTACGGAAGTAGTTGGCATCGCCTCCCGCTTCCGCTCCAAGAATGTGGGCAAGCAGATGGCTGCCAACTCGGCCTACGTAACCTACGCACAGCAGGCAGGCAGCTACGTCAAAGGCCGTGTGGTCTCTGAACTGCAAGGCAACGGCATCGAGCCGACGGATGAGATGGACAAATTCTATGCAGCCTATGAACGTCTGGTGGAGAAGGAGATCAAAGGCGAGATGTCAGAATCGTATGCCATCGTCCGCGACTTGCAGGATGGCACCTATGAGATGCAGATATTCTACATCATCGACACCCACAAGGCCTCGGAAGCCCGCATCCGTGCCTTTGAAGATGCAATGAAAGAGGAGGCATTAAGTCAGCAGCAAGCCGAGATGCTCTCAGGATTCATCCGCGAAGGATTTGACGACTGAACCAGAAGATAAAAAAACGCGGAGAAATAAAAATAATCCTTCACCCTTCACCATTTAATCTATTTAATTGATATACAATATATTACGAGGTGACGGATGGGTGAAGGATAAAAACCACCCTTCACCGTATAAAGCGTTGTGAATCAGCATTATTACAGAGCAAAGTGAAGGATGAAGGATTTTTTTAATTGCATCGCGTGATGCGCATTGTGTAAAGGCTTTGGACAACTGTTCAAAGCCTTTGTATATTTGTTCAGAGCTTCTGTACACTTGTTCAAAGCTTCTGTACAATAGAGTTTACCCCTAGCCGCGAACATCAAATACTTCAGCCGCGAACATCAAACACTTCGGACGCGAACATCAAACACTTCGGACGCAGGCATCAAACGGATGAAAAAAGTGAAAAATCGCCCGAATATTTGGAAGATAACGGAAAGATGATGTAATTTTGCAAAGCAAAATGGACATTGTTTACTAGATGAGTATGACGGACAACAGCAAGCACATTCCGCAGACTGCGGCTGAGGCAGAACAGGCTACCGGCAACAACAGCTGGTGGGAGACAATCTACAGCTCAGTGAGCCGCTTCCTCCAGGATGACGACCCCGACAGAGGCATTGCCGAACTACTGGAGGAGCTACGCATACACCTGGAGGCTGAGTCGGTACACATCTGCGAGCTGGACATCACCGGGGTCTGCATGGAGTGCTCCTTTGCCAGCACATGCAACAAGGTCAACCACCCCACCCGACCCGTATGCCGCTGCCTTTATCCGTTGCTGGTCAACCGCCTGCGCGACGGCAAGCCACTGCTTATCGACGTGGAGCAACCCGACCTCATGCTCGACCCGCACCTCTACAACCACCTGCGGGAGCACGGCATCCGCCAGATGATAGTCATACCGTTGCTGTTTAAAGAGGGACTGCGCGGATTCCTCGGTATGGACTTTACCCAACCATGCAAGCATCAATCACAGCAGATGTTCACGGCCATGGGGACGTTGAGCCGGCTCCTGAGTATCTGTCTGGAGCTGAGACGACGGGAAGCGGAAGCCGAAGACCGACGCAACGACCTCAACGCACTCTTTGCCTACATGCCCCTGGGCTACCTGCGCGTCAAACTAATACGCAACGAGAAGGGGAGTGTATATGACTACTATGTGGCTGAAGCCAACCAGAAACTGGCTGAACTGACCGATACTCCGCTGAAGGACTTTCTCTACCAGCGGGGCGCAAACATCAAGACTCACTTCTCCAACGCCATTGAGACCCTGGAGGATGTGCTCGATGACGGCTGCTACCGCACGCTCAACCATACCTTCGAACGCTCCGGCAAGCAGTGCCACATCGTGTTCTACTCCTCAAGAGCCGACGAAGTGGTGGGACTCTTCCTCGACATGACCGAGGTAGCCCAGATGCGTAAAGCCCTGAAGCGAGTCGATGACTTCGAGCACTTCTTCCGGCTCATCTCCGACTACGCCAAGGTGGGCTACGCCAAATACAACCTCCTCACACGCAATGGCTATGCCATCAGTCAGTGGTTCAAGAACCTGGGTGAACCGGCCAACAGACCACTGAAAGAGGTGGCCTGTGTCTATGGGCAGATGCATCCCGATGACCGAAACAAGATACTCAACTTCCTGGACCTGGTGAAGCGGGGAGAAGCCACCTCATTCAATCAGGAAGTGCGCATACGCCGTACATCTGACGACCAACAGGAAGCATGGAACTGGGTCCACGTGCATGTCGTGGTCAACAGCTACCACCCCGAACAGGAACTGATCGAACTGATCTGCGTAAACTACGATATCACCGCACTGAAGGAGACGGAGCTGAAGCTGATCGAGGCCAAAGAGAAGGCTGAGACTGCTGACCGCCTGAAGTCGGCCTTCCTGGCCAACATGAGCCATGAGATACGTACCCCGCTCAACGCCATCGTGGGATTCTCATCGCTCCTGAGCGAGACAGAGGATGAGAGCGAACGGCAACAGTACGCGGAGATTATCCAGGAGAACAACAACCTGCTGCTGCAACTCATCTCAGACATCCTTGACATCTCGAAGATTGAGGCGGGCACATTGGAATTCAGCCTGAAGCAAGTGAATGGGGCCAAACTCTGCCGGGAGGTGGTGGAGAACCTGAAAGGCCGCACACAGCCAGGCGTAGCACTCGTCTGCGATGCAGAAGGATGCGACTACGAGCTGTCGAGCGACCCCTACCGCCTGCGGCAAGTGCTCTTCAACTTTGTGAGCAACGCCATCAAGTTCACCTCCGAGGGAAGCATCCACGTGGGCTGCACGGCCACCGATGAGCGTCACCTGCGCTTCTACGTGAGCGATACGGGGATAGGTATCCAGCCGGCAGACCGTCAGCGCATCTTCGACCGCTTTGTCAAGGTAAACACTTTCGCCCAGGGCACGGGCCTCGGTCTGCCCATCTGCAAGAGCATCATCCAGCAGCTAGGAGGCGAGATTGGCGTAGAGAGCACCCCCGGACAGGGCTCCACCTTCTGGTTTGTCCTGCGCATCGACGGTGTAATAGAGAGGAAGGAGGATTGACATGGAGAAGATGGAACTCACCATACTGGGCTGCGGTTCGGCCCTCCCTACCACACGCCACAACCCCTCATCGCAAGTGCTCAACGTGCGCGACAAGCTCTACATGATAGACTGCGGCGAAGGCACCCAGCTGGAGATGCGAAGGGCCAAGCTCAACTTTACCCGCCTGGGGCACATCTTCATCTCCCACCTCCACGGCGACCACTGCTTCGGCCTCTTCGGACTCATCTCCACCCTCAACCTGCTGGGCCGTACCGCCGAACTCCACATCCATTCACCCTACGGACTGGAGGAGCTGATGCAACCCATGCTCAACTTCTTCTGCCAGCAGCTGACCTACAAGGTGCTGTTTCACCCCTTTGATGCCTCCAGGTCAGCCGTCATCTTCGAAGACCGCTCCATGAAGGTCACCACCATCCCCCTACGCCACCGCCTGCCCTGCTGCGGCTTTCTCTTCGAAGAGACCGAAGGCCTGCGCCACATCCTGCGCGAGATGGTCGATTTCCATCAAGTGCCCCTCTACCTGCGCCAGAGCATCCGTCAGGGAGCCGACTACGTCACTCCCGAAGGGGTGACCATCAAGAACGAAGTACTCACCCGACCGGGCGACCCGGCCCGACGCTATGCCTATGTGAGCGACACCCTGCCCCTCCCCTCCGTGGCCCGGCAGGTGAAAGGCGTCGATCTGCTCTATCACGAAGCCACCTTTGCCGACGAAGAGGCGGCCCGTGCGCGGGAGACCTTCCACACCACAGCCTCGCAGGCAGCCCGTCTGGCCCGTGAAGCCCAGGTAGGCCACCTGCTCATCGGCCACTACTCTGCCCGCTACGAGAGTGAGGAGCCCCTGCTGGAGCAGGCGCAAGCCCACTACCACGCCACCACCCTGGCACACGAGGGCTTAAAAATTGAAATTCTGCCCCAAGCCATTAAACTTTTATCCCCGGATGGGGTCGAATAAGTCAAGAGACCAAAAAGAGATTGTGATGATCAAAGCCTACAACGAATCCGAAGTAATCAGCCGTTTGCAGCACCCCGACACCTGTCGGCAGGCGTTCGAGCAACTGGTGCGCCACTACAGCACTCCGCTCTACTGGCAGATCCGTCGCATGGTACTCAATCACGATGATACAGACGACCTGCTGCAGAACACCTTCATCAAGGCATGGACCGGCCTGCAGAACTTCCGTGGGGACTCCTCCCTCTCCACCTGGCTCTACCGCATCGCCATGAACGAATGCCTCAACTTCCTGACCCGCCGCCGCGAGATGCTCTCCATGGACGACGAGGAGGTGCAACGCGTCGTCATGAACCGGCTCGACGAAGACCCCTGGTTTGACGGCGACCAGGCAGAACGGGCCCTGCAGCAAGCCATCCTCACCCTGCCTGAGAAGCAACGCATGGTATTCAACCTACGCTACTTCGACGAGATGGGTTACGAAGAGATGAGCCGCGTACTCGACACCAGCGTAGGGGCCCTGAAAGCCTCCTACCACCACGCCGTCAAGAAAATCGAGCAGTATGTGGGCGAATTGGACACCACAGATTAAACCAAAGGCTTCGAAAGTTGTCTAAATCATAAATGAAAAGAATAAGAAAGGAGACAAAGATATGAAAGAGAAGTTCAACCCCTATACCCCCAACCGGCAAGCAGGTTTCCGCGTGCCCGAAGGATACTTTGAGGAGCTTACCCAGCGGGTGATGGAGCGGCTGCCCGAAGCAGAGCCGCAGCTCGAAGCAGAGCCACAGCTCGAAGCAGAGCCACAGCTCGAAGCCGAGCCGCAGCCCACCCTGTGGCAACGGGTACGCCCCTGGCTCTACATGGCCGCCATGTTTGCCGGAGCCGCACTCATCATCCGTGTGGCCTCCCCCTCTGCCGAAGAGAAAGCTGCCACCCTGGCCCACGAAGAGGCCGAGGCACAAGAGATAGAGTACATCGAAAGCGCACTCGATGCCGCCATGATGGACGACTACTCGCTCTATATCTACCTGGCCGAAGATACGAACCATCAAAACTGATTACATCTATGAATATACATTCCCAACTTACCGTCAACGCATGGACAAAGTGGATGATGTCACTTCTGTTCATGTTACTGCCCCTGACCTATGCTACGGCCACCGACATCTGCCAGCAACGCCTCACCAAAGAGGAGTTCAAGGCCCGTCAGCAGGCCTTCATCACCGAGTATGCCCAACTCACCGAGACGGAGGCCGAGGCCTTCTTCCCCCTCTACTTCGAGCTGCAGGAGCGCAAACGCGAACTCAATGAGGAGATATGGAACCTCCTGAAGACGGGAAACGAGAAGAACATCAACGAAAAGAAGTATGAAGAGATACTGGAAGGGGTCTATGACACCCGTCTGAGCATCGACCGTCTGGAGAAGAGCTACTTCGAGAAATTCAAGAAGGTACTCTCCTTCAAGAAAATCTATATGGTACAGAAAGCCGAGATGCGTTTCCACCGCGAAGTGCTGAAAAACTTCGGAGAAGAGAAACGAGGCGACAAACGCCCGCCTAGAGGCGGCAAATAATCCCACTTCCCATGGACCCCATAACGCTTATCCATAAATATTATCCCGAGGCCAACCGGCTCCGGGATATACTCGTAACCCACAGTGAATCGGTGGCCCGCAAGGCCTGTGCCATCGCCGATGCCCACCCCGAACTACACCTCGACCGCCAGTTCCTCTACGAGGGAGCCATGCTCCACGACATCGGCATCTTCCTGACCGATGCCGAAGGCATCTGCTGCTATGGCGACAAGCCCTACATCTGCCACGGCTCGCTAGGAGCCGAACTGATGCGGCAAGAGGGGTATGAACGCCATGCCTTGGTATGCGAGCGCCATACAGGTGCCGGTCTCTCGCTGCAGGAGATTGAGGCACAGCAGCTGCCCGTGCCCCACAGAGAGATGGTGCCCGTCAGCCTGGAGGAGCAGGTCATCTGCTTTGCCGACAAGTTCTTCTCCAAGACCCATCTCGACCGCGAGAAGAGTGTGGAGAAAGCACGCCGCAGCCTGGAGCGCTACGGACAGGAAGGCTTAGACCGCTTCGACCGATGGTGCGAGCTTTTCCTCTGAAATCCACCCCTTTCCCCGGATTTCCATCACACATTCCCTCGCTTTTCTTCCAAAAAGAAAATAAAGTTGTGCACAAAAACGATAAAAAGCGTTGGTAACTCGTATAAAATATGTACTTTTGCCCCTTTGAAGTGCATAGTGTATCGCTATACACGAACGAGAAACGACTTTTGATTATTGGAAACAAGAAAATACATATCTGCTCTATTGCTCCTCATTGTGGCGCTCTGGTCTGTCCATGCCGTAGCTGAACGACATGGCAGGGGGATGAACTATCTCCCTCTGATGCAGGCTGTTGCCTCCACGCCGGAGGACAGCAGCCGCCTTGCACAACAGCAGCCCGATACCCTCCCCCGTAAACGCGAAGCGCTCGAAGCACCCGTGACCTACGAGGCCAACGACTCCATCCTCTTCACCCAAGCCGGCTGGGGCCATCTCTACGGACAAGGCAAAGTCAACTACCAACAGATTGAGTTGACGGCCGATGTCATCAGCATGAACATGGATTCGAGCGTGGTCACCGCCCATGGCGTGGAAGACTCGCTGGGTACCATCAAGGGACGCCCCGTATTCAAGGATGGGGAGACCCCCTACGAGACCAACACCATCCGCTACAACTTCAAGAGCGGCAAGGGTATCATCAGCAATGTAGTAAGCCAGCAGGGTGAAGGCTACGTCACCGGCCACAATGCCAAGAAGGGGGAGAATGATGAACTCTACATGCGCAGCGGACGCTACACGACCTGCGACCACCACGAGCACCCCCACTTCTACATGCAGATGAGCTACGCCAAGGTACGCCCCAAGAAGAATGTGGTGACCGGACCGGCCTATCTCGTGGTAGAGGATGTGCCGCTACCCATCGCTGTGCCCTTCTTCTTCTTCCCATTCAGCAGCAGCTACCAGAGCGGTTTCCTGATGCCCACCTACATGGATGACTCCAACCGAGGCTTCGGCCTGACCGATGGCGGCTACTACTTCGCCATCAGCGACCAGATGGACCTCAAGCTGCGTGGAGACATCTTTACCAAAGGCTCGTGGGCACTCAACGCCGAGAGCAACTACGTGAAACGCTACAAATACTCCGGCCTGCTGCAGATGAGCTATCAGGTGACCAAGACAGGTGATAAGGGCCTGGATGACTACTCCGTATCGAAGGACTTCAAGATCGTGTGGAGCCACCGCCAGGATGCGAAGGCCAACCCCAACTCCACCTTCTCGGCCAGCGTCAACTTCTCCAGCAGCAGCTACGAACGGCAGAACATCGGCAACATGTACAACTCGCAGGCCATGTCGCAGAATACGAAAACCTCCAGTGTGAGCTACTCACGCAACTTCCCTGACCAGAGCCTAAGCATCTCAGCCACAGGCAACATCGCACAAAACATGCGTGACTCGTCCATTGCCGTCACCCTGCCCGACCTCAACATCTCGCTCTCCACCATCTTCCCCTTCAAGCGCAAGCAGGCTGTCGGTAACGAGCGGTGGTACGAGAAGATACAGCTGCGCTACACGGGACGCATGAAGAACAGCATCACCACCAAAGATGACCAACTCTTCAAGAAGAACCTGATCAAGGACTGGGACAACGGCATGCAGCATGACATCCCCATCAGTGCCACCTTTACCCTCTTCAAGTACTTCAATCTCACCCCCTCGGTCAACTACACCGAGCGCTGGTACACCCGCAAGATCAAGCAGGACTGGGACCCCGATGCCAACAAGGTGGTGCGCGATACGGCCAACGGCTTCTACCGCGTATGGAACTACAGTGCCAGCCTGGGCCTCAACACGAAGATTTACGGCATGTACAAGCCCCTCTTCATGCCGAAGAAGCAGATTCAGATACGCCACGTCATCACCCCCTCGGTGAGCATCAGTGCCGCCCCCGACTTTACCTCGTCGAGCTACGGCTACTACGATACGTACTACAAGCCCAGAAGCGGTGGCGGACAGGACACGGTGAAGTACTCCTACTATGCCGGTCAAGCCTTCTCACCCCCCAGCGGGGGCCGACAGGGTGCCATCAGCTTCAGCATCTCCAACAACCTGGAGATGAAGTACCGTGACCGCAACGACTCAGTGCGCAAAGTGAGCCTGATTGACGAACTGGGTGCCAGCATCAGCTACAACATGGCGGCCAAGGAGCGTCCCTGGAGTGACCTGAGCCTCAACATGCGCCTCAAGTTGAGCAAGAGCTACACCTTCAGCATGGCCTCCACCTTCGCCACCTATGCCTACGAGTTTGACAAAAACGGTAATGTGGTGGTGGGCAACCGCACGGAGTGGTCGTATGGCCGCTTCGGACGTTGGTCGGGCTATGGTTCATCGTTCAGCTATACCTTCAACAACGATACTTGGAAAAAGTGGAAGGAGAAGTTCAGCGGCAAGAAGAGCGATGAAGGCAAGGAGAATAATGGAGAAGAAGAGGATGAGGAACAGCAGTCCCCCACAGAGGGCGCCGAAAGCAAGAAGAAAGTGAAGAAAGCAGAGGCCGATGCCGACGGCTACCAGACCTTCAAGATGCCCTGGTCAATCAACCTGAACTACAGCTTCAACATCAGCGAAGACCGCACCAAGCCCATCAACCGCAAGAACATGCGCTACCCCTACCGCTACACCCACAACCTCAGCGCCTCGGGCAACGTGAAGCTATCCAACAAATGGGCCATCAGCTTCAACTCGGGTTATGACTTCGAAGCGAAGAAGATTGTGCAGACCTCTTTCAACATCACCCGCGACCTCCACTGCTTCAGCATGTCAGCCGCCCTCTCCCCCTTCGGCGTATGGAAGTACTACAACTTCACCATCCGTGCCAACGCCAGCATCCTGCAGGACCTGAAGTGGGAACAGCGCAGCCAGACACAGAGCAACATCAAGTGGTACTAAGAGGGGTTAGCCTGTACTATTTTATCCAATCCTAATATTCCTCTCGTTTTTTTTCAGGAATGTTTTGCCGTGTCGTGACAATGTACTAATTTAGCGCCTTGTAACGACAAAGCCAATATATGGTTAACATTTAAATCCAAAATAACATGAAACGAATCCTATCAATTATGGCAATGATTGGAGCGACTTCAAGCATGGTCCATGCAGATGACGGGACACTGACCCGTGGCATAGGACAATACCCTGGTCGCTCCACAGAGTTTACTGCTCCGCGTATGGTGAAAGACTACACCTACCGCAACATCGCCCTCAACCGGGTTGTCTATACCTCTTCGAATGCCGACTTCAACCTCACGGGTCAGCTGGTAACCGATGGAATCATCACCGACAAGGCTCCTTGTACGCTCACCGTGACGACCAACGAAGGTGTACTCCACAACCGGGATAAGGAGAAGCTCTGCGATGGCAACCTGATCACGAGTCTGGTTGTCAAAGGCGAAAAGGCTTTCGTGGAATTCCGTTGGGAGCAGATGACAATATCAGCTGACACCATCCGCATGGTAGGCGAACTGGCCTACAACGCCGAACTGGCCACCAAAGGTTATGCCATCCGTGTGATGGGCTCACGCGACGGCAAGAAGTGGGAGCAACTAGGTGTGCTCAAGGGGAAAGACCTGCCCGGCTACGCTACCAAGCAGCTGGTCAGCACCGACCCCAATAAATTCCAGGACGAAGTGAAGCTGCCTCTGCGCATGATAAAGCTGGCTGTACCCCTGAAGAAACGGGGGAAATATGCCCTGCTGCGGATAGAATACGATATGCCCGGAGCCGCATGGTGGCGACTGCATGAGATAGACCATGGTTGGCTGCGCCCCGGAGACGAGCGCTTCGCCTTCTACGACCTGAAATGGGATGTACGCAGCATCTCCTGGCTCCCCTCCGAACACTTCACCAGCGTATGGCGCTCCAAGCCTGAAGCCAACCAGTGGCTCTACGTCGATCTAGGCACCGAGGCTGACTTCGACCGCCTCATTCTCCACTGGCAACAGCGGGCACAAGCCGGAGCCATCCAGGTGTCCAACGATGCCACTACGTGGCGCAACATCGCCTCATTAAGTGACGGCAGCGAGGCTGTGGAAGAGGTGGCTTGCCAGGGCCACGGCCGCTACGTGCGTCTGCTGCTTACCAAGCCCGATGCCTCCGGCTTCTATGGTCTCAGCGAACTCCAGGTGATGGGCCGTGGCGGTCTGCATGCAGAACCGGCCAATACCTTGGCCTCCAAAGAGGGCAAACAGATGCTCAACAGCTGGCAACTGCGTCGCGAAGGGACCGATCAATGGATTGAGGCCACCGTCCCCGGCACGGTACTGACCAGCTACATGAACATCGGTGCCATACCTGACAACCGCATTGCTGACAACATGCGACAGATTTCGGAGTCCTTCTTTAACTCCGACTTCTGGTATCGTACGACCATCCATTACCAACCCAACGGCCAACGCACCTACCTCAACTTCGACGGACTCAACTGGAAAGCTGAGGTCATGCTCAACGGACAGCAGATAGGCCGCATCGATGGTGCCTTCATCCGTGGACGATTCGATGTGACCGATCAGCTCAAGGCGGGTGAAAACCTCCTTGAGGTACGCGTCATCAAGAATGAACACTTTGGTGCCGTCAAGGAGAAGACTGCACTCAATACCGACATGAACGGCGGTGTGCTGGGAGCCGATAACCCCACCTTCCACGCCACCATCGGCTGGGACTGGATCACCAGCCTGCCAGGCCGTGAAGTGGGTATCTGGAATGATGTCTATCTGACCTACGATGGTGGTGTACGCGTCTATGACCCACTAGTGACCACCACCCTCAACCTCCCCGACACACTGGCCACAATGACTCCCGCCGTCCGTCTATCCAACGCACAGCAGACCACCCGTAAAGTAAAGGTGGTGGGACATATCGGTGAGATTTCCTTTGAGAAGGAGTTGACCCTCCAGCCCATGGAGCAGACCGAAGTCGTCTTCCAACCAGAAGCCTATGCCCAGCTGCGCAACCAGCAGATGCGCCTCTGGTGGCCCAACGGCTATGGCGAGCCTTACCTCTACGATGCCGGCTATAAGGTTCTCGATGCCAGCAACGGCAAGCAGCTCTCCGAGGTAAGCTACAAAGCCGGCATCCGCCAGATGAGCTACAAAGACCTTGATACGCGCACGACAATCTACATCAACGGCAAGCGCTTCAATCCCCTGGGAGGAAACTGGGGATTCTCTGAGACCAACCTCAACTACCGAGGCCGTGAGTACGACGTGGCCGTGCGCTACCACCGCGAGATGAACTGCACCATGATCCGCAACTGGGTAGGACAGATTGGCGATGAAGAGCTCTATGAGGCCTGTGACAAATACGGTATCATGCTATGGCAAGACTTCTGGTTGGCCAATCCCTGGGACGGTCCCGACCCATACGATGAAGCCATGTTCCTGGCCAATTCAGCCGACTACATCTCCCGCATACGCAACCACGCCTGTGTGGGCATCTACGTAGGGCGTAACGAAGGTTATCCTCCTGCCTCGATTGACAGCGCCCTGCGTCAGCAGATTCAACAACTTCACCCCCAGCTGGGCTACATCCCCAGTTCGGCCGATGACGGTGTCAGTGGACACGGCCCCTATGGTATGCAGCCCACTGCGGTCTATTTCGAGAAGCAATCGCAGAAGCTCCACTCCGAGCGGGGCATGCCCAACATCCCCACCTTCGAGAGCTTGAGCCGAATGCTCGACCCCAACCAGCTCTGGCCACAAGGCGATGCCTGGGGACAGCACGACTTTACCCTGAAGGGTGCTCAGGGCGGCGAGTCCTTCAATGCCACCTTCGCCAACCACTTCGGCGAGCCGCGCGATGCCCGCCACTTCACTAAGCTGGCCCAGTGGCTCAATTACGATGGCTACCGTGCGATGTACGAATCCACGCAGCAGTACCGCATGGGACTGCTCATCTGGATGAGTCATGCCTGCTGGCCCAGCATGGTGTGGTGTACCTACGACTACTACTTCGAGCCTACGGCAGCCTACTTTGGTGTGAAGAAGGCTTGCGAACCCCTCCACATCCAGTACAACCCCTTGAAGCAGAGCGTAGAGGTGGTCAATTATGCCGGTGGTGCCCGTCAGAATCTCATGGCTAAGGCCCAGCTGCTCACTATGAAGGGTGAGGTCATCAGCGAGAAGCAGCAAAACATAGATGTCAATGAGGATGTCACCTTGCAGGCCCTTCAGCTGCAACTGCCTACCGACCAAGAGGTCTATTACATCCGTCTCTATCTGATGGATGGCGAGACACTGCTCTCTGAGAACTTCTATGTAGAGGGACGGAAGACTGACCATCTGCAAGCGCTCTCACAGCTGCCCAAGGTAGAGCTGCAAACTGAACAGGGTGCCTTCACTCAGGATGGCGATGAATGGAAAGGACAAATCACGCTGACCAACGCCACGCAGACTCCAGCCCTGCTGATTCGCCTCAACCTCAAGGGGTACGACGGCGAACAGATTCTCCCCGTCATCTACAGCGACAACTACTTCGCCCTGATGCCCGGCGAGAGCAAGACAGTCCAGGTAAGCTACCGCGATGAAGACAGCCGAGGCACACTGCCCACGATTGAGGTGAGTGGATTCAACACGAAGTAATCCTGCAGTTGAGATTTACTCCAGCCATAAAAAGAGAGCGTGGCTCCAGCATCGGTCAAGATGCGAGAGTCACGCTCTGCTTTATATCCTCGGTTGAAAACTTCTTCGTCGTTACTACCACATCCCTTTATTGATGCATGCGCTGATATTCTTTGTCATCTACTGCTTCGAGCCATTCGTTAGTTTCGTTTCCGCTTGTACTGACATGAGTGGCTAAATGCTGAAACCAGGAGTCCTGCTGCGCACCATGCCAGTGCTTTACGCCTTCGGGAATGTCGATGATGTCACCGGGCTTTAACGGTATGGCGGGTTTGCCCCATTCCT
>CAMACX010000028.1 GCA_945831575.1 uncultured Mediterranea sp.
TCATAAATCTACCCTTAATCGTGTATTGGATGATAGTTGCGGATTTTAGGTTTCCTTTTGTGGGGGACAAAGATAGTGCAAGCCGAGTGAAAATGCAAAAGAATGCTTGCATTATTTTCATTTCCGAGGTGTAGAGAAAGCGATGCCATAGCGAACCATTAACGGAGAAATAGCGGGAACCGAACGGAGAACAATCGAACATCCATACCGACATTGGATTAAGAGGAAAATAGAGTAAATCAACAGCCTTTCATCATCTACATGTTGGAAAGGTGTATAAAATCGAGCGATTTCATGTTGGAAAAGTGTAAGAATTACACTGAATTCATGTTGGAAAAGTGTTATTTTGGAATATAATTTGCATAATTACAGTTGATAAGCTATATTTGCAGAGAAATTATATCGCAACCATTATGATTAGTCGGAAGATAGAAGAACGGATAAAGAACTTTCTCACACATGACAACAGAGCTTTGCTAGTAGAAGGAGCCCGTCAAACGGGTAAGACCTACTCTATTCGCCGTGTTGGGAAGGAATGCTTTGAGCATTTTCTAGAAATTAATTTCTATGAGCAGCCCGAAGCTGTGAGCATGTTCCATGATGCGATGAATGCCCGGGAGTTGCTGCTTCGGCTATCTTTACTCTCCTCTGTTCCACTTGTTCCAGGCAAGACGCTCATCTTTTTCGATGAGGTGCAAGCCTGTAGGGAAATAGTAACCCTTATTAAGTTCCTGGTGGATGAAGGCAGTTTCCGTTATGTAATGAGTGGATCGTTGCTTGGTGTTGAGCTCAAGGACCTGCGTAGCGTTCCCGTTGGTTACTTGAGCATCATGGACATGTATCCATTGGATTTGGAGGAGTTTGCTACCGCCATAGGCATTGGTCCACAAGTCATAGACCACCTTTATGCTTCTCTTAAAGCAATGACACCCGTAGATGACTTCGTGCATAAGCGAATGTTGGATATGGTACGTCTCTACCTCATAATAGGAGGAATGCCAGCCGTAGTCCAACGCTACATAGAAACGAACAATCTTCAAGAGGTCAGTGCCTTGCAACGTGACATTATTCGCCTCTACCGTAAGGATATCAGCCAATACGATCAGCAGAGCAAACTACGGATAGCAGAGGTTTTTGATTTGATTCCTTCCGAACTGAATGCAAAGAATAAACGCTTTATACTGAAATCTCTGAATGAGAAAAGCCGCTTCAGTTACTATGAAGATAGCTTTGTCTGGCTTAAAGAGGCAGGCGTGGCCATTCCGGTTTACAATGTGGAGGAACCCTCATTGCCCCTGTTGCTCAACAAACAGCGCAATCTCTTCAAATTGTTCCTCAACGATGTAGGCTTACTGGCTTGCATGTATGCAGGCGGATATCAAATGCAACTGCTGCTAAACAATCTCACCATTAATTATGGGAGCGTCTTTGAGAATCTCGTGGCACAGGAGTTTTATGCTCATGGCTACGCAGGATTTGACCACGGCCTTTATTACTTTAATAGCAAGAAGCAGGGTGAGCTTGATTTTGTGATTGAATCCGAGGGACACGTCATTCCTGTGGAGGTAAAGTCAGGCAAAGACTATCACCGCCATAATGCGTTGAGTAATGTGCTATCGACTCCTGCCTATGATATAAAGAAGGCCTATGTCCTCTGCCAGGATAACGTCAGCAGTAATGATAGAATCAGCTATCTACCCATATATATGCTCATGTTCATCAAGCCCACCGATCTAGAGCAACCCATTTATTCATTTGACTTGACGGGGTTGCGGTAATCTCCAGATGTTAATGCCGAGCGTACCTCAAAAAAGTCCCAACAGGAGCCAACCGGAAAGTCATCTGTCGTACGCTGAAGATTGACGAAGAGGACTATTTCGGACTCCTTACCGCCATGGCCAATCAGGATTTCATCGGTGCAGTACAACTAAAGAAATAAAGCGATGAAATGTCTTCATGTAGATGGAGATGACTTTGGACTTGATGGTGGATTGTCACCTCACATTGAAAAGAGCGATGTGATGGAAAGAACGGGACACCCTTGTCATATAGATTTTGAGCGGTTTGCAGAGCGAATTGGTTTACGGAAGCCCCGTATTCAGAGAATCGTGGCTAAATATATGCTATTACCTCCACAGGCACAGTTGTTGATAGGTCATAGCTACCTGAATGACAAAATGAAGCGCAACTACCTTCGGATTGTCAACGAACGCATCAGCCGATTCGTCAGAGTGTCGGAGTAAAGAAATAGCCCCATTTGCATCATATATCTGCAATGCAAATGGGGCTAAAGGTTTTCAGGTTTTAGTCAATCAGTTCTGACCTCCTTCAAATACTTTCAGTTCATCATTATAGTCTGTTTCTGCCAAGGGCACCTCCCAAGTCCAGTTGTTGGCTCCATTGGCAGGGATGGTCACGGCTGCTGCCGCGTGTGAGTTACCGCCCTGAGCATAGGTTGTACGTACAACAGGCAGATTCCAACGCTTGTAGTCACTCCAAGAACATTCGCCCCAAAGCTCCAGTTCGCGGTAATCCTTAATCTCGTTGAACAGATCTTCGCCAGTTTTTGCACAGGTGTATCCAGGGTTGCGGCCACTGCTGGCATTCAGTTCAACCAGCGAAGCTTGAGCTGCGGCTTCGTTGTTGAGGAAGTAGTTAGCCTCAGCCTCAATCAGCACCATTTCAGAAGTACGGATAAAGGGCAGGTAACCTACACCCGGAGTATCGAATACCCAGAACTTGAGTTGACCACCCAAATAGAAATAGCCAGATGCATAGGCGCGAGTCAGGCCGCTGGGAGTCATCTTTTGGCAATAAGCATCCACTTCATTCCACAGCGCATCATCGGTGAAGCCCATAATGCCATAAGTCTGCAGATAGGGATCAGGATTAGCGGCTGACCAGTTGTAGTTGGGGAACTTATCCTCGGTGAGGAACAAAGCCTTACGGGCATCATTATCTGGAATGCGGTTAATCAGTTCACGACCGATAGCACCAGCTCCTGTAGGCTGACTGGAAGCGTAGTAGCCATTACAACTATATTGTGTGCCGTAGCTCCAATACCAGTTGTTCTCTTGCGCGCTGCCATATGATCCAAAAATCCATTCGCTGGTGGGATTACAGAAACCAGCTTGATACTCTGCATTGGTCATCAGGGGATAGCCAACCTTTGCTTCCTTAGCTTCGCTCAATGCTTTGCTGTAATCCTGTTTAGTCAAAGCGGCACGTGCATAAACCGCGTGGGCTACGTTTGCATTGGTCATCCACACCTTGCCAGCTTCGCGATCCATGCCACTCTGTTGGAAGAGAGAGATGGCGTCATCACAATCTTTGTAAATCTGAGCATAGCATTCAGCCATGGTTGAATAGGGCAAACCACCGGTAGACTCATCCAGACGGAGCACTACACCACGGGCAGAACCGTTGCTTGAATCTTGCCATCTTACACAGTAATAGTGCATCAGTTTCTCGTAAGCGTAGGCGCGGAAGGTCAGAGCAGACGCCTTGACAAACTGCTTTTCGCTATCCGTACCGGCAGCAGCGTCGATGTTGGCGATAATCGTATTGGCATTGCCAATCAGGGTATAGTAATAATACCAAGCATAAGAGTTATAGCTACTGCTGGTGCGGGCATTGAACTGTGCATTAATCAGCGGAGCCCATCCGGCTGCATAATAGTTGTACAGATAGTTCTGGCTGGGGTAGCACTCCATCTTGTTCATGATGTAGTTTTCACCGCAGAAACCCTGACTGAACATATACTGTTGAGTGGTCATGGTTCTGGCAATACCATTCAATGCCTTGATGGCATTCTCTGTAGAACCCACAGCGGTACCTGTACCTACCGACGAGGTGGGCAAGGTATCCAGATAATCAGAGCCACAAGACGAGGCGCTCAAAGCAAGTGCAGCTACACAGACGCCTGCATAAATGTTTCGGATATATTTTTTCATTGTTGTTCTGTAATAGGATTAATGATTAGAATTTCACATTCAAGCCAACGTTATAGACACGGGCTGTTACGTAAGTGTTGTCAGAACCACCGCTGAATGAGTATTGCGGATTCAGTCCCTTGCGCGAAGTGATGGTGAAGAGGTTTTCTACACCGGCAGTCAGCGTCAGGCCCTGAACGCCCAAAGGCTTCAACCACTGTTTAGGCAGTGAATAACCTAAGCTCAGGTTCTTCATAACCAGGTATGAAGAGCTGGTTAACCAACGGTCGCTAGTCGAGTTATTATAGCTGCTGCGGTTGATGTCAATGGTAGGAATACCGTTTGGATCGATACGGTTGGCCGCAGATTCACTCATACCTGCGGGTGCCTCTCTCCAAGAGTTCAGGATATCCTTGTGCAACGCGTCGGCCGACGAGGCTGTATTTGTACTCATCAAGCTTTGGTAGGTACCATCCATTGTCTTGCCACCCAGGCTGTAGGTGAACAGCGCATTCAGTGAAAAGCCCTTCCACTCCAGGTTTGAACGAACCGAGCCATAGACGTCGGGCAGAGCTGAGCCGGCCCAGTCGCGCTTAGCGTAAGTGGTGTCATAGGTATAATCCGTACCATTGATCGTAGCCAAGGCACCAGCATTTGAAGCGGCTTCTGCCTTTTCAGGATCGATGGTATAGAGTGCATTACCATTCAACTGGTCAACACCGACATAGTGATAGGTGTAGAATTCGTAGATGGAGTGACCCTCTGAGAAGTTCTGTGAACCGTTCAAGATGTCCTTGCCTTCAGGCAATTTAACAATCTTGTTTTTCAAGAAAGTGGCATCCAAACCAACATTCCATCTCAGTTTTCTGTTGGCAATGATATCATAATCCAGTGAGATTTCCCAACCGCGGTTGCTTACGGTACCGATGTTCTTCCACTGCGTCATGTTCTGCAAGCCTCCGTGAGGATAAGAACCGGCAGACAGAGGCAAGCGAACCTCGAAAAGCAGGTCCTTTGAACGCTTGTCAAAATAGCCAATGCTGAAGTTCAGGCGGTCAAACAGACGGCCTTCTACGGCCAAATCAACTGTTTGCGTGGTCTCCCACTTGATATCAGGAGCTGCCAGAGCCTGCTTAATCAAAGCGGCCTCACCGGCATTCTTGTCAATTTCATAAAGCGCCATATAGGCATAGAGACCTACAGCAGCATTGTTACCTACTTCACCATACGAAGCACGTACCTTCAGGGCATTCACCCAATCCACGTCTTGCAGGAAGGCTTCACGCTTAGCGTTCCAGCTAGCACCCAAAGAGAAGAAGTTACCCCAACGGTTATCGGGATGGAAACGGGAAGAACCGTCGCGACGGAAAGAACCCTCAACGAAGTATTTCTCATCATAGTTATAACGGGCACGAGCCAAATATGACTCTGTCTTATCCTCATCATCATAACCTTCGTAATAAGAGTTGGTCAGGAAGTTACCCAGCACCAGGTTGCCACTAACGGCCATACCGGTATTCATACCGCTGGTATATTTTTGCTCGTAGCTATAGTTTTCATGACCCATCATCAAATCGATGTTGTGTACGCCATAGTTCTTGTTCCAAGTCAACAACTGCTGACCGGTAACTGTGGTGTATTGATAGGCTGAAGATGTGAAACGGCCATTGTTGGTAGCACCGTCACCAATCACGGGGTTATCGAACTTCTGGTTATTCGTCGTACTATAGTTGACGTCACCCTTAACCGTTACGCCAAAGCCGTATGGCAAAGAAACCGTTGCAAAGGCTTGAGCGCCCAATACGTTACGAACGCTTTCTTGCTTGTTGTTTCGCAACTCATACGAAATGTTACGATTGTCAAGATAGGATGAAGTGGTATCGTAAATCTTTTCTCCAAATTCGTCCAACTGATATGAGCCGTCGGCATTATGCATGAAGAGGGGATAGATAGGTGCACGGAAGCGGTTAACATAGAACGGGTTAGAGTAGTAATTACTATAAGCGGATGAGTTATAGTTACGCTTTGCATGCTGGCCGTTCAAATTGATACCGGCCTTCAGCCACTTGTTCGGAGTGAAAGAGGTGTTGATACGTGCAGAATAACGCTCGTAGCCGGTGGTCTTGATGTAACCGTTCTCTTTCAGATAACCCACTGATGAGTAAACAGAGAGTTTCTCGCTTGACGTGCTACCAGAGAGGTTATACTCCTGACGGTGGCCATTGCGCTCGATATCCTTATTCCAATCCAAGTCATCATAGCCAGGGAGGACGTTAGCAACCAGCTTACCGTTGCTGTCAAACAGTGCATTATCGGCCTTGTCGAAGATATTTCTGTGGATGTAGTCTCCCACGATATGCTCGGTGGCATAGGTAGCGGCAGCCGTAGCATCCAGGGCCATTGCACCAGTCATGGCGTAGTTCTTCAAGGCAGTCCACTGGGTTTCCATCCAATCCTTAATTTCAAGGCGTTCATATTCCGGCAGACCACGGTTATAGATACCTTGGTTTACCTGCAGGGTGATAGAGGGCTTGCCAGTACCGCGACCGCTCTTCGTAGTGATAAGCACAACACCATTGGCAGCACGGTTACCATACAATGCAGACGAGGCGGCATCCTTCAGGATAGACATGCTTTCGATATCGTTAGAGTTGATTTCAGCGATATTTCCATCAAAAGGCACACCATCGACTACATACAAGGGGCTTGAAGCGCCACTGACCATGGTACCGAAACCACGCACGCGAATAGTAGGAGCGGTACCCGGCTCACCATAGGTATTGTTTACCTGTACACCAGGGGCAGAACCTTCCAAAGCACCGGTTACGCTGGTCGTGATACGTTTTTCAATCTTCTTAGAGTCAACAACTGAAACAGAGCCAGTTAACGACTCTTTTTTAGCAGTACCATAGGCTACTACAACAACCTCTTCAATAAGCTCAGCATCAGGCTTCAGCATCACTTTCATATTGGCCTTAATAGCCACTTCTGCCTTCTGCATACCCACGAACGAAACTACTAGAGTTTTCGCCGAACTATGCGAATTGGATTATGTATTGATATACAGTTAGGTAGCTGTTGTCTCATGCTGAAATGAGGGAACTGTTTTACCCCGCTCAGAATACCTTCTCACGCGGGTCAGCGATGGATTATGCTACCCGTTTGCACCCCGGTTGAACTATTTAACACACTTGTAATCAGCTGTATATAACACGAGATATACGGATTTCATGCTACCCGTTTGTACCCCGATTCATCTTGTTCATCGTATCTGTTGAGATATCTGATTGTATCTGCAAACTATTGTCTCTAATTCGATATTCTCCCTTGGATGGATATTCCTAGCGTACGGTTGTCTTGATTTATGAACATTATTCATGGTTGTTCGGGGTATTTTAAACAACTTTGTTTTAAACAACCTTGTTTAATTAAGAAAAACGCGCTATCTTTTGTCCTTACATTAATTTCAATATTTCAGATAAATACTTTATCTTTGCAGCGCATTGCGAAAATTATCGGAACGAAAATTATCGGAATTATGGAAAACCCTTTTAAGTTCGGTACGGTCGTTGACTCACCGTACTTTACAGACAGAATAGAAGAGCTGGCTGCCGTCAAGCAAGCATTGAATAGCCGAAACCATCTTGTGGTGATAAGCCCCCGACGTTTCGGCAAGACCAGTCTTGTCAGAAAGGCCGTAGCCGAGTCTGCTAGGCCATTTATCTTCATAAACATGCAGCAGGTGACGTGCGTGGAGGATCTGGCTGCCATGATTCTGAAGGGCGTATTTCGCATCCATCCTCTTGAGCATATTAAGCATCTCTTTAGACACTTCCGCGTGATTCCCACCATATCCTCCAACCCCATGACGGACAGTATAGATATCTCATTCCAGCCTACAGTACAGACTGACTTACTTATAGAGGATGCGTTAGGGCTTGTGGAAAGGGTGAGTGACGGTGACAGTCGTATCGTAGTTGTACTTGACGAGTTTCAGGAGGTTATGGGATTGGAGAAGAACATAGACAAGAAGTTGCGTGCCATCATGCAGGAGCAACAGCGTGTCAACTATGTATTTCTGGGAAGTCAGGAATCCATGATGACACAGATATTTGAGCGCAAGAAGTCTCCATTCTATCATTTTGGTCAGTTGATGAGGCTGGAGAAGATACCACGTCCGGATTTCTTCCTTTATATCATCTCCCGATTGGAGACACTCACCAGTGATAGCGATGCGATAGCTTGCAGCATTCTGGACGAGACCGACTGTCATCCCTACTATACCCAGCAACTCTCATCTGTTGTTTGGGACAGACTATATTATAAAAAGGAGGATGCATCAGCGGTTGTGACCAACGCCATCAGTCAACTGGTCATGGCTCATGACCTGGACTTTGAGCGTTTGTGGCTTACGTTCAATAAGACCGACCGTAAGATGCTTCAGCTGCTTTGCAAAGGCCTGTCACCCTACGAACAACGCCAGATACCTACCAGTACCTCGTTTAGCGCCATCAAGCGTCTGATGCAAAACGGCTTCATCATCCGCACCGACTCCTATGCCATAGAAGACCCCATCTTCCGTCATTGGATTAAGAAGAGAATGGAGTAAATCAATAACCTTTCATCATCTACATGTTGGAAAAATGTATAAAATCGAGTGATTTCATGTTGGAAAAGTGTAAGAATTATGCTAAATTCATGTTGGAAAAGTGCAATTTGGGAATATAATTTGCATAGACTTGACGGGGTTGCGGTAATCTCCAGATGTCAAGGTCGAGCGTACCTCAAAATAGCCCCAGCAGGAATCTGCCGGGACTTCATTTATATGATAATGCCATCCCTACTATGCCCAGCACCTCTCATCTGCTGTTTGGGACAGACTATAGTAAAGATTGATAATGAATAAATAGTTTATTTTAATAGACTTTTCCCTTGGGTAATTCAATAAATAGCACTACTTTTGCAAAAAAAGTATATTATATTAGACCATGGAACTGAATGAAGTGATGAAAAGAAGACGGGAAGAGTTAATGCTTTCCCAACAAGATTTGGCGGAAATGTCGGGTGTAAGCCTTGCTACAGTCAAGGATATAGAGCGTGGGAAGGGCAATCCTTCCTTACTTACCATCCATAAGCTCTTAGATATCCTTGGCTTGGAGATATCCTATAACGTCCGTCAAACCATCTGAACTATTTTGAACAATCCATGAGAGAACTATCTGTCTATACCAATGAGATTAAGGCAGGCGTCCTAAGTGAGGCGCATCCTGGGTATGGTTATACCTTCATATATGATGCGGATTATCTGGCTTCTGACCAGCCCCCAGTTTCCGTCACTTTGCCAAAGCGCAAGGAGGCTTACCAATCGGAACATTTATTCCCCTTTTTCACCAACATGTTGCCTGAAGGAGCCAACCGGAAAGTCATCTGTCGTACGCTGAAGCTTGACGAAGAGGACTATTTCGGACTCCTTACCGCCATGGCCAATCAGGATTTCATCGGTGCAGTACAACTAAAGAAATAAAGCGATGAAATGTCTTCATGTAGATGGAGATGACTTTGGACTTGATGGTGGATTGTCACCTCACATTGAAAAGAGCGATGTGATGGAAAGAACGGGACACCCTTGTCATATAGATTTTGAGCGGTTTGCAGAGCGAATTGGTTTACGGAAGCCCCGTATTCAGAGAATCGTGGCTAAATATATGCTATTACCTCCACAGGCACAGTTGTTGATAGGTCATAGCTACCTGAATGACAAAATGAAGCGCAACTACCTTCGGATTGTCAACGAACGCATCAGCCGATTCGTCAGAGTGTCGGAGTAAAGAAATTGCCAACTGGGCGGGGTTGTGGTAATCATGACTTCATGTTGCGACCATGAAAAGGAGGGTGCTCATTTTACTTAGAGACACCCTCCTTACTCTTCATTTATAGGAACAAAGGTTACCTACACAACTCTTTCAATACAGTGATTAATAACCAGGGTTCTGTTGCCCTGCAAGCACAGGATTTACATCCAGTTCTGCCTGAGGAATAGGCAATAACACCTTGAAGAATGTACGGTCAAACGATTGGGCCTCAGCATTAAGTGAGATGTGATAACCCTTGTCAGCCTCGGAGCTATATCTTACAATGGTCTCGTTGTTGCGTACGGCATCAAACAAGCGATGACCTTCTCCTACCAGTTCCTTACGGCGTTCTTTGGAGATGCGGTTTACTGTAGCCTCACCCTGAGCGATGGCAGGTGCGTTGGGATTAGCACGTTGCACAATGGCCGTCAAGTATTTTGCAGCATTCGTTGCATCATTGTTCTTAGCAGCGGCTTCAGCTGCAATGAGATAAATTTCTGAAAGGCGGATAACAGGAAGACTGTTAAATGTATTCATTGCCAGATATTTATTCAGGAACACCTTATCTGTACCATATCGGCTGATGTAGTCACCTACTTGCGGAGCGAGCATGACACCCCAGCGGCAATCCTCCATATCCTCACTCATCAGTTCAAGGAACTTTTTGGTCATAATCATGTCAGCATAACCACTTTCGTTATACAGGTTAGCTATACCTTCACGGTCTACCCAGTCATTGGTACTGGTCATTACAATCTCAAAAATGGGCTCCTTGATGTGAGCAGGATTTGTTTTGTCCCATGCTTTGGCATATTCCTCATTGGACCACAGTTCATAGGGCCCGTTGTTGATAATGTCTTCGGCATATTTGAAAGCACTGCTGTTGTCACCTTTGGTCAGCAGGACACGGGCAAGGAATGCTTTAGCCGTCCATTCATTCACGTAACCTGTAGTAATCTCAGTGTCTAGTGCGCTTGAATTAATTGCCTTGTTCAATTCATCGATAACAAAGTCATATACCTCTGCCACAGTATTGCGTCCGGGGGTAGCCTGTACCTCTAGCGCAGTCGTGACGATAGGTACACCCAATGAGGCACCGTTGTCGGCTGTGTAAGTCATGCCATATATTCGAACCAGGTCAAAATGGGCCAATGCACGAAGGACACGGGCTTCTGCAGCCATTTGGTTAATCCATTCCTGGTCACCGCTCAGATTTCCGGATTCAGCCGCCTCAATCACACGGCTGGCGCGACGGATTACCCG
Source organism: uncultured Mediterranea sp. (assembly GCA_945831575.1). Classification (GTDB taxonomy): domain Bacteria; phylum Bacteroidota; class Bacteroidia; order Bacteroidales; family Bacteroidaceae; genus Bacteroides. The sequence continues at coordinate 11,048 of CAMACX010000028.1, forward strand.
ATAAGGGGTTCCCCACAGAGAAGGTGCATCTGCTGCGGTACGGTATGTGAAACTATATAATGAGGTGCTACGGCTACCGTTGGCTTCTGTCTGGATGTCCTCACCGCGTACATCTCCATAGTACCACATACGTGCTCCATAATAGTCATAATAACTTGAGCTTCCCTTAAAAATCTGGTACATACCTACATAGGCATTGCTCAGTTCTTCATCAGTTGTGATTGCAGTCGATGCATCAACACCATTGCTTGGTTCTGTGTCAAGCCAGTTGTTGGCACACGATGCGAGTGCCAAGGCAGCAAATCCACAGGCTATTTGTTTTAAGATACTTGTTTTCATAATTAACTAATCATATTGTTTAGAAACCGATTTCAACACCAAAAGTGAAAGTTCTCAAGGCAGGTGCTTCGAAGGTACACAGGCCATCGGTAGGAATCTCGGGATCTACCACTAGGTCTTTGCTCTTCCAAGTCAGCAAGTTGTTTGCTGAGAAGTAGGCTCTGCATTTGTTTAGCCCACTCTTCGCAATCCACTGCTTGGGCACGGTAAATCCTAAAGTCAAATTTTTGATGCGCAAATGATCGGTAGGCATTAACCAACGGGAAGATTGGGTCGTGTAATTGGTATTGCCATAGACGAAGCGAGGCAGCTCAGCCTGATCACCAGGTTGCTTCCACATTTTGCTCATATCATAGTAAGCAGGAACTGAACCGTAGTAGTTATAGACACCACCATTTGTGTTCTGCCAAGTATTGTTATTGAAAGCATCACCTCCCAGAGAGTAGGTCAGTGTCATATTGAAGTCGATGAATTTCCACTTTACGAAGTTGGTCAGACCTCCTTGCACCTTCGGGTCAGGACTGCCGGCTATAATCTTATTGCACTGTGTCAGGTCTTCTGTTCGTTCGCGGGCATTGTCGCCATCGCCGTTGATATAATACCATTCATTACCTGTTTCCGGGTTCACTCCGGCGTATTCGTAGAGATAGTAACTATAGTATTTTTCTCCCTCGCGGTGAATCAGACGACCGCTGATAATCTCCTTCTGCAGTCCATCCAGATGCACCAGTTCATTCTTATTGTGAGCCAACGTAAGGGTGGTAGTCCATGTCCAGTTCTTGTTGGAGATATTCGTTGAGCGCAGTTCCAGCTCGATACCGCTGTTCTTCAGTTTACCCACATTCATGAGGGCGGAGGCCGAATTGAAGCCTGCCACATAGGAGATGGGTTTGCTCATCAGCAAGTCAGAAGATACGCGGTTGTAATAGTCAACACTCATGGAGTAGCGGTCGAGGAAAGTTAAATCCAGACCGACATTGAATGATTTGTTCTTTTCCCACTTCAAGTCCATGTTCCCGGCATTTCCTTCAGCCATACCAGATGTGCCATTATAGTTCCATCCATAAGTATAAAGGGTCATGTAGCCGTAGTAGCTGGAGGGAAGTGTACCGTTGGTACCATACGAGACACGCAGTTTTCCATCAGTCAAGATGTCCTTGATACCCTCCATGAATGCTTCGTTCATGAAACGCCATGAACCGGAAACCGACCAGAAGGAGCCCCAGCGGTTGTCGCGTGACAGCCTGGAAGTGCCATCCATGCGGTAGCTGGCCCCAATGTAATAGCGGTCTGCGTAATTGTAGTTCAATCGACCCAGGTAAGATACCATCTTCGAACGGCTTTTACCAGACTCTGCGGATGTCGTTCCTGCATTTTCCAGTTCAGTCTTCAGGCCAGGATAATCGTAACCGTTCAAGTAATTCCAGGCATATTGATAGTCTTCTGTCTCAAAACCGAGCAGCACGTCAAACGAGTGGTCCTTAGCTATGGTCTTGTTGTAGGTCAGCTGCGTTTGTGTAGTCAGGCGCTCATGGGTAGAAATGATACGTTGCAGCAAGCTGTTGTAATCATCACCATCACCGGATCTTCTGTCCCATAACGTACTAGAGGTATTGTTCGTGTAATCGTATGAGATTGACTCACGCAGATTGAGATTATCCCAGATATTCCATGTAGCAGCCAGTGTGTTCAGCGAACGAGTTACGTTAGAGCGGTTGTAGTTGTATGCCAAACTTTGCATGGGGTTGGTGCCACTGGTGATAGGGAAATAGCTGCTGAAGCTGCCGTCTTCCTCATATGCGGTAATGTGCGGTGAGCAAGACCAGGCGTATGCCATGTAGGGCGATGCAAAAGAGGTGTTCTCATTGACGAGATTCTGGTTGGTCTTGGAGAACATGCTGCTCACTTCTATCTTCACCCGGTTAGCCTGATGGGTGAGGTTTGCATTGCCAGTCATACGTTCCAACCCGGCACCTTTCGTAATGCCTTCTTGCTTCGTATAGGCCAATGAGGTATAGAACTTTGTTTTTTCGTTACCACCCTGGGCATTGATTTCGTAGTTCTCGTGTTTTCCGGTTTGGAACAGCAGGTCTTTCCAGTCCGTCCAACCACTCCAAGGCTTTTCCGCAAATGCGTCAATGTTCTTGTCAGCGAAAGCCGTTGCATCAGCAATGCCATTGTCCGAAGCGTAATTTTCCAATCCCCAATGGAGCAGTTCACGACGAGAGTCACCGTCTAGCACAGGACGCCAATCGATAGCCATATTCGAGGCACCCCAGTCAGCCTTGACATTGAACTGGGTCTTTCCCGATAAGCCTTTTTTCGTATTGATAACGACAACACCATTCGCAGCTCGCGAGCCATACAATGACGCAGCAGCTGCATCCTTGATAACAGTAATTGACTCGATGTCGTTGCTGTTCAGCGTAGAAAGGATGTTTGTTCCTGACTGGGCATAGCCAAACTCTGCAATATCTCCCGAAGTCATTGGTACGCCATCAATCACAAACAGAGGGTTACTGCTGGCATTGATTGAACCTTTACCACGTATCTTGATGTTTACCGCTGCACCAGGTTGTCCCGAGAGTGCATTGAGTTGAACACCGGCCACGTTACCTGCCAACTTATCTTCCAGACTAACGGTAGGTACGTCTTTAATCTTCTCGGTCGCCATGGTTGAGGCTGCACCTGTAAAAGATGACTTCTTGAATGAACCGTAACCGGTAACCACTACTTCATCCAACACCTCCGCATCCGGCCTCAGGCTCACCTTCATACGGGGCGCAATAGCCACTTCCACTTTTTGCATACCCACGAACGAAACTACCAGAGTTTTCGCCGAACTAGGTACGTTGCTTTTTATGCTGATTTACAGCTTAGTAGCACCTTATCTGCGCTGGGAATAGGAACTGCATTACCCCACTCAGAATGCCTTCTCGCTGAGATTAGCTATGGATTATGCTACCCGTTTGTACCCCGGTTGAGCTAGTTAACACACATGTAGTCAACTGCATGCAACTCATCGAATGAGGACTTCATGCTACCCGTTTGTACCCCGATTCATCTTGTTCATCGTATCTGTTGAAATCTCTGCTTGTATCTGCAAACTATTGACTCTTATTCGATATTCTCCCTTGGATGGATATTCCTAGCGTACGGTTGTCTTGATTTATGAACATTATTCATGGTTGTTCGGGGTATTTTAAACAACTTTGTTTTAAACAACCTTGTTTAATTAAGAAATACGCGCTATCTTTGCCACGAAATCATGAACCCAATGCGTATGAAAAGAAATGATGAAGACCCGTTTGTATTTGGCGTGAGAGTGGAAGGTGACACTTTTACCGACCGTAGGGAAGAGACTGAGAGACTACTTATGAACTTCAGATATGGCATAAATACCATACTGATTTCTCCTCGCCGTATGGGTAAGACCTCCCTGGTGGATAGAGTTTGCTCTTTGCTTCAGGGTGATGTCATTCGTATCGCACGCATTGATGCCTTCGGTTGTCGGTCGGAATATGACTTTATCAATGCTTTTGCTACGGCAGTAGTGAGGGCCACGTCATCCCGTTGGGAGGAGTGGATGGAGAACGCCAGGGTATTCTTAAGCCGGTTTGTACCAAAGATTAGCTTTGGCCAAGACCCCATGAATGATTTCTCTATCAGCTTGGAATATAATGCTTCCAATACGACGACTGAAGATGTCCTCGCCCTTCCCGAGAGAATTGCAGAGGCTAAAGGTTACCGTATCGTGGTCTGTATAGATGAGTTTCAGCAGATAGGGGACTTCACTGATTCCCTGACGTTTCAGAAGAAATTGAGGAGTGTGTGGCAATTGCAGCAGAGGGTCTCCTATTGTCTGTATGGTAGCAAGAAGCATATCATGGAGACGATGTTTCAGAATCATAGTTATCCTTTTTACCGTTTTGGAGACCTGTTTTATCTCCAGAAGATAAGTGAGGATGATTGGGTTGAATACATTTGCACTCGGTTCAAGGTGACAGGCAAGGCAATCAGTGAACAACTGGCCAGGGAAATATGCCGGCTGACCGACAGGTATTCCTCGTATGTGCAGCAACTGGCCTGGTTTGTATGGCTCAAGACCCGTGATGAGGCTAGCGAAGAGGATTTAGTTCAGGCTGTAGATAGATTGCTCGATGCCTGCGAACCATTGTTCATTCAGCAGACCGAAGAACTGTCGGCCTATCAGATGAACTTCCTTAAAGCCATTGCGAACGGTGTCTGCTCAGGATTCACCCAGTCATCCGTATTGAGTCAGTATCATCTGGGCACAGCTGCCAATATTACCCGCTTAAAGAAGTCGCTGACCGATAAAGATTTGATTACCACCGTTTCCACAAACAGGATTGAGTTGTCAGACCCCATACTTCTGCTTTGGCTTAAGAAACGCGTCTTTTTAGGGTATTAGTCCTTACATTAATTTCATTATTTCAGATAAATACTTTATCTTTGCAGCGCATTGCGAAAATTATCGGAACGAAAATTATCGGAATTATGGACCCTCGTTCAGCGCAACTACCTTCGGATTGTCAACGAACGCATCAGCCGATTGGTCAGAGCGTCGGAGTAGAGAGTGACAAGGCCGTAAGTCTAAGGTAACTCCGTAGCTACTCCGTAGTTACTCCGTAGTAACACTAATCCAGCTCTAATCCGGATTTAGAGTTTGATTAGAGAAAGATTAGAGAAAGATTAGAGTCCGATTAGAGCAACGGCAGTCCTACTGCTGAGTCACCTCACACCAGATGTGTATTTGAACAGACACATCGGTCTGCCCCTACAGTGTCGAACATCAATACTGACATTGGATTAAGAGGAGAATGGAGTATATCAATACTCTTCCATCATCTACATGTTGGAACGGCCAACTTGCCGAATGAAAATCGGCCAACTTGCCGAATGAAAATCAGCCAACTTGCCGAACGAAAATCAGCCAACTAGCCGAACGGAAAATCAAAAAGAGTTGTATATCTGCAATAAAGTACTTATTTTTGCCACCAAAAATAGAAAGCTTTTATGAAGGAATACAATCTTTTAGATGAGCAACAAATACTATCTAAAAATGATAATTGTTTTTAGACAGTTTAAGATAGCGCAGCAGCTTCGGCAAAGTGTCCGGACCTGTCCGGACACTTTGCCGCATTAACTTGGACATTTTTCCAGACCTGACCGGACAGTATGATACATGAGTCGTTTGCTGCTCGACATGAGCATCAAATTACCACAAAATAGCCCATTTTTAGCCTATTTGCAACCTAAATCTGTGTTGTTGCCACCCTTGTTGCCACCCGTAATAAGCTGATTATCAAAAAGTGTTGCAACATGGCAACAAAATGACGCTAAAAAAACTTTTGTGGGTTACGACGGCGGAAGTTGGTGCTGCTCCAGGTCGAGTATCACCGTCTTGTCCATGACATCGGTATAGCCCTGCGTGGTCCTCACGCTGCGGTGCCCCAGGAGCCGCTGCACCGTGGTGATGTTGACACCACTATATATTAATAAGGTGGCGTTGGTGTGGCGGGCGGTGTGGAAGGTGATGTGCTTCTCTATCCCTGCCAACTCGGCCAGCGCACCGAGCTGCTTGTTCGCATTGGAATTGGAGCCGAGCTGGAAGAAATCCTCTTCCCTGCCGCTGTACTTAGCCAGCAATGCCATCCCCTTTCCGCCAAATAAGAGGTGCAACGGACTTCTTACCTCCACAGAGGTCTTGACCGAACGATACGACAACCAGCACTCCCTGTCTTGGTATGCCACATTATCCGCTGTCAGGTGGATGAAATCGGAGTAACGCAGCCCCGAATAGCAGCAGAACAGAAAAGCATCAAGCGTATGCTGCATACCGTATTGCCTCTGACTGAGCTGTAACACCTCCAGCCGTTGCAGCTCCTCCAGCGTGAGGAAGGAGTAGTGCGTCGTTGCACTGCGTATGCGATATTGACTGAACGGGTTCATCTCAACAGACATCAACCGCCGCTTGATGGCCAGGTTGACGTAACGCTTGAAGTGCTTCATGTGCTTGGCAATGGTGTTGAGGTGAAATCCCCGCTGATGCAGATACTGCTCAAACTGCATGACCAAGTCAAGGGTCAATTCACCAAACAGGATAGAGGGGCGAAACCTTCGTAGCAGCTGCCAGGTGGTGAGTTGGTTCTGACGCGTAGATTCACGTATTGAGGCGGCTTGCACCTCGTGATGGAAGAAGTCCAGGAACGTGGTGAGAGGACGAGGCTTGGCCACCGCAGCCCTCAGCTTGTCTAATGTCACCTTTGCACCTTGCCGCCACATCAACAGCTCCGTGCGTTCGGTATCAATCAATAGTTCATCCAGCTTCCGGTTCAATTCACTGGCTAGAGGATGATGAATGATGCGCTGGTGCAATTTGTCCCATTGATTTGGCTTCAGATAGACGTGCGTGCTGAAGTAGCAACGTTTCCCCTGTAGCAGCGCTTCGAGCTGAAGCAATGCCTTACCTGCTTGATTGAGGTGATTTTTGCGGTTATAAACAAACCTGTAAACAATTTTATCCATAAATGCGTTAATATAAAAGGTTGTTAATGTGGCAATGGTATTAGAGCGTCCTCAGAGCAAAAGCAGACAGCAATCCATGCCCTCAATGAAGGCGAATGAGGGATTATCCAGCTCCTGTTAATAGCAGTTTTTCTCCCTAAAGTTGGGGATAGTAACTGAAATGACATTCAAATGCGCTCCAATAATTAACACTTTTGATTAAAATTGCGAGGAATTTCAGAATTGTGAATTGTAGAAAGGAGGTGCATATGGTAACAAAAAGCGATGCCAGATATGTTATTTAACAGGAATAACAATGTTATATAACACGTTTTACCTATATATTATATCAAAATGACATATTCAACCTATTTTCTAAGAAAAAGCATTGCGGTATTCATATTTATTAATATATTTGCATTTCGTTAGAGTAAAGAGACAATTAATGTAAAGTTTAACTTTAAGAGAGAATTTATGAAAAGAAAATTAATGCTGTTATTGGCCTGTCTGTTTGTAGGAATAGGCCTTGTAACTGCCCAAACTCAAAGAGTTACAGGTGTTGTAATTTCTGAAGAAGATGGGCAACCAGTGATCGGCGCCTCTGTAGTGGTAAAGGGTACGCAATTGGGTACCATTACCGGTGTAGATGGTGATTTTACGTTACCCAACGTACCTAGTTCGGCGAAAACTCTGGTAGTTTCGTTCGTGGGTATGCAGAAGGTGGAAGTGGCTATCAAGGCGAACATGCGCATTTCCTTAAAGCCTGATGCTGAGCTACTTGAAGAAGTAATGGTCGTGGCTTATGGTACGGCGAAGAAGTCTTCGTTTACCGGTTCGGCCTCTACGATTGACAACAAGAAGCTGGAGTCGCGACCCATCACCAACGTGACCAAGGGCCTGGAAGGTCAGGCCACTGGTGTGCTGACCACTTCAGGTTCAGGACAGCCGGGTTCCGGCTCATCAGTTATCATCCGTGGTTACGGTTCAATCAACGCATCGAGCACTCCGCTCTATGTGGTTGATGGTGTACCTTTCGATGGTAGCCTCAGCTCTATCAACCCCTCTGATATTGAGTCAATGACCATCCTGAAGGATGCCTCGGCCGGTGCTCTTTACGGTTCGCGTGGTGCTAACGGTGTGGTTATGATTACGACGAAGAAGGGTAAAGAGGGTAAGACCAGCGTACAGTGGCGTTCAACCGTGGGTTGGGCTTCGCGCGCACTCGACCCGTATGACATGCTGGATCAGAAGGAGTTCGTTCAGCTCTCGTATGAGGCACTGCGTAACGACTATGCCTTCAACTCAGGCTATGCCTGGAGTGATGCAGAAGCTGCTGCACGTGCATCACTGGGCAGTGTACTGGGTGGTGAATCATACAACCCCTTCAAGAACTATACGTGGGACAACATCATCGACCCCACGACAGGTTATGTACGTCCCGATGCCCAGTCCGCATGGGATGAGCAGTGGCTGGATGCCCTGCTGCGCGACAATGCTCTGCGCCACGAACACCAACTCTCATTGAGTGGTGGTACGGAGAAGACGAAGTACATGTTCTCACTGGGTTACCTGAATGAGGACGGTATCCTGATCTCGACTGCATTCCAGCGCTATAACGCACGTGCCAATGTCAACACACAGGTGAACGAGTGGTTCAGCGGCAACATGAACGTGTCACTCTCCCACTCAATGCAGAACTTCAGTGATTACGATGGCTCATCTACATCCAACGTGTGGTATTCGGCCCAGTTCGTATCTCCCCTGTTCCCCGTATATATAAAGGATGCCGATGGCAAAAACCTGCTTGGTGCCAACGGTCAGCCTCAGCTGGACTACGGTGAAGGCGGTCGTCCCGGTAGCTATAACGACTTCAACCCGCTGGGTGGCCTGCTCGATGACAAGGCTGACGTGAAGAACGATGCAGCCAGCGTACGTACCGGTCTGGTATTCGGCTCTGACTCAGACAAGTTCGGTATCTTCAAAGGCTTGAAGCTGAACCTCAACTTTGGTTTGGATTACCGCAACCAGTTGCAGAAGAGCTACATGAACATGTACCACGGCAACCAGGCCAACGCAGGCGGTCTGCTGATGAAGTACAACACCCGCATGCAGAGCTACACCTTCAACCAGCTGCTCACCTACGACCGCTCGTTCGGCAAGCACAGCGTGAACGTGCTGGCTGGTCATGAGTTCTATGCTTACAAATATGAATACCTGAGCGCCGGTAAGACCAACCTCGTGGATGGCATCCTGGAGCTCCGACCGGGTACGACACTCTACGATGCCGACTCTTACACCAACAACTACCGCATCGAGTCTTGGCTGGGTCGTGTCAACTACAACTACGATGAGAAGTACTACTTCGATGCTTCGTTCCGTCGCGACGGTTCTTCACGCTTCCACAAGGATTACCGTTGGGGTTCCTTCTGGTCTGTAGGTGCCAACTGGCGCATCTCCAAGGAGGCCTTCATGGCTGACCTGGAGTGGTTGAACAATCTCTCGCTGAAACTGAGCTACGGTGAACAGGGTAACGACTCACTGGGTCGTCTCTACGCATGGCAGAGCCTCTACAGCCTCAGCTGGGCCAACGCCAACCAGATTGGTGGTCTGGTCAGCACACTGGAGAACAAGAAGGTATCTTGGGAAAAGAACGGAAACCTCAACATCGGTATCGAGGCCAGCCTCTTCGACCAACGCTTGAACCTGAACGTGGAATACTACAACAAGAAGACCACGGACATGCTGCTCAACTACCCGATGGCTCTCTCTACCGGCTTTGACGGTTACAATGACAACGTGGGCGACATGCGCAACACAGGTTGGGAATTTGAGGTGAAAGGCACTCCCGTAAAGACCAAGGACTTCACCTGGAACGTTACCTGGATGGGTTCTACCGTAAGCAACAAGGTGCTGAAACTGACCAACGAGTCTCCCGAGATCATCAACGGTATCTACAGCATCAAGGAAGGTATGCCTATCAATACCTTCTACATGGCCAAGTCGGCTGGCGTAGATCCCGCTACCGGTGCTCAGCTCTACTGGGTATATGACAAGGACGAGAATGGCAACATCACCAACGAGCGCATCAGCAGCGACTACAGCAAGGCAGCTACCAGCAAGTACTACCTGGGTAGCCGTATCCCTGACCTCTATGGCAGCTTGGGTACTGACTTCTCTTGGAAGGGCTTCGACCTCTCTATCCTGACTACCTACTCCATCGGCGGTAAGATATATGATGGCCTGTACAACGGTTCAATGAACAACATGTACTACAACAACAACTGGAACAAGCACGCCCTGCGCCGTTGGCAGAAGCCGGGTGACGTAACGGACGTACCCCGCATCGAGATTGCCGGTAAGACGACGACCAACGACCGCTACCTGATTGACGGCTCATACTTCGCTATCAAGAACATCACCCTAGGCTACAAGCTGCCTCAGAGCTGGATGCGCAGCGCCAAGATGAACTCTGTACGCGTATTCGCGTCGGTGGACAACCTGGCCATGTTCTCCCATCTGGAAGGTATGGACCCGCAGTACAACTTCAGCGGTTCAACCGACTACAGCTACACCCCCAACAAGACTTGGACCGTGGGCGTAGAGGTGAACTTCTAAACGAAAACCCATTAACTATTAACAGAAAATTAGACGTATGAAAAAGATATTCAACTATATGTTTGTCGGTCTGCTGGCTTGCGGCATGCTTTCGGCCTGCTCGGAGGACGCTCTGGAGACCAGCCCCACCGACTCGATGTCGGGCGACGGTCTGATGACCAACGCCAACGCTGCACTGGTACCTCTGAACGGTATCTACCGCACCATGTACACCGCAGGATGGTCCACTACGGGCAATACGCACCAATGCTACGGTATCTCGGCTTATATCCTGATGGCCGATGTGATGGGTGAAGACCACATCATGAACGAATCCGGAAGCGGCTGGTTCTGGTACGACTGCCTCTACAACGTAAAAGCACGCTACAGCTCTGGCGCATGGCGCTCATACGACCTTTGGAGCGCCGGCTACACGTGGGTATCGAATGCCAACTACATTCTGGCAGCCGAGGAGACCATGGAGGGTGACGAAGCCGACCGCAACTACGTCATCGGTCAGGCTTATGCCATCCGCGCCTACGCTTACTTCATGCTGGCACAGAACTTTGCCCGCACCTACAAGGGACACGAGAACGAGCCCTGCTGCCCCATCTACACCGAGCCTACAGTAGCCGGTACGGAAGGTAAAGCCCGCTCAACGGTTGCAGAGGTCTATGACCAGATTACTTCTGATATTGACAAGGCTGTCAGCCTGCTGAAAGGCACGAGCCGCAAGCACATCAGCCACATCGACTACACCGTGGCTTGTGGCTTGAAGGCACGCATTGCCTTGGTCATGGAGGATTGGAATGCGGCCAAAAGTGCTGCCAAGGAGGCCATAGCCAACAGCAAATGCACCATTGAGAAGGTAGAGAACTTCAAGGGCCTGAACAGCGTAAACTTCAAGAACGTAATGTGGGGTGCCGAGATTATCTCTGACCAGTCGGGTATGTATGCCGGTCACTTCACCCACATGGACTGGGAGGCTGGAGCCTATGGTAACAGCGCCCGCAAGCAGATCAACAAGGAGCTGTACATCAAGATGGGTATCAACGACGACCGCCGTGCCTGGTGGAACCCCGCTGATGCCAACAACAAGAGCAACGGCTACCAGCAGGAGAAGTTTAAGTTCAGCGACATCCAGACCTGGATGGGCGACTACATCTGGATGCGTATCGAGGAGATGTACCTCATTGCCGCCGAGGCTGAATGCCGCCTGGGTGACGAGGCCAGCGCAATCAGCGACCTGATGGCCCTGATGAGCAAGCGCGATGCCAACTACACCTGCGACAAGACAGGTACTGCACTGGGCAAGCTGACTACCGATGAGACCGGTTCACTGCTCGAAGAGATTATCCTGCAGCGCCGTATCGAGCTGTGGGGTGAAGCCGGCCGTATCTGGGATATCCGCCGTCTGCGTCAGGGCTTCCGCCGTACAGCTGAGATGGGTTGGCCCTCAACGGCTATCCTTGCCAATCGTCCTACCGATGACCCCGAGTGCTACATGTGGGTGCTGACCATTCCTCAGGCAGAATTTGACGGCAACGTCAACATGGACCTTGCCACCGACCAGAACCCCACGGGTGACTACAAATAATTATCCAACAACATTCAGAAACAAGCATTATGAAATACATCAATAAAATCACTTGGGGATTGGCTCTCCTGATGACTGGATGTCTGGTGGCTTGTGACACCGACCAGGAAGGAGCAATCTACCAATCGCAAAATGCCGAACTTTCATTCAGTTCGAGTTCTTTGGACCCCGTTGCCGTACAGGCCAACGCACCTGAATTCAAGGTGGAAGTATTCCGTGGCAATGCCGCTGCGACTCCCTCTTCAACCCCTACGCTGAAAGTGACGGTTCCTTACAACAACAGCAACGTTGAACTTACTGGATGCACTATCAGCAACTACCAGTTTGACGCGGATGCCAATATCGGCTACGTGACAGTCAATGTCAGCCCGCTGGAGATTGGCGTGACAGCCACCGTAACGGTGACCATCGGCGATGCAGACCTTTCGGTAGGCGGCATTCAGAGCACCAGCGTGAAGGTGAACAAGGAGTACAACTGGCAGTCAATGGGCAAGGGTACCTATACTGACAACTGGGGCTGGGGTATCACATACAATGTAGAGATCATGAAGGCAGAAGGATTTGAGCGTTATCGTATCATGGATCCGTATGGCGAATCCATCATTAATGACGACGCTGAGTGGGGCAACTGGCTTGCACCCGCAGCATGTCCTTACGTGGAATTTGCAACAGTTGACGGTGGTGCCATCGAGTTTGAGCCTTTCTACCTCGGACTCTACTACCAAGGCGATAGCTCAGCCAAGATTTACGCTTATCCAGGATGGGCATTCGGCATCACCGATAAGAGTAAGTGGATTGACAACAAGACCCTGCAGCTGGCTCCCTATTACTACGTACCCGCTCTCAGCGGTGGATGGAACGAGACACAATCTGATAATATGATTGTTGTCACCATGCCGTAATGATTGATTCGGAGAGTTAGCCCACGAGGCTGACCATGAACGAACTGCCCGAGGGCGTGCTTCAACCTAGTTTGAGGCACGCCCTCTTGCTATTTTGCAGCAATCATATAATATATATAGGTATAGGATAGTGGGTATTCCACAAAAACAACTATCTTTGTGCCCTAATTCAATATTCAAAATACACAAATGCTATGAAACAAAAGTTATTTTTACTGCTATCTGTTGCCGTGATGCTCCTTGCGGGATGCTCCGACGACAATGCGACCATTGACCTGGTGCCCTCTTCGAGCGGCAGTCAAGTAAGCACCTCCATCAACCTGGCTGAGATGAGCGGTGCAGCAGGCAAAGTGACATTTGAGAGTTCTCATGAATGGGAGGCTAAGGTCACGCAGAGCGACGGCTCAGAGTGTACCTGGCTGAAGCTCAGCCCTGCTTCGGGCAAGGCGGGTAAGTGTACGGTGTCGGTATCAGCCAAGTCGGACAACCTGACAGGCGAGGTACGCCAGGCGATACTTACGCTCTACGGCAAAGGCAAACCATTGGTCAACCTCAACGTGGAGCAGAAGCGCAAGAACTTCATCTCACTGAGCGAGACCAATCTCAGCGTACCCGCAGCAGGCGGTACCGTGGAGGTTGAAATCACCGGATACGGCGGAGATGCCCAACTCTATGCCTATACAAGCACAACAGCCTCTGGCTATGTCAACGTGGAGTGGTCCAAGCAGACCAAAGGACTGCTCCAAGTCAAGATGCTAATTACGGTGGAGGAGAATCAATATCCCGAAGAGCGCACGGCACCCTTCCAATGCGCCTTTATCGACAGCAATGACCAGCTAGTGGTGGAGTCGGACTACATTGAGGTGAAGCAAGCGGGACAGGGGGCTTTGACCTCCACTGACATGAGCCACGACGGCGAGGTGAAGAGGCTGCAAACCCATACGAAAGGTAACGCAGGCATCCCGCTGGTCATCCTGGGCGACGGCTTCGTCGATAAGCAGATTGCTTCGGGCTACTACGATGAGTGCATGCAGATAGGATTGGACAACTTCTTCAGCGAAGAGCCCCTGAAGTCGCTCCGCGAATACTTCGACGTATGGCAGGTGACGGCCGTATCAGGGAGCAACCTGCTGGATGGCAAGAGCACCGCAGTATGTTCCTACCCCACCGGCAATGGCACAGAAATTCAAGGCGACCACATGAAAGTCTTTAACTACTGCGAAGGTATTGAGGAGATGCAGGACGTCAACCTGCTGTACCAGACCACCTTCCTGGTCATCATGAATACGTCAACCTATGCCGGTACTTGCTACTTCGGCTTCTACAGTAATGACGAAAAATTGTTAGATATTGCCGTGGGCTATTCCCCCATGATCTTCAGCCCGAAGAATGTATATAGTCGCCTGGTGGCTGTACACGAGAGCGGTGGCCACGGATTCGGCAAGCTGAATGATGAGTATTCCTACCAGGAGATGGGCGCAGCTCCTGAAGAGGAGATAGAGAGTGTGAAAGCCTTTCAGGAGATAGGATGGTTTGTCAACACATCCATCACGGGCGACCCTGAGCTGGTACCTTGGGCACGCTTCCTCAAAGACGACCGCTACAAGAACGGTGACGGCAACGGCCATCCGCTGACCGTGCTCGAAGGGGCCGGAACCTACATCAAAAACCTGTGGCGTCCCACGGAGGACGGCATGATGAATGGCTATGACGGTGGATTCAACGTGGCCTGCCGCGAGGCCATCTACAAGCGCGTGATGCGTATGGCCTACGGCTCACCATGGGAGTACGACTATGAGGAATTCGTGAAGTTTGACCAGGCTCACCTGCCCATCAACAGCACTTCCACCCGCAACCTGCTGCGCGACGACGAGCAGTTACAGCTTATGGACCGGGAGGAGATGCGCAAGCTGCCTCGCCTGCACCACCCCGTCTTTGTAGGCGAGCGGATTCACTAAGCGCTGACTATGCAATGATTAATACTACAACAAAAAAGGGCGGAAAGATTCCGCCCTTTTTCGTTGTATGAAGCCCAGGATTTATCCTCTGAAAATCTCTATCAGGATAGGCTTTGCTCCACCTACGAAGCACTCTACGGCAATCACCATCAGAATCAGTCCCATCAGGCGCATCATCACGTTGTTGCCTGTATCACCCAATACCTTGAGCATCTTCGTTGAACCTCGCAGGATATAGTAGGTAATAAAGTAGATGATGGCGATGGAGCCGATGACGATTCCCTTCATCTCCAACGTGGTGGCATCCTGCATCAGCACAATGGCGTTGGCAATGGCTCCGGGACCGCAAAGGATGGGAATGCCAAGCGGCGTGACCGAGATGTCGGCGGCATAGGTCTTGATCTCCTCATCCTTCAGCTTGACCGGCGTATAACGTGCCTGCAACATGTCGAAGCCTATCTTAAAGATGATAAAACCGCCGGCAATGCGGAAACCGTTGGTGGAAAGGCCAAAGAACATGAAAATGAATTGACCGGCAAAGGTGAACACCATGATGGTGGCAAAGGCCACAATGGTGGCACGCTTGAGGACCGACTGACGCTCTTTCTCCGTCATCCCGTTGGTCATGGTGAGGAATACGGGCATGGTGCCCAAGGGATTGGTCAACGTAAAGAAAGAGGTGAAACAAAGCAAAGCGAAAGGTAATAATGTCTCCATAACTGTATTATAGCGTTAAAACGGTGACAAAAGTACAACTTTTCTGCTTAATTTCACCTCTTTTCCCAAAAAATTACATTATTTTTTTGATGGCCTAGCCGTGGGAAGGCAAAGGGATATGTGATTACTTCACCTGAATGACTAGGTAGCGGCAGACACTCCAGAAATCCTTGGCGTTGGTAATCTTGAGCGTTATTTCGCCCTTGTCATCCTTCTCCAGCGCGTATGAGCCGTCAGGATGGCTAGTCAGCACCTTAGCGTCCTTGCTGAAGAGGCGAATCTGGTTGGTGGTGCGGATATCAATCTTGGTGAAGTAGTTCAGGTTGACATCATCCTCCTTCAAGACCTGCTTTTTCAATCCAAGGAAACCAGTTTTCTTCACAATCTTCTGCTCCTTCAGCTCACTCTTGGTACCAAAGACGAACCAGGCAGCATTGAGGTCCTTATCCTGCGCGGCAATGGCAGCTGCCTTGGCGGCATTCTCCTTCTCCAGCTGCTGGCGGGTAGCGTTCAGCTGGTTGATGGCCTCATCCAATTCCCGTATTCGAATGTTCTTCGAAGCCAGTTCGGCCTGCAGTTCCTCGATGCGCTGCGTCTTGGTCTCCAGTTCCTGCGTCAGCTGCTCCACGGCACGCTTGAGCTGTGCCGAGCTGTTCTTACTCTCCTTGAGCATCTGCTGCAGTTTGGCAATCTGCTCACGGTTTTCCTCCATCTGCTTGCGGATGAACTCAATGTCATCGGCTATCTTCTCCTTGGCGCTCAGCGAGCCTTCGCCCACCGCATAACGATTCAGATCGACACGATTCTCTGCGGCATTGATCAGGCGGAAGCCCTCAGAGATGTCGTTGAAAGTACCCAGCATTTCGTCCAGCTCGGCGTTGCGCTGCGTGAGCAACAGCGTCAGCGAGTCATTTTCAGCCTTCAATTGGTCACGGCTACCGCCACCAATCATATCACAAGAGACCAAGGCAAACAGAGTTGCCACACCAATAACTAAATTTTTCATTGTCTATCAAGTTTATAAAGTTTAATACCTCATTAATCACTAATCACTACTCACTCCTCCTTCCCCGCCACGACAAGGACAAACTCGCCTCGCGGTTCGTGCTCGGTGAAGTGGGCTACCAGCTCGGCCAGGGTACCGCGTACCGTCTCTTCGTGAAGCTTCGAGATCTCCCGCGAGACGCTGGCCTGACGCTCGGATCCGAAAATCTCCACAAACTGCGTGAGACTCTTCAGCACCCGGTAGGGCGACTCGTAGAAGACCATCGTGCGCGTCTCGCCGGCCAAGGCCTGCAGACGGGTGAGCCTTCCCTTCTTCTGGGGCAGGAAGCCCTCGAAGCAGAAGCGGTCACACGGCAGGCCCGAAGCCACCAGAGCCGGTACAAAGGCGGTTGCCCCAGGCAGACACTCCACCTCGATGCCTTGACGGGCACACTCACGTGCCACCAGGAATCCGGGGTCGGAGATGCCCGGCGTGCCGGCATCCGAGACAAGCGCCACCGTCTCACCGGCCTTCAGTCTTTGCATAACACTTTCCAGCGATTTATGTTCATTAAACTTGTGATGAGCCTGCAAATAATTCTTAATTTCAAAATGCTTGAGCAGGTTGCCCGAGGTGCGCGTATCCTCAGCCAGCACCAGGTCAGCCTCCTTGAGGATGCGTATGGCACGCAGCGTCATGTCTTCCAGATTGCCTACGGGGGTAGGTACGATATACAGTTTTCCCATAATACTTCGCTACTTTTGGGGGCCAGAAGCCCTTTTACGGCACAAAAATAGAAATAATTCATGAAAAAAGGTTTAGTCAGTCCACAAAATGATTACTTTTGTGCCATACAACCTATAAAATATTGTAGAATCATGGTGCTATTCTCAGAAGACCACAACCAAGAGACCCGCCGCAGGGGACGGATTGAGGTAATCTGCGGCTCGATGTTCTCGGGCAAGACAGAGGAACTGATCCGCCGGCTGAAGCGGGCTAAGTTTGCCCGGCAACGGGTGGAGATATTCAAGCCGGCCATCGACACGAGATACTCGGAGGGTGACGTGGTGTCGCACGACAGCCACAGCATCGCCTCTACGCCCATTGATGCCTCGGCGAGCATCCTGCTCTTCACGTCAGAGATTGACGTGGTAGGCATTGACGAGGCACAATTCTTTGACGAAGGGCTGGTGGAAGTTTGCAACGAACTGGCCAACAACGGGGTGCGCGTCATCATCGCAGGGCTCGACATGGACTTCCGCGGCAAGCCTTTCGGTCCGATGCCTGCGCTGTGCGCCATCGCCGACGAGGTGTCAAAAGTACACGCCATCTGCGTGAAGTGCGGCTCACTGGCCTCCTTCTCCCACCGCACGGTGAAGAACGACAAGCAGGTGATGCTGGGCGAGACGCAGGAGTACGAACCACTCTGCCGTGCCTGCTACCTGGAGGCACTCGAAGAGGACGAACAGCGTAACAACTGATACCTCAGCGGCTATGGAAAGGAAGAAAATCACATTCGACAGCTTCATACGCGGCGTGATAGGCATCGTGCTGGCCGTAGGGGTGCTCTACCTGATCAACCGGCTGAGTGGGGTGCTGCTGCCCTTCTTTGTGGCGTGGCTCATCGCCTACATGATCTATCCGCTCGTACACTTCATCCAGTACCGGCTCCGCCTGAAGAGCCGCATCCTCTCCATCCTGCTGGCCATCCTGCTGGTGTGCAGCATCGGCACAGGGGGCTTTCTGCTGATTGTGCCACCCATGGTGGAGGAGATCGGGCGGGTCAACCAGCTGCTTATCGACTACTTCAGCCGGGGGAGCTATCAGGGCAACGTGCCCGAACTGCTCTCGGAGTTTGTGCGCAGCCACCTGGACTACAGCTGGCTCAGCGCCCTGCTGACGGAGGAGAGCAGCATGAGCGCCCTGCGCGAGGCGTTGCCCAAGGTGTGGGCCCTGCTCTCGGAGTCGGTCAACCTGCTCTTCAGCGTCTTCACCCTCTTCATCATGCTGCTCTACGTGGTCTTTATCCTGATGGACTACGAAAGCATCTCGCAGGGATGGGTGCGACTGCTTCCGCCCAAGTACCGTCCATTCACGGTAGGCCTGCTTACCGACATCAAGGAGGGCATGAACCGCTACTTCCGTGGACAGGCGCTGGTGGCCTTCTGTGTGGGCGTACTCTTCAGCATCGGCTTCCTCCTGATCGACTTTCCGCTGGCCATCGGTCTGGGGATGCTGATTGGATTGCTCAACCTGGTGCCCTACCTGCAGATTATCGGCTTCATCCCTACCCTGCTGCTGGCCATCCTCAAGACAGCCGACACGGGCGGCAACTTCTGGCTCATCCTGGGTTCGGCCTTGATGGTCTTCGTGGTGGTACAGGTGATACAGGACGGCTTCCTCGTGCCGCGCATCATGGGCCACATCACGGGCCTCAACCCCGCCATCATCCTGCTATCGCTCTCCATCTGGGGTTCGCTGATGGGGATGGTGGGCATGATCATCGCCCTCCCACTCACCACGCTGATGCTCTCCTATTACCAGCGCTACATCGTCAAGAAGGAGCAACTTTCACCTCCTGAAGGTACAGAAAAGGCCCTTTTGAACGAGAAAGAGGCGAATTAATGCAACTTTTTAACCCTTAGTGCTTGCAGTTTCAATAAAAGTCACTATCTTTGCACCCGCTTAACGGCAAATAAGGGTGCTTCACCGCAAGTCCCGATAAGGATTGATTCGCTAGCTCAGCAGGTAGAGCACAACACTTTTAATGTTGGGGTCTTGGGTTCGAGCCCCAAGCGAATCACCCAGAACTCAGAAACGGCCCGACTGTTAGATAATCCTACAGTCGGGCCGTTTCTCTTATTCTATTACAGCGACATACTACATTTCCCATTTTCCTCAGAAAACAGCATTATTTTCAACCATCATGAAGATTTATCATATATTTATTGTATTTTTGCAGTTGAAAATCTAATCAGTTTATATACTATGGGTATAGTTACAGGAACAAAAATAAACCAACTTCTTGCAAGCACAGAATCAACAGGTTTGCTATTGTATTCTTGCCCATCTTTACGTTAGGTAAGAAACGTGGTGTTTCAGTTTAGCAGCCCCCTTTTTCATATTTATGGGGTTAACTTGGTGGAATTAAAAATAAAAGTGTATCTTTGCACACAATCTTTAAACTTTAAACATTTAACCATCATGAAAGATCTTCAATCCATTGTTTCCAAGTTTGCGATTCAAGGAACACTTCAAGAGATTAAGCCCCTGGGTGCCGGACTCATCAACGACACCTACAAAGTGACAACCCAAGAGCCGGAGATGCCCAACTACGTGCTCCAGCGCATTAACCATGCCATCTTCCAAGATGTGGATATGCTGCAGGCCAACATCGACGCGGTGACGACCCACATCCGCAAGAAGCTGGAAGAGCAGCAGGCTACCGACATCGACCGCAAGGTGCTCCACTTCCTGCCCACCGCCGAGGGTAAGACCTACTGGTATGACGGCGAGAGCTACTGGCGCGTCATGGTCTTCATCCCCAACGCCAAGACCTACGAGACAGTCAATCCGGAGTTCTCCTACTATGCCGGAGTGGCCTTCGGTAACTTCCAGGCCATGCTGGCCGACATCCCTAACGAGCTGGGCGAGACGATCCCCAAATTCCATAACATGGAGTTCCGTCTGCAGCAACTCAGAGATGCCGTGGCTGCTGACGCCGCCGGACGTGTGGCCGAAGTGAAGGAGTACCTGGACGAACTGGAGAAACGCGCCGAAGAGATGTGCAAGGCTGAACGGCTCCACCGCGAAGGCAAACTGCCCAAACGGGTATGCCACTGCGATACGAAAGTCAACAACATGATGTTTGACGAGCAGGGCAACGTGCTCTGCGTCATCGACCTGGATACGGTGATGCCCTCGTTCATCTTCTCTGACTTTGGCGACTTCCTGCGCTCAGCTGCCAATACCGGACTGGAGGATGACCCCGAACTGAGCAACGTAACATTCAACATGGAGATCTTCAAGGCCTTTGCCAAGGGTTACCTGGAGTCGGCCAAGAGCTTCCTGCTGCCCATCGAGATTGAGAACCTGCCCTATGCGGCCGCCCTCTTCCCCTACATGCAATGCGTGCGCTTCCTCACGGACTACATCAACGGCGATACCTACTACAAGATCAAGTACCCCGAGCACAACCTGGTGCGCACGAAGGCACAGTTCAAGCTGTTGCAGAGCGTGGAAGAGCATACGCCGGAGATGAAGGCATACATTGCTTCATGCCTGTAAGTGCTGCAACCTGACTTTTTATATCACAATAATCTGGTGGGAGGCTTCGGCCTTCCACCTTTTTTTTAGCCGATACGCAAGGGTAAAATAACCGACTTGTAAAGAGGAGATACAGGATAGGATGAAGGGATATATAAGCTTTGCTAGGTTATCCACCTAGGTGGTTAAAGTTGGCCACTACTGTGGATAGACTTAGCCACAACTGTGGATAGACTTAACCACAGCTGTGGATAAGGATAAAAAGCTATGACTGGAAGGTACAGGAACTAGGATTGGCAGATATCCTGTGTATGATAACCGCCTTAACGGAAGCCGCTGCTTACTGGATGGCGTCCCATACCTGCTCGCAGATTTGCTTCATGCCGGCCACGGAGGGGTGGCCCCACTGCTTGTCGATGTCGTGCAGACGGATGTTCTGGATGCCGTAATAGCGACAGATGCGCTCCATCGACTCAGTCACTTCGGTGGAAAGCTCGGTGTTGGTGATGTTGATGATGCGGGTGTCGGGATAGAGCTGGCGGAGCTGGCTCATCAGGTAGCAGAAGGCGGGACGGAAGGCGTAGAGATCCTGCTTGCTCCATCCGCCGAAGCGGTACTCCCCCACGGGCACACCGGCCCAACTGTCATTGGTGCCGCCGAAGACGAAGAGCACCTCGGGACGACCCAGGCGATGGATGCGGGTGATGAATGCACGGTCGGAGAAGTCCTGCCCCTTGTAGCCCGTATGGCAGACAGTGGAGCCGGAATAGGAGTTGTTGGTATCGAGCTGCATGGCATGGAGGGTGGTCAGCAGATGCCACCAGGTCTGCTCGACGCAGCTTACGTCGTTCTGCTTCTCAGTGCCACCGTCGGTACCGGCATACCAGCAGGCATTGGTTTCGGGCGTGACGTAGCCGCCATACGTGGAATAGGAATCACCAAGGATGGAGAAGCGGAGCTGTGCCTCGGTATGCACAGTCATGCCCAGCAGGAAAAGCAGGATACAGAAGATGGAAATTCGTTTCATCGTTTTGATAGAATAGGATATTTGATATGTATTGTGTTTGCGTATGGTATGCTGCAAGGCACAGGTGTTGTCTATGCAGAATGCATTCGTTGCTCAATCAACATGATGACATATTGCCCGGGCAGGGTGCAGTTATTGCTTGAGGCGGAGGAGATAAGGCTCAATCACGGAAGCCTCCTCGGAACGCTCTTTCTGCAAGGCCTCTATCCAATCGGGATGCCCTTCGAGCAACTCCGTCATGCGCTCCTTGCCTACGAAGAGGGAGTAGCCCGTGGTGAGGTCAAGCTCGTAATAGACGCGTTGGGTCACCATGCCTGAGGCATTGATGGCATCCCCCACTTCACCGCCCAGCTTGGTGGCCTCTTCATTGACCACCGTACTCGAAGCTACCTGACCCAGAGGCTGGGCCTTATAGAAGACGTGTCCGTTGATGCGCAACGCCTGGGCGTACCAGGCACCAAAGCGATACCTCTTGTAGCGCATCTTGCGGCAGTTGAGGTAGAGCACGCTATCGACCTGGATGGCGTAGCAACGGCGCTTGATGTATTTGGAAAGTCCCTCATTGCCTCGGGCCTCTATCTTGAAGTCGGCACCGCCCATGAGGTAAATCTGGGTCTTCGACCTACGCTCTACGTGTAATGTCGTCACCGTGTCACCGCGCACATCCAACAGATTCTTCAAGTTGGAGAACAATACTTGCTGTGCCCTGCCATCCAAAAAGCAGGCAGCCAGCAACATAAGTATGCTTACTAGCCTTTTCATACGCATCTCTTTGAATTTTTGAGGGCGCAATTTACATCATTTCTGTTAATCGAGCAAATCAAGAAAGCAAAAAAAAACAAATAGGACGTGATTAGCGCCATAATGACGCTCTTTGCCCCGCTCAGAAGGATGAAGGATGGACTTTCAAAGCAGGGCAACAGCAAACTGCCAAGCAAAATAGCCGCAGACGAAGCACTTGAGCACCGTGCCCAACAGGAAACCGAGCAACGAACCGAAGCCCGACTTGATGGCCTCCTGCTGGTTGCGCCCCTCTATCAAGGTGCCGATGTACGCACCGAGGAAGGGACCGACCAACAGCCCCCACGGCATGAAGAAGAGGCCAATCAACGTACCCACCAGGCATCCGCGGCTGCCCCAGCGTCCACCTCCGCTATACTTTGTGCCCAGCATGGGCAGGAAATAGTCAACCAGTTGCACCAATGACACAAGCAGCAGCCAGAACAACAACTGGGTGGTGGTGAACGGTGCCCTGTCGGTGAGCTGAAGCATCAGCAGGGCTACATAGGATATCGGTGGGCCAGGCAGCATCGGTACGATACAGCCTACCAGACCCAGTAGAAGGGCAATTACGCCGAGAATTATCAGGAGAATATCCATCTTGACAGCAGTATTAGAATGAGATTCGAATGTGAATGGAATGAGATTCGAAGCCGGTTAGAACGATACTCGGACACCAGCTGAGAGGTTGAACTGAAGCGGCTCATCCTTATAGAGGTTGACCACGCGGCTGTGATTATCAAGATAGTACGAGAGTCCGGGCTCTACATAGAGACCAACATGCTTCACAAGGTCCATCTGTACACCCACAGAGCCAAAGGCGGAGTACTGCAAGCGGTGCTCCGTAAGCGACTGCTTCTCCACCTCCTTGCTGTTGACGCTCACCGTGAGGAGTTCCGACTGGCCCGATACGCACTTCTCGGCCATCATACCACCCGTGGTATAAAATGAAAAGCGTGAGGAGCGATAAAAGGCGTAGTTGACGCTCACAGGGATGCCAAGGTAGTGCAATGACTGATGAGCCGACTGGTAATTATGCTCTGAGCCGCTCTTGAAGTCAGACGAGAGGTAGGTGTAGTAGAGGCCTAGTCCGATGGAGAGACGCGACGACAAGGGATAGGCCAGTGAGAGGCCCACACGCACCGGTTGCTTATGGTGCTTCTCCTGGTCAAAGACGCGCGCACCATCATTACCTATCAGGTGTTTGTTCAGCGCACCGTAGCCCGACTGTATCTGGGTGCTTATCGGCTCCTGAGCCAGGTATTTGTCGCCAGTTGACATGGCTACTCCGCCGGGGCCGTTGGTCTGGCGGTTGTCTGCAAAGACATTGGATGCCAACAGGGAGACGCTGACAGGATGGGGCTGACGCTGTTTGCTCTGAGGCGCAGGTACGAAGTAGCCCCTCTGGGCACGTCGGGCCGGAGCTTCGCGTGAAGGCTGTTGCGCCTGCTCAGCCTGTTGGCTGTCGTGGGATGGCTGGAGATGGTCCTCGCTACCTTGCTCACCGGATGTGGACGGAAGAGGCACAACCGCATCAGAGTCGAGTGCAGCAGAAGCGGCAGAAGAAGCAGAGACTGCATGAAGTATCGCCACGTGCTGAGAAGCAAGGCGTGCATCACGGGCTGTCGATTGCGAAGCTGCCGATTGCGAAGCTGTTGTTTGCGAAGCAGGTGTTTGCGAAGCAGGTGTTTGCGAAGCAGGTGTTTGCGAAGCGAGCAATTGCGCAGTAGCCGTTTGCATTGAAGTCTTTTGCTGAGCACCAGACGGCATCTCGGCACCATCAGCTACGAGCTGCTGAGCAGGCTGTGGGTGTGAGTCGCTTAGGTACAGCAGCACTCCCCCACCCAGCAGGAGAGTGAGCAGGGCAACAGCAGCTATCCGATAGGCCACCTTGTGAAAGGACGGACGACGGGTTAACGGAATCCGACGTGGGCCAGCAACTCCACCCTTCAGTGAAGAGTCAATGCGTTCCCAAAGCCCCTCAGGAGCCTTTGCCTCGTAATCAGCAAGCTGATCAGCTATATCATGAAGCCATTTCTCATCCATTGTTTCTCTTTTTATAATCCATAATCCCTTTAGCTAATATCTCTTTGGCCCGGTGAAACTGCGATGCCGAACTATTCTCCTTGATGTGGAGGAGATCGGCTATTTCTTTGTGACTCTTCTGTTCGAAGACATAGAGGTTGAACACCGTGCGATAACCAGTAGGCAACTGCCTAATCATCTCCATAATCACCTCCGGTGGCACTTCACCGTCCTCGGGCTCCTCCTCATCCATCTTGTCGGGCAAGGCATCATCCGAAGTGACTACCTCCATACGCTCTTTCTGACGGAGCCAGGTAAGCGACTCATTGACCACCAGACGAATCATCCACGCCTTCAAGGAACCTTCACCTCGGTATTCAAAACGGGCAACGGAAGAGAGTATCTTGACAAAGCAGTCTTGCAGCACGTCCTTCACATCTTCACTATTGAGGATGTAGCGCATGCATACAGCGGTCAAGATGCCAATGTAGCGGTCATAGAGCAGCTTGATTGCGTGAGCATCTCCAGCCTTGACCGATTCAAGCAACTGCAGTTCGTTGTCAGCAAATGAATTCATTCACGTAGGATAGTCGTCTGTATAGATAAACGGGAAACAACCGGGAATCTTGCATCACGGAGAGCAAAAAAAGCCGTCCCTCTGGGAGGAACGGCTTCTTATAATATAAGACTTCTTGTGATATAAGAGTAGTAGTATTATTCAGCTTTAGCTTCCTCAGCAGGTGTCTCAGTTGCGGGAGCTTCAGGGGCAGCTGCTTCAGCAGCAGGTGCGTTCTTCTTCGAACGACGCGTACGGGTGGTCTTCTTAGCCACTTTCTCCTTAGCCATGTTCTCGTTGAAGTCAACCAACTCGATGAAGCACATCTCAGCATTGTCACCCAGACGGTTGCCAGTCTTGATGATACGCGTGTAGCCACCGGGACGGTCAGCAATCTTCACGGAGATTTCCTTGAAGAGCTCTGTGATGGCATACTTGTCTTGGAGGTAGCTAAATACAACACGACGAGAGTTCGTAGTATCGTTCTTAGACTTGGTCAGCAAGGGCTCAACATACTTCTTCAGCGCCTTGGCCTTTGCAACGGTCGTAGTGATTCTTTTGTGCTTGATCAAAGAACATGCCATGTTGGCCAACATAGCGTTTCTGTGAGAAGCAGTACGACCCAAATGATTGAATTTCTTATTATGTCTCATTTCTTATTCTTTATCTAATTTATATTTAGAAATATCAGTTCCAAACGACAGATTCAGACTTTCCAGCAAATCATCAAGCTCGGTAAGCGATTTCTTTCCGAAGTTTCTGAACTTCAACAAGTCGGTCTTGTTGAACTGAACCAAGTCGCCGAGGGTCTCTACATCGGCAGCCTTCAAGCAGTTGAGGGCACGAACGGAGAGGTCCATATCGACCAGCTTGGTCTTCAGGAGTTGACGCATGTGAAGTACTTCCTCATCGAATTCCTCATTACCATCGTTGTCCTGTGCCTCAAGCGTAATCTTCTCGTCTGAGAACAGCATGAAGTGGTGAATCAGAATCTTTGCAGCCTCCTTCAAAGCCTCCTTCGGGTGAATGGAACCATCGGTTGTAATCTCAAGCACCAGCTTTTCGTAGTCGGTCTTCTGCTCAACACGGAAGTTTTCTACCTGGTACTTGACGTTACGAATCGGAGTATAAATAGAGTCGATAGGTATCACGTTGACATCGGTGCAGAACTCACGGTTCTCGTCAGCGGGAACATAGCCGCGACCTTTGTTGATGGTGATGTCTATCTGCATCGTAGCTTTTGAATCTAAATGACAAATAACTAATTCAGGATTTAACACTTCAAATCCAGTCAGGTATTTACCTATGTCACCTGCCTTAAATTCATTTGAGTTCTCGATAACAATGCTTACCTTCTCATTTTCGAACTCTTCAACTACACGCTTGAATCTCACCTGTTTCAGATTCAAGATAATGTTAGTTACATCCTCCGTAACTCCGGGCACGCTGGAGAACTCATGCTCAACGCCCTCAATCTTGATGGTGTTGATAGCATAACCTTCCAACGAGGAGAGGAGAATGCGGCGTAAGGCGTTACCGACGGTAATACCAAAACCGGGCTCTAACGGACGAAATTCAAACTTACCGAACTTCGCATCCGCCTCCAACATTAAAACTTTATCAGGTTTTTGAAATGCTAATATCGCCATGAAATTAATTATTATTTAGA
>CAMACX010000029.1 GCA_945831575.1 uncultured Mediterranea sp.
CCGCATTAGCAAGACTTTGCGCGTAAAGCCTTACATCTGTACGTAATTTGTTCAGAGGAGTATCCTGTTTGAAAGATTCGAACTTCTTATTCAAGGCTGCCAAAAGAACATCTACATCAAGCGTTTTGCTTGGACGTGTGTCGTACTGTTCCTTCTTGAAATGTCGCTCCGTATCAAGACTATCTGCATCAACAAGCGCACTATAAAGTAATCTTATGAATAGTTCCTTTTGGAATGTATCTTCTATTTTGTTAAACGGACTATTGTCACACTTTGGTATTATGACTTCATCGTCTTCAAGAGCCTGTTGGATATTCTTCCACTTGTTTTCCTCCTTCGCACATTTTTCCAAATCATCAAACATAGCATCTCTGTTGGGAAGACCTGCATGATGTCCTATTATAGGGAAAGCGATATTGATAAGTTTGTTCTTTCGAGCCATATAGGCACCCCATTTTGCATGAGGTTCCTTTACTCCATTTGACCTTATATATTTTTGGAATCCTTTGCTGTATTTGCCAATATCATGCAACAAACCACAACACGAGTATATCTCGGCAAAATCATTTGCCAAGGCAAAAGACTTCATCAACTCAGCAACACCTTTGCAATGTTGATTCATTGATTGTTCTTCTCCATTACTGTTTGCCGAATGTGCAATATACTTACTCTGCATCATTTTGCTCTTACCATGACTTCAAGGAGATGTGAATGGAACTTAATATATAGGTTTCACCACCTCCACCCTCATTCCGAGTGCGTTGATGATACGATAGAAAGCGCCGACACTGGGCACGATGACACCGTTCTCCACCTTGGATATATAGGACTTGGTGGAATTGATGCGTCTTGCCAATTCTGCTTGTGTCACTTTGGCCTCTTTGCGTGCATCAAGCAATATCTGACCTGAATAGAACGAGAGTGCATCCTCTTCTGCCTTGATACGCTCTGGAGTCCCCTCCTTGCCAAATTTTTGGTCAAGGACAAGGTCATAGTCAACGATTTGATGATTGTTTGTCTGCATAATATGCCTCCTTTATTTTTAATGCTTTTTCTATTTCATTGGACGGAGTCTTCTGGCTCTTCTTCTGAAAGCCATTGAAGAGGACAACGACCTTACCTTCATCGAATATAAAAAACACCCGAAAGATGTTTCCTCCATATTCGGTACGCAACTCATACAGACCATCCCTAATCAGTTTGATAAACTTTGCTGGAAGTCTGTCCTGGGTTTTAAGCAAGAGAAGGCCATACTGGATTTTCTCCTGCTCTTTTTCCTTCAAGGTACTCATAAATGCCTCAAAGTATCCGCCGTATGTCAGTATCCGTCGTTTCATGGTGCAAAAATAATATATGTTGCTCAATTATACAACTCTAATAAAGATAACTTGGATAATTCACCAAATTAATAATTTTCAATCCTCCGGTGCACTGCGATACTCCTCGTCCATCTCCATGCAGAGGCGGGTGAAGCGGTCGCAGAGGGTGGGGCTCCATTTGCGCTTGCGGTGGGTGGCGAGGTAGAGCTGATAGTCCTTCGCGTTCCAGCGGGTGTAGAGGCAGTCGGTGAAGTAGCCGCTGTACTCTCGCAGGGTGTCGCCGGTGAAGGGTATCACACCGGGCTCACTGCCAAACCACTCGGGACTCATCATCTGCTGCGCAAAGGTCTCAAACTTCTCCGTAGTGAGGAGGTTGCGGAAACGCAATACACTCCATACACAGAACCAGTGGTTCTTCCGCTTCACCAAGGGGAGCATCCGCCTGATGCGCTCACGCAGCTGACGCAGGTCGATGCGCTTGTCATGGAGCATGGTGCAGAACACCTGGTTGGGCAGCTCCTCGACGGTGAGCTGCGGACGGCTCAGATTCTCCAGCTCGCGGGCCAGAAGTTGCCACTTGCAGATGGCGGCTATCAGTTCGCAGAAATCCTCCATATCAATCTCGCCCAATTCGGCGAGGTCGTCCACCAAGGCATCAAGGTCATCAATGTGCCTCATGAAGCAGAGCTGCAGCCGCTGGGGCACCTCCTTGCGGAGCTCCTTCTGTGCAGTCCGCAGCAGCTGCTCGGTGAGTAGGCCGTCGTGGTCGAAGCGCAGGCTTTCGATGTAGCGTTCCAGCTCCCTACTCCCCTCGGGGGATTCGGCGAAGCGCTTCAGGTGGGCCAGAAGCATCTGGCGTCCTTCATCGAGGTCCATCTTTTCGTGAGTCAGTTCGTCCATGCGGATGAAGTGGCGCAAGAGGTAGCACAGCAGGGTATAGATCTCGAAGAGCATCCACATGCGTTCCTTGTGGGTTATGCCAGGATATTGGACCACTCCTTTCTTCTTCATCTCTTTCTCGACGATGCGCGCGGCTTCAATCGTGGTGTCAATACCATCGAAGTTGATCTCGGGTACCTCCTTGAACCAGGGCATCACCTCGGAAATGCTGTAGGGGAAAAGATCAGCCTTGACACCCTCGAAACGCCCATCGGTCTGGTAACGCGCCACGGTACGATTGATGAAAGGCGAAAAGATGCCTACGACGAAAAGGGTCATCTCGTTGCGGAAGTCGATGTTCTGCTGCGCACGCTCCCGGCAGAAGTTCTCGTGCTGAAGACGGAAGTCGATGTCGGCCATCACACACAATTTGGAGGCTTTGATGTAAAATGATTTAAGGTCGAGGTTGAGTTCCATGGTGGTCATGTCGTCACACCCCTGCACCAGCAGCATACCCTGGTTGATAAGGGCTTGAATCTGCCGGTCGAATACTTCGTAGCTGAATTCCTGGTCTGTCATCTCCGTGGTTCTTTAATCCGTGGTTCTTTAATCAATGGTTTAGTCACAAATGAGCCACAAATATAGTGATTCTATCGGATATTTCCCTGCTCATTTCCCTATTTTGGCCGATTATTTCCCTATTTTACACGAAATCGGGGACAGAACGCGGGGAAAATTTGGCTTTCGGGTGATTCTTGGAGTAACTTTGCATCAGCTTTTGAGGGCGAACACACAGATCCGCCCCTTCACAAGGTGGAATGATTTACTCTTTATACCTTATATATAGTATGTATATGGAAAATGCTTTTCTTAACGACACCTCGGCATTGCAGGCAATGACCCAGGTACAGGAGGCGCTGCTTGAGGCAGAGAGCTTCCTCAACGAGAACTATCGGTTTCGCCACAACCTGCTCAGTGGCAAGACGGAATTCATGCGGCTCCCCGATGCGACGGCCTGGGAGGTGCTGACCGAGATGGCCGTCAACTCCATCATCCTCCACGCCAAGCGCGAGGGCATCGGGGGCAAACGCTCGCCCAGGAACAACATCGAGGAGCTGCTCCACTCCAACCAGGTGCCCCTCTTCGACCCCATCCGTGAGTACCTTGACAGTCTCCCCGAGTGGGACGGCAAGAACCATGTGGCTCAGCTCTTTGGCCGTCTCCCCGGAGTGACCTCTGAGCAGCTGGCATGGCTCAGTACCTGGCTCCGCTCCGCCGTGGCTCACTGGCTGGGCATGGATACGCTCCACGGCAACGAGTGTGTGCCGGTGCTGATCGGTGAGCAGGGCTGCGGCAAGAGCACCTTTGCGGTGCGGTTGCTCCCTAAGCCGTTGCGCATCTATTTCCTCGACCACATCAACCTGGGGAACAAGTTTGACAGCGAGATGGCCCTGACCCACAACCTGTTGGTCAACATCGACGAGTTTGCCAACATGGGTCCCTCGCAGCAGGGGCGGCTGAAGCAGATGCTCTCAAAGGTGAAGGTCAATGGTCGCCCCATCTTCGGCAAAGCGCAGGAGGACCGTCCGAGGTTTGCCTCGTTCCTGGCTACCACAAACGAGGCTCAGCCGCTCTGCGATGAGACGGGCAGCCGCCGCTACCTCTGCATCAAGATACCCAAGGGTCAGCTCATCGACAACGAGAGCCCCATCGACTACACGCAGCTCTTTGCCCAGCTGAAGCACGAGCTGCTAGTGGACAAAGTGCCCTACTGGTTCAGCAACGCCGAAGTGGCTCGCATCCAGCGTGCTAACCTCCCCTACCAACGGAGCGAGAGCAGCCTGGAGCGACTGGTGTGCCACTGCTATCAGCTGCCCGAGGGAGAGGGCGAAGGCATCTGGCTGAGCAGCAACGAGGTACTGAGCGGCGTGAAGCGACAGTTCCCGCAGCTGCGGTGCGACCACTCCACCAAGGTACGGCTGGGCCTGGTGCTTCGCTACCTCGGCTGCGAGTCGAAGCATACCAGAGAAGGCATGGTGTACAGACTTAACGCTATCGCTGCGTAAAAAAACGCATAGTCTGTAGTAAAACACTTCACACTTCACAAAAGCTTGTATATATCTGTAATACAATAGATTAGACGTGTGAAGTGTTGTGAAGTATCAAATACAGACTTCACACCTATAACCATTTCATAATCAACAATATACAGAGGATTGTGAAGTGTGAAGTGTTTTTCATCATCAGGACGATTTTTCATGCCCCTACAGCTAGGTATATCAACAGATCATCATCTGAATGATAAACTATTTTCATCACGTTGAAAAATATTTTTCAACTGCATGAAAACGGTTTACCATCGGGATGAAAACAAGTCAAATAGAAATACTTTATCATCTATGAAGCAAGAACAACTCACCAATGACACCTGCTGCCAGGCAGCAGCATGTCCCAAGCGCAACGAGTGTGTGCGCTACACCAATTACCTCCGTGCGCAAGCCGAGAGCGAAGTCTATTCCCTGCTCAACCCCTGCAAGGTGAGCTACAGCGAGGCTGGTTGCCCCCACCTCCTCATGGAGCGCACCGAGCGCTGGGCCTACGGCTTCAAGGCCCTCCTCGGCACCGTGCCCATCGCCAACAAGTCGATGCTGCGGTGCGGAGCCTTCGGCAAGAGCCAGGCCACCTACTACCGCAACCTCAACGGCCAGCGCGGGCTCAACCCCCAGGAACAGCAACTCATCCTCCAGGCCGTAGCCCAAGCCGGCGGAGACCCCACCACAGGCTTCGACCGCTACCAGGAGCATCAGGTCTTCTTCACCGGGGAATAGTCATCTGCTATCCAGTCTCTTATCACCAATTTAAGTGCAGCTATTCCCTTCGTCCCTCCCACTCCATTCCTCCACTGTGGGAGGGGCACAGCAACAGCGAAACTCCTATCGGCATTCGTGAGCATAGTTCACATAATTTCCTAAAATCTACTCGATATGAATCATCTCCGGACATGAATTCCAAGTCCCATTCAGTGATTGCTTAAGGCGTAGAGTGGGATAATATCCACATGACGTTCGGCATCGCCGTCTTTCGGGTCATAATATATCAGTTCGCCGGAATGTCTTGCCCAATTCTCTTACGGCAGTAGATTTGCCCACCTGACGCGCACCACGTATCAGCAATGGCTTGCGCCGTGGTGCAGCCTTCCACTCGCGAATCATTTCATCAATATGTCTCTTGAAGTATTCCATATAGACTTGTTTTGGGAACAAAGATACACCTTATTCCCGAAATCCGTACCGATATTTGGGTAAATCCGTCTGAAATCGGCACCGAAACCCGATATCACTCAATGCTTGAAATAATCACGTCATCAAACTCATCCATGTACTCTATCAGCCGCTCGTTGTAGTTGTGGCGCTTCACGCGGATCTGAAGACTGGCTTCGTAAGTCTCGCCCTGAGGCGTGCGGCGGTTCTTGAGCTCGTAGGAATAGAGCTCGATGCAGTCCTTCTTGATCTGATTGACCAGGTCCTTCACGCTCTCCTTGGAGGTGGCTGTGAAGGTGAGCATCACCGTAGTGGTGCCAATGGGAGGGATGAGCACATTGAGCACCTCCAGGCCCAGTATGACCAGCACCGTGGCGATGGCGGCAATGGCATACATGCCCGTACCGCAAGCCAGTCCGATGGCTGCCGTAACCCACAGCCCTGCCGCCGTGGTGAGTCCGCGCACCATATTCTTCTGGAAGATGATTGTTCCCGCACCCAGGAAACCGATGCCCGACACCACCTGAGCAGCCACACGCGAAGAGTCTTTCACCTCCTCCCCGAATCCATACTGTGACACAATGCAGAACAATGCACTGCCCAAGGCGACCAGAAAGTGGGTACGGAAACCTGCCTCCTTGGCACGCCATTCACGCTCTACACCAATGATACCGCCCAGCAGCAGGGCAGTAGCAAAACGTAGTGATACCTCAATAATCATGTCCATAGTCACAAAAGTTTAATCCATTAAGTTGCCCACAAAAGTACAAAAGGCTTCCGACTTATGCAACTATTTATGACATCTATTTAGCTGCAAAAATCCTCCCCTACACATTCCCCGAGCACAATCTGCTGGTCGCACGCCTGTATGACAGCCGCGTGGTGGGTGACAAAGAGCAGGGTCTTGCCCTGACAGTAGCTGCGCAGATTCGCCAGAAGACGCTGTTCCGTAGCGGCATCGAGGGCCGAAGAGGCCTCATCCAACAGCAGAATCCTACCCGGACGGAGCAAAGCACGGGCTATGGCAATACGCTGAGCCTGCCCCTCGCTCAGTCCGTTGCCCAATTCATTGATGTGCGTATCGAGACCATGCGGCAACTGGAGCACAAATTCAGCTTCTGCCACACGAAGCACCTCACACAGCCGCTCGTCAGAGGCCTCGGGACACCCCATGCGCAGGTTATCACGTACCGTACCACTGAACAGCGTATTTCCCTGAGGTACATAGACAAAATTACCTCGCGTCAAAGCTGACACCTCTACCGATTGACCCGCAGCCAATCCGGAAGACCCACTTTCCGCAGCCAAACCAGAAGGCCCGTAACCCTCAGCTGCTGTGAGCAGGACCTCTCCCTGCTGGGGACGCAGCAATGCGAGGAGCAACTTGAGCAAGGTGGTCTTGCCTCGTCCGGTGGTACCCACTACAGCGACCATGCTACCTGCCGCAATGCGGCAGGAGAAGTGCTGTAAGACGGGAGCATCCTTCGGACGGTAAGCGTAGGTCACATCACGCAGCACCACGTCGGGGGTCTCGGCAAAGCGAATGGCAGCACCTTGCTCCTCCTGACCCAGCGTCTCCAGTTCCATCAAGCGATCGACAGCGGTCAAGGCACCCACCACTGTGGGCAACAGACGGGAGAACTCCAACACGGGACTCTGTACCTTGCCGACCAACTGGAGAAACGCGGTAAGCGTACCAAACGTGATGCTGCCCTGCGACAGGCGGTAAGCCCCCCAGAGGAAGGCAGTGAGGTAGCCACCCGAGAAGATAGCGGCCACCACGGCGCGGGCCAGCAGCGAGAAGCGCATACGGTCATCTACCTGCCGCACCAGGGTGCTCTGCAACGTGTCGAGTCGCTCCACATGATGCCCGCTCTGCTCCAGCGTCTGTACCACGAAACGGTGCTGGAGGCTCTCCTGAATGACCGACTGTATCTCGCTATCGCTCCGCCGGATGCAATGCGTGAAGTGCTTCATGCGCTCCATATAGAGACGGGTAGCTGGGAGCATCAGCGGCAGCACTCCAGCCACTATCCAAGGCAAGAGAGGGTCGAGCCAACAGAAGAAGAGTAAGGAGGCCACCAGCTGCACCAAGGTGACCAGTCCTCCCGGAAGGGTGGTGGTAAGCAGCGTAGAGAGGAGGGCACAGTCTTGCTCGATGCGGTTCATCACATCGCCGCTGTGCATCTGCTCCACCTCGTGACCCTGCACACGCAGCAGTCTCTCGAAGAGGCGGTGACGGAGCGCATTGCCGTAAGTGACCTGCAGACGGGTGCTGAGCCAGCGATGCCACACGCTGCAAGCCAACTGAGCCAGCAACAGGCTACCCGTGACCACAGCAGGGACCACAAAGGAGCGCCCCGAAGCAGCCGCATCAATCACCTGCTTGGTGAAGTAGATAAAGAGCAGCGAGAGCATTACCCCCATCATGCCCGTCAGGCAGCAGAGTGCCATCTGCAGCCGCTGGCCCTGCGAAAGGAGCCAAAGGTATGCAATGAATCGGGGTATGGAAGTCCGGTTGTTCATCATCGGGAGGGAGGTATTTGGATATTCACAAATGTTGTATATGTATCAAAATTGTTGTCTATGTATCAAACGGTCGTACTGGATAGCAAGGGTGCCCTGCACCAGCCTCAACGGGTACCAGAAGGCTTCAGCCGGGGCAAACCTGTACAGCATGCGGCAACGGCGTAGCACACGGGTGAAGGTGTGCCACTTGCCACTCCAATACCCCTTGGGGCGTGGCGGAATGCGGCTATCCCACTGGCCAAAATTACCGGTAGCAAGAATCTCCCTCAGCAGAAGGTCGCCTAGCCCCTGCTCGTCAGCAGATGCCCAAGGGAGGCAAGCAAAAGGCAAGCCTAGCTGACGAACAAGCACATCACCAAAAATCTGAGCTGCACGGAGCAGTCCCAGGTGGCTGAAGCAAGCTTCAAGCCCCCCTCCATCTGGATACACGCCATCATGCGGTACCCCGGCACACTCCGCACCGGCACGCTGCTGATGTTGAGTATAGAGCAGACGAGCCCAGTCGCAAAGCTGACGAAGACCAATGCCGCTATTGAGGAAATGGCCAAACGCGTGGTGGAAGATAAAGTAGGCTTCAAATGTGGCATCGGGCACCGGGAATCCCTGCCGGTGGCCGATGGCTTCGGGGTACCATTCCCCTACCCAATGTTGCAGCTGCCTGTTAGTCCAGGGGTTATTGAGCCTACCCACCAGACGATGTATCTCCAGGTGAATGCCCTCCCAATCCAGACCGACATGCTTGTAGTTGGCTTCACCGTCCTGCTCCGCCCCTGCCGCTTCAAGGAGGCGGACAGTACGTTTGGCATCAGCTCTCCCCACAAAGAGGTCGATGTCTCCACACTGGCGGTGTAGCGGATGGGCATAGCACGCCGCCACACCCTGTCCCTTGAGCACTACAGGGTGGATGCCTTCCGCCTGGCAGAGCGCAATCACCCGCCTTGCCATCACGTTGAGCGCCTTGTTGGTCTGCTCTACCTGGGCCGTCTTGGCAGCCCACTGT
Source organism: uncultured Mediterranea sp. (assembly GCA_945831575.1). Lineage (GTDB taxonomy): Bacteria > Bacteroidota > Bacteroidia > Bacteroidales > Bacteroidaceae > Bacteroides. Next base: position 8,988 of record CAMACX010000029.1, read on the forward strand.
AGGTAGAGCGGCCGTGGTGGACGACAAGTGACAGGCAGCTGACGCAATCCGTCAAAGCAGATGGCCACCATAGCCTGACTCAGCGCCATACGGTAGAGGGCCACCCACTCCTCCTCGGTGGCAGCAGCAAAAGGCGCTGGATCAAGTTGCGTCCCCTCAACGACATCAGCCCAAAGCCCGGCCCTACAGAGCGCAAAAAAGGCGTTCAAACGGTCCATGTCTATTCGGCCACGCCGGCCTCAACAAGCATACGGACAAATCGCTCCACATCCTGCAAAGCCTGCTCCCGACTCACTTCATACGTCTCCGTGAGCAGAGAGGCCAAGCGGTCGGGGTCAAGTTCATCACGCCTCACGGACTTCCAGAGGAAAGCCGCCGTAGGATTCAGACTGAGCAGTTTGTCAAAATTGACGTTGGTAGTGCCGTCATGTATTACGATACATTCATCGCCCAATTCATGGAGCGTAAATCCTTCTTTTATCTTCATAATCCAAATTGTGTTGAGTGATATAATTTAGGAATCAAGGTATCCCAGGGGTTAAAGGAAACAAATTCAGAGGGGATAAAAAAACAGTTCAAAGTCTGCGATAGGCAGCCAGCAGCCAGCGGCGAAGAGGCCTCAGCATCAGCCAGCAACGACTGTACCAACGCCAGAGACGCCCGGAGACGGGATAATGCGTAGTGCCACGGATGACCTCTACAACCTGCCCCATCACCTGATCAACGGTAGTCAGTTCGGTGCCCAGCACATTACCATCACCTTGGAGCGTCAATCGGTCCCCCTCGCGATGGATGATACGGTGCAACACGATGCGGCCACTCCCCTGCTCCCGCGCCAAAACCACCACACCGGACTGCAAGCCAACAACCTCGGGAGAGGCCAGCGTGACCTGGTCACGTCCGTGGCGGAGGAAGGGGTTCATGCTCTGCCCCTTCACCCGGAGGGTCACAGTATGCCCTGAGGCAATCAGCCGGGCTACCTCAGGCAGCATCACTTCGTTGTCAATCAACCGCTTCTCCATCATCTCAAGTCTTCTCCATCATGTTGCTGTAAACCGACGCGCTCCATATACTCAGTGACATCCAATCCAAACGCACCTGCTGACATCAGGGCAGCTCCAGCATCGGGCAGACAACGCACCTCAATCACGGGCACGCACTGCACAAGCTGAAAGACGGATCCCATCACACCAGCGGCGACCTTCTGTTCCGGTCGCAGCATGGAGCACGAGGGCAACACATCACCAAATCCAGATACCGTCGTCGGGGCTGGCCTCCATACGTTTGCCGGAGCCTGTTCCAGACGTGCCACACCCCCTAGCGGATAGGACTCCCTCTGATAACAGGGGGTCTTGCCACTCCATGGCGAGCCATAGGCTGTCACTCGTTGGGTCTTTTTATCCACCTCAACAAGCGGATTGTCATCATTGAGCAGGTGACAACCGGGGATATGCCGGAGCCAGAGACGGCTATGTGTGCTCTTACCCGTACCGCTCTTGCCGAGGAAGAGATAGGCCTTGCCTTGATGCACCACCGCAGAGGCATGCAGCAGCAATACCCCGCGAGGAGCCGCAGCAAAGGCATAGAGCATCATCAGGTAGTTGTTGACCACAAAGTGTATCTCCTCCCTGGACAGCCCCTCTGGAATCCCCAGATGGGCCGAGGTGAAGAAGTCGCGGCTCTTGAGGCCATAGGTGATGGTGGAGGGCTTGGGTGTAATGGTAATGAAGTGCTCGCCAGGGGCAAGAAAGGTCACGACGCACGAGGCCTGGTCCCAGTCAAACGCCAACCGTTTCACCCCATCCCCCTCTTGAGAAGGGGCCTCCGCAGCCCCTTTATTCTCCGCAACTCCTTTATTCTCCGCAGCGACATCACCCTCAGCAGCATCCCTCGCAACACGTAAAGCCTCCAACTCACCATCCAAGGAATCCTGCTGATGGTCGATATGCAACTGCAGCAGCGGCTCCCCTTCGGCAGCCTCCTTCTCCTCAAAGGGAGCAAATGAAGGGGACAGCAAACGGGCGAGGTCATAGGAAGTGGCATCCGTCAAATCGACCCGGAAGGGGCCAATGGCATAGTGCATCGTATGCAGAGAGGCCACACTCCCCCCCTCTGCATGAATGTGCAAACGGGAGGGAAGTGTGGCCTGCATAGTGTACATAATTAAGCGGTAATCTTTTAATCAATGTAGCGCTCAATAGTCTGTGCACGGTCGGGACCGACAGAGACAATCTTGATGGGCACTCCGAGTTGCTCCTCCAGGAAGGAGAGGTAGGCATTAAACTCCTCGGGGAACTCGTCTTCGCTCTGCATGGAGGTCATGTCGGTCTGCCAACCGGGGAGTTCTACATAGACAGGCTCAACACCCTCGTTGATGTCGAATGGGAAGTAGTCAATCTCCTCGCCGTTGACACGGTAGGCCACACAGGCCTTGATGGTCTCAAAGGTGTCGAGCACGTCGCTCTTCATCATGATGAGCTTGGTCACACCATCCACCATGATGGCATACCTCAACGCTACCAGGTCAATCCATCCGCAACGACGCTTGCGCCCCGTAACGGAACCAAACTCATGGCCCAGCGTGCAGATCTTGTCGCCCGTCTCGTCAAAGAGCTCCGTGGGGAAGGGACCTGCACCGACACGGGTACAGTAGGCCTTGAAGATGCCATAGACATCGCCTATCTTATTGGGAGCCACACCCAGACCAGTGCATGCTCCGGCACAGATGGTGTTGGAGGAGGTGACGAAGGGATAGGAACCGAAGTCCACATCCAGCATCGTGCCCTGTGCACCCTCGCAGAGCACGCTCTTGCCGCTGCTCAGCAGGTTGTTGACCTCATGCTCACTGTCGGTGAGGTGAAACTTCTTGAGGTACTCGATGCCCTCAAACCATGCCTTCTCGGCCTCTGTCAGGTCGTAGCTGTAGTTGAGACTCTTGAGTGTCTGCTCATGACGGGCCTTGGCGGCGGCATACTTCTGCTCGAAGTCGTGCAGGATGTCTCCGACACGCAGACCAGTACGGCTCACCTTATCGGTGTAGGTGGGACCGATACCCTTACCTGTAGTGCCCACCTTGGCATCACCCTTGGCTGCCTCATAGGCCGCATCGAGCACACGGTGGGTAGGCATGATGAGATGAGCCTTCTTGGAGATGTGAAGCCGCTCCTGCAGCTGATGTCCCGAAGCCTCAAGTGCCTCAGACTCAGCCTTGAAGAGGGCCGGATCGAGTACGACACCATTGCCTATGATATTCACCTTATCCCCCTGGAAGATACCCGAGGGGATGGAACGCAGTACATACTTCTGCCCCTCAAACTCCAGCGTATGACCGGCATTAGGCCCACCCTGGAAACGGGCTACTACATCGTACTTCGGAGTAAGGACATCGACCACTTTGCCTTTGCCCTCATCGCCCCATTGTAATCCTAATAGAACATCTACTTTCATTTTTCTTTCTTCTTTATATTGTCTTTAAGTTTTCGCTTATTGGCCCTGTTGCACTTGGCGCAGAGACCGTAGAGATAGAGGGAGTAATGAGACAGCACAAACTGCTTCAGCTTGGACTGCTCAATCAACTCGCGCAAGGCATCGTCCTGCACCTCCTCGACCTTGCCACACTGGGTACATATCTTGTGGTGATGGGTATGGCTGAGGTAGCAGCGCTCGTACTGCGTGCTGCTGCCAAACTGATGTTTTACCACCAAATGGGCATCAAGCAGCAGTAGTATGGTGTTGTAGAGCGTGGCCCGGCTGACACGAAACTTCTTCTCATCGGCCATGCGAGTGTAGAGCGTCTCCATGTCGAAATGGGAATCATAGGAGTAGATGGCATCGAGTATAGCATACCTTTCAGGCGTCTTGCGATGCCCGTGCAGTTGCAGATATTCGGTAAATATCTGCCGTACCGTCTCCCTGATGTTTTGACTATCCATAATACATTATTCGCACTTCACAGCGTACAAAGTTAATTGTTTTTTGTGGAATGCAAGAACGAAACGGCTTTTATTTCGAAAAAAAAGGGTCAACTTCGCTTGCTACGAGCTGATAAAGCAGTTGCTCGGCCTCGTTGGAGGAGTTTTTCAGGGATTCGACCCTTCTGCAGAGGGTGAATGCGTGCCCGTCACTGTGCTGCATGTAGCGCCGCAACAGGGCAGAGGCGGCACTCCGCACCACATAGGGACCGGAGAGGAAAGCAGTCATCGCCTGGTCCAGCAGTTCGTTTTCAGCCCGCTCGCTCAAGTCCCCCTTCCTCATGAGCAGACGGGCTGCCGTAAGCAATCCACAGGCTTGGGTCAGCGGCTCCTCGGAGGCCATCCACTGCAGTGCTTTCTGCGGTGCATAGGGCAGATGCTGGAAGAGGTTCATACTGGCTATCTCGGCGATCTCCTGGGTCTGGATACGCTCTACCCAGATGTCGGCAATCTCAGGCAGGAAGCTATCCACCGGTTGGAGCATCGTGGCCAGTATCTTGCACTCACGGATTTCTTCTTTCCAGAGGGCCTGCGCCAGGTGGTGCTCCTGTGGAAATGCAGCAGCAATCTGCTTGAGACGGGGCAGCTCTACACCGAAATTAATCTTGTAGAGCAGCCCCTTCTCGCGCATACTCTGCGAGGCAGCACCGTTCATTGAAAGCCTCAGCTGGGTCTTAATGGCTTTCAGCTGTTCGTGCAGCAAGTCAGAGGTTATGGTATTCATGTTCAAAACAATCCATTGTTATTCGTTGACGTAAGGCAACTGTTTATTCGTTGACGTAAGGCAATGTGCCGTAGTCACGGCTGTAACGCAACATCTGCTCAGCATACCCTTCGTCGTAGCTCACCTTCACATCGGTAATTTTGCCCTGGGCATCGGTAACAGCCTCGTAGCGGGGGTTGACGAAGCCCTTGTAGGGGGCTAGGTTGAGCTTCTTGTAGCGGGCCAGCACCTCAGCATGGAGCGTGGGATCGACTTTGACGGCATAGGTTTCCACCAGGTCGCGTGCTGCGGCCAGGTCACCTGTAGATTTGATACGCTGCACCTCGGCCAGGAGCTGACCGAACAGAGTGCGCAAGCGGGCATAGTCATTGACTACCACGTAGCTCTTGCCATCACGCTGCACCATCTCCACGACTTTGTCGGCCGCTCCATGCTCATAGACCCAGCGGGCTATGAGCTGACGGTTGCGCATGTGGGCCTCTTCCACCTGGTTGCCCGGCTCGATACGCACCAACTGCGTCATAAGACCGTTCATCAGGTAGGTGTAGTATTCGGCCTTGTAGGCCTCATCGTTGGGGGTCAGTCCTAGCTCCACCAGTTTGGGGTCGGCCACATAGTAGAGTCCGAAGAGGTCGGCACGGGCCTCCTCAATGGTCGAGCCGTAGGCCTTCAAGGCATCGGGATCGACGCCTGGGAGCAATTGGCCGGAGCCGTGGCCCAGGCATTCGTGCAGGTCAGTATGGAGGTTACCCGTGAGGTCTCCGTAAGTATCTATGAGTCGCAGCTCCTCGGGACCGGCTACAAACTCCTCGCTGAAGCCGTTGCCATGGGCTGCCTTGTTGTAGGCATCGGTGATGTTACCTATCGTCACCGACTTAGAGCCATGCGCACTGCGGATCCAGTTGGAGTTGGGCAGGTTAATGCCGATGGCTGTGGCGGGGTAGAGGTCTCCAGCCAGGATAGCTGCGGTAATAACCTTAGCCGTCACCCCCTTCACCTCCGCCTTCTTGAACTGCTTATCGACCGGAGAGTGGTCTTCAAACCACTGGGCATTTGCGCTGATAAGCTCGGTGCGGTGCGTGGCATCAAGGTCCTTGAAGTTGACCAGCGACTCCCAGCTGGCCTTCATGCCCAGAGGATCGCCATAGCTTTCGGTAAAGCCGTTGACGAAGTCGATGCGTGAGTTGAGGTCCTTGACCCAAAGGATGGCATACTCGTCAAAGGCCTTCAGGTCGCCCGTCTGATAGAAGGAGATGAGCTTCTCAATGACGGCCTTCTGTTCGGACGTCTCGGCCACGGACTCGGCCTTCTGGAGCCAAAAGACAATCTTGGAGAGGGCCTCTCCGTAGAGTCCACCCACCTTCCAGACCTTCTCCTTCACCTGGCCATTCTCCTTGACCAGACGAGAGTTAAGTCCATAAGAGATGGGAGTGGGGTCGTTGGGGTCCTTGAGTGCATTGTAGTAGGCCTCGGCCTCTGCCTGGGTCACTCCTTCGTAGTAATTGCAGGCCGAGGTAAGCACCAGGTCATCGCCATCTGCCTGATTGACGCGCTTGGGCATCACCGTCGGGTCAAAGAGCACAGGGAAAAGCTCCTCGCAGAGCTGTTCTACCTGTTGTCCTGCAGCCAGGGGAAGGGCAGCAGGGTCAATACCGGACAGAACCTCGCGAAGGTACTCGGGAGTAAAGCCGGGTACAAACTTCTCGCAGCCGTAGTGATGATAGATACCGTTGGAGAACCATACCCGCTTGAGATAGACCTCCAGAGCCTTAAACTGAGCAGACGCTCTGTCGCCCTGATAACCAGTATATACTGCCTCGAGCATCTTGCGGATGCGCAGATTGTACTTGCCATTCTGGTCAAAGAGAATATCCCGCCCCTGCAGGGCCGCTTCAGTAAGGTAATAGACCAGCTCCTTCTGTTGGAGCGAAAGGGATTCAAATCCCGGTACCCGGTAACGGAGTATCTGTAAATCTGCAAATTGTTCCACGTTATAATCAAATTTTTCCGCCTCTGACGAAGCATTGGAGACAGAGCCACCACATGCCACACACAGCGAACACGCAGCGATCCATGACGCAAATACACTCTTCATAACGTCATCACATAATTAATATATTAGTTGAGTGACCTCATCTTCCGGATAAAGCGTCTTCATTTTAATAAAAAGACATCCTCAGCTTAATGACAAAGTGTCTTCAGCTTAATGACAAATCCTTTGCAACGCAATAATCCAACACGTGCAGTGAACTGACAGTCGCTTTCAGTTATTTCTTCTTCTCGGCGAAACGCTTACGATACCCATTGGGAGTCTCACCCAGGTTCTTGTAGAAAGCAGCATAGAACGACTGACGGTTAGCGAATCCGACCATCGTGCTGATTTCCTCCACCGTCTTGTCAGCGTAGCGCTTGTCGGTCAGCAGGTGTTGGGCCTCCTTGACACGATACTCGTTGAGCAGGCAAGAGTAGTTCATGCCAAAACGCGAATTGACCACAGCCGACAGATAGCGGGTATTGGTCTTGAGCTCAGCGGCCAACTCCTTAGCTGAGAAAGTCGCATCACGATAACGTTTCTGGATAACGACAATCTCCATAATTTTGTCATACAGCTCATCAGCGAGCTCCGGACGAATCAACGAACGATAGGCCGCATCTTTATTCTTCTTCTCACGCAAATTGTAAGGTCTCTTCTTTGATTCCTCACCTTGGTTCTTTTCTTGTAAATCACTCATAGATTTAACTGGTTAGGGAAAAATTAAAAATATAGTCACTCCATTCAACTGAATGGACCTCACAAATGTCTGACTTTTTTTTTTATTATACAACAAATATCGGTCTTATTTGAAGAAAAACAGGCGTTTTTTACCAAGAAGAACCGTTTTTGCAGAAAAGAAGAGCGATTTTAACACCTATTATCTCATTATTACCTACCTTTGTGGCCGTATTTTTGTCCAATGGAATATGATGCACCAAGTCTTGAAGAAATATTTCGGCTACGACCAGTTTCGCCCGATGCAAAAAGAGATTATTGAACATATCCTCTCCCACAGGGATGCACTTATCTTAATGCCTACGGGGGGAGGGAAGTCCATGTGTTACCAACTGCCGGCCCTGATGAGCCAGGGCACCACCGTCGTGGTGTCGCCGCTCATCTCACTCATGAGGGACCAGGTGGAGGCCCTGCGGGCCAACAATATCCCTGCTGCTGCGCTCAACAGCAACAACGACGAGACCAGCAACGCCATCATCCGCCGCGAGTGCATCGAGGGGCGCTTCAAGCTGCTCTACATCTCTCCCGAGCGACTGCTCCTTGAGAAAGACGGTCTGCTGCATGACATGCCTATCGCCCTGTTTGCCATCGACGAGGCACACTGTATCTCGCAATGGGGGCACGACTTCCGCCCCGAATACACCCAACTCGGTGTGCTCCGCGAAGCTTTTCCCGATGTTCCTATGGTGGCCCTGACTGCCACTGCCGACAAGGTGACCCGCGAAGACATTGTCAAGCAGCTCCACCTGAAGGAGCCACGCATCTTCCTCTCTTCGTTTGACCGCCCCAACCTTAGCCTCTGCGTCAAGCGGGGATTGACCAGAAACGAGAAGAACAAAGCCATAGCCGAATTTATCAAGCAACGCCCCTTCAGCAGTGGCATCATCTACTGCCAAAGCCGGAGCAATACGGAGAAACTGGCAGCCAAACTGCAGGAAAAAGGCATCGAGGCCACCTTCTACCACGCCGGCATGTCGGCTGCTGAGCGCAACCGCACACAGGACGATTTCATCAATGACCGCATCCAGGTGGTCTGCGCCACGATAGCCTTCGGCATGGGCATCGACAAGAGCAACGTACGCTGGGTCATCCACTACAACCTGCCTAAGAGCATCGAGTCATTCTACCAGGAGATTGGGCGTGCCGGACGCGACGGACTGCCAGGAGAGACCCTGCTCTTCTATTCGCTGGAGGACCTCATCGTGCTACAGAAGTTTGCCGAAGAGAGCGGACAGGCAACCATCAACATCGAGCGACTCAACCGCATGAAGGAGTATGCAGAAGCCAGTATCTGTCGCCGGCGCATCCTGCTCAACTACTTCAGCGAAAGCCTGCCGCACGACTGCCGCAATTGTGACATCTGCCTCAACCCACCCCAGCGTTTTGATGGTACGCTCCTGGTACAGAAAGCATTGAGCGGCATCATGCGCTGCGAGCAACAGATTTCAATCCATACCCTGATAGACCTGCTACGGGGGACGATGAGCGCCGAAGTCTCTGCCCATGGCTACTTCAAGCTCAAGACCTTCGGCGTAGGGCGCGATGTCCCGGCACGTGACTGGAAAGATTACTTGCTGCAGATGCTCCAGCTGGGTTACTTTGAAATAGCCTACAACGAGGGCAATCACCTGAAGATTATGCCAGCCGGGAGCGATGTACTTTACGGAAGAGCCACAGCGCAGCTCTCCCTGATCATCCCCGAAGAGCGGCTGGAGAAGAAGAGCAGCAAACGAGGGGGAAAGAGCGTACAAGGAGAAAAAGAAAGTAGAGAAGAACAAGGCAAGCGTAGAGAACAGAGCAAACGAGGAAGGCTCAGTCTTTTTGGAGGGGCACCTTTGCTCGACAAAGAGGAGAGCCAGCAACTGTTTGAGGAGCTTCGAGCCTTGCGGCGTCAGCTTGCCGAGGAGGAGTTGGTACCTCCCTACGTCATCATGTCCGACAAGGTGCTTCACCTGCTCTGCAACCATCGCCCCACCACCATCGAGGCCTTTGGTGAAATCAACGGTATCGGTGAGTACAAGAAGCGGAAATATGGCGAACTATTTACCAACGTCATCAAGCGGTACGTGGAGTAACGACATCATTTGCACTTGGAGAGCAGCGGCTTCAGCTGGGCTGCCGGGATGCCCAACGTCTGGGCTTGGTGGAAGTCACGCTTGGCCTGCAACTTCTTGCCCATAGCCAGGTAGATCTGTCCACGGAGCAGGTATGCCTCTGCTTGTGCATCATCGAGGCAGAGCGAGTGCTCCACATCCACCAAGGCTGCATCATAATGCTCACTCTCCCACTCCACCTCCGCCCGGGCCCGGTAAAGCAAGGTGGAGCGACTGGCATCAGCCTTGGACTCTGTAATCAGAATGTCGAGCAGACGAATGGCCTGCTCCCGTTCTCCCTCGGCCTGATGGAGCAGTGCCAAGCCCAACCGGGCATTGAAGTGGTCGGCATGCAACTGCAACAGGCGGTCATAATCCGCCCTGGCAAACTTGTATTGCCGTTGCACCTTATAAATGTAAGCCCTCATCAAGAGCGCCTCTTCATTCTCCTTCTCAATATCGAGCACCAGCGAGTAATCCACCCGGGCCAATTCCAGTTTGCCCATCTCCAGATAGACCGATGCCCGTCCCAACAGGGCAGGCACATGATATGGAGCTACATTAAGTGCAAAGGTATAGCTCTCGATGGCCTCATCAAAGCGGCTGAGCTGTCCCTGCAGCGTGCCCATGTTGGTATAGAGCCAGACGTTATGCGCATGAGCCGGGTCGGTCATGACAGCTTGCCGGAGCGACTCCACCGCCCTATCTAGGCTATCGACCTCCACAGCCTGTATGGCCCGTTGCACCCACTCGTCATAGCTCCGTACACTCTGCTCTGAGCTATGCACGTTCTGCTCCGTGTGCTGCGCCCTTGCAGAGGACAACAGCCCCTGCAAGAAGCAAAAACAGACCAAGGCGAGAAGCCGCGCTCCCCACCCTGATCTGAAGTGATATCTCTTGTTCATGTCTGTCATCATCCTATTGTACACTGCTTGTATTTTCTTTTATGACAGACAAATCAAAAGAATGTTGCACAAAATCCTTCTTATTTAGTGAATCTTAACAATACGAAGTTGCTTGAGCAGAGCTTTATTCTCTACCATATTCATGTTCTCCACACAGTCGGCAAACTCCAATGTCAAGGTATGCCGACCTGCCTTCAGCATGACAGACTCCACAGAGCTCCACCCCCAGTTGTCCCATTCATTCACTCCGCGCTGAGCAAACACGCTGATGCCCACCGTCTCACCATCCACCTTCAACAGGCGGGTAGCACATTTATTCTCCGTATTGATAGGTCCATTACCGTTGGCATAGCACCAATCTATCGCATACATACCCTCTTCAGCAATCTCCAAAGGAATGGTAACCAGGATGTTTTCATTGCGCGTGATGCGTACAGACCGGCCATCGTGACTCTGAGCGTACTCCTTCACCTCATAGAGCTGGACCTCCTCTGGAGCATCATAATAGATGGGTTCGCTGGCAAACGAAGGAAATCCAACAGCATCGACTGCCTGTACCTGATACTCCCCACGGCCATTCAGCGTGTACACAGTGCCTGAGAGGGTGTCCATCACCTTGCCGTCACGCAACACTTGATAAGTGACTGCCCCTTCGACAGGCTGCCATACGAGCTGATTGTCATTCAGCTTGAGCACGGGGGTATTGGGTTGGTAAGCATTATCTGCATAAGTCACCCCAATCTTAGCCGGTTGGACGTTGGCCAGCTCAATCTCCACCGTATGTGCGCCTTCCAACTCAGCAGGAAAGAAGGGTTGATTCATCTCTTGACCATCCAGGCAAAAGCGCTTAATCCTGTTGCCAAAACCACTCATGCGGATGCTTAACACGGCCTTGCGATACTTGAAGTTGGACAGCGAGCGATTGCCCTTCAGCACCTGAGGCACGAAGGGAGCAAAGCGAATACCCTCCACCTCATACTGCATACCGAAGTAGATTGCCGGGACCACAGCCAGATTGGCCGCCACACTCCACAGCTGACGGGGAGAGTTAATCTGTGTACCCCCATAGTCGCCATTCCAGATGACGTAATTCTCCTGATTGGAAAGCCAAAGGGTAGCCCCACGGTAAATGCTGGCAATGGAGTGCATCAACCCCTCTTCGTTGCCGGCCTTTGCATTGGCACGCATCCAGTAACCCTGCACGAAAGGCCAGGTAGCATCGTTATGGTAAGGCACTTGATCGGCCAGATTGGGATAGATGCACGGGGTACCAAAGGGTAGATTGGCCACAGAAGCAGTGATGCGACGGGCACGCTCCTCATCAGCTACTCCAAAAAGAATGGCCAACGCTTCACCGAGCGTCTCGCTCTGCGGATGCAGCATCAGGTGACGGCGACCGTAGAGGTAGATGCCATAATACCCTCTCTCCTCCTGCCAGAGCTGACGGTTGATGCCTTCAGCCAGGTCAGAAGCCCATTGGGCATACTTGGTTGCCTCACGAGGCTGACCCTCCAGACGGCAGATGTCCGAAAGGATGCGCAGGGACTGATAGTGTACCAGCGTGGTACCGAGAGCCTCGCTCTGGTAGATGTCGTTGGGCTGCATCCACACAGGGTACTCCTGCTCGCGCCAATCCAGGTAAGAGGTCTCCCCTCGCATCAGCTTCGTCACAGGGTCGTAGGCCACGATGCGGTCATCCTCCACGGTGTTACGGATTACGGGATAGATGCGGTCGAGCCACTCCTTCTCACCCGTCACCTTATAGAGCTCCCACGCTGCCAGAATCCAGGTGGTGCGGTCGGTCGAGCAGGGCCAGGCACCGCCAGTACCGGTATCTTGGATGATACGGTTGTTGGCATTGATTTTGGCTAGCAAGGAGGTTTTGCTTACCTCAGGATGAAGTTGCGCCAACGCATGAAGGATGCTGTAACTCACATCGCGCGTCCACACCCCACCCCAGAACACACCGGTACGGAAGGTGGAATCGGGCTCAATGGCCTCCAGACTCTCTTGCAGGGAGAGATTGTAGTTGGCCTGTTCCATCAGAGTGGGCCCTGTATAGACCGGTAGCGAGCTGATGTCACGCGACAGAGTCCAGTGTTGACGATTGATGGGATCATTATCCCACCCCATGAAGCCATCGCTCATCTGGCGCACGTAATTGGAGGTAATCTCTGTGGGTGACAGCACACGGGCTTTCCATTTGCCCTGAATCATTTCATTGCCTTTCCACTGATAGGACTTGTTCTTATAGTAGCTCTGAGCAAATACCTCCGTACCTACACAGAGGAAGACCAAAGCTATTGAAAGTAAAGATTTGCAATACATCATTGTAATATATATGTTTAGATAATAATTCATTGAATAGGAGAAGTGAGGTGCAAGAATGAGTGGCCTACATCACCATTCGTCAGGTTGACCACTGGCTTTCAGCCGCTCCCTCTGTAGCCTCAGCTTCTCCATTAATGGTGTCTGCGCAGCGACATCAATATCGCTGAACACCAGGTTACCTGAAACCAATCCCTTGATTTTATCCTTTACCGACTTCATGTTCACCTGATTGCCTACAGTCCAGGGCGAGTAGGTAATCTTCCCATCGGTCACATAGCCGATACGTAAAGTCTTGGGCATCACCTGCCGCTTGCCCCCTACCGGCTCCAGAGTTACTGTAATCACCCCTTTGGCATTGGTCGTGGCCGAGAGTCGATAGCTGTTGTACTCGCCGTTGCGGTAAGCAAAGCCTTCTCCTGCATCCTCATAGAGGGTGCCTTCAGCTGTACCATCTGCCGCAGGATTGACCAACAGGGTCAGCGAGTCGGTACGATACTCCACGGTATTCTGATAGAGATTAGCCAGAGGGACTATTGACCCTGCCCGTTGGCAGACGATGGCTTGGTAAAAATCATCCTTCTCCTCCAGTTGCAGCGGATCCCAGTCGCCTTGCGGCAACGCAGCCCCTTTGGCCCAACGGGGTATCACGTAGAGGTCTCCACCCAACATGAAAGCCTGCTGCTCGGTACGCAGCTTTGGGTCCTTGAAGTCAGCCCAAAACGCAGGTCTCATCACCGGCTGACCCTTCGTAGCCGCCTCCTGGAAAAGCGTATAGATGTAAGGTAAGAGACGGTACCTACGCTCTACGGCCGTACGATAGACCTGCTCCACCTTCTCGCCGAAGCACCAGGGTTCCTGCTGGATGGTCCCCTTGGCCGCATGATTACGCACAAAGGGGAAATAGACATCGGTAGCAGCCCAATGAGCCAGCAGTTCGGCATCTGTATCAGCGCCAAAGCCACCCATATCTGGACCGTTGAAGGGCTGACCTGAGAGACTCAGGTTAAGCGTCATGGGAATGCTCTGCAGCAAATGCTCCCAACAGGCCATGTTATCCCCTGTCCACGTTGCGGCATAGCGCTGACCACCCAGGAAATTAGAGCGTGACAACACGAAAGGACGCTTCGTAGGATTGGCCAACAAGTTGCCTTCGCGCGAAGCCTTTACCATGTAGTAACCAAATACGTTGTGGTACCTCAGATGGGAGCCTGCAGGGATGCCATCACCTCCTTGGTGCCAGTTAGTGGCTGGCATACTGCCATCCACCCCGCCAAAGACAGAAGGCTCATTCATGTCATTCCACACGCCGTCAATGCCAGTAGCTACATACTCCTTATAGAGCGTGGACCACCAAAGGCGTACCTCAGGACGGGTAAAATCAGGGAAACGGCAATCACCGGGCCATACACGCCCTACAAAGTCCTTGCCCTCCTGGTCCTTCACCCAATAATCACCGGCATCACCCTGGTCACTGACAAAGTAGCCCTTCTCTACCTTCACGCCCGGGTCAATCATATAGACCGACTTGAACCCCTTGCCGTGCAGGTAGTCATTAAGCCCCTTGGGGTCAGGAAACTGCACCGGGTCGAAGGTGAACACCTTAAACTTATCCATGTAGTCAATATCCATCCAGATCACGTCGCAAGGGATTCTCCGGAGTCTGAGAGAGTCAGCAATCTCCTTGACCCTGCTATCGGGATTGTAGCTGTAGCGGCACTGATGATAGCCCAAGGTCCACAATGCAGGCAACTCCATATATCCTGTCAGCCGGGCCAGTTCACGCATCACACCGGCAGGGTTCTCCCGTTCGATGACCACCACACGAAAAGCCGGTCCCTCGCTCTTGAAGCACAGGCTTCTGTCGTCAGTACGCAACGTGCCTCGCCAGGTATTGTCGGCAATCACGCCGAAGGCGGAACCATCCTGACGCACGCCTAATACCCAGGGATGACTCTGGTAATTACGACGCCCCTTCTCGGCCAGATAACCGTAATTATCCTTGTTCCAGAAGCCCACCTCCTCGCCATTACGACGCAACGGACCGTACACTTCACCCGTACCATACAGGTCTATACCCTCTTCCAGCGGGATAGTCACTACACTCTTGTTCCCCTCCGTAGAATAGTGAGGAACCAACTTCCACCCCGAGGGCAACCCTCCTTGCGGCACCAGTTCGGTAACAAAGACCGGTGAAGGCTGATGCTGCGAAGCATCGTATGCCGCAGGATAGAAGACAGCCACCTGCTCTCCCACCAGATAAGCCTGCTGGGAGAAGAGGGCTGCATACATTGCACTTAATACAACTGATAAGCAAAATCGTTTCATATAAAGATGATAAGAATATAAGTATTAGCTGATTAGTTCACATAACCCGGATTCTGTGAGAGATTGGCATTCAGGTTGATGACCGAATAGGGAATCGGATAGACATTGGTCCATCCCTGACGGTCGTCATTGTAATCACCTGCTGCGGCATTGTGGTGTACTCCTACAAAGCGATCCACTGTGGGCTGCGTAAAGGTGCAGAAGCGAACCTGATCTTGCCTGCGCTGTCCCTCCCAAGCCAGTTCTATCATGCGTTCATTCAGCAGGTCGTTCAGTGAGAGTGTGGTTCGCAAATCAGCGCCAGCACGCATACGGACCTGATTGACATCAGCCAAAGCTGCATTTGTATCACCCAGACGGTATTCAGCCTCAGCCTTCAGCAGTAAGGCATCACCATAACGCCAGATGACCAAATCGTTGTTGTTATTGCCCAAGATGGTGGACGTCTTGTCAAATTCGTACTTCTTGAAACGGGCACCTGCGCACTTCACATCGTGAGGGTCGGACCCATCTCCGAAATCTACCACAGCTGCCAGCGGCAGATACTCCAGATTCTTGGATGTGGCACCATCGTTGACCAACGCACCGGTATCATGGGTATAATCTGTTCCGGTATAGTAGTTCATTGCCAGACGCGGGTCTTGCGATGCAGCTCCATACCCCATCACGTTCATAGCACGTACCGTAGCACAAGCGCCGTTCCATCCCTGGTAGTTCATGCCACCAGCATGATTATAGTGTAACGAGCGAATCAGGTTATAATCCGTTATCAGGTATTTCTTGTCATCATTGGGACGTATCCAGATATTCTCTACTGAAGTCGAGTTGGCCACAGCGAAATTCTTTGTGTAGTCACTCTCCAACCGGTAACCTAAACCTTCCAGCTGATTGACACAATAGATTACCGTCTCCCAGGCATTACGTGTCACGCCATCCACAGTCATCTTGAGTTCCTTACCCTTGCTACTTACCGCTGTACCCAGCGACTCACTGGCTTTGCATTCGCCACTCAAGTCATCGCCCACAAAGGCTTGCAGCGAAGTAGCACTCTCCACATTGGTGGTGAATACTGGTGCATTGATGGCCATCTTGGCCAAACACATATAGGCCACACCCTTGTTGACACGACCATAATAGGTACTGGTCTCATTGACACAGCTCTCCGTGGAGAGCGTGGGCAATACCTCTGTCAACTCTTCGACAACAAAATCAAATACCTCCTTACGGGAGCTTTGCTTCACATCACCTATGCTTTGCGAGGATGAAGTAACAATGGGTACATTAGCAAAGAGGTCGCAAGCATGGTAATAGTACATGGCACGCAAGGCACGCAGTTCGTTGACGTAGCCTTGATACTCCTCACCAAAGCCATTCAGCTTGTCTATGTTAGAGTTACAGTTGCCAATGATTTTGAAGATGTGATTCCATACATTGGCATAGAGGTCAACTGATGACTGGAAATTATGTAGGAAGACATTCTGCCATTTACCACCATCCACCCAGTCACCTTGACGGCCTGGGAGCATCGTGGCGTCTGAAGAAAATTCGCCCAGCGTATGGATATTGTCCGTACCACCATAGAGCCCATCACCGATAGAGGAATAGACACTGGCCACCGAGTTGACATAGGTCAGCGTAGAATTGGAAAAAGCCTGATTTTCGTTCAACTGACTTAAAGGTGTTTCATCGAGAGAACAACTTGTCAAAATAGATGCCCCAAAAAACATAGAACTTAATATATATTTTTTCATACAGAATCTTATTATTTTTAATTGAAACATAAAGATCTCATCACTTAGAAACGTACATTCACCGACAGGGAGAAGGTGCGGGTCAAGGGGTAAATGCGCTTGTCATCCACACCCAACGTACCATAGGTCACGGTGCCCTCCGACTGACGCACTGTACTTGCCGAGTTAATCATCGGTGTAAGGCCACTATAGCCCGTCAATGTACACACATTGTTGCAAGCCAATGCCACACGGATATTCTCCAAGTACTTGCTACGCAACTGCTTCTTAGTGAAATTATACCCGATAGTAATATATT
This sequence comes from uncultured Mediterranea sp., assembly GCA_945831575.1. Taxonomy (GTDB): domain Bacteria; phylum Bacteroidota; class Bacteroidia; order Bacteroidales; family Bacteroidaceae; genus Bacteroides. Next base: position 26,156 of record CAMACX010000029.1, read on the forward strand.
CAAAGTTCACATAATCGCCTTTCTCCAACCAGTAGTCCGAAATCTGAATGTCTCGGATACCCTTGCCGTCGTTATGCTTACCAGCATCAGCCAGCAGATTATATGTGGGGAAATTGTTGTAGTTGGAGTAAGTCATGCTGGTTCCGTTGTAGATCTTATGGCCGAAAGCTCCATTAAACTGCATGGTCAGGTCCCAATTCTTGTACTTGAAGTTAAGGTCAGCACCCATATAGCACTTCGGGATGGCTTGTCCGCAAATCTGGCGGTCTCCACTGTCACCCGTATCTACATTGCCATCACCATCCAGGTCCTCCAGAATATATTGACCATCTTCTGTGAATCCCAAGAAGTGAGGAAGATAGAAGACACCGATAGGCTGCCCTTCAATAAGGTAGGTCACACCTGTATTCTGTGTCAGACCAGCAGCATTGATGTTGGCTATGACAATGTGTTCGCTTGTAGTCAGCTCCTGGCCTTTGTAAGTACCAGAGAGTGAATTGAGCGTGTTCTTCTGGAACGAGAAGTTGACACCTGCATTGATTGTAAAGTCCTTTGCCTTCACCACATCACCACGCACGGCAAGCTCAAGACCAGAGTTGGTCATCTCACCCATGTTAGCCAAGAGCGTAGGATAAACAAACGGAGGAACAGGTACCGTATAGGTGTAGAGCAGCTTGGAGGTCTTCGAGGTGTACCAGTCGAGCGTGATGTTCAGACGATTGCTGAACATGCCCAGATCAAGGCCTACATCAAAGGTCTTCTTCGTTTCCCACTGTAAGTCAGGATTAGGATTAGAGGCAATGTTGAAGGTGGTTACATTGCTACCTCCTACCAAGGCCACTCCATTGGGATTGTAAAGCGAAAGTGAGTTATAGGGAGAGATAGCATCCTGATTACCCGTCACACCGTAGCTGGCACGAATCTTGAAGTTGTCGATACTCTTCACCTGCTTCAGGAAGTTCTCGTTGCTGACTACCCAGGCTACTGATGCTGAAGGGAAATAGCCCCACTTATGGTTGGATCCCAGCTTGGAAGAACCATCAGCACGCAGATTGGCTGTAGCGATATAGCGGTCGTTGAACATGTAATTGATACGGGCCATATACGATGATATGGTATATTCTGTAGCGCTGCTTGTGTTGTTACCCCAAGCCACATTGGCACCAGCCTGGAGATTGTTGTATTTCAAGTCGTTGGTCTGGAATCCTTTGGCCTGTGATTCAAAGGAAAAGGTGCGGTAACGCTGACCTTCCATCACGGCCAAGGCATCAATATGATGCTTCTTGATGTCTTTAGAATAGCTCAGCTGGATGTTACCCATAAAATCTTTGCGGTTGGTATTGCCCAGATAAGCCCATCCGTTACCGTTGAGTTCTCCTTGACGGATGTCATTGGGGATATAGCGCTTCTTCTCTATGTTGAGGTAGGAATAGCTGCCGAATGCACTCAGATTCAATCCATCCAGAATGGTCCAGGTCAATTTACCATGCACGTTGATGGAGCCTACATTGTAGCGGTTGTCTATCTCCAGCTGTCCCAGCGGATTATAGACTTCGTTAGCCAACAGGTCTTCATCCCAACGACCGTCTGCATTCTTCACATTGGGATAGGTGGGATTGTAAGCAGCAGCCGAGTAGAATATCTTCTGTATGTCATACTGCATCTTTCCATCGCGTTCTGAGGCCACAATGCCCATCTCCAACTTGAGTTTCTTATTGAAGGCATACTGCTGCGCATCAAACTTGGCCGTATAATTCATCATATCAGAGTTCTTCAGCGCACCTTGGCGCTGGATAACACCCAATGAGGCACGCATATTGCCATGCTCTGTACCGTGAGAGAAAGCGATGTTGTGGTTCTGCGTCAGTCCCGAACGCTCTATCTCATCCAGCCAGTTGGTGTTACCTCCCATATCTGTAGCGGTCAGACCAAGCCGGCTGACCTCACTGCGGTACTGGTCTGCCGACATCATCTCAATGTTCTTGAACACACTGTTTACGCCAAACTGGCCATTGTATTCTATGCTTGCGAAGCCGTTCTTACCCTTGGTCGTGGTGATGACAATGACACCTGCTGCTCCGCGGCTACCATACTGAGCCGTTTCAGATGCATCTTTGAGGATGGTCATGGACTCTATATCCCCAGGTGCCAGGGCATTCATCATGGTCATGTCAGCAAAGACACCGTCAATGATGATGAGCGGGTCGTTGCCTCCTGAGAGTGAAGAGGTACCACGAATGCGGATGTTGGTAGTGCCCATCGGGTCACCGCCACTAGAGCTTATGATGACACCGGCAGACTTGCCCTTCAAGGCATCGGCAGGACTCAGTACGACACCTTTATTCATGTCTTCCTTCTTCACACGATCGACTGCACCTGAGATGGTGCGCTTTGATCCCACGGCATAACCCACCACCATCACTTCACCCAGTGTCTGTGAGTCTTCTTTCAGCACACAATTGATGACATTCTTGCCAGCAACGGCAATCTCTTGCGAAAGGTATCCTACGTACGAGAACACCAAGGTTGCCTTAGGAGATACATCTTGAATGGTATAATTACCGTCCAAGTCGGTTATCGCACCGTTAGAAGTACCCTTAACGAGCACGTTTGCTCCGATAACCGGTTCGCCCAATTCGTCCTTTACATTACCTTTCACTGTCTGCTGTGACCAGATGTTCACAGCCAATAAGACACCTGCCAATACCAGCAGGAGCCTTTTTCCTTCATGGTTTAATTTCATGGTTCGTATGCATTTAATTGGTCAATAAAAAAGGTTAGTGATGCAAAAGTACAGCAAGTTATCATGCGAAAATTGCGAAGGGATGTTTTGGGAGTGGAGACTAAACTTTTTATATTGATTATCAATATAATAGTAAATATCAAATGTGCTTTTTAGGGAGTATGAAGGGAGAGGATACGGTCTAAAATCCAGGTGAAATCATATCCTCGGTCAGGGTTTTCGGAGGAGGTCTTCAAAGTCGTTGCGCTCACATACGGCTTTACTCCGCAGGCGGGCACGACAGTTGTACACCGTCTTGACGCTGCAATGCAGAAAGGAGGCTATCGTTGTACTGTCAGTTATACCTAGACGGACTAAGGCCAGCACGCGCAAATCTGTATTCAGCTTAAGCTCCACATCGTGCAAGGCAAAACGGGCCTCCGGCTGCAGCAAATCGTTCACTTCCTCGATGAAATGGGGGAAAAGTTGCAAAAAGGTCTGGTCAAAATGGGTATAAAACAGATTCAGTTCCTGCTCCTCCACAGCTGTATCGCGTAGGGCAGGTAGTATTTGTGCCGGCTTTGCACCCTGCGCGATGTGAAGCAGATTTTTGCGATAAGCGGACATCTTGTCTATGAAGGTGGAGCACTCCGTCATGTAGCGGGTAATGTAAGCCTCCTTGATACGATTAGCCTCACGCAACTGGCGGTTAGCCTCTTGTAGCTGACGGTTAGCTTCTTGCTCGTTCAGCAACGTCTGGTTCAGTTTTCGATTATTCTCTTCCAATTCCATCTTGCTATTCCAAAGCTTCTGCCGGCTCTGCCTGAGGCGGACAGTCACGACATAGACATAACCCAGCATGAAGACCAAGAGGACAGACAACAGTACAGAAGCCAGGAAGCGGTGTCTTAACGTGTCACCCTGGGCATCAATCTTCTGCTGATAAGCATCGAGGATGACAGGAAAATCGGGCGAGAACTGCAACATACGCAGAGGCACCTCACAGGCGTTGGCATCTTCTACGCAGCAATGCAGGTAGTGATAAGCCCGCTCCACATCGCCCTTATCAAACAGGTCAAGGGCCAGATTGCGCAACGAGACATACTCCCTCACCCCTTCAGTCAGATCGTAAAGGGCAGAGACCGCAGAATAGTATCTGGACGAGTCCACTTGCCCCAGGCTTTCATAGAGATAGGCAATGGAGAATGTCAGGTGCCGGATGTGGGGATGGTTGGGTGGTAGGGCATCCAGCACCTCTCGCTCCTTGCAGAGGGATTGACGGATATGCGAGGAGTCAGCAGCCATCAACAGGCTACCTTGATGAACACGCCATACCGAATCGGTCTCGACCATCAGCAAGGAATCACGATAAGCCTGTGACTTGAGTAAAAAGCGTCGCCTGTCCTGCTCGGAAGAGGAGCATTCACTCTTCCAGCCATAGAGTTCGATGCTCGTGTCATAGTAATCCCGCAGATTCTCGGCATAGACCACCCCCATCAATGGAGAGAGCCATTGCGCAGCTTGCTCATATTGTCCATCTTGGATCAACGCCCTTGCCATATGAATAGCGGCTTGCTGCTGCCAGCGTGGATTAGCCACTTTATCAGCCAGCGTCTTGCCTAACCTGGCATACCGAAGCAACTCACGGGTACTGAACCCTATATGGGCATACAGCAGCTCTGTTGCTACGAGATAGCATAAGCTGTCGTTGGCGCTCGCCTCACGCAGCTGAAGCACCAAGCTATCAATGACCTGCTGTCGCGACTGAATGAAAGGGGCTCTGTGGGCCACAATGCAGTCCAGGCAATCGAGCAGCTCCTCCTCACTCATCTGCCTCCACGAAGCACGCACGGCCTCTGCCTCACTCTTCTTCTGAAAAGGAAGCAAAGACCGGGCACTCGGGGGAGTAAATCCCATGAGGATTATGCTAACGATGCAGAGGGCAGCAAGCAAGCGTTTCATGGTCGATTATAAGGTTTCTCAAAGGGTAAGGGCAGGTCAAGCCTTGCGGATGTAATCCACAATCCATGCACCGACCTCCTTGGTGCCGTACTTTGCTCCGCCCTCCACCTGAATCTCAGGAGTGCGCACATTGGCATCGAGTGAAGCATCCACAGCCTGACGCACCAGCGCTCCCTCGGCCTTGAGGTCAAAGTACTCAAAGAGCATGGCCACAGAGAGTATCTGAGCCAAGGGGTTGGCAATGTTGAGCCCTTTGGCCTGAGGCCATGAGCCATGAATAGGTTCAAATACCGGTGTACTCTCACCCGTGGAGGCTGATGGCAGCAGACCCATCGAACCGCTGATGCAGGAGCCTTCGTCGGTGAGGATGTCACCAAAGGTATTCTCCGTCACCATCACGTCAAAGAATTTGGGTTCTTGGATCATGCGCATGGCGGCATTATCCACGTACATGTAGTCAGTCTTCACCTCGGGGTATTGGGGAGCCATCTCTTGAGCTATCTGACGCCACAGTCGGCTGCTGGCCAGCACATTGGCCTTATCGACTACGGTCAGATGCTTGCTGCGCTTCATCGCGTATTCGAAGCCCACCTTCAGGATGCGTTCAATCTCGGGGCGGGTGTACATGTTGGTATCATAAGCCTTGTCATTGTCCTGATACTTCTCGCCGAAGTACATACCTCCGGTCAGCTCGCGGATGCAGAGGAAATCTGCTCCATCCACCAGCTCAGCACGCAGGGGCGACTTGTGGAGCAGACACTTGAAGGTCTGCACAGGGCGGATGTTGGCAAAGAGTCCCAGCTTCTTGCGCATAGCCAGCAGCCCCTGCTCAGGACGCACCTTAGCGGTAGGATTGTTGTCAAACTTGGGGTCACCTACGGCTGAGAAGAGCACAGCATCTGCCTGCTTGCAGGCCTCAAAAGTCGCCTCGGGGAAGGGGTCACCCACCTCATCAATGGCATGAGCGCCACAGATGGCATGCTGGTAGCTCACCTTGTGTCCAAACTTCTCACATACGGCGGTCATTACATCTACACCTACGGCAGATATTTCGGGGCCGATACCGTCACCGGCCAACACAGCAATTTTAAAGTCCATGGTTGCTTTCCTATTTTGTTATACTTACCAATTATCATTTTTTGCAGGTTTTCGGGTTGCAAATTTACACATATTTCGCCAAATACAAAACAATACCTGATTAATTTTCATACAGCGGGAAATGGGGAGGGAAACTACGGCGTCCTGAGTCATTTGACAAAACTCTTCGTAGCCCACTTCATGGATCGCCAACGATGGATGAATATCAGCCCGCGGATATTCTCGTCCAACATAAAGCTTATCCACATGCCTATCAACCCGTATCCCCAATGGATGCCAAACAGATAGCTGAGAAGGACAGAAATCAGCCACTGCACCGTGATGCCTACATAAAACTGGTAATTCACATCGCCCGTGGCACGCAGAGCCTGGGTAGCCCAGATGTTGATTGCACGCCCCACCTCAAGTACGACATCAATCCACAGTATGACCTTGCCCATCTCGATGATAGCCGGATTGTCCGTAAGCCATTGCAAAGCCCAACCGCCGCAAAGGGCCAATCCCAAGGAGAGTACGACGGACACCACAATGGCCAGCCGCCTGGTGTAGCACCCAAGCAGATAGGCTGCCGTCACCTTCTTTTCCCCCACCAGATGTCCTATGAGAATGGCCCCACCCTGTCCCATGGCGATGGAGAAGATATAGACAAAGAATATCATGTTCCAACAATAGGTACGGGTAGCCAAGGCCTCATTGCCCAACATGTTGATGAAAAAAGTGATCACCACCTGTGACCCGCTGTAGCTAATCTCCTCGCCCGCAGCGGGAGTACCCACCTTCAGCAGGTTCTTGAGTTCCACCCAGGGGAAAGGGCGAAACAACCTCAACGGGAAGGAGGGAATATGCTTGCGGAACAGGATGACAAGCAGTATCACCATGCTCACACCACGGGCTATGCTCGTGGAAATAGCCGCTCCCTCAACCCCCAAGGCCGGCATACCGAATTTACCGAAAATCAGCGTGTAATTGCCCAGGATATTGAGGATATTGACCACTACAGTCACCATCATGGGATAGATGACCTTGTCCGCACTTCGCAGCGACGCACTGACAGCCAACGAGATGGCCTGGAAGAAAGCAAACAATCCCACAATGCGCATGTAGCTCACCCCCTCGCTGAGCAGTTCGGGGCGAAGTCCCATCAGCTGCAGCATCCCGGCACAATGCCAATAGAGCAAAGCACTTATCAACAAACCACAGGCCCCATTGAGCACAATAGCCACCCCCGTGGCTTGCACCATACGCTGTCTGAGTCCTGCGCCAAGATACTGTGAACAGAGTACCGTAGTGCCGAAACTAATGACCTGAAAAACCAATACGGCCAGGTTGACCAACTGATTCACGACCCCCACTGCCGCCACAGCATTGTCTGAGTACTGACTCAACATCACCGTGTCCACAGCACCCAGCATCATCACAAGCGAAGTCTCAATAAAAATTGGAAGAACCAGTTTGCCAAGCTGCCCTTTCATTCCTTTGTTCTTTATCAGCCAAATCATACAGATGGAATACTATTGTTTTCAGCCGGCAAAAGTACAAAAAGCCCCGCAATCTGCATCATGCAAGATACGGGGCTAAGCTATTTTTTGACCTATGTCAACTGAGTTCATCCATAGCTGGACTCAATCAGGTTGAGTAGCTTGATGGTGGCCTTCATGGCTGCCTCAGTCTGGTCTGCATCAAGGGCATGCGTGCGGTAACTCTTTCCCTCAAAGGTCCATTCGATGGTGGTCTGCACCAGGGCATCAGTCCGTCCACCCGGTGGGATGGAGACGTTGTAGTTGGCCAACCAGGGGAACTTACGGCCCAGCTTGTCGCGGTAGATGTGACGGATGGCCCGCACGAAGGCATCATACTGACCATCTCCTGCTGCATTCTCCTCATATACCTGTCCGTTCACCTCCAGCCGCACACAGGCCATGGGCTTGAGGCCGTAGGCCGTGCTCACCATGTAGCTGAGCAGCTTCACCTTCTCGTCCATGGTGGCATGCTTGAGCACGTCGCTCACGATGTAGGGCAGGTCCTCCTGCGTCACCAGTTCCTTCTTGTCACCTAGCTCGATGATACGCTCAGTCACCTTCCTCATCGCCTCCTCACTCAGCTGCAGGCCCAGCTCCTCCAGGTTCTTGCGGATGTTGGCCTTGCCGCTGGCCTTGCCGAGTGCATATTCGCGTTTGCGTCCGAAGCGCTCGGGCAAGAGGTCGTTGCAGTAGAGGTTGTTCTTGTTGTCGCCATCGGCATGTACACCGGCTACCTGGGTGAATACGCTGCTCCCCACGATGGGTTTGTTGGGCGGGATGGCGATGCCGCTGTAGCTCTCCACCAGGTGACTCACCTCATTGAGTTTCTCCTCATTGATATGGGTCAGGGCGTGGAAATGGTCCTTCAGGATGGCCTGCACACTGGCCAGCGGCGCATTGCCTGCCCGCTCACCCAGTCCGTTGATGGCCGTATGGAGTCCCTTGCAGCCGCTGAGCACTGCTGCCAGCACGTTGCTCACGGCCAGGTCGTAGTCATTGTGGGCGTGGAAGTCAAAGTGTACCTCGGGGTAGCGCTTCACCATCTTGCGCATGTAGCTGATGAGCTGCAGGGGATTGAGCACGCCCAGCGTATCGGGCAGCATGATGCGGCTGATGCCGAGTCCCTGCAGTCCGTCCATCAGGTGGAAGACGTACTCAGGCGAATCCTTCATTCCGTTGCTCCAGTCCTCCAGATAGACATTGACGCTGAAGCCCATGTCGAGTGCCTTACGCACATTAGCTTGTACATCGCGGAGATGCTGCTCAGGTGTCCTCTTCAGTTGCTGCGTACAGTGGCGGTACGACCCTTTGGTCAGGAGATTGATGACCCTACCCCCAGCCTCACGGATCCACTCCAGCGACTTGCCGTCATCGACAAATCCCAGCACCTCCACCCGGTCCAGGTAGCCGTGCTGTGCGGCCCAGCGGCAGATGCTGCTCACCGCCTCAAATTCCCCTTCCGACACCCGTGCCGAGGCCACCTCCACACGGTCCACCTTCAGTTCCTCCAGCAGCAGTCGGGCGATCATGAGCTTCTCATGCGGCACAAACGACACCCCGCTGGTCTGCTCCCCATCCCGCAGGGTGGTATCCATTATCTCTATTTGCGGTTGATTCATTATTTTATCTGATCATTTAGAAACCACAGATTACACAGATTAGACAGATAGACGCAGATTATTTTTTCTGTCATTCGTATAGATTCGGCGTACAATCTGGGAATCCACGACTAATCAGTTCCTGACAGAGCGCATTCTGATACACTTTCTCCAGAAATCCATAACCCAACGCATTATAGACATCGTAGAAAGCTGCCATGATTTCATCCGTTTTCTCTATAAATATAATCTGTGGGCATCTGTAGAAATCTGTGTTATCTGTGGTTATGAAATAAAATCTGCGTCATCTGCGTGCCATAGATTCGTAGGCCTCGATGCGCGACTTGTTCTCTACCAGGAAGTCGATGTCGTCCAGGCCATTCATCAGGCAGTGCTTCTTATAGGCGTTGATTTCGAAATGCTCGCTGCGACCTGTGGCCTTGTTGGTCACGGTCTGGGCGGGGAGGTTGACCTCTACCTGCATCTGGGGATCGGCCTCAATGCTGGCAAAGAGCTCCTTGAGAAACTCCTCACTCACCACCACGGGCAATACGAAGTTGTTGAGCTCGTTGTTCTTGTGGATGTCGGCAAAGAAACTGCTGATGACCACGCGGAAACCGTAACCGGCAATGGCCCAGGCGGCATGTTCGCGGCTCGAACCTGAGCCGAAGTTCTTGCCCGCTACCAGGATCTGACCGCCATAGCGGGGGTTGTTGAGCACGAAGTCGGGATTGAGGCTCCCATCGGCCCTGTAGCGCCAGTCACGGAAGAGGTTGTCGCCAAAGAACTTCTCCTCGCGTGTGGTGGCCTTCAGGAAGCGGGCGGGGATAATCTGGTCCGTGTCCACATTCTCCAACGGAAGGGGCACACAGGTACTTGTTATGATGTCAAATTTCTGTTTCAT
>CAMACX010000030.1 GCA_945831575.1 uncultured Mediterranea sp.
GGGGCGGTCAATGGGACGCAAAGGAGATTATGATTGCCATGGGCGCACATGCCACTACGGAGAACCTGAACAACTGCCCCGACTTCACCGTGGCATTTGCTACAAAAATGATAACACTCAGATACATTTGATCATAAAGACACACGATATAGCAACGGAAGCTATGGCAAAGACACTTTTAGATTTTTTATTTGCAAGCGCAATATTCAATAGCCTTAAGAAGGCCAAGCATAACAGTTCGCAACCTACGCACAGACAGACCTCAGACTACGACCATGGGTATGAGGATGGCTATGATGATAGTTGTTATAACCACGGCTACCACGATGATTCTGACAGTCATGATACAGAAGATTATGAGAGTCATGATTCATACGATTGTGACTGTCATGATGCATACGATCGCGATGGCTATGACAATGATTATGAAAATGATTGCGACTGGTAATATGCTCTGCGTTCCTCCACCTGTATGACACTTACCTTCTGTATGCGCTGTCAAAATCGGAAATAATCTGCTTGATGTCATGAGGCAATTTTTCCATTCCAAATTTGTACAAAGCGTATGGCATGCTGTTGTAATACGCTCCTGCAATGGCACCTGTTATCGCTCCCATCGTATCGGCATCTCCACCCAAGGAGATGCATAGACGTAGCGCATCTTCATAGTCCTTGCTGTCGAGGAATGCAATGATGGATTCTGGTACCGTGCCTTGACAGCTGCCATCAAATCGGTAGGTGGGTCGTATGTCGTCACAGGTACGGCTCAGGTCATAGCCGAAGGTACCCGATATGTATCGACGTATATCTTCCTTGTTGTGACCTGTACGTGCCAGGAAGATGGCAGCAGCCGTGGCCTGAGCCCCTTTGATGCCTTCGGGATGGTTGTGGGTCACTTCTGCACACGTTTTTGCTACCATCATGGTCTCTTCCAAAGTGCTAAAAGCAAGCCCTACGGCTGATACGCGCATGGCTGCTCCATTGCCCCAGGAGTTATATGGCTTGGGATAGTTTTTGTTGAGCCATTGCGAGAACATCGTACCGTAGGCTCCCATGGGATGAGGGTATTTACGGCCCCATTCCTGTAAACGGGCGACAAGTCCTTTCTTCGTGTGCCTCTTGTCGGTGAGGAGCCAGTCTGCCACGGCAATGGTCATGATGGTGTCGTCGGTGTAGTCCATGCGTCTATCTCGTAGGTTAATCTCTGTTGACTTGTGCGGGGCAAACTCATAGATACTTCCGGCAATGTCACCAAGGACAGCACTCATCAGCATCGGATTATATCGGTCTTTGTGTCCGGCATGCGCCCCACACTCCTCGGGCACATTCTTTCCATCGTAAAAGCAATGCTCCAGATAGGGTGCCATAATGATGTCGAAGAACGTCTGTGGCAGATATATGTTGCTGACAGGTATAGCCATTCTGAATAGTGGAGCAATCTCTTCATCCTTGAAGCCCGCTATGCCGCATCCGATGCGTGTAACCAAGAACTGCATGTCCTGGTGCCGCTTGGCAAACTCAATAAACTGATCCACGTAAGGCTTGATAGTGTCAACACCTCCCTGCATGGTCGGTATGGCATACGACTGACCCGTCAGTCCTACACCTACGCCCCATTCTGCACCGAACTTCTGGTGAGCAGCTCTTGCAGCTCCACCCATGTGATGACCGGCAAGGTTGCTGCCAAAGACGAAAATCTCCCCCCTTTGAAGCATATCGATTCTGTCTGAGGCGATATTGGGGTGTTCTGTTCTGTTTCCACTCATTGTTGTCATTGTTGTCATCGTATTAAAAGTCAAAAGGATATTTACGCCACTCTTTGGATGTGCTCGCCTTGGCAAATGCATCTTCGTCAAATGAATACAGATAGAGGGTACGTGGGGAAGCGGCGTCTTCCATTACGTCAGGAAGCATCATACCACATACACGAATCTCTTCCTGTTCCTTTTTGATTAGAAACCCGGAAGCCTCCATCTTGCGCAGGAAATTGCGCCGGTCATATTTCTTCTCGTGTATCAACTCATAGATACGCTGCAGCTCATCCATCTTGAACTCCTTGTCCAACAGTTTGAAAGCGATGGGTGACACCCTCAGCTTCTCCTGTAGTCTCTTTCTAGCCATAGAGATGATTTCCGCATGGTCAAAGGCTAAAGGTGGCAGGTGATTCCACTCATACCAACAGGCCTTGCTCGCATCATCGCCGGCTATTACCTTGAAATCATTTTTGCTCACCAAGGCAAAGAATGCTACGGTCAGCACCCTTTCACGAGGGTCACGATGGACCTCGCTGAATACATGAATCTGCTCCAGATAGACATCCTTTATGTTTGTCTCTTCACAAAGTTCCCGTTTGGCTCCCTCCTCGACCGTCTCGTCCATGCGGAGGAATCCACCGGGCAAAGCCCAAGCTCCTTTGTATGGCTCCAGCCCTCGCTCTATAAGGAGAATATTGATGCTCGAACCATCAAAGCCAAAGATGACACTGTCTGTAGTGACAGCAGGATGAGGATATTTATACGTGTACATAACAAAAGGTTTATCAATTACAGGCGCAAAGATAATGCGTTATTTTGACGCAACAAAATATTTTGGCGTAAAAATGACGCAACGAGGAATTATTTTAGGTTCATCCGACATTTGGAGTGATACCTTTTGTCGGGCTGAAGGCCCAAAAGCTCCTAGCCCAGGGCAGAGCGAAGCGGCACCCTGGGGTAAGAAGCGGCACCCTAAGGATGATGCGTGGGGTGAACAATCGCGCTGAAAGCGCAAAAGCTTAACTTCACAAGTGCATGAATTAGGCTTTTGTTCCAATTGTTCCAGTTGTTCCAATTGTTCCAATTGTTCCAATTAAATACAGAGGTACAAAAACCCTTTCTAAAGACTATATAACTACTTAATATATAAATAGTTATATATAAATAGATAGAAAAAGGAACCCCGAAAAAAAACTGGAACAACTGGAACTGGAACGCGGAACGGCCATCAACTTCACCTATAAAGCAGATTTCCAATAAAATACAATATTTCAAAAGCAGCATCCCCCAAGACACAGCCCCCTGAAAAGGGCATAGAATATATCAAAATCCTGCTCTCGCAGGTGTCGAAAGAGAGGCAGAACCGCTTGTTCCGATGCTTCTCCTTGTACTTGGCGCTCACGTCAGCGGTGCGGAATTTCAGTACCCGGACCTCAGTTGGAAGGAACTTTGTGGCATAATGGCCATCCTGGTGGCCGAAAGTGGGGGTAATAAGGGGCAATCGCGCATCTCGAACGGATCTCGAAGGCTTCTCGAAGAGTGCTATCATTTCGTTAAATTCCCATTAATATGCCGCAAAAACTGATAGACCTCATCAACAAGCATCATCGGTGTTACGACCAGGAAGGCTACACCGCAGAGCAATATGAATGCTCAAACCCATAGGTCTAAGGTAAATAGACCAATACAGGAATAACGGATTAATTTTGGAAAAAACAGGGCCTCTTGATGTGCTGTTTTTCCACAATTGTTGTATATTTGCCGCCTGACAGACCAACAAATCCTAAAAGCCATGATACGACTGATCCTACTGACTGACTACACGGAGAGCTTTTCGTACAACCTGCTGAAAGGCATCCTCGCCTACTCGCGGCACGGCAAGCCGTGGGTCATCTGCCGCATGCCACACACCTATAAGCAGGCCCACGGCATGGAGGGCGTGCTGCGCTGGGCCAAGGCCTGGGAGGCCGATGCCGTGGTGGGACGGTTTGACAACAAGGATAACATCAGCTTGCTCAAAGAGAATGGACTGATCGTGCTGGCTCAGGACTACAAGAGCCGCTTCAGCGAAGTGCCCAACATCACGGGCAACCACCTGAAGGCGGGACGCATGGCGGCGGAGTTCTTCATCCGCAAGGGATTCCAACACTTTGCCTTCTACGGCTACCACGACGCGGTATGGTCGCTGGAGCGTTGCGAGGGCTTCAGGCAGGTACTGGCCGAGCATGGGCTGGAACAGAACTTCTCCGTCTATCAGCGGCAGTCGGTGGATGATGTTTGGTTTGATGAGGCCCCTCCCCTGCTGGCCTGGCTCCAGTCGCTCCATTACCCCACGGCGCTGATGGCCTGCGATGACAACCAGGGCAACCGCATCACGGAGATCTGCAAGGTGTATAACCTGCGGGTGCCTGAGCAAATCTCCATCCTGGGGGTGGATAACGACAAGATCATCTGCAACATCAGCGACCCACCCCTCTCCAGCATCAGTCAGAACATCGAGCGGGGAGGCTACGAAGCGGCAGTCCTCATAGAGCGCCTTTATAATAAGGAGGAGACCAACCCACAGGACATTGTCATCGAACCGATGAACATCGTCAACCGCCTCTCTACCGACTACTACCCCACCTCCGACCCCCACATCCTTACGGTGCTCAACTACATCCACCGCAACCTGGGCAATCCCCTGAATGTGGATGACCTGGTAGCGCTGGTCCCCTTGTCGCGCCGTTTGCTGGAGATCCGGTTCCGTCAGGCCACCCGTCAGTCGATCCATCAATACATCTCCACCTTGCGCATGGAGCGCTTTGCCCAGCTGCTGCAAGCCACCTCCGACCCCGTGAGCGACGTGGCAGCCCAGGTGGGTATCGACAACATCAAGAACCTCTCCCGCCAGTTCAAGCAGGCCAAGGGATGCACCCCGCAAGAGTATCGGAAACTGTTTGAGCAGAAAGAGCACCCCGACGTAAATCCTGAAGAGGAGAGTCCGCTGGATTAATCAAGTCCCCCAGGCGGAAAAGCCGATACGGTGATTTTCGCAAAATGAGGAAAGTTTTGCGCAAATATGGCTGTTCATGGCGGAAATATCGCCTACTTTTGCATTGGAGTTACCTGTAATAATGCCTTATCACACCATGACTTCCAAGTAATTAATCCACCATGTAATAGTAATAGTAAAAGTAAAAGTAGAAGACATGAACAATAAGCGCCATCTGATTCTCCTCCTGAGCTGCCTGCTCCTGAGCTGCGGACTGCTCCCTCCGCTGCAGGCCCAGGAGTCCCACCGCCCCGCAGCGTCACCACTCGCCGACAAAGCCTCAGCAGCAGCCACCTCACCGCTGGCCGACAAGGCCAACTGGATGGGGCAACTGGCAGATACGATTGCTGCCCGCAACCTCGTCCTTCCGGGTACCCACGACAGCGGAGCCCGATATGGCGGTGCGCTGCTGCGTACGCAAACCATCGACATCCCTGCACAGCTGGAAGCCGGCGTGCGTGCCTTCGACATCCGCCTGCGCGAACACGAGGGTCAGCTGGGCCTCTACCACAGCCACGCCTTCCAGCGCGTCTATTGGGAGAGCGATGTCCTGCCTGCCCTGATTGACTTCCTCAGGCAGCACCCCTCCGAATGGCTGGTGGTCTCGCTCAAGCGCGAAGGAGGTGAAGCGGCCGACTACCGCCGGTTGCTCAGCCTGAGCCTCAGCAACGAGGCCTACACCCCCTACTTTCTCTCCGACTGGGACGACAGCTACACCCTGGCCCCATGTCGCGGACGCATCCTCTTCCTCCACCGTGACGAGGTGATGGAGCACTACCCCGGCGTGAGGTGCGAGGGATGGGCCGACAATGCCACCTGCCTGCTCACCCTGCGTACAGCCCGGGACAACGCCACGCAAGTACTACTCCAGGACGAATACCAGTACAACGCGACCGCCGAGGCCCCGAAGAAGCTGGAGGCCATCCTCAACAGCCTGCGGCGGATGCACCAACCCGATGACCCAGCCTCCTACCGCAGCGGCATCTCCTTTGTGAGCGCCACGGCCTATCCCCTGGCCACCCCCAAGCAGTTTGCCAAACGGCTGAACAGCGCCGTAGCAGAGCGCATCGCCGCAGAGCAGCTCTCCCCCAGAGGCATCCTCTTCATCGACTTCATCAGCCACCCCGGAGGCAAGCAGCTGGTAGAACAGCTGATTCTATCCAACTTCCGCTAGGGGGCAAGCAGTCCCGCTCCCGTTAAAGGGCAAGCAACCGGACTTCCGCCAAGAGAGCGCGGCTGTTTTTCGCAATATGAGGATTATTTTGCGCAAAATGGGAGTTAAGAACAAATGATATAGTCTAATTTTGCAAAAAGAAAACAACTTTAAACAGTAGATTATTATGAGATTAGCAATTGATTTGGGTGGGACCAACCTACGTATTGCCCAAGTGGAAAACGGCATCTGCCTCTGCAAGAAGTCCGTGCCTTGCAAAGCGACTGAAGAGGCTGAGGTGGTCATTGCGCAACTCTCACAACTCATCGAAGAGATGATGCTCCCCGAGGTGGATGGCATCGGCATCGGGGTACCCTCCATCGTGGACGCCACACGCGGCATCGTATATCATGTAGCCAACATTCCTTCATGGAAAGAGGTGCATCTCAAGGAAATCCTGGAAAAGGAGTACAACGTGGCCGTGGCCGTCAACAACGACTGCAACTGCTTCACCCTGGGCGTGAGCCTCTACGGCGAGGGACGCAACTACGCCGACCTGGTGGGCATCACGCTTGGCACAGGGGTGGGAGCCGGCATCATGGTGGACCGTCACCTCTACAGCGGTCGCTATGCCGGTGCGGGCGAGATCGGACTCCTGCCCTATCTGGACTCCGACTTCGAGCACTATTGCAGCAGCCCCTTCTTCAGCCGCCATCATACCACGGGTGCCCAGCTGGCCGACCGGGCCCTCAAGGGCGAACCCGAAGCCTTGGCCCTCTGGAATGAGTTTGGCAGCCACCTGGGCCAGCTGATGAAGGCGGTGCTCTACGCCTACTCCCCACAGGCCATCGTCCTGGGCGGAGGCATCTCACCGGCCTTTCCCTTCTTCGAGCAGGCCATGTGGCAAGCCATGGGCGACTTTCCCTACAGACTGATTCTTGAGAAGGTGAAAGTCATCCCATCGCTCCTGCAAGAGGCCAACCTGCTGGGTGCTTCGGCCCTGCTCAAATAGCCTTCGAATGACGTTCGAACGTCATTATTTGAGGGAGCAAATCAAAATTCATGGCATAGACATACAGATGAAACGCTATAGACAGACCTTTGTAGCAGAATCTATTTTCTAATTATAAACTTAAATTCTAGAATGTATGAGACAAGTAAATCTTAAAGTCTGGCGGACAATGCTCACAGTATTGTTCGGCCTGCTCTTGTCGGCGAATGCGTTTGCACAGCAGCTCACCGTCAAGGGTGTTGTGAAAGACCAGACCGGCGAACCTGTCATCGGTGCCAACGTGCTGGTGAAGGGAACAACCAACGGAATGATTACCAACCTGGATGGCGAATTTACATTGAGCGCCTCCAAGGGGGACGTGATTCAGGTCAGTTTCGTAGGTTATACCGCTCAGGAGCGACCTGTCACAGACGGCAAAACGATGGTCTTCATCTTAAAAGAGGACACAGAGTTGCTCCAGGAGGTCGTCGTCCTGGGTTATGGTGCCAACACGCGCAAGCAAGACCTGTCAGCCTCTGTCGGCGTGGTAAGCAATACGGAGGAGCTGGCTGCCCGCCCCGTGACCAGCACGGAAGGCATGCTGCAGGGACAGATTGCCGGTGTAACCATCCAGGCCGATGGTGGTGACCCCACCTCTGCCCCCAACATCGTGATCCGCGGCCAGGGTTCGCAGAACGGCGACAACGTGCTGTGGGTGGTCGATGGTGTACCCGGAGCACCCATCTCGTCGATGAACGACATTGAGAGCATCGTCGTACTGAAGGATGCCGCTTCGGCTGCCATCTATGGTGCCCAGTCGGGTGCCGGTGGTGTCGTACTGGTGACGACCAAGAAGGCCAAGGACGGTGCCCCCTCGCTGAGCTACGACGGCACGTTCGGTCTCCGTCAGGCCACCAACCTGATTGAGCCTCTGAATGCCGAGCAGCAGGTGGAGATGCGCAAGCTCTCACACGTCAATGCCGGTCTGTCGCTGCCTACCGCTTGGGACGTGACCAAGAACCCCTGGGTAGGTACCACCCGTACCGACTGGATGGACGCCATCTTCCGCACCGCCTTCTACCAGCGCCACAACGTGGCCCTCAACGTGGGTACGGACAATTTCAAGAGCCGCGTATCGTTTGCTTACGACAACGACCAGGGCGTGCTCATCAATACCTATAAGAAGAACCTCACCCTGCGCTACAACGGCGAGATGAAGCTCAACAAATGGGTGACCATCACCGAGGACTTCGTATGGCAGAACACGGACAGCCGCTCGAAGAACACCGACAACGATGCCTACACCGGTCCTATCCTGTCAGCCGTCTATATGCCGGCCAGCGCCACCATCTACAACCCGCTGGATGGCACCTACGGTGGTACCACGACCGAGGACCCCGCCTACATCGCCCAGTACGGCTCCAACTTTGCCGATGCCCACGGTGATGCCGTCAACCCCGTACGTCTGCTGGAGGCCGAGAACCTCTACAACAAGACTTCAGACATCTGGACCACGACCAGCCTGCAGATTGGCAACATCCTGCCGGGCCTGAAGTTTGTCAGCCGCTTCACCTACAACGTCAACAGCAACCACTACAAGAAGTTCAACCCCATCCGCGACGAGGTAGGTAAGCCCCAACTCTCCAACAGCCTCATCAACTCGACCTACCGCAGCGACCGCTGGAAGACGGAGAATACGCTGACCTACGACAACACCTTTGGTGACCACACCGTAGGTGCCCTCTTCTCCACCACGGCCGACCACTACGAGCTGCGTGGCCTAGAGGTGGATGGTAAGGACTTTGCTGACGAGGCAGCCTACCTGCAGTACCTGAACTATGCCGGCTCTGTATCGGCTTACGACTACCTGACCGGCCCCGATGCCAACGTCTCGCTGATTGCCCGTCTGGCCTACTCCTACAACGACCGCTACTTCCTCACCGCCTCTTGGCGCCGTGACTACGCCGGCCGTCTGCCCAAGGAGAACAACTACGGCGACTTCCCCGCTGTGACGGCAGGTTGGAAAATATCGAATGAGAAATTCTTCAAGAAGAGCGACTTCATCAGCCTGCTGAAGCTCCGTGCATCATGGGGCCGCGTAGGTAACCTCGGTTCTATCGGCTACAACTACAAGTCGGCCGTGCTGAGCAAGGGCAACTGGTCCGAACAGGCTCAATATGGTCCCGAAGGCAACAAGACCTGGGGCAACTTCGTCTATAACTCGACGGCTCTGAACAAGGACCTGACTTGGGAAACCTCTGAGCAGACCGACCTGGGTATCGACCTGGAGATGTTCAAGCAGCGCCTGTCGCTGTCTGTAGATTACTTTGAGAAGCGTACCTTCAACCTCATCCAGACACAGACCATGGATTGGCCCAGCACCATCGGTATCAACGCCATGCTCATCAACCAGGGCGAGGTGCGCAACCGCGGTCTGGAAGTGCAACTCAGCTGGAAAGACAAGCTCAACAAGGACCTCAGCTACTTTGTGACCGGCAACTTTGCCTGGCTGAAGAACTGGGTATCAGATATCGGCGTGAAGAATGCCGACGGCACACCCGGCGTATGGACCAACGACAAGAGCTTCCGCTCAGTGCCCTACATGATTCAGACTGCCGAGGGTGAACCGCTCAACTCCTTCTATCTGATTCAGACCGACGGTATCTTCCAGAGCGACGAGGAGGCTGCCAAGTATGTGGATGCAAGCGGCAACCGCATCCAGCCCAATGCACAGGCCGGTGACCTGAAGTTTGTGGACCAGAATGGTGATGGCAAAATTACCGACGACGACCGTGTCTATATGGGCAACGCCATGCCGACCACGACCTTTGCCCTCACGCTGGGTCTCAACTGGAAGAAGCTCTCCTTCAGCGCCATGCTGCAGGGCGTGGGCGGTGCACAGGCGGTCAATGTATCCAAGTACATGCTGCTGAGCGACGTAGAGGGTAACTTCAACCGCAGCAGCGAAATCCTGAACGCTTGGAGCCCCACCAACATGGGCTCAGACATCCCCCGTCTGTCGAAGACCGACAACAACGGCAACTTCTCGACGGCTTCCGACTGGTATCTGGAGAACACCTCTTACCTGCGTCTGAAGAACGTGACCCTGTCGTACGACCTGACTGACGTGTTCCGTCGCATCAACCACATGAACGAGCGCAACAGCCGTCTCTCGCTCTACCTCAGCGCGGAGAATCTGGCCACCATCACCGGCTACTCCGGTATGGACCCTGAGTGCGGCGGCTGGGATGCCGGTAAGTACCCTGTATCGCGCGTCTTCTCACTGGGTGTGAAACTGACTTACTAACCAATTTAACCGAAGGAATAAAGATATGAAAAAGAATATATTGTTAGTTGCCTTGTCAGCCGGACTGCTGACAAGTGCATGCAGCGATTTTCTGGACGTGCAGCCTGAAGGAGATGCTACGACTACCACCTACTTCACGAGCGACCAGCAGGCTATTGATGCCGTGGATGCACTCTATGAGCGCTTCCATCAAGAGGCCATCTATGGCCGCGAGCTCTTCTGGGAGCAGGGCGGTGCCTGCGACGTGGTATGGGGCAGAAGCCGCAGCTACCCCACGCTGGCTACCCTGAAATATACCGGCGACGAGTCACCCATCAAGGGTGTGTTTGACCAGCTGTATAAGCAGATGGCCCGTGCCAACTGGGTCATTGACCAGCTGATCCTCAAGCAGAAAGGTACGGAGCTGACGACGGTGGAGAAGCGCAGCCTGGGTGAGGCTTACTTCGTGCGTGGCTGGGCCCACTTCCTGGCTGCCTATCGCTACGGTCTCGACACGCAGGGTGTGCCCTTCGTACGCTACGAGGACTTTGGTGGGGCCTACAACAACTCCATCCCTCCGCAGCAGAAGTCGGTGATGGACAACTACCAGCTCATCATCGAGGATATGGACAACGCCATCGCCAACCTGCCCCGCTTCGAGGAGTATGATGCCGACAACCGGGGCCGTGCCCACAAGGCAGCCGCTGTGGCCTTCAAGGTGAAGACCTACGCTTACTGGGCTACCTGGGATGCTACGAAATGGCAGAACGTGATCAGTCTGGTCAACGAGCTGGAGAGCAGCTACGGTCGCGGTCTGGCCGATACCTATGCCGAGCTCTTCTCTTCTGACTTTGCCGACTTCTGGAACAGAGAGTACCTCTGGACCATCCCCGGCAACGGTGGTTCGACCGGTGGTGGCTCCGAGTTCCCCGGTGTCATCCTGGAGAACAAAGGCTGGGGCAAATACAACGGCTGGGGACAGAACAAGCCCTCGTATGACATCTACGAAGAGATGGCCAAGGACGGCGAAGGCAACGACCGCCTGGTCCGCTCCATCCTGGAGTATGGTCAGGAGTTCCAGTTCCTGGGCGAGACCCGCAAGTTCTATTCAAGCTCTGATATCGAGTCTGGCTTCATGATCAACAAGTACATGGATGCCTTCAAGCATGAGGATGCGGCCAACAACGGCTACATCAACACCAACGGTGACTGGCCCACGACGCGCGTCAACTTCCCCATCATCCGCTTTGCCGAGATGCTGCTGTTCCGCGCTGAGGCTTACCTGATGACGGGCCAGGCCGACAAGGCCACGACCGACCTCAACCGCCTGCGCCGCCGTGCCAACCTGGCAGCCCTGCCGGGTACCGCTACCATGGCCGACCTCTACCACGAGCGTCGTTGCGAGCTGGCCTTCGAGTTTACCGACCACCTCTTCGACCTGAAGCGTTGGCACCGCAGCAGCGACGCCACCATCAAGGAGCTGGCCAAGAAGGAGCTGAATGCCCATCCGCGCGCACGTCACTACGCCGACCGTACCGATCCGGAATCGACCTTCACGATTGGCGATTACGAGGATTATCCTGACAAGTCGGCCTATGATGACCACCTCATGGTATTCCCCTACCCGAGCGTGCAGATCACCAAGTCTAACGGTCAGCTGAAGCAGAACCCCGGATATTAATTCCGATAGATAGCAATCGGAAATACATCCCGATATAAAGAAAAAAAGATCATTGCCATTGGTCTTGCTCTGCAAGGAGGAGGATAATGGGCTTTCGAGCGAGAAAGTACCCACCTCCACTTGCAGAGCTTTATCAAATAGGCTATCTTTGTCCGCGTTATTATTCAACCAATCTTCTACCTAAATGAAACTGAAAACTTTTGCGCCAACATTTGCGGCATTGCTCTTGTGCACGGCTTGTAGCACAGAAGAAAAGTCACCCATCGACTATGTGAATCCCTTTGTAGGTACCGGATTCCATGGCCACACCTACCCCGGTGCTACGGTACCCTTTGGCGCCGTACAGCTGAGTCCTGACACCCGTGCCGGCAACTGGGATGCCTGTGCCGGCTACCATTACGATGACCATACCCTGAAAGGCTTCTCCCACACGCACCTGAGTGGTACGGGCTGCCTTGACCTGGGCGATATCCTGCTACGCCCCACGACCCGAACCTTGATTCTCACGGCCGACAGCCTCTGTCCCGCCGCCCTCTTCTCCCACAACGAGGAGCAGGCCACGCCCGGCTACTATGCAGTCAATCTGAAAGATGAAGGCATCAAGGCGGAACTCACCGCCACCACACACGTGGGCCTCCATCGCTACACCTTCCCCCAGAACACCCTCAGACAGGTGATCGTCGATCTGGCTCACCTGCTCGACAACGAATATATCTATGAATCCACGATACGCCGCACCGCCCCCAATGAACTGGAGGGTATGCGTTGCACACGCGGATGGACCGACAAGCAGTACGTCTATTTCGTGGCCCGCTTCTCGGAGCCCTTTACGAAGATAGATACCGTGGCCAACCGCCAGGCCATCGTGAGCTTTGACACGCAGACAGAGGAGCCTCTGGTCGTCCAGGTGGGCCTCTCGGTGGTGAGCTGTGACAACGCCCGGACCAACATGGAGGCCGAGACGGCCGACTTCGGTTTTGATTTTGATGCCGCTCATGCCGCTGCCCGTCAAGCCTGGAGTCGGGCCTTGGCCAAGATTACCGTAGAGGGAGGCAGCCGCGAGGAGATGACCAACTTCTATACGGCACTCTATCGTGCCCAGGTGGTGCCCAACCAGGTCAGCGATGTCAACGGCGACTACCGTCGCCACGACATGCAGATAGCCCGTCTGCCCCTGGGTGAGAAGCGCTACTCCACCTTCTCGCTGTGGGACACCTTCCGCGCTTGGCATCCGCTGATGACCCTCATCGACACCCCCTTGGTCAACGAGATGATCCGCTCTCTGCTGGACATGTATGATGCCACGGGCGAACTGCCCATCTGGCCCCTCTCGGCCGGCGAGACCGGCACCATGATCGGCTACCACGCCGTATCGGTGATGGCCGATGCCTATTTGAAAGGCATCCGCGACTTTGATGCCCACAAGGCGCTGGAGGCGATGAAGGTGTCGAGCGACATCAACAAGAAGGGATCCGACCTCTATCTCAGCCTCGGCTACATTCCCTCCAACTACAAGCGTGAGTCCGTCTCCTGCCTGCTGGAATATGCTTACGATGATTGGTGCATTGCCCGCATGGCGCAGGCCATGGGCGAGGAGGAGACGGCCAAGCGCTACTTTGAGCGCGCTCAGCAGTACATCAACGTATTCGATGGCAACACCCGCTTCTTCCGCGGCAAGCGGAGCGATGGCAACTGGGATGCGCCCTTCAACAGCTTCGAGGTGGGTCGCGCCTATACCGAGGCCACGGCCTGGCAATACCGCTTCTTCGTGCCCCACGATGTCAACGGCATGGCGCAGCTCTTTGGCGGTCGCGAAGCCTTCATCGCTGCGGTCGATAGCATCTTCAGCGTCGATTCACAGGTGGATGGCGAGCTGTCGGACATCACAGGCCTGATAGGCCAGTATGCCCACGGCAACGAGCCAAGCCACCACATCGCCTACCTCTACGATTATGTCGGTGAGCCGTGGAAGACGCAGGCCATGACGCGCCGTCTGCTTCAAGAGATGTATCAGCCTACCCCCGAAGGCATCTGCGGCAACGAGGATTGCGGACAGATGTCGGCCTGGTATCTGCTCTCTTCCCTGGGACTCTATGCCGTCTGCCCAGGAAGCAACGAGATGGCCCTGACCACCCCGCTCTTCCCCAAAGCCACCATCCAGTTGGCCAACGGCAAAAGCCTCATCATCACAGCCAACAATCCCGCACGCAACCACTACATCAGCCGCGTAGAGCTGAACGGCCAGGAGATCACGCGCAACTTCATCACCTACGAGGAGCTGATGCAGGGTGGCCAGCTAGAGTTCACGCTAAGTGCCAAGCCCGACATGAACCGCGGTACGGCCCCGGAGGCAGCCCCCTACTCCTATACCACCGAACAGGTGGTCTCTATCCCCTACGTCAATAAGGACCTCAATCTCTTCACCGACCGTGTGGAGGTAGCCTTGGCCTCGACCACCGATGGCGCACGCATCTACTATACCCTCGACGGGAGCGAACCCACCGAGGCGAGCACACGCTATGACGCTCCGCTCTCCATCGACCGCACGCTCCAGCTCAAGGCCAAAGCCTTCAAGGAGGGATTCCGCCCCAGCCGCACCCTGGCCATCCGGGCCACCAAGGCAGAGCTGAAGCCGGCCAAGCAGGTGGCTCCCAAGCAGCAGGGCACGGCCTATACTTATTACGAAGGGCTGTTCAGCAAAGTGGCCGACATCGAGAAGAGTGCCGTGGTGCAACGGGGTGTGATGGCCGAGCCTTCGCTCGACACGGCACAGCAGGAGGACCACTACGCCTACATCTTTACCGGCTGGTTGAAGGTTCCCGAAGATGGGGTCTATGGCTTCATGACCGCCTCCGACGATGGCAGCGTGCTGCTGATTGACGGCGAACTGGTGGTGAACAACGACGGCTCGCACGCCGCCATTCCTGCTACGGGCACCATCGCCCTGCAACAGGGCTTCCACAGCTACCGCCTCCTCTACTTCGAGGATTACGAAGGTCAGGAGCTGAAGTGGGGCTGGAAACTCCCCACAGCAGCTCAGTTTGCCCCCATCCCCGCAGATAACCTATTCATTGACTGAATCCACCACTACATCAAGAAGTAGAAATCTGATCAACTCGTCAACTTAAAAACTCAAAAACTCAAAACGATATGAAAGCAACCCTATTCCTTCTCCCGCTGCTGGCCCTGGCTAGCTGCCAGTGCGGAGGCGAAAAGACGACGGAACCGCAACCCGTCAATGTGATGTCGTTCAACATCCGTTACGACAACCCCGAGGATAGCCTCGACAATTGGAAATACCGCAAGGATCGTGCCGCCAAGGCCATCCTCTTCTATGAAGCCGATATCGTAGGTACCCAGGAGGTACTTCACAACCAGCTCGAAGACCTGAAGCAGCAACTGCCACACTATGGCGTGGTCGGCGTGGGCCGCGAAGACGGCAAGGAGCAGGGCGAATACAGCGCCCTGTGGTACAACAAGGAGCGCTTCGACCTGACCGACTCGGGCTACTTCTGGCTGAGCGAGACACCCGAAGTCGCCGGCAGCAAGGGCTGGGACGGCGCCTGCGAGCGCATCGCCACCTGGGCCAAGCTGAAGGAGAAGCAGGGCGGACGCGAGTACTTTGCCCTCAACACCCACCTCGACCACGTAGGCGTTGTGGCCCGCCGCGAAGGCATTACGCTGATGCTCAACCGCATCAACGAACTGGCTGGCAACCTGCCCGTCATCGTGACCGGTGACTTCAACTCTGACCCCGAATCGGATGTCATTGCCCACGTCACCAACCAGAGCGACCCACTCCACCTCACCGATTCGCGCACGGTAGCTCCCATTGTTTATGGCCCAGCCTGGACCTGGCACGACTTCGGACAGCTGCCCTACGACCGTCGCCCCTTGATTGACTACGTCTTTGTGCGAGGCAACCTAAAGGTGCTGAAGTACGGTGTCCTGGCTGAAACCGAAAACGACGCCTTCCTCTCCGACCATGCTCCCGTGCTGGTAAAGGTGGTCTGCGGTCAATGAGATGCTGTTTGCATGGCACGCAGATGACACGGATGCAACAGATTTACGCAGATATATAATTACAGATATATAATTAACAAGCAAAATAAAAAACACAATGAAGAAATATATACTCCATCTGGCTGCTGCCCTGTTGGCATCCTGCACGCAGCCTCAGCCGGTCAACAACGACACGGTACAGACCAAAGGTCGTGATACCGAACTGACCTACGTGATGCCCCAACCCTACGAGGTGCCCGTCATTGAGGCCCCCAAGGGAAGCAAAGTGAAGAACGTCATCCTGATGATTGGCGACGGCATGAGCCTGATGCACGTCTATTCGGCCTGGACTGCCAACCGCGGCCACCTCTATCTGGACAACTCTCAGGTGGTAGGCCTCTCCAAGACCTACTGCGCCAACAAGCTGGTGACCGACTCGGGTGCCGGTGGTACGGCCATCGCTACGGGACAGAAGACCAACTACCATTGCGTGGGTGTGGACCCCGAGGGGCGTCCGCTGAAGTCGCTCATCGACTACGCCAAAGAGAAAGGACTCTCCACGGGTGTGGCTGTGACCTGCCGCCTGTGGGATGCCACGCCTGCCGACTTCTGCTGCCACAATGCCGACCGCGACCAGGAGGAGGAGATCATCGGCGACTACCCCAACTGTCGGGCCGACTACGTCTTCGGCGGCGGTGCTCAGAAGTTTACCAACCGCAAGGATGGCCGCGACATCTTCAAGGAACTGAATGAGAAGGGATGGCAGACACCCCGCACCTGGGAGGAACTGGAGGCCATCCAGGAGGGCAAGGCCTTCTGCGTGCCCTACGATGTCGATACGCCGCTGCCGGCTGAGCGTGGCGACCTGCTGAAGCGCGCCTCGCTCAAGGGCATCGAACTGCTCAGTCAGAACGAGAAGGGCTTCTTCCTGATGGTGGAGGGCTCGCAGCTGGACGACTACGGGCACTTCAACGACATCGACCTGCTGATGCAGGAGACGCACGACTTCGACCGCACCATCGGTGCCATGTATGAGTGGGCAGCCAAGGATGGCGAGACCCTGGTGGTGGTCACCGCCGACCACGAGACCGGCGGCCTGACGCTGGTGGACGGCGACCTCAATGAGGGTCGCATTGTCTGCAAGTTCTCCACCGGAGGCCACAGCGGCGTGATGGTTCCCGTCTATGCCTTCGGACCCTGTGCAGAAGAGTTTACCGGCATTTTCGAAAACAGCGACATCTGTAAGAAGATTCGCAAGCTGCAACTGGGGGAATAATTGAAATATTATCCCTATATTTGCAGCCTCAATGAATACCATTAACTAAGGAATGAAGATGGAGAATACCCTGAAGACCCCCTTGCTGTTGCTCCTGCTGGCAATCGCATTACCCCTGCGGGCACAGACCTGCGGCAACGACGAGAAGTATCGTCTGCCCTACAAGAACACCTATGTGAAGGAACCGCTCGTCACCGAAAACGAGTTTCGTGTGGCCCGTCCTGAGACCATCGAGCCGAAGCGCTTTGATGAGGCCCGACAGATACTCCCTAACCCCATCTGGGAGGGACATGCCAAGGAACTGGAGATGTACTGGAAGGCGTGGGAGATAGCCATTGGCAACATCCGCGCCCCACAGCCCGGCTCAGGCTTCGTGTCGAGCTACCTTGACACGGCCTACAACGGCAACATCTTCATGTGGGACTCCTCCTTCATCCTGATGTTTGCCCGTTACGGCACCCGCTTCTTCCCCTTCCAGCGTACGCTCGACAATTTCTACGCCAAGCAGCATCCCGATGGATTCATCTGCCGCGAGATCAAGGCCGACGGGGCCGACTGCTTCGAGCGCTACGACCCTGTGAGCACGGGGCCCAACCTGATGCCTTGGTCGGAGATGGTCTATTACCACCAGTTTGGCGACACCGAGCGGCTGCATAAGATATTCCCTGCCCTCTGCGCCTACTACAAGTGGCTCCGCCTGAACCGCACCTGGCGCAACGGCACCTACTGGAGCAGCGGCTGGGGCACCGGCATGGACAACATGCCCCGCGTGCCTGAGGGCTACAGCCCCATCTACAGCCACGGCCACATGGTGTGGCTCGATACCAACCTGCAGCAGCTC
The DNA here is from genome assembly GCA_945831575.1 of uncultured Mediterranea sp. Lineage (GTDB taxonomy): Bacteria > Bacteroidota > Bacteroidia > Bacteroidales > Bacteroidaceae > Bacteroides. The sequence goes on from CAMACX010000030.1 coordinate 18,019, forward strand.
TTCATGGCCGGCCTGCTCCTGGAGATGGGCTTCTACCTGGAGCGCTGGCAGGAGATTGAGGAGCTGGAGGATGAGATGAAGATGCTGACCACCTACATCCGCGAGCACCTCTGGGACGAGCAGAGCGGCTTCCTCTATGATGAGTATGCCGACGGTTCGCTCTGCCGGGCCAAGGGCATCGGTGCCTACTGGGCCTTGATGACCGACGTACTGACCAAGCCGCAGACCGACCGCATGGTGAGCCTGCTCAGCGATACCACCGCCTTCAAGCGCCCCTACATGGTGCCCTCGCTCGCTGCCGACCACCCCAAGTACAAGGCAAATGGCCGCTACTGGCAGGGAGGCATCTGGCCGGGGACCAACTACATGGTGATGCTGGGCCTCTACAAGAAGGGTTACCTGCGGGAGGCCCGCGAGGTGGCGCTGAGCCACTACGCGCAGGTCTTCGAGGTCTATAAGAAGACGGGCACCTTCTGGGAGTACTACGCCCCCGAGTCGTGCGAACCGGGCTTCATGGCCCGCAAGGATTTTGTGGGCTGGACGGGCCTGGCCCCCATTGCCGAGCTGATTGAGTTTATCCTCGGCATCAAGGGCGACTATGCCGAGCGCCAGATTGTGTGGGACCTGCAGCAAAGGGAGGCTCACGGCATCGAGCGTTACCCCTTCGGTCCCGACGGTCTGGTGACGCTGAAAGTGGCTCCCCGCCGCAATGCCAACGAGGAGCCTCGCCTCACGGTGGAGAGCAACATCGACTTTCGCCTCGTGGTGCGCTACGGTGAGGGCAAGGAGAAGATTCTCGACGTGAAAGGCAACTGATGAAATGCCCCTACCAACAATGCAAAGCCCAAACAGAAACGAATAACAACCCATAAATTCTTTACACCATGAAAGAAAATTCAAGACGCGATTTCCTCAAGGTTGGAGGTCTGACACTGGCAGCATTGGCCCTCAACCCTACCCGAATCTTTGCCTCGCCCCGCGAAGGGCAACCCCATACCGCATCCTTCCCGATGAAAGCAGCACAAGGCGACTACACCTCCCTGCGTCCGGCACCGGAGAAGCGGGGCTTCGTATCAGAGGCGGTGGAGCAATGCATCCGACAGACAGCCCCCCAGATCAAGGACGAGAAGCTGCGCTGGATGTTTGAGAACTGCTTCCCCAATACGCTCGACACCACCGTCCGACACGCCATGCGGGGCGGACGACCCGATACGTTTGTCATCACCGGCGACATTGATGCCATGTGGCTGCGCGACTCGTCGGCACAGGTGTGGCCCTACCTGCCGCTGATGAAGAAGGACAAGCCGCTGCGCCTCGTGGTGGCCGGACTCATCAACCGGCAGACGGAGTGCATCCTCATCGACCCCTATGCCAACGCCTTCAACGACGGACCGAAAGGGAGCTACTGGGAGACCGACTTCACGCAGAAGATGGCCAAAGAGCTGCACGAGCGCAAGTGGGAGATAGACTCCCTCTGCTACCCCATCCGCCTGGCCTGGAACTACTGGAAGCTGACGGGCGACACCTCGGTGTTTGACAATCGCTGGCACGAGGCGATGCGGCTGGTGATAAAGACTTTCCGCGAACAGCAGCGCAAGGAGAACCTGGGCCCCTACAGCTTCTACCGCGAATGCGACCGCCCCACCGACTCGCAGATCAACCTGGGCTGGGGCGCACCGGTCAAGCCTGTCGGCCTGATATTCTCTGCCTTCCGTCCCTCGGATGATGCCACCCAATATGGTTTCTTGATTCCTTCCAACATGTTTGCCGTGGTATCGCTGCAGCAGCTGGCTGAGATTGAGCGCACCGTGTGTGGCCGTGCCGACTTTGCCGAGGAGTGCAAAGCCCTGGCCGACGAGGTGGATGCCGCCATCCAGCGCTACGGCGTGGTGAACCATCCCGAGTGTGGCCGCGTCTATGCCTTCGAGGTGGATGGCTACGGCAATGCCCTCTGCATGGACGATGCCAACGTGCCCAGCCTGCTGGCCATCCCCTACCTGGGCTACTGCAAGGCTGACGACCCGCTCTATCTGAGCACGCGCCGCATGGTGTGGAGCGAGCACAATCCCTACTTCTTCCGTGGCAAGGCGGGCGAAGGCATCGGCGGTCCCCACGTAGGACTCAACTACATCTGGCCGATGAGCATCATCATCAAGGGACTGACCACCGACGACCGTGACGAAATCCGTGAATGCCTGCGCCAGCTGCGTGACACCGATGGCGGCAAGGGCTTCATGCACGAGTCGTTCCACCGCGACGATGCCGCCAAGTTCACCCGTGCCTGGTTTGCCTGGGCCAACACCCTCTTCGGCGAACTGGTACTGAAAGCGGTAGCGATGGAGTGTGAGATTTAGTGATTAGTGGAATGAACAACTGGAGTAAACTGATTGGTGGGGCTTTGCTGCTGACTCTGTTGACAGCTTGCAATCTGTCGGGACCACGCGAGACTGAGTTGGCCGTGATTCCCCTGCCGGCTGATGTGACTGTGGAGCAGGGCGGTTTTGACTTGCCCAAGGTGTGGAGCGTCTCTTTGCCTGTAGGTGAAGAGGCTGAACGTGTGTTCCGTTACCTCAATCAGCGACTGCCCCAAGGGATGCTGACACTTGCCGGAGAGGTAACCGCTACACTCACGCTGCTGCCCTGTGATTCCTTACCCGACGAGGCCTACCGACTGGAAGTATCGAAGCAGGGCATTCGCATCACCTCCAATCCTTCGGGAGCGGGATGGTTCTACGGCGTGCAGACCCTGCTACAGCTGTTGCCCGCAGGGACAACCAGCGGCACATTGCCTCTGGTGCAAATCAGCGACGCACCCCGGTTCCCCTACCGGGGAGCCATGATGGACGTAGCCCGCAACTTCCTGCCCAAGGAGGAGGTGCTGAAATTCATCGACGCCATGGCCACCTACAAGCTCAACAAGCTCCACCTTCACCTGACCGATGACCAGGGATGGCGCATCGAAATCAAGCGCTACCCTCGGCTCATCGAAGTGGGTTCGAACAGGCTTCGAACGCAGTTAGGACACTCCGACTATTACTACCCCCGGCGCTACGACGACAAGGCACAAAGCGGCTACTACACGCAGGAGGAGCTGCGCGAGATGGTAGCCTACGCGGCCGACCGCTTCATCACGGTGATTCCCGAGGTGGAGATGCCCGGTCATGCCTCGGCGGCACTGGCTGCCTATCCGCAGCTGTCGTGCGGACTGGGCAAGGAGTACGTGGTGCGCGACTACTTCGACGTGTTCGACGAGGTCTATTGTCCCAAGGAGGAGACCTTCCACTTCCTCGAAGGGGTGCTCGATGAGGTGATGGACATCTTCCCCAGTCACTACATCCACATCGGCGGCGATGAGTGCCCTAAGAAGGCGTGGAAGAAGTGCGCCCACTGCCAGGCGCTGATGCAGTGCGAGGGACTGGCCGATGAGGAGGCGCTGCAGAGCTGGTTTGTCCACCGCATGGAGTGCTACGTAGTGAGCCACGGACGCGACATCATCGGTTGGGACGAAATCCTGGAGGGCGGACTGGCTCCCCATGCCACGGTGATGTCGTGGCGCGGCGAGGCGGGAGGCATCGAGGCAGCCCGTCAGCACCACAATGTCATCATGACGCCCGGCCACAGCTGCTACTTTGACTTCTACCAGCAAGAGCCCGTGGATGCGCCGATGGCCATCAAAGGCTACCTGCCCATCGACAGCGTCTATGCCTACAATCCCCTTCCCTCGCAGCTCACCCCCGAGGAGCAGCGCTACATCATTGGCGTGCAGGCCAACATCTGGGGTGAGTATATCCAGACACCCGCCTACTTCGAGTACATGGCTTTCCCCCGCCTGCTGGCCATAAGCGAGGTGCAATGGACAGCACCCGAGCGGAAGGATTTCACCGACTTTGCTCGACGGCTCGATGCCCACTTCCCCCGTCTGGAGGCCAGTGGCATTGCGGCTTGCCGCGACTTCTACCAGCCCCGCATGGAGGGGGTATGGAATGCGAAGCAGCAGCAATTCGAGGTACATCTCAGCGCGCTCTGCCCCGACGTGGAGATACGCTATGCCCTGGGTGACTCGCTGCTCACGGATTCATCGCCCCTCTACCGCAGCCCCATCGCCCTGACCGAGGAAGCACCCATCTATGCTGCCCTGTTCCGCAAGGGGAAGCAGCTGGGCGACCTACGTTGCCGCCGTTTTGCCGTCAATAAAGCCACGGGCCGCCCCTACCGCTGCACACCTGCCCCAGGCTGGGAACATCTGCATCCCGGTACAGGACTGACCGACGGTTGGCGTGCCACACCGCGCGACATGCGCCACTGGGTATCCTTCTACCAGGACACCGTAAGGATAGAGCTTGACCTGCAGCAAACGCAGGAGCTGCACCGCATCACACTCGCCACGCTATGGAGACCGTGGAACACCATCTGGCCGGCCCGCCAAGTCAGCGTAGCGCTCTCCACAGCAGAAGCTGGCAGCAACGAGCCAGCTGGCGGCAACGAGTCAGCCAATTTCACCGAGGTAGCTATCCTGCAACCGCAGTACGACTTCACTTTGACCGAAGGGACCCGCTTCCCCATCACAATTAGTTTCCCCCCTCAGCAGGCCCGCTTTGTCCGCCTCACCTTGCTCGGAGGAGGCAACGTCCCGCAAGGTTGGTTTGACGAAGGCAAACTCCCCGAACTGGCTATTGATGAAATAGAACTCTTCTAATGGATTAACGCCTTCTGCTGAGCTATCCACGGCTGTGGCTAACGTTATCCACCTAAGTGGTTAAAGCTATGCACCTAGGTGGTTAAAGCTATCCACTAAGGTGGCTAAAGCTATCCACCTAGGTGCATAGGGTAAACAAACCATTACTTGACCTTATTGAATCCATTACTTGACCGAATAGAATAATGTATTAAAACCAAAGAAGAATGAGAAGAACAAACCTGTTATGCCTTCTGGCACTGCTGTGCGGGCTCAACCTGATGGCCCAACAGCCTGTATTGCGCTTTGCGGAGAGTAAGTTCCGCATTGCGCAGTTTACCGACATGCACTGGATGCCCGGCTCGCCCAAGTGCGACACCACCGCAGCCACCATCCGTGCCGTGCTGCGTGCGGAGCGACCGCAGCTGGCTGTGCTGAGCGGCGATGTAGTGACCGGCGACCCGGCCACCGAAGGGTGGAAGCGAGTCATCGCCCTCTTTGAAGAGGAGCGGATGCCCTTTGCCGTGACAATGGGCAATCACGATGCGGAGTACCTGACCAAAGATTCCATCTACACGTTGCTGATGAAGAGCCCCTGGTTTGTGGGCAGCAAGGGCCCGGTAGAGATTGGCGGACTAGGCAACTGCGTCGTACCTGTACTGGGGTCGAAAGGCCAGGCCGAGGCGCTGCTCTACCTGATTGACTCCAACGACTATCAGCCGCGCAAGCTGCTGGGACACTACGACTGGGTACACTTTGACCAGATCGCCTGGTACCGCACGCAGAGCCAACGCTACACACAAGCCAACGAAGAGCAGCCGCTGCCAGCAGTGGCCTTCTTCCACATCCCGTTGACGGAATACGATGCCGTGGCACGGCATGAGGAGTGCTACGGGCATTTCCTGGAGGGAGCTGTAGCCTCTCCCGACATCAACAGCGGCCTCTTTGCCGCGATGGTGGATAAGCAGGACGTGATGGCCGCCTTCTGCGGCCACGACCACGACAACGACTTTGTGGGACTCCATCTCGGCATGGCCCTGGCCTACGGCCGCGTGACGGGAGCCGAAGCCTACGGCGACCTGAAGCGCGGGGCACGCCTCATCGAGCTCTACGAAGGGCAGCGCCGCTTCGACACCTGGATAACTACGCCCGAGGGGCGTGAAGAGGCGTGGTACTACCCTTCGGCGCTCAACGGCGTAGAGGAGCGCTCCATGACCTACCTGCCTGCCATACCACGCCCTGCGGCCAAACTGAAGCCCGGCGTAGCCTATACCTACTACGAGGGAAAGTGCAAGAAGGTGGAGCAGATTGCCGCGTGCCGGATGGTGAAGCAAGGCGTGATGGCCGTGCCTTCGATAGCTGAAGCGCCTGTTGAAGACCATTTCGCCTACGAGTACCGTGCGCTGATTCAGATTCCGCAGCGGGGTGTCTATCGCTTCTATACCTACAGCGATGACGGCAGTGTGCTGCTGATTGACGGCACGCAGGTAGTGGACAACGATGGCGGTCACAGCGCACGCCGTGCCGAGGGCAAGGTGGCGCTCGAAGCCGGGCTGCATGAGCTGACCATCCGCTATTTCGAGGACTACATGGGTCAGGCACTCGAAGTAGGCTACTCCTCCCGCGACATCCCGGAGAGCCCCCTCCCCGCTTCCATCCTCTTCCAACCATAACCACAAAGGGAATTGAAATTCCCCTAAGCAACGATCATGACACCCATTATCCAACGTAGAATCTATCGTGCAATAGCCGTGTGTACCCTGCTCATCCTCGCAGGGCTTACCACGGCTTTTGCCTTGCGTAGCCACATCGCTACCCACGTAGTCCGCACACGTCTCGACCGCATGGCTAGGAGCCACGGTCTCCAAGCCGACTTCACCACCCTCAGCGTGAAGGGACTCTCTACCATCCACATCGAAGGCCTCAGAGTAACCGCTACCCACCCTGCCGACACAATCCTCAGCCTGCAGACGCTTGAGGTGAAACTCCGGTTCCTTCCCCTGCTCCGACAGAATCTGGAGGTGGAAATGCTCGCAGCCGACAGCCTCCAATTCCAGTGGCATCAGCAGCTAGATCTACAGCAAGCAGATCCACAGCAAGCAGAGTCACAGCAAGCAGAATCACAGCAAGCTGATAAGCAATATCCTGAGTCACAACAAGCTGATAAGCAATATCCTGAATCACAGCAAGCTGAGACACAACGAGAACACCAGAATACGTCCGACTACTCCCGGCAGTCACGCCGCTTCCTCCGGTTGCTCTTCGACCTTCTGCCCGCCGATGCCAACCTGAGCCGCATTCACCTCATCCATACCACAGACTCACTGACCTTGCAGCTCAGCCTCCCCAGAATGGAACTGCGACAGCACACCTTCTCCACCTGGATTACCCTGACCGAAAACGGTCAACAGCAGCAATGGCACCTACAGGGGCTCATTCACCCAGACAAACACCAACTCCAGTGCTCCGCCGTTCCGCTCCGCGCTGAGTCCAGCAACCCATCATCCATTCCCCTCCCCTACCTACACCACCGATTGGGAGCAGAGGTCTGCTTCGATAGCCTAGCCATCGGTCTTCAGGTCTCCTCTACCCACAGCAACGAGGAGCAACTTACCCTTGTGGGACACACCTCACTCCGGGGCCTACACATGGCTCATCCGCGACTCTCTACTACACCCGTTGACATCGACAGTCTCTCGGCACAGTTCACCCTCCATATTCTCCCCACAGCCATCGAGCTAGACAGCTGCAGCACGCTCCGTCTCAACCTCCTCGACCTCCACCCCTACCTCCTAGCCCAGCGCGTCACTACCCCCAGAGCAGCAGACACACCCGCAGCAGAAACATCCGCAGCAGACACACCCGCAGCAAATCATGCTGGAGATACTCACAGCCCAGGCAATAGCTGGCACTTCACTCTGCGTCTCCACAAGCCTTGGTTCCCGGCCCAGGAGCTCTTCGCCTCCCTTCCCGGCGGGCTCTTCACCAACCTGCAAGGTCTGCGCACCCGGGGCGAATTGGCCTATGACCTGCTCTTCGATCTCGACCTCACCAACCCCGACAGCCTCCAGCTCCACTCGGCCCTCCACCGTCGCAACTTTGCCATTGAGCAGTACGGAGCCACCCCGCTTGACCGGATGAACGATTCATTCCTCTATACCGCCTATGAGCAAGGTGAACCCGTTCGTACCTTTCCCGTAGGACCTGAATGGGACCACTTCATCCCCCTTCAGCAAGTTCCCCCTATCCTTCTCACAGCCATCCTGCAGAGTGAAGACGGCGGCTTCTTCCACCATCAGGGATTCCTACCCGATGCGCTGCGCGAAGCCCTAGCCTACGATCTCAAGGTGGGGCGGTTTGCCCGTGGAGGCAGCACCATCACGATGCAGCTGGTCAAGAATGTCTTCCTCAGCCGCAACAAGAATCTCGCCCGCAAACTGGAGGAGGCACTCATCGTCTGGCTCATCGAGCAGCAACGCATCACCTCCAAGGAGCGGATGCTTGAGGTCTATCTCAACATCGCCGAGTGGGGCCCCCTGATTTACGGCCTGCGCGAAGCCACCCACTACTACTTCGCCAAGTCGCCTCAGGCCCTCACCACCGAGGAGAGCATCTTCCTGGCTACCATCATCCCCCGCCCCAAACATTGGATGTGGAGCTTCAACCCCGATGGTACCCTGCGCGACAGCCAGGAGTCCCACTTCCACCTTCTGGCCAGCCGCCTCGCCGCCAAAGGCCTTCTCACCCCGGCCCAGGCCGAAGCGGTCAGCATACGCAACCTCCACCTCCAAGGCGAAGCCGCCCACTACTTCGACCGCACCAGCACAGCCAACCCTCAACCCTCAGATAAATAAAAAAACTCCCCCGACTTATCACAAGCCAGGGGAGAGACATTACATTTTAACCTAAGTTCTCCTTTAATTTAAGGAGAATGCCAATCTAATTATTCTTAATACAAAGTGTTTCAAATAAAGATATACTTCGTCAATCAATTAAAGATATACTTCACGCCGAGCTGCAGCTTCCAGCAGTTGCTGTAGTCCTTGAGCGTCTCAAAACTCTGCGTGGGATAATCGCCGTTGACCTTGTACATCGAGAAGATGGGCGTGCGGCTCTCGTCGCGACCTTCGTACTTCAAGATGCGGCCACCGTTGCAGACGGCCGTGCTCTTGGGGATACCCCAGCTGGAGTGAATCATATTGCCGATGTTGAGGAAGTCGAGGCTCACCTGCAGGTTATGCTTCGTCTTACCCACGCGGAACTCAAAGTCCTCCATCAGGCGCAGGTCGAAGCGGTGTACCCACGGTGTGCGGGCTGCATAGGCCTCGGCGTACTCACCCTTGTGGTTCTTCAGGTAGCTGTCCTGCTCCACAAATTTCCAGAAAGCCTGCTTGTCGGCATCGGTCTTAAACTTAATCTCTGAGTCGTCCTTCGGGATGTACATCAGGTCGTTGGAGATGCCGTCGCCGTTCATGTCGTTGGTGTAGCAATAGCTGTAACCGCCGTATGACGAACCGCTATAGAAGAGGTTGATGTGCGTACCACGCTTCAGACCCTTGTGAGTGAAGGGGATGTAGTAGCCCACCGAGGCAATCACCTTGTCGGGCACCACGTAGCGCGAACGCTGGGTTGTACCGAAGTTGGGACCGTCGATAGTCAGCAGGCCCTGCCAGGTTGATACGGGGTCACTGCCGGGCAGACCGCTCACCTCCTTGGACTCGGTGTGCGTGTAGGCCATCATCAAGTTCAGGTTCTCCAGCGGCTGTGCGTTGACCGTCAAGTTGGCCGTGTAACCCCAACCCTTCGACGTATTGTCGAGCACCACGGCATTGGTACCCTTCACATACTGGTAGTCAGAGGGATAGATGTAGCGGTTGTCCGCGCCGTTGAAGCGTTCCCAGTTGTTGGCCACGGGGTCCTTGATATTGATGTTGTTGATGGTCACGGCGTTGACATTCTTCATGAACATGAATTCGCCCGTCACCGTCAAGGGGAAATCCACAGGCAGCTGGTAGTCGGCAGCCAGGGTCGTCTTCCAGATCTGCGGCATCTTGAAGTCATCGGCACAGCCCGAAATCTTGTTGCTGGCCGTGTGCGTATCGAGCGTCATGGGCAGGTTGAACTTCTTGATGATTTCGTCCATATCGGTAATCATCCCACCGGCCAGCTGGTCGAGGCGCGAGTCATGACCCGTAGCCACACCGTTCTTATAGGTTGTGGTAAACTTCACCGAATTCTGTACCATGTTGGCATTGGTCGGCATGTTGGTGAAGAACACCAAGGGGATGCGGCCCGTGAAGAGGCCCGAACCACCGCGTACCTTGAGTGACTTATCGCCCAGCACATCCCAAGAGAAGCCCACGCGGGGCGAGAAGCGGAAGCCTGAGTCGGGCCACTTGCCCGTGTCGATGCGCTGACCGCCGAAGTCGATGTCGTAGATGGCGTTGTTGCGAGCAATGTCCTTGTCGTCAAACATCAGGTTGTCCATACGCACGCCGTAGCTCAGCTTGAAGCGGTCCGTGATGTCCCACTCATCCTGCAGGTAGATACCCAGCTGGTTGAAGGTAACCTGTGCATTGGGGTTCTTGTTGCCGTTGAAGCCGTAGGTCAGGGCAAACGACTCAGGGGCAGCGCCATTGATGAAGTCATCGACGCTGCGGTAGCGGTAGTAACCTGTACCATTACGCATGTAGGCATTGTTGGCAAACTGATGCTCGTAGTTGAATCCGGCCGTCAGCTTGTGGCTACCCAGCAGGTAGGTGAAGTTGTCGGTCAGCGAGGTAATCTTGTTCTGCACGCCATTGTTGTAGGTGAAGAGCTCGTAGCCGGCACTCATGTAAGGCTCCAGGTACTCCGTACCCTCGGCATCCTTGTACATGATGTCGATGAAGGGGAAGGGCGACGAGTTGCTGCCACGCACATCCTGGATGTCGGTATAGGTGAAGAGCAGCTGGTTGCTGATGCGGTCGTTGAAGCGGCTGTTGAGGTCGGCCGACCACGATTCCACCTTGTTGTCCATCGAGTACATGCTGTTGGCAAACGACATGGACTTCTCACCCACACGGCTCGTGCCATTCAGGCGGTAGCCCGTGTCTGAGGAGTTGCCGTTGGGAGCATTCCAAGCCACATTCTTCGTGTTGTTGTAGCGCAGGCTCAGACGGTGTCCGTCGATGATGTTCCAGTCGATGCGGGCCAGAATCTTCTCGTTGGTCTGGTCGGCGGGGAAGCTGGTGTAAGAGCCGGCATCGTAGCCATACTTCTGCAGCAGGTGGTTATAGACGCGCTCCATGTCCTTGAGTGTGGTGCGCGACACCATGCCGCCGGCTGCCTCACCCTCCTGACGGGCACGATACTTGATGACCTGTCCCGGGGTCTTCTCATTCTCGTAGTTGACGAAGAAGAAGAGTTTGTTCTTGACAATCGGACCGCCCAGCGAGAAGCCGTAGGTGGTCTTCGACTCATCAGGACGTGCACCCAGGTCTTCGTGGTCAATGCGGTTACCGCGCATGTTCTGGTTGCGATAGTAGGTGTAAGCCGAACCCTTGAACTCGTTGGTACCGCTCTTGGTGATGGCGTTGATACCACCGCCGATGAAGTTGGTCTGCCGCACGTCAAAGGGCGCAATCACCACCTGAATCTCCTCAATGGACTCCAGCGACACGGGGTTACCGCCGCCGGGGAGATCGGAAGACAAACCGAAGTTGTTGTTGAAGTTGGCACCATCAATGGTGAAGTTGGTCGAGCGGCCATCGCCACCGGCAAAGCTCATGCCGTTGGCATAAGGCGATACACGCGCCATGTCACTGATGCTGCGGTTGATGGTCGGCATAGCCAGCATCTGCTTCTGCGAGATGTTGGTGGCAGCACCCATCTTCTCACCCGTAAACTTGCTGCGCGAAGCGGTCACTACCACCTCACCCAGTACTTCGGATGACTCACTCATCTCCGCCTTGAACTGGTAAGTCTCGCCCAGTTGCAGAGTGATGTCCTTGAAGATCATCGTCTGGAATCCCACATACGATACTTCCACTTTGTAGGGTCCGCCGCTGCGCATACCCTGGATGGCAAAGCGTCCATCAATGTTCGTAATCGCACCATAGTGCGTACCCGAAGGCTCATGCACCACCTGTACGGTGGCACCAATCACAGGTTCTTTCACGTTGTCGGTTACAATACCGGCCATAGCAGAGGTAGTTACCTGGGCATGGAGGCCTGTTGCGAAGCAGATCAGCAACAAGGCCGTCAGTAAGAACGTCGTTCGTTTTAACATAAACAGTTTTTAAATTAATGAATAATATAATGCTTTTCTCTAAAAAGCGGTGCAAAGGTGCGAATAATTTCTCAAACTGCCAAATATCTGTTAATATTTCATGTTACAATGTGATGAAATCTTTTGCATAAAAAAAGTAAGTCCTGTCTCACGACAGGACTTACTACAACACAAACACAAAATAAAACACGACAAAACTACTATGTCTCAATCCCCCTTAAGGAGTATTGAATATCTCCTGAGGGCATCCCCTGACACCTATTCACATAGGCGGAGGGGAGTACAGATTGAGTATATCATAAACAAATCGGTTGCCCAATTTGTTCAGACATTTGCACTATATAAAGTTCGATTATGCATTGTCAATATAAAGTTCGATTATGCATTGTCATTACTGAATGCCGCGTTCGCGCAACTTCAGCTGCCAGTTCCAGGCTGAGCGGAGGGTGTCCTCAATCGTCTCCTTAGCCTCCCAGCCCAGCACCTCGTTGGCACGCTTGGGGTTAGCCCATACCTTCTCGATGTCGCCAGCACGGCGACCAACAATCTGGTAGTTGAGCTTCACGCCCGTGGCAGCCTCAAATGCGTTGATCAGCTCCAGCACACTCAGACCACGTCCTGTACCGATGTTGAATACCTCAACCTGCTCCTCCTGCTTCTTCTCCAGGATGCGGGCGATGGCCACTACGTGAGCCTTAGCCAGGTCAACCACGTTGATGAAGTCGCGGATGCAAGAGCCGTCGGGCGTGTCGTAATCGTTGCCGAATACGCTCAGCTTCTCGCGGATGCCGATAGCCGTCTGCGTCAGGTAAGGAATCAAGTTTTGGGGAACACCATTGGGGAGCTCGCCCAGCAGAGCCGTGGGATGAGCGCCGATGGGGTTAAAGTAACGCAGCAGAATGGCATTGATGGGAGCACCTGAGGCGACTGTGTCGCGGATGATCTCCTCATTGATCTGCTTGGTGTTGCCGTAGGGTGACTCAGCCTTCTTGATGGGAGCCTCCTCGGTCACGGGAAGCTGGTCAGGCTGACCATAGACCGTACATGAAGAGGAGAATACGATGCCCTCCACACCATACTGTGGCATCAGCTCCAGCAGGTTGATGAGCGAAACCAGATTGTTACGGTAATACTTCAGCGGCTTCTCAACCGACTCACCCACAGCCTTGCTGGCTGCAAAGTGGATGATGGCCTTGATGCCCTTGTGCTGCTCAAAGACGCCCTTCAGTCCTTCGAAATCAAGACAATCCAGCTTGATGAAGGCGGGACGGATACCCGATACTTTCTCGATATTATCAACTACATCAGCATTAGAGTTAGAGAGATTGTCGATAATGACTACCTCATAACCAGCTTGTTGCAGCTCTACTACGGTATGTGAACCGATATAACCGGTACCACCGGTGACTAAGATTTTTTCCTTCATAAATAGGTCTTTCTAATTAGGTGTCGCAAAGATAACCAATTAAATTAATACAAAACAAATAAAATCACAAAAAATTATCATCAGATCTTCACTACGCCTGAGAATCCCATGAATGCCATGGCCAGGAGACCGGCGGTAATCAGGGTAATCGGCGTGCCTTGCATGCCCTTCGGCACCTTCACCAGGCTCAGTTGCTCGCGCATACCGGCAAAGACCGTCAGCGCCAGGCCGAAGCCGATGGCCGTAGAGAATGCATAGACCACACCAGTCAGCAGGTCGTAGTCTTTCTGAATCACGAGAATGGCCACACCAAGCACGCAGCAGTTAGTGGTGATGAGCGGCAGGAACACGCCGAGCGCCTGATAGAGTGCGGGAGAGACCTTCTTGAGGATGATCTCAACCATCTGCACCAGGGCGGCTATCACAAGGATGAAGGTGATGGTCTGCAGGTACTGCAGGTCAAACACGTTCAGTACATAATGCTGAATCAGGAAGGTGACAATCGTGGCCAAGGTCAACACAAAGGCGACCGCAGCCGACATGCCCAACGCGGTATCCACCTTCTTCGATACGCCGAGGAAGGGACAGATGCCGAGAAACTGCGCCAACACCACGTTGTTGACGAAGATTGCATAGATAAATATAAGTAGATATTCCATAATGTGCTACAATTTTTGAGGATTCAAATTCTTCACATCTCGTTGCAGGCAATGCGTGTCACGCCTTCTTCAGTTTGTTGACCAGGGCAATCAGATAGCCCAGGGCGATGAACGCTCCCGGGGCGAGCACGAAGAGCAACATGCCATACTCCTCGCCGAAGAGGGTAAGGCCAAAGATCTTGCCCGTGCCCAGCAGCTCGCGCATGGCACCCAGCAGGGTGAGGCCAAGGGTGAAGCCCAGACCCATACCCACGCCGTCGAAGAGCGAAGAGAGCGGGTTATTCTTGGCCGCAAAGGCTTCTGCACGGCCCAATACCACGCAGTTAACCACGATCAGCGGGATGAAGAGGCCGAGTGTGGCGTAGAGGTCGGGCACAAAAGCCTGCATCACCATCTGCAGCAGGGTCACGAACGAGGCGATGACCACAATATAGGAGGGGATGCGCACCATGTCGGGGATGAGGTTCTTGATGGCTGAGATGACGATGTTGGAGCAGATGAGCACAAACATCGTGGCCAGACCCATGCTCATGCCGTTGATGGCTGAGGAGGTGGTACCCAGCGTAGGACACATACCCAGCAGAAGTACAAACGTAGGATTCTCTTTGATGATACCGTTCATCAATACTTTCAGGTTATTCATATCTTCCGTCTCCTTTCTTTATTCGTTAGCACTTGGGGTTTCTTCTTCAGCAGCAGCTGCGGGAGCCTCTGCGGCAGCGGCAGGCGCAGCTTGCCCAGCGGCAGCAAAGGCAGCATAGGCCTTGTTTATGGCTGCCAGGAAGGCACGCGAGGTAATGGTTGAGGCAGTGATGGCGTTGACCTGTCCACCGTCCTTCGACACGGTAAGCGCACCCTGTCCGGGGTTCATGCCCGTGATGTCACCGGCGTTCCCCTGCTTGAACCAGTCAGCCGACTTCGATCCCAGTCCCGGGGTCTCGGCATGCTGCAGCACGGAGTAGTCGAGGATATTACCCTGGGCATCAAAGCCCACCAGCACCTTCAGTTCGCCGCCGAAGCCCATCGAGGTAGCCTCCACGGCTGCTCCGATATACTGTCCCTCCTTTGTGGCGGGATAGATGGCGTAGCTTGCGCCCTCCAATTCCTGCACACGTTTCTCGGCGATGGGGTCGTTGTCAAACCCAGGGACTACGGCCTTGACGGCCTCGCTCAAGGCCTTGGCGTTGGCCTCTGCAATGGGTCCCTTAGTGAGTTCGTTCACGTAGGCCAGCAGCGCCACGGAAATCATCGTGACTCCCGTGAGTACCAGCAACATATTCGTCAATGATGATTCTAACTTTTTCATTTCTTCTTTGCTACCTCCCCAAAGCGTTTTGGTTTAA
>CAMACX010000031.1 GCA_945831575.1 uncultured Mediterranea sp.
ATCTGGTCGTAGATGCCCTGAACGGAGGGTTGGGTGTAGGGAGCTCCGACGTTGGCGCTGAGGATAAGGGGTACGCCACCGCGGTCGGCAGCTGTAGCGGCAGTGTAGGTGTCGCTGTAGTAGTTAACCAAGTGGAAGTAATTCATGGCGCGCAGCACGCGGCATTGAGCTACCAACTCCTGACGCTCGGCGTCGCTACACTCGGTCAGCGTAGCGCTGTTCTCAATAATGAGGTTAAAGGTAGAGATGCCGCCATAACTGTTGTAATAGGCGCTCTCATCCTTGTTGTTGAGTAGGATGCGGTTGGCCGTCTCATCCCAATGGTAGTTGGCGGCCCAGTAACGGTAGTATGAGAGGTCGCTCTGCGAGAGGTAGCGGTCGTTAAGCAGCACCAAGGGCTGGGTGGCGTCGATACGATGGGTGGTGTATTCGTCGCGCAATAAGGCCTCGAAATCGGCGTAGCTGGTGGGAATTTTATTCCCCTTGGGGGTATCGCTCAGGTAGTCGTCGCAAGCGGTCAGAGTCATCACCAAGCCGGCAGCCAGAGCAAAGAGTGTATATTTCGTTTTCATATCGTTTCGTATGGTTTTGTTATTTTCCTATTCATTTCTAACATCATTCGAATGGCATTAGAAGCCCAGGTGAATGCTACCCACGAAGTTGGGGCGCTGGTAGCCGTTCATCAGGTACTTGGCCGTCTTGTTCTGGGCAAACATGGCTACGTTCTCGATGTTGAACTGCAGACGGGCACTCTTCAGCGACACCTTCTTCAACCAAGCATTGGGCAAGCGGTAGCTCAAAGAGAGGTTCTTGAAGCGAACGTTGCTGGCGCTGATCACGTTGATGTCGGCATAGCGGTAGATGTCGTAGGCATCGCTGCTGAAGAGGGGGTCGTAGCCGTAGAGCAGGCGCGGGATGTTTGTGTGGGCTTCGTCGCCGGGCTTCATCCAGCGGTTGGCAATGTCGGCATTGACACCAGCACAGATGTAGGGTTCGTAGCTCCAGGTGGCTGAGTTGTACTGGTTGTTGAGCATGGGCAAGAAGGTGTTGCGCATCTGGTGACCAGCCTCGAAGACGAAGAGCATGGAGAGTTCCCACTGTTTGTAGCGCAGACTGGTACCCCATGAACCAGCACGGGTGGGCGTGGTGGAGCCAGCATAGACGATGTCGTCAAGGTTAGAGGGTTTCACCGTGGTAGCCTCGCCAGCGGCGTTATAGACCTGTGGCAGACCCTCCTCGTTCAAACCGGCCCAACGGTAGGCGTAGATGGCCTGGTAGGGATTGCCTACACGGGGGTAGGCTTCGGGATAGTCGAGCTGCAGGAAATAGACGGGAGCATCGGCCTTGGCCTGAGTCACCTTGTTGTGGTTGTAGCTAAAGAGGAGGTTGGCAGTCCAGCTCCAATCTTTCAAGCGGTAGAGTTCGCCGGAGAGGCTCAGCTCGATACCGCGGTTCAGCATCTCGCCGTTGTTGATACTGTAGGTGTTGAAGCCGAAGCCTTCAGTGGGTACACCCATCGTGTTGGCCAGCAGGTTGGTTCCTTTCTTATTATAGAAATCGAAGCTGGCATTCAAACGACCACGAAAGGCTGAGAGGTCGAAACCGATGTTGATGGTGGTGGTCTTCTCCCAAGTCAGATCGGGATTAGGACGCTGGGAGATGGTGCCCTGCAGGCCACCAACATTATAATTGGGGTTATAGTAGGCCGTCATGTAAGGAGCAGAGTCCTTGGCTACGTTACCGCCGATACCGTATGAGGCGCGCAGTTTCAGCATGTCGAGCCAATTGATATCCTTCAGCCACGCTTCGCGGTGGAGGTTCCAGCTACCACCTACGCTCCAGATGGGTTTGTTCTGACTGCTGTCCAGTCCCCACAGGTTGGACTTGTCATAACGGATGCTGGCGGTGGCGGTATAGGTATCGTTGTAGGTATAGGCTGCGTTGCCGTAGAAGGAGACGTAGCGGTTCTGAATCTCGCTCAGGGCGGTGCCATTGCTCATATTATCCCACCAACCATAATGCAGCACAGTGGAGGCGTTCTGCAGCCGACCGTAGTCGATGTGTGAGAAGCTCAGCATCTTGTCGTCGTAACCATAGAGATGGTCTGTGCGTGAGGCGACGCGCTGGTGGCGGATCTCCTGACCAGCCAACAGGGTGAGATCGTGCTTCTCGGCAAAGGTCTTCTGGAAGTTCAGCTGGTGACGGAAGTTGTAAGCATCCGTGGTCTGAGCCTGGGTGTTGAGGATGTTGCCGTAGGGGATTAGGAACTCGGTACCTGTCCAGTCGCTGTTCCAGCTGCACCAGGTGTTGACGAAGTGACGCACGTCATACGACTCTTTGTCCTTGATCTGGCGGTTGTCATACTTGCCATACTCATACTGGTACTGAGCGGAGTAGCTGAGCCAGTCGGTGAGCTGGAATTTCAGCTTGGCAAAGGCGCGGCTGCTGAAATTCTTCTGGTGCGTCAGGTTACGGTTCAGCTCATCGAGCGGAGTGATGTCCTCGCTATAGAGGTTGTTATTTGCCCAGGTCTGCTGGTTGGAGAGGCTGGCACGGTCGCTGTAGTAGCTGGTCATGGAGGTTCCGTCGGCATTCCAGAGGCTCTCGTAAGGCATGTAGTTAAAGCCGGGACTCAAGAGGTCGTAGCTCTGCTGCGTAGCGCGGCCATAGTGGAGATAGGCACCCAGGTCGATGGTGATGATTTTATTCAGCTTCAACGAATTGAGCAGATTGATACCGTAGCTGTAGTCGGAGTGGTTGCGGTCTGCGTAGTCGTTGTGCTTGTAGGTCAGCGAAGCGTTGAAGTGGTTGCTTTCAGTCGATTTACCGATGCTCAAGTTGTACTGTTGGTAGAAGGGATTACGCTTGCCCGCTTTCTCTACGTCATCGTAGTAGCGGTAGCCTTGATTGGCCCACTGGTTCAGTTGTTTCTCTACATCGGCCTGACTCATCATACCGGCATAACCCTTGAGGATGGTGCGCAGTCCGGCTGAAGTATAGGTAGCATTATTGAGGAGTGTCTGGGCATAGTTGGCCGCATCAGCGCCCTGCAGATTGGAGTTACCCGCGGCCCAGTCGCGCTCCAAGCCCAGCAGGGTGGCTGCGTCGGCATAGAGGTCGGTATAGATACGGTAGGGTTGCACGGTGAAGGTGGCCGAGAAGTCCACACGGGTCTCGCCTTTCTTCGCGCGTTTGGTCGTGATGACGATGACACCGTTGGCGGCACGGGCACCGTAGATAGAGGCGGCGGCAGCATCCTTCAGCACAGTGATACTCTCAATATCCTCCATGTTGAGATCGGGCACGCTCTCTACTAATGACCCGTTACTGTTGTATCGGGTGTTCTCCACGGGGAAGCCATCGATAACGTAGAGCGGAGTAGTCATACCATTCATGGAGGTGACGCCACGAATCTTGCCATCGGTGTATCCCGCAATCTGGCCCTCGAGCAGGTTACCTAATGTAGAGGGACGAATCTTCTCCAGGCTCCTGGTATCGACCTTAGTAAACGAACCGGTAGATCGCTCGCGAGAGAGCTGCTGGTAGCCAGTAACTAATACTTCGTCGAGCATCTCGCTGGCGGGTGTCATCTGAATGCGGTAGCTGTTTTTTCCAGGTTCGAGTTTCACCTGTAGGCGTTGGTAGCCGATGTAGTTCACCTCAACGGCCTGAGCCGTAGCAGGCAGGGAGAAGGAGAAGTGGCCGTTGATATCGGTCACTACACCACGCAAGCTCTCTTGCGCATTGGTGCGAACTTGCAGAATCTGCGCTGCGGGGAGTGGTTCGCCATTCTCATCGGTCACAATGCCCTGAATCTGGCGTTCTAAATTGGACTGCTGCGCTGAGCTATTCAGCGTACCCAGCAGGCAGAATAAGAGGACGAGCAGGGCACTCATTCGCCCTAACGCGTGGGTTGATAGGTAATCTGGTTTACTCTTCATAACGAATAGATTGTTTAGAGTGTAGTACAAAATTTTCTCCGGCAAATTTCAAGAATATTATCGTAACTACAAGAAAAACAGCGTATCAATATCAGCAATTGCCTTAATTGATACGCTGTTTGACGTTTTTAATTCACGTTACCATCCACAATGGAGCTTACTCAATCACCATCCGCCTCATCGGTGCCAACCAGTTGCCTCACCTTCTGCCGGTATTGAGCAGGCGTCATGCCGGTGCGCTGCTGGAACTGGGTATTGAACGTGGTGGGCGAGTTGAAACCCAGGTCCAGTCCTATCAGGCGAAGGGCCCGTCGGCTGTCGGGATCGTCCAGACGGCGAAGCGCTTCCTCGATGCGAAGGTCGTTAATGTACTGCGTGAAACTCTTGCCATACACCTCGTTGATTACCTGACTAAGATAAGTGCGGTTGGTCTGTAGCATCTCAGCCACACGCTCCTTAGTAAGGAGATTCTCGCAAAAAGCCTTCTGCTCCTTCATCAACTGCTCTAACTGAGCTATCAACTCTTTCTTCTTACCATCTGCTAGCACCTGACTACGCCGTTCTTGCTGCGACTTGCGCTCCAGAGCCTCGCGTTGCCGCTTCACCAAGGCAATGAGCAAGCGGTTCTTCTGATAATAGAGGGCGAAGAAGAGAGAGCAAATGATGGCGAGCGCCACGATGCCCAACACCAGGAGCTGAATGTTCTTGCGGTGCTCTACTAGGCGCTGCTGCTCCTCCTTAGCTATCTGCATAATCTGATTGAAGGCCTGATGGATCATCTGCTGGTTATGACTGGTGGTGGCATTATTATGGGCCTGCCCCAGGTTTCTCATCGCCAGTTCATACTTACCCTGGTGGGCATAGGCTATACCGAGCGCTACATGGGCTTCGATGATGTTGCCGTGCCAGTCGTGCTGCTGGTAGGCCTCCTCAAAGAGTAGAGAACCATACTTCACCACCGAGTCCCACCGTTGTGCCTCCAGGTAGTGGCGGGTAATCTGCTTAAGCGAATCGGCATAGAGCGAATCAGCCACGTATGCAGATTGTGCGGACACCTTGGCCATAAGCAGAAGAAAGAGTAATATAAGGTGGAGAAGAGCTAGTCTGTGTTTCATTCGTATTTATATATTTAAATCAACTGGTTTGTCGCAGCCAAGAGGCCACTTGCCTCACAAAGAACAGGGGAAAGTTTCTCAGATGAGCCATTTGCGCTCGGTGAGACATTTCGCATCATTGGGCAGTGCCGGATCGGGTTCTTCGGGCAGAGGGATTTCCGGGGCCTGGTCCCAGGTGCTGACGGGATGCAGCATCAGCTGCGAGTTGTAGTAACGCACATCGCCCGTCACCTCCTCGGCCAGGAAGTCGGGGCGATCAAAAGGCTCATCCTCGCTGTCGAGCTCCACCTCAGCCATCACCAACCCGGCATTCTTGCCATAGAACTCATCGACCTCAAACACATGATGGCCCACCGGGACAAGGTAACGCACCTTGTCAATCAACGCCCCCGGCTCGCAAAGCTTGAGCAACTGCCTGGCATCATCGGCGGCAATCTCCTGCTCCCACTCGTAGCGGCTCATGCCACGGGCATCGGTTGCCCCCTTGATGGTAAGGAAAGCCTGCTCATCGCGCAGACGTACGCGGACGGTACGTCCCCGCTGCGTACTGATATACCCCTGGATGATGCGGCTCTTCGAGGTGGCAAGCCGCCGGTAACTGTTGTCTTTCACTAGAAATTTGCGTTCAATCTCTTGCGCCATGCTACGTTGTCGATTAATGGATGAGTAGTTTAGTACAAATAAGCGCCCCTCCCCAGACGAGGAGGGGTGAAAACAGGGTCTTAGAGCATCGAGTAGTAGGCAAACATCAGGATGACCAGCACGATAGCCACCACACCGATACCAATAAACACCTTCTTGGCCTGCTGCTTCTCACGCTGCTCGCGGGCCTCTTTCTTCATTTCACGCGTTGCTTTACTCATACGATAAAAAAGGTTTTAAAATGTTCAATATCTAATCAGTTCACACATCCAAGGGGCAGATTTTGGACATGTGATGCAACAAAGGTAGCGTTTTTTTTCCACTTGATACAATTTATGCAGATTTTTTTGATTAACTTCGCCCTCAAAAGAGATTTTAGAGACAATTCATTCAAAAAAAGCGACCATTATGACCCATGAAGAATTGATGCGAAAGGCCTGTGAGCTTTCCGCCGAGAATGTAGCACAAGGGGGAGGCCCCTTTGGTGCCGTGATAGCCCGCAACGGCGAAATAATCGCCACGGGAGTCAACCGCGTAACAGCCAACTGCGACCCTACGGCACATGCCGAGGTGAGCGCCATCCGTGCAGCAGCCAGCCAGCTGGGCACATTCGACCTGAGGGGATGCACCATCTACACCTCGTGTGAGCCCTGCCCCATGTGCTTATCGGCCATCTACTGGGCCCATCTGGATGCCATCTACTACGGCAACGACAAGCAAGATGCTGCCCACATTGGCTTCGATGACCAGTTTATCTACGAAGAGCTGGCCCTCCCGCTCCACCGCCGTCGCATTCCCCTCCACCCCCTGCTCCGCGAAGAGGCCCAAAAGGCCTTCAAGCTCTGGGAAGAGAAAGTGGATAAAGTGGAGTACTAAAAAAGTCCTCCCTATCCCTCCATCCATGGGAGGGCCACACCAAGCAGTAAGAGTATTTGACACATGAAAGCATTAAAGTCAAACCAGGTATGGTTGCTTCACCCTAAAGTAACGAGACCATCCCCTAGTTGACTGACCATGCTTCCTCAACGGTCAGTCTATTGTTGCGCTGAATCAGCTAGGGGATGAACTCGATTTGAACTCGATGAAAAATTAGAGATTCATCGACTCCAAATCGAGTTCATATCGACTTCATTACGGAGGAACATCAGAGTCACCTTAGAAGAAGGATGGAAGAAGGACAGCGTCGTCATAACGCAAACAGGGAAGAAAGCCCTCTCTGTCAAAATCAAGGAATATTTACATCATCAAGCTCCAATCCACAACAAGAGCAGTCGTGAAGGTAGCTACATCCGCAGAGGCAGGCAAGTCTGCAAAGAGATTGCAACGCTGTTGCATGTATAATCGCAGCTATGCTGCGTGGCAACTAAGGGCAACCCCGAAGGGGCACAGGCTCCGTTGCCCTTACCAGAAAAGTTGAGGTCGACAGACCTCAATTGAGCCCTTCCCGAGGGGGAAGGGTCTGGGATGGGGCTGACCCATCTCCTTAGGCAAGGAGAGGGGACGGGGTGAGGTTGTGAAACCGCGGCCACGTAATGGGGAGTGGTTGTGAAATGAGAGAGAAAAAAATTTTGTAATACAAACTATTTATTGTAATTTTGCACGCTGAATAACTAATTGACCCCATACACACACTATGATTACTTCAGATCAACTGAAAGATATAAAAGAACGTACCGAAGCCCTCAACCGATACCTCGACATTGAAGGCAAGAAAATCCAGGTGGAGGAAGAGCAGCTACGCACGCAGGCCCCCGGCTTCTGGGATGACCAGAAGGCTGCCGAAGCCCAGATGAAAAAGGTCAAAGGACTGCAGCAATGGATTGCCGGCTACCAGGAAGTGAAGACCCTGAGCGACGAGCTCCAGCTAGCCTTTGACTTCTATAAGGACGAATTGGTCACGGAGGAAGAGGTGGATGACGCTTACCGCAAAGCTGCCCAGGCCGTGGAGGCCCTGGAGCTGAAGAACATGCTCCGCGAAGAGGCCGACCAGATGGACTGCGTACTCAAGATCAACTCCGGTGCCGGCGGCACGGAGAGCCAGGACTGGGCCAGCATGCTGATGCGCATGTACCTGCGCTATGCCGAGACCCACGGCTACAAAGCCACCATTGCCAACCTCCAGGAGGGCGATGAGGCAGGCATCAAAACCTGTACCATCGAAATCAGTGGCAGCTATGCCTACGGCTATCTGAAGGGCGAGAACGGCGTACACCGGCTGGTGCGCGTATCGCCCTACAACGCCCAGGGTAAGCGCATGACTTCGTTTGCCTCCGTCTTCGTCACCCCCCTCGTGGATGACACCATCGAGGTCAACATCGAGACGGCCCGCATCTCCTGGGACACCTTCCGCAGTGGCGGTGCCGGCGGTCAGAACGTCAACAAGGTAGAGTCGGGCGTACGCCTGCGTTACCAATACAAGGACCCCTACACCGGTGAGGAGGAGGAAATCTTGATTGAGAATACCGAGACACGCGACCAACCCAAGAACCGCGAGAATGCCCTCCGCCTGCTCCGCTCCATGCTCTACGACAAGGAGATGAAGCATCGCATGGCCGAACAGGCTAAGGTGGAGGCCGGAAAGAAAAAAATCGAGTGGGGCTCGCAAATCCGCAGCTACGTCTTCGACGACCGCCGCGTGAAGGACCATCGCACCAACTACCAGACGAGCGACGTCAACGGTGTGATGGATGGTAAGATTGATGACTTCATCAAGGCCTACCTCATGGAGTTTGCCGGAAGTGAGAACGAGTAAACCCATTGATTCATTAAACCTATACCGTTGAAAATCAACAACACCTTATCTAAGTTATGTATAAAATTTTTAAAGGCTTCCAATTAGTTGAAGCGTACCATTCGCAGAAGAAGTCGAAACGACTTTCAGAGAACAAAGTACCGTCGCGGATTGTGAAACTCACCGCGGCCATCATCGTCTCATTGGCCCTCTGGCTGATGCCGCCCGAGATGCTGGGCATGCCCGACCTGACCTTGGTTGAGCAGCGCCTTGTCTCCATCTTCGTGTTTGCCACCATGATGTGGGTGCTCGAAGCAGTACCTGCATGGACTACCTCACTCGTGGTGGTGGTCCTCCTACTACTCTGCACGAGCGACAGCAGTCTCTGGTTCTTCAGGCAAGAGAGCAACATGCAGGCCCTGGGCACCGTGGTGAAGTATAAGTCCATCATGCACTGCTTTGCCGACCCCATCATCATGCTCTTCATCGGTGGATTCATCCTGGCCATCGCCGCCACCAAGAGTGGTCTGGACGTGATGCTGGCCCGTGTGCTGCTCAAACCTTTCGGCACCCAGTCGAAGTATGTGCTACTTGGCTTCATCCTGGTGACAGCCCTCTTCTCAATGTTCATCAGTAACACAGCCACGGCCGCCATGATGCTCACCTTCCTGACCCCTGTGCTCAAGGCGCTCCCTGCCGATGGTAAGGGTAAGATTGGTCTGGCCCTGGCCATCCCTGTAGCAGCCAACGTAGGCGGTATGGGTACCCCCATTGGCACGCCTCCTAATGCCATCGCCCTGAAGTACCTCAATGACCCCGAAGGCCTCAACCTGAACATCGGCTTCGGCGAGTGGATGAGCTTCATGACCCCCTATACTATCGTGGTGCTCTTCATTGCCTGGTTCATCCTGCTCCGCTTCTTCCCCTTCAAGCAGAAGACCATCGTGCTGGAGATTGAGGGTGAAGCCAAGAAGGACTGGCGCAGCATCCTGGTCTATGTAACCTTCGCTATCACCGTGCTTCTCTGGATGACGGATAAATACACGGGCGTAAACGCCAATGCCGTAGCCATGATTCCCGTAGCCGTATTCTGCGTAACGGGAGTCATTACCAAGCGCGACCTGGAGGAAATCAACTGGAGTGTGCTCTGGATGGTTGCCGGTGGTTTCGCTCTGGGTGTGGCCCTCAACGAAAGCGGTCTGGCACAGCACCTGATTGCTGCCATCCCGTTCAACACCTGGTCACCCACGCTGATGATCATCGGTTCGGGTCTGCTCTGCTGGGCCATGGCCAACTTCATCTCACATACGGCTACCGCCGCCCTTCTCGTGCCTATCTTGGCCATTGCCGGTACGAGCATGAGTGAACAGCTCGCCGTACTGGGTGGTGTACCCACGCTGCTCATCGGTGTAGCCCTCGGCTCATCACTCGCCATGATCCTGCCTATCAGTACGCCTCCTAACGCACTCGCTCACGCCACGGGCATGATTCAGCAGCGCGACATGGAGAAGGTCGGTATCATCATGGGTATCATCGGCCTCGTGCTCGGCTACACGATGCTTATCGTTCTAGGCTCCAACGGCATATTATAATTTAGTATAACCCCATAAGAACAAGACGACCACCCCAGCCAATGCCAGGGTGGTCGTCTTGTTTATAATAGCATTAATAGTTACTCATACATCTTATCAATCACCTCCTTGTAGTGCTTAGCTACCACGCCTCGCTTAATCTTGAGCGTGTTGGTCAGCTCACCATTCTCCATGCTGAAGGGCTCGGGCAGGAGGGTGAAGCGCTTCACCTGCTCATAGTGGGCAAACTGCTGCTGCAGGGTCTCGATACGGGCAGTGAACAGGTTCTGAATCTTGGGGTTAGCCAGCAAGTCACTCATCGAATCGTAGGTGATACCCTTCTCCTTGGCATACTGCTCCACGTAGGGATATACGGGTACGATAAGCGCTGATACAAACTTGCGCTGGTCTGCAATGATGGTAATCTGGTCGATGTAGCGGTCAATGCCCAGCTTGCTCTCCAGCGCCTGCGGACAGATGTACTTGCCGTTGCTCGTCTTGAAGAGATCCTTGATACGCTCGGTCAAGAAGAGGCTACGTCCCTTCAGGTAGCCGGCATCACCCGTGTGAAACCACCCATCAGCATCAATGGCTGCTTCCGTAGCTTCCTGCTTACGGTAGTAGCCGCGAGTGATGGTCTTACCTCGCAGCAAGATTTCATTCTCTTCGCCAATCTTCACCTCCAGGCCAGGCAGCACCTCGCCCACAGAGCCTATCTCAAAGCGATCGACACCAAAGCAAGATACCGTGGCACAGCTCTCCGTCAGTCCGTAGCCCACTATCATGTTGATGCCTACGGCATGAACAAACTCACAGATTTCATTGGGCACCGCAGCTCCCGCCGTAGGGAAGAAGTTACCGCGATCGATGCCGATGGTCTTCTTCAAGAGTGCATAGATAGTACGTTCATAGAATTTATACTTCAGATGGAGCATGAGGGGCGGCTTTTTACCCAGACGAAGGTAATCGAGGTTATGCTCCTTACCCACCTTGATGGCATCGAGCATCATGGTCTTCACTACCCCCGTCTCGTTAGCAATCTTCTCCTGCACGCCCGCATAGACCTTCTCCCAGAAGCGGGGCACACTGCACATCACCGTGGGGCGTACCTCCTTGATGGTGGTCTGAATGTCCTGCGGACGGAGGTTGATACAGACCTCAGCCCCCTTGTGGAGGCAGACATAGGTCCATCCGCGCTCAAAGACGTGAGTCAGCGGCAGGAAGCAGAGCGAGATGTCCTGGTCGCTGAAGGTCGTAAGACACTCGTCGTGAGTGCGGAACTGCTCCTGCCAGGCCTCATGACGCAGAGTGACCCCTTTGGGTTCACCCGTCGTACCGGAAGTGTAGAGGATATTGGCCACATCGTCGAGTGTGGCCTCAGCCGAACGCTTCTCCACCAGGTCGTTGCACGGGAATCCCTCCCCCTGGCGGACAAACTCGTCGAAGAAGATGGAGGTGGTGTCGCGTGCATCACGCTGGATGCTACGGTCGAAGAGGATGAGCTGCTTAATGGAGTGGCACATCCCCAACACACTGAAGGCGGCATCATACTGGAACTGCTCTCCCACGAAAAGGTAGCGAATCGAAGCATCATTGATGATGTATTGCGCCTGAGCCGGTGAGCTCGTGGCATACAGCGGAATCGTCACGGCCCGGTTGGCAAAAGCGGCAAAATCCACGTAGAGGCATTCGGGCTTATTCTGCGAGAAGATGCCGATATTCTCCTGCACCCCCACGCCAGCGGCTGCCAGCGCGTTGGCCGTGAGCCGCACCTGATGCGAGAACTCATTCCACGTGATGGGAAGCCAGGTGGAGCGCTCGTAGTCCCTGTAGCGAAGGGCTACCCTGTCTCCGTACTTCTCTGCCTGACGATGTATCAAGACAGACAAATGATGGTAAGTCATATTGTTGGTTTTATAATTCTCGCCACAAAGTTAATGGTTTCAAATGAAACTATCCCGTTTTTTCCTTATTTTTCTTCTGAAATTGCAAGATAATTGCTCAAAAAGGAACAATGTATGCAAAAGATACGCTATCTTTACCCCCGAAAAGCGCCAAATGGGCTTTTCTAACATCATACCCTATTATATTATGCAAGCAAAACAGAATTACCCCATAGCGCAGCTGACCGACGAAGCGGTAGGGCTGCTCAAGCAACTCATCAGCATCCCCTCGGTGAGCCGAGAAGAGAAGGAGGCAGCCGATGCGCTGCAGCAGTACATCGAACAGCAAGGCATCTCCACCGGTCGGAGCGGCAATAACGTGTGGTGTTTCTCACCCGGATTTGATACCCGTAGGCCCACCTTGCTGCTCAACTCGCACATCGACACGGTAAAGCCCGTGGCGGGCTGGATGAAGCAACCCTTCAGGCCGCAGCTAGAGAGCAATGGAAAGCTCTATGGTCTGGGTAGTAATGATGCCGGAGCCAGCGTGGTAAGCCTGCTGCAGACCTTTATTGCCCTGAGCGGCACACAGCAACGCTACAACCTCATCTTCCTGGCTTCGTGCGAGGAAGAGGTGTCGGGCAAAGGGGGTATCGAGAGTGTGCTACCGCAACTTCCACCCATCACCTTTGCCCTAGTAGGTGAACCCACGGAGATGCATCCGGCCATTGCGGAAAAGGGATTGATGGTACTTGACGTGACGGCTACGGGACGCTCAGGTCATGCCGCTCGCGAGGAGGGGGACAACGCCATCTATAAGGTGCTCGACGACATTGCCTGGTTCCGCGACTACCGCTTCTCGAAAGTCTCCCCCCTACTCGGCCCCGTAAAGATGAGCGTCACGGTAATTCAGGCAGGTACGCAGCACAACGTAGTGCCCGATAAATGTACCTTTACGGTCGATATCCGCAGCAACGAGTACTACACTAACGAGGAGTTGTACGAGGAGATCAGTCACCACATCAGCTGTCAGCCCGTAGCCCGCTCATTCCGTCTCGGTTCATCACATGTCAATCCATCGCACCCCTTGGTAGAACGTGCCATAGCCATGGGCCGAAAGCCTTTCGGCTCCCCCACCCTGAGTGACCAGGCCCTGATGCGCTTCCCCTCGATGAAGATGGGTCCGGGCAAGAGCAGCCGCTCCCACACAGCCAACGAATTCATCTTTGTCAAAGAGATAGAAGAGGCTATCCGGCTCTACCTGGAGCTGCTTGATGGAGCGGATATTCAATGACAAATCGTTGGTGAACAGCTCTTTCAGAACCACAGATTCCCACAGACAAAAAGATCTGTGGTTATCTTGTCCAATCTGCGTCATCAGTGTGCCATGACAAGTCGTAGCTGTTATCAGCGATTAAGCCAGGACTCGGGATTGAGTTTCTGGTTGCCTTTGTAGAGGCGGAACTCCAGGACGGTACGCTGTCCATCGGAGGGGTCACTGAAGATGTCACCCAGCTCCTGCTTGGTGGCAACTTGCTGCCCCTTCTTGACATACACCTTCTTGAGGTTGGCGTAGAGCGTCATGTAGTCACCGTGGCGCACAATGACGTTGAAGAGGCCGTTGTTGGGGAAGATGGCAGTCACCACGCCATTGAAGACGTTGCGGGCCTTGGCCCCGGGCTTGGCCTGGATGGTGATACCCTTGTTGTCGAGCTTGACATTCTTCAGTCCTTCAACATTGTATTGTCCAAAGTGACTGGTGATGAGGTAAGGCCCTGTGACGGGCATGGGCAGACGACCCTTGTTGGTGGCAAAGTCAGCGGCCAGGGCACGGTCTGCCTTGGTCAAGCTATACTTCTCCATGGGGGCTGAGGGATTCTTGGAGCCCGAGAATGTACCCGATCCACTCCTTTTGGCCTCCTCCTTCTTGCGAGCGGCAGCTTCACGGCGGGCCTCCTCTTCAGCAGCCTTGCGGGCACGCTCTATCTCTTCAGCAATCAATTTGTCAATGCGGGCATTGAGTTGGTTGGCTTGGCGACGCTTCTTGGCCAGCTCGTTCTGCAACCCTTTCTGTTTCTTCTTCAGCCCATCGACCACCTTCTTCTTCTCAGCCTCCATCGCTTCGAGGCGCTTGCGCTCGGTCTCCCGTTCGGCAAGCAGGTTGGTCTTGGCCTTGCGCACAGCAAGGAGCTCAGACTTTTTCTTCGTGACCTGCTCCTGCTTCTCCTTGATTTCCTCCCCCTGCAACCGCTGGTAGGTGGCGTACTCGCGCACATAGCGCATGCGGCGGTAAGTCTGAGCTAGGTTGTCGGCAGAGAAGATAAACATCAGTTTCTCCTGGATGGAACGGTTCTTGTAGAGGTACTGCACAGAGGCCTCGTATTTCTTCTTCTTGTCAGTCAGCTCGCTCTGCAAGCGCCTGAGTTGTTTCTCCAGTTGACTCACCTCCCCATCGATGCGGTCCAGGTCATTGTTGATAAGCTGGATGTAGCGCTTACGCTCCTCAATCTGTCCCGTGAGGGCAGCAAGCCCATTAAGCTGACTACCCACATCCTTCTTGGTGGATTGCAGCAACGTCTCCGACTCGGCTATCTGTTTCTGCAGTTCTCCCCTTCGCCCCTCCAACTCCTTGATGAGTTTGTTGGACTGGGCTGATACGAAGGTGCTGCAAAGCACACCAATGAGAAGAAGGGCCAAACGCGACATAAGCCTAATCATTAATCACTAAACACTAATCACTAATCACTAAACACTACAATCAGAGTCCCATCAACATGCCGAGAAGCTCCTCAATGGGCACCTGCTTGTAGCGGCTGCTCAAGGTGGTGGGAGTCAACTTGAGGGGTTGGGTAGAGAAGTCAGTCAACTCTATCTTGGCCTTCTCCAGCGAAGGAATCCCCAGTTCGGTACCGGTGAGCGAGCGCTTACCTCCAGGGCGGGCTGCGGCATAGAGCAACTTCTCAAGCCGCTCAAAGGTTGCCTTACGAGGCAGGTACTGCTTCAGTTCGCTCCGCGTGGCCCGCACGTAGCGCTTGTTCATGCGGTCCACGAGCAGAATCTCATCTGGGGTCACCTCCATACGCGCCACCTCCGTGCGGAGGATGGGCATAAGCAGGGAGAGCTGCAAAAGCTCGCCATTCTGCAACTTCATCGTACCATCTACGGTCAGTACGGCATCCTTGGTGGGCACTGTAAGCTCCACCTTGGATGACAGGCAACCGGTGGTCTCATCTATTCCACTCACGGCACGGCTGGCTGTGCGGCATCCCGCCAGCAGCCAAAGGCTCCCTATCAACAGGAGCAGGTATTGGATGTGTAATCGCTTCATATTACTTCAAATAACGGCGTTCGTTCACCTTACGTTTCAACAGTTTGCTCTCACTCCCCTTCTTCAGGGCCATCTTCCAAAACTCCAGCGCCCCCTGCAAGTCATCGGTCAAGGCATGGATGTCTCCGCAATGCTCCAGTACATCGGCGCTCAACTCCTCCTCCGTGGAGAGCTTGATGACCTGGTCAATGTAGATACGCGCCTCGGCATAGTTGCCCTTCTCAAAGAGAATCCAAGCGTAGGTGTCGAGGTAGGTGGCATTCTGCGGTTCAGCCTTCACTGTCCGGTAGCTCATCTCCTCCGCACGGTCCAGGTCACGATGCTCCAGCGAGAGGTAATAGGCGTAGTTGTTGAGCACACTGATGTTGTCGGGATGGTACTCCAAGGCCTTCTCATAGGCTGCGTAGGCCTCCTCATCGGCTCCTTGTGCATGGCTGCAATCACCGATGATGGCGTAGAAGTCGCTCACCAACTCCTTAGGGCTCTTGTCGTTGACGTGAAGCAAAGCCTTCTGACAGATGGCCTTGGCATCAGCATCGCGGTCGTAATGGTTGTAGGCGATGGCCAGATAGAAATAGAATTGCAGCATGTCGGGATTGCTCTCCACACCCGCCTCACAGAGGGAGGTAATCTCCTCGTAGTCCTCACGCTTGGCCGCCTCGGAGAGGAGCATCAGTCGCGAAGCCGTATTGGTGGGATCGATGTCAATCACCTTACGGAGTACGGGAAGTGACTCCTGAGTCATCTGCTTAGAGATAAGGTATTGAGCATAGAGCATAGGCAGGGAGGCATCGTCAGGGTCATCGGCCATGATGCGGTCAAAGAGGGTGATGATGCGTGTGCTGTCACCGGCGGCCTGCTCGTTCTCCACAATGAGACTCCGCATCACGCCCAACTTAACCTGCGGCTCCACCTTATTATTAAAGAGGAGGGAGTCTATCTGCTGGTCGTAGTGCGCCTTGTCACCCACCTGTTCGTAGTAGTTGGCCAGCGCATAGCGAGCCTGTGCATTGCCAGGGTCCTCGGTCAGCACCTCGCGGTAGAGGCGGTAAGCCTCTTCATTGCGTCCCTTGAGCAGGTTGAAGTCACCCAGCAGCACGCGGTAGCGAGGTTCAGCCGGATACTCCTCCACCAGGGCGAGAATCTCGCGTTGCGCCTTGGCCTCATTGTCCATCTGTAGGTAGATACGATACTTCTCCATACTGATGCGCTCGCTCTTGCCCGTCTGTGCCTCAATGCGGTTGAGCACATCAATCACCTGTTCGTACTGGCCATTGCGACCGTAGATGTCGAGCAGGCTATAGAGCGGCTCCAGACTACGGCGGGGGAAACGCTCCGTCATCTCTTCGTAGAGTTGCTGCGCCCGTTCGCTCTCGCCCTGCTCCATGCAGAGGTTGGCCAAAGCATGAATATACCAGTACTCATCCGGGGCAGCCTCCACAGCCTTCTCCAGACAGGCCAAGGCCTCCTTGGGCTGCTTGAGGAAGAGATAGTATTGCGACAGCCGGTAGTGGGCTGAGGCGGCATAGGGGTTGATAGAGAGGCAATGCTGCAGCAGGGAGTAGGTCACGTCATAGTGCTTCAGATACTCCTGGCGCACAGCCTCCAGCAGAAAGTAGTCGTAGCGCTGTTGTTCCTCAGCTGTGAGGTTCACCACGGGGCGCGAGACATTGCCCCCCTTACGCTTCTTGCTCTTCTTCTCCTTTTTGGATTTCTTAGGATGTTTGCTCTTGGCGTGAGCAGCCTGTGACTGCCTTGACATAGCAGGGCCGGAATGGTCGGCAAGGAGGTGGGTTGCAGCCACCGGGGCAGCACCAACCAACGCACCCACCAACGCAGCACTACATCCCTGAAGCAGGAAGCAGAAGCAGCTCAAGAAGAGGTATTTATAGAAACGAATGATGTTCATCATGTTCTTCTCAGCAAAGGATTATTGTTTACCCGTGTGACCGAATCCTCCTTCCCCCCGGACAGTTTCGTCGAGGGTCTCGACAGGCTCCCACTCCACCTGCTCATGGCGAGCCACGATGAGTTGTGCGATGCGTTCGCCATCTTCGATGACAAAGGATTGGTCGGAAAGGTTGACCAGAATGACGCACACCTCACCACGGTAGTCGGCATCTATGGTACCGGGGGAATTGAGCACGGTGACACCTTTCTTCAGCGCCAGACCGCTACGGGGACGTACCTGCGCCTCATAGCCTGCGGGAAGGGCCATGAAGAGTCCCGTAGGCACAAGGCAACGCTGCAAGGGAGCGAGCGTCAGGGGTGTATCAAGGTTGGCACGCAGGTCGAGGCCCGCCGATAGGGGCGTGGCATACTGCGGCAACGGATGCTTTGACTTATTGATAATCTGTACCTTCATTTCGTTCACATTTTGATTCAATTTGCGAAAATACAGCTTTTTGCGCAAACCAAGAGGGCTTTTACAGATATTTAATAAAAACTTTAGGCTCAATACCTAATAATAGGGATTGTACGTAAGATGGAAAGGCCGTACCTTTGCGGCCAGAAACAGATGAATTAGTTAGTCATAATTACGTAAACCATTATTCTCTTTGGCCAAGTACACAGAGAAGCCGCCCCTGCCACGATGGGATATCGCAACAGGGGCGGCTTGTTTTTCTTTATAGGCACGGAGCATCAGCCGAGGCTCTCGGCATACTCCATCTCGCCCTGCACTACGAAGAAGATTTCCTCGGGATTGTAGTCGCCCATCTCGTCCTTGCGAGCCTCCTTCACGATGAAGTCGGCCACCTTTTCGAGATCGATTTCCACACAGCCATCGGCATCGGGCTGGACATCAAGCACCCCGCTCTCCGTGTAGTACTCGTCAATCAGGTCGAGGAAGTAGTAGAGTTCGTCGTCGCTGAACTTCTCCTTCAATTCCTGCGGCAGGTAGTTCTTGATAAACTCGATGGTCTTCTCGTCATCGAGGTCTTCGTTGAGAAATTCCTGGTCAGCCATATCGGTTGAGTTTATGGAGATGAATGTACGAAAGACTACTTCAGCAAGGCCTCAATCTTGGCTACATACTGAGGTTTGGCTGCTGAGCCTACCTGCTTATCTACCTGCACCCCATCCTTGAAGAAGAGTACTGTAGGGATGTTACGGATGCCGAACTCCATGGCCACGTCATCGTTCTCATCTACATCGCATTTGCCAATGATGACACGGCCCTCATAGGCCTCGGCCAGTTCATCGATGATGGGGCTCACCATCTTGCAGGGACCACACCAGGGTGCCCAAAAGTCCATTACTACCGGCTTGCCTTGAGCCAGAATCTCTTTAAAATTGCTGTCTGTAATTTGTAATGCCATACTATTTTAAGTTTTTAAGTTTTTGAGTTTTTATGTTTACGGCGACAAAGATAGTGGTTGCCTTGAAACTTCGCAAAGAAATCCGACTTTATTTTTCAGCCAAATCCGGCAACCTACGCCAACTACAACAAAATTGCTGAATATAAAGTTCAACCACCCGTAACTTATAGCTCGTAACTTGTAGCTCGTAGCTCGTAACTAATTAATCTTAAAGGCCAGTTCGGGCCGGCTCTTGAGGTAGTCGATAAAATCGCGCCCTACGGAGACCTTCATCTGACGCGATATGAAGTCGAGCTGCATCTTCTCCTCCTGATCCACTACACGGAATTGCAACAAGGTGGTACCTGGATGCTGACGGGCCAGCTCGGCCAGATCGTTGACCAACACACCGTTGAGTTCCATGAGGGGTATCTGAAGGGTAATCTTCTCTATCAGCTTCTCCTTGACATCGGGCAACAGCTCCATGGAGGAAATCTTCAGCTCCAGTTCGTTGGGTCGCCATTGCTTGGGCTGGCAACGTGCCTTTATATATAAAAAGGTACGTTCACCCAGAAAGCCCTGCCAGGTCACCCAGTCGGCTCCAAAGAAGGGTATCTCGGCCGATCCCGAGTAATCCTCAATCTTGGCGATACCATAGGGATTGCCGTTCTTCGCAGTACCCCTACGCACACTGGTCACGATACCTCCCATGGTAATGTCACGGTTGGCCAGCTGCTCCTTGTTTTCCAACTCGGCCATGTGGGTGTTGCAGACATGCTCCAGCACGACGGAATACTCGTCCAAGGGGTGTGCGGAGAGGTAGATGCCTACCAGGTCGCGCTCCTTGTTGAGTCGCTCGAGGTCGCTCCAACGCTCAGCAGCTGGTATCTCGGGAGTAGCAATCTCCACCATGTTCTCCCCACCAAAGAGGGAGTTGAGTGCCGCAGCCTGGTCGGCCTGATAACGGTTGCCATAACGCAGCAGTGTATCGAGAAAGACCTCCCCACGGGCATTGGCGGCAAAGAACTGTTCCCTCTTAATCTCGCTAAAACTGTCAAAGCCACCCGCCAGGGCCAGATTCTCAAAGTTCTTACGATTGCAAGCGGCGAGGTTGACACGTTGGGTAAAGTCGAAAATGCTTTTGTAGGGGCCGTTCTTCTCCCGTTCGGAGACGATACTCTGCACGGCTCCCTCGCCCACTCCCTTCACAGCCCCCAGGCCGAAGCGGATGTTGCCTTCGCGGTTGACGGTAAACTTCAGGTTACTCTCGTTCACATCGGGGCCAAGCACCTTGATGCCCATCGACTTGCATTCGTCCATTAGTTTAGTGATGGTATTGATGTCTGAGAGGCTTCGGCTCATCACAGCGGCCATGTATTCCGAGGGGAAGTTGGCCTTCAGGTAGGCTGTCTGGTAAGCCACCCAGGAGTAGCAGGTGGCATGGCTCTTATTGAAAGCATAGGAGGCAAACTTCTCCCAGTCGGCCCAGATCTTTTCGAGCACCTTGGGGTCGTGCCCATTCTTCTGTCCGCCGGAGATAAACTTAGGCTTCATATGGTCCAGCTTATCGCGCAGCTTCTTACCCATAGCCTTACGCAGGGCATCGCTCTCGCCTCGGGTAAAGTCAGCCAAAAGGCGGGAGAGAAGCATCACCTGCTCCTGATAGACCGTAATGCCGTAGGTGTCCTTCAGGTACTTCTCCATGATGGGGATGTCATACTCGATGGGCTTGCGGCCCCATTTGCGGTCAATGAAGTCAGGAATGTAGTCCATAGGTCCCGGACGGTAGAGGGCATTCATGGCAATGAGGTCCTCAAACGTGCTGGGCTGCAACTCACGCAGATACTTCTGCATACCGGCCGATTCAAACTGGAAAGTACCAATGGTACGTCCCTCGCAGTAGAGTTGATAGGTCTTGGGATCGTCGATGGCGATGGTATCAATATCAATCACCTGTCCCGTGTGAAGTCGCACATTTTCCACGGCCTCCTTGATGATGGAGAGCGTCTTCAGCCCCAGGAAGTCCATCTTGATAAGTCCCGTGTCTTCAATCACACTGCCTTCATACTGGGTGACGAGCATTTTTTCACCCGTCTCCTTATCGTCTGCCGTACTCACAGGTACCCAGTCAGTGATGTCGTCACGGCAGATGATGGTACCACAGGCATGGACCCCCGTACCGCGCACATTGCCCTCCAGCATCTTGGCGTACTTCATCGTATCACGCACCAAGGGATCGGGTGAGGCCTCGGCAGCCTGCAGCTCAGGTACATAGGCAATGGCATTGGGCAGATTGAGCTTCTTGTCAGGTATCTTGTCGGGTACCAGTTTGCAGAGCCGGTCACTCTCCGCGAGGGGGAGTTTCTGCACACGGGCCACATCTTTGATGGCCATTTTTGTAGCCATGGTGCCGTAGGTGATGATATGGGCCACCTTCTCCTGACCATACTTCTCCGTCACCCAACGAAGCACCTCGCCACGGCCATCGTCATCAAAATCGACGTCGATATCCGGCAATGAGATACGGTCGGGGTTGAGGAAACGCTCAAACAGCAAATCGTATTGTATAGGGTCAATCTTGGTAATACCGAGACAGTAGGCCACTGCCGAGCCGGCAGCCGAGCCACGGCCCGGACCTACGGAGACCCCCAGCTGGGTACGAGCCGCATTGATAAAGTCCTGCACAATAAGGAAATAACCGGGGAAACCCATGGTCTTCATGATGTAAAGCTCAAACTTGAGCCGCTCCTGCACCTCCTCGCTCAAGGGGTCGCCATAACACTTCTTGGCCCCATCAAAGGCCAATTTAGCCAAGTAGTCGGCTTCCAATTTGATACGATACAGCTTATCGTAGCCCCCCAGACGCTTGATTTTTGCATTGGCAGCCTCCTCACTGAGCACCACCTTGCCATTCTCGTCCTGGGTAAACTCATCAAAGAGGTCCTTCTCCGTCAGCCGCTGGCGGTACTCCGCCTCGGTACCAAACTCTTCGGGTATGGCGAAGGTAGGCATGATAGGGGGATGGTCAATGGAGTACATCTCCACCTTGTCGAGTATCTCCAGGGTGTTGCTAAGCGCTTCGGGAATGTCGGCAAAGATGGCGTTCATCTCTGCCTTGGTCTTCATCCACTCCTGCTTGGTATAGACCATGCGGGTAGGGTCATCGAGGTCCTTGCCTGTACTGAGGCAGATGAGGCGGTCGTGCGCCTCCGCATTCTCCTCATCCACGAAGTGAACGTCATTGGTGCAGATTACCTTGATATTGTACTTCTTGGCCAGTTCCAGCATCTGGACATTGGCCTTCTGCTCCAAGGGGAAGGCTTCCCTGTTGGCATGGATATTGGGGTTGGTCACCTCATGACGCTGCAATTCGAGGTAATAGTCGTCGCCAAAGAGATTCTTATACCACTGGATGGCCTCCTCGGCCTTGTCCAACTGGTCATTGATCAAGGCACGGGGCACCTCACCGGCAATGCAAGCCGAGCAGACAATCAGCCCCTCGTGATACTTCTCCAGTTCACTCCGGTCGGTACGGGGACGCATGTAGTACCCCTTGGTCCAGGCGCGCGACACCAGTTTGATGAGGTTATGGTATCCCTTCTCATTCTTGGCCAGCACCACCAAGTGGTAACCACTCTGGTCCGGCTTCCCCTCGCGATGGGCCATCGTGCGACGGGCCACGTACATCTCACAACCGATGATGGGCTTGAAGATGCGTGCCTCGGCCTCAGCCATCTTCGTGCGGCACTCGGCAATGGCGGCCTGCGGGTCATCAGCGGCTTCCTCCCCGCTCTCCAGGGCAGCAATCCGTTTCTTCAAGTCTTTGATTTCCCCCTTGGGGCCACTGTTCTTCTTGTTGACGTAGTTGGTGAACTCCTTGATGCCAAACATATTTCCATGGTCGGTCACGGCAATGCCACGCATGCCATCCTTCATGGCCTTATCGACCAGTCGGGCCACGCTGGCCTGGCCATCAAGCAGGGAGTACTGAGTATGTACATGTAAGTGAATAAAATCTTGCATCTTTTGGTGATTATGGACTGTTTTGAGCGCATAAAGATACACTCTCCCCATAAAACTGGCAACAAAAACAAGAAAAAATAATGTCTTGATGCAATTCTCTGCCAAAATGTTTGCCGATTTATTAAATAAAACCTATTTTTGCGGATAATTTTATACCCATTAAACGAACCAACTTCAATGAGTAGATTAAAAAGACTGAAAAAAATAAGACTGCACCGTGAAGGCACACACACTCTCTGGGGTGGATTATTGCTCCTTTTGCTAGTGAACAGCGCCCTCTATTTCGGCATCGACAACAAGGTGCCCTTCTACGTCATGGCCACTGTCAGTCTGATTGTATATGGTATCATGGTCAACTTCTTCCGCTGCCCCATCCGACTGTTCGGGCAAGATACGGAGAAGGTGGTGGTGGCCCCTGCCGACGGCAAGGTGGTAGTCATCGAGGAGGTGGATGAGAATGAGTACTTCCACGACCGCCGGTTGATGATCTCCATCTTCATGAGTCTGATTAACGTGCATGCCAACTGGTACCCAGTGGATGGCGTGGTCAAGAAGGTGTGGCATCAGGATGGACGCTTCATGAAGGCCTGGCTACCCAAGGCCAGTACTGACAACGAGCGGTCGGCCGTCATCATCGAGACTCCCGAAGGGGTAGAGATCATGGCACGCCAGATTGCCGGAGCCATGGCTCGTCGCATCGTGACCTATGCCGAGCCTGGCGAGGAGTGCTACATTGATGAGCACATGGGATTCATTAAGTTCGGTTCGCGCGTGGATGTCTATCTGCCGCTCGGCACCGAGGTGAAGGTGACCCTGGGACAGCTTACCACAGGCAACCAAACCATCATAGCCAAATTGAAATAACTTATTCAATTACTAACCAAATGAGACGCCACATTCCCAATACCTTGACCTGCCTGAATCTGTTCAGCGGCTGCCTGTCGGTGGTCATGGCTTTCAGTCATCACTATACAGCAGCATTCGGATTTATCCTGCTTAGCGCAGTATTCGACTTCTTTGACGGATTGGCGGCACGCGCCCTTCATGCGCATTCGCCCATCGGTAAGGACCTCGACTCACTGGCCGATGATGTCAGCTTTGGAGTAGCTCCGGCAGCGATGCTCTTCAACCTGCTGATGCAGCTAGCTGAGGCACAAGAGTGGGGTGGTGCCCGAGCCTACCTGCCCTATGTGGCTTTCTTAATCGCTGTCTTCTCGGCTCTCCGCCTGGCAAAATTCAACAACGATGCACGTCAGACCACTTCGTTCATCGGCCTGCCCGTCCCGGCTAACGCCCTCTTCTGGGCTTCGTATGTCCTGCTCCTTCAGGATTTAGGCGAGGAGTTTCTTTGGAACTGGGCCTTCCCCGTTGCCCTCTTCACCCAGTTGCTTGTACTGCTCTTCTCCTGGTTGCTGGTGAGCGAAATACCCA
Source organism: uncultured Mediterranea sp. (assembly GCA_945831575.1). Lineage (GTDB taxonomy): Bacteria > Bacteroidota > Bacteroidia > Bacteroidales > Bacteroidaceae > Bacteroides. The sequence goes on from CAMACX010000031.1 coordinate 23,965, forward strand.
TGTTCTCTCTCAAGAAAATCAAGGGCAACCGTGTGGCGACCTATTTCTTTATCGGCTGCATCCCCCTCTTCGGGCTGTTACAGATGCAGGCTTTTGTACCTATTATATTATGGTATATCCTGCTCTCACTCATTGAAGAAGCGAAAAACCGGAAAAAATAGGTATCCAAAATGCTTCACTAAGAGTCCGCATCCTTACCGCCGCTTCTGGAAGAACTCCTTCATCAGGGCGGCACACTCCTCCTGCATGACTCCACTCTCCACAACTGTCTTGGGGTGTAAAGCCTCGGGAGCGTAGCGTCGATAACCACGCTTCTCATCGGGAGCGCCATAGACCAAGCGACCCAGTTGCGACCAGCCAATAGCCCCCGCGCACATCACGCAAGGCTCCACGGTAACGTAGAGCGTACAATCCGTCAGGTACTTCCCGCCCAGCGAAGAGGCCGCAGCCGTCAGGGCTTGCATCTCGGCATGGGCCGTCACGTCAACCAGTGTCTCTGTCAGGTTATGCCCACGCGCTATGATACGGTCTCTGCAGACCACCACCGCCCCCACAGGTACCTCGCCCCGCCGTGCCGCCTCGCGTGCCTCACTCAAGGCCTGCTTCATGTAGTAGGTATCATCCATAGGTCAACGGCGCATTTCGTGCTCCTCAAAGAGCGTAGGGTAATCCTCCTCCATGTTACGATGGATGAAGTGGAGCAGGTTCTCACGCATCCAGCGCGACTTGTTGGTTATCTTGTACTTCTTAAGGTAGCGGTTGACCAGACGATGCTCCTCCTCACTCAGCAGGCAGACCATGCGGTGAGGACGCTTCAGCTCGTCGTGATTATCCCGAGTAGAAAGGGAACTGTTTTTTTTCATACGTAGGGCAGAGTTTGCGGGTTAGCTTCAGCTGCAAAATTACAGTTACTAGGCCAATTCGCAAACGAAAATGCTCTTTTTTTTCGCCACACAGGCAAAAAGAAGCCCTTTTTAAAGAAAAAACGGGGATTCTTAGGGCAAAAGTTGCGCAAAGCAAAATAAATAGATATTTTTGCCCTTGAAATAATAACCCTTTAATCACTTGGGACAATGAAACACCTTCATACATTACTCTACCTGTTGGGCACACTGGGTTGCCTCGTGCTGATGCCTGCTTGCAGCAACAACGATGACCCTGTAGATGACGACCCGAAACAAGATGACCCTGTTGAGACGACGACAGACGATGAGAAACTGAACAAGATAGTCTATGAGTTCCTAGGCAACTACTACCTGTGGAATGACGAGTACAAATCACAGACTCTGGACTACACGAAGGAGTACAAGCAATTCTTCCGTGACGGACTGATGAACCTGAAGGGCAACACCCTGGACCGACGGGCTTATACCTATACAGATGACAACGGGGTAAAGCAGACGGGCTACTCCCTCTTCTCCTACATCAGCGAAGTGCCCGACTACACCTCAACCCGTGCTACCGGCAACGACCTCTACAAGAAAGAGAAGGAGATGAGCTTCGGACTGATAGGACTCTTCCCCTACGCCTATAAAAGCGACAATGCCACCAACGGCAAGAACCACTATGTACGCTTCATTGTGCGCGGTGTCTATCCCGACTCACCGGCAGACAAGGCAGGATTGGCCCGAGGACACTTTATCGAGAAATTTGATGGCAAAGAAATCCGCGTGAGCAATTACCAAGATATCTTCTACAAGCTGATGGCCCCAACGGTTGCCGAATCGCACACCCTACAGACTTGCCACTTGGAGAGCGACAATACCGTCTCCACTCCCACCACCACGACCATAGCCTCCAGTGCCATAGAGCTCAATCCCATCATCAAGACACAGGTAGAGACGGTCAGTGGCCACAAGGTGGGTTACCTCTTCTACAGCACCTTTGAAGGAGGATACGATGAGGAGTTGCTGGCTGAGCTGAAGAAGTTCAAGCAGGAAGGCATTACCGACCTGGTGCTTGACCTGCGCTACAACCTCGGCGGACATGTGGTATCGGCCAACCTGCTTGCCACTTGCATTGCCGGTACGGCCTGCGAGGGGAAGTCGTTTGCTGAATACCGCTACAACGAAACCCGCATGAAAGCATTGGGCAACAAACGGAAGGTGGAACTCTTCGGCGACAAGTTATCCAACGATGCACTCAAGAGCCAACTGGCGGATGCACACCTCAATCTGAGCAATCTCTATGTCATCGTCAGCGATGAGACGGCATCTGCCAGCGAACTGGTTATCAACGCTCTGGAGGGTATTGACATCAATATCTTCCTGATAGGCACCACCACGCGAGGCAAGAACGTTGGCATGGAGGTGATTACCGTGGGTAAGGGACAGAGCAAAGGCGGTGAACTGGAGAAGACCTACGAGATAGCCCCCATTACCTTCCAGACCTACAACGCCAAAGGCTTTGGCGACTACGAAAAGGGCTTCGTGCCCAATCTGGAGGTGGACGAGGTTAGCCCATTCAACGAAGAGGGAGTACTCCGGGTCTATCGTCCCCTCGGCTCACAGCAGGAATACCTCTACGGCTTTGCCCTGGAGCAGATTACGGGTGAGACCATCCTCGAACGTCCGTCAGCCTCAACCCGAGGGGCGAATCTTGCGGTTATGGAGCAACTTGCTCCCCTGACCCTCCCTACCCGAAGCGAGCGTGGCATGATAACCTGTTGGGAGGAGTAGGCGGAACGTATGGCAGGGCACAATCAGCTGGGCAAGGCGGGTGAGGAAGCTGCTGTAGCTTACCTAGAAGGTGAAGGCTACACCATACGCCACCGCAACTGGCACAAGAGCCACCTGGAGCTGGACATCGTGGCAACAGATGGAGAGGAGTTGGTCTTCGTGGAGGTAAAGACACGCAGCAATACCGACTTCACCCAACCCGAGGAGGCTGTTACCCCACAGAAGATACGCCGTCTGGTGATAGCCGCTGACACCTATGTGAAAAGCTTCAAGCTCGCACTCCCCGTCCGCTTCGACATCATCACCCTGGTGGGAGAGCCGGGACACTTCCATATCGAGCACCTGCGCGATGCTTTCTATCCACCGAGGTTTTGAGCTACGAGATACGAGATACAAGCTACGAGCTACAAGCTACAAGTGATACTTTTGATTATGACTACAGAAATGACATTTCCTCTGATTGCATTGGATTCTACCGAATCGACCAACCTCTACTTGAGCCAACTGAGCAGGCATGAGGGCGATGCACTCGCCCCCTTTACCACCGTCTGTGCAGAATACCAACAGGCAGGCAAGGGACAACGGGGCAACTCGTGGGAGTCAGCTGAAGGGAAAAATCTGCTATTCAGCTTTGTGACCTACCCCACCTTCCTCGAAGCACGTCATCAGTTTCTCCTTTCCCAGATGGTGTCTCTGGCTATCAAGGAAGCGCTGAGCTGCTGGAGCGATGACTTCTCCATCAAGTGGCCCAACGACATCTACTGGCGGGACAAGAAAATCTGTGGCATCCTGATAGAGAACGACCTGAGCGGTAACCGTATCGGGCGTTGCATCTGCGGCATCGGCCTCAACGTCAACCAGACCACCTTCCTGAGCGATGCCCCCAACCCCATCTCGCTCCAACAGATTACAGGCAGGGAGCACGACCGCCACGCTCTGCTCATGGAGATTATGAAGCGCATCCAGCTCTATTTCCAAGGCGCAGAAGTGGAACAGTACGCCACCTACTCGGAAGAAATCTCCGTACGCTACGGCCGGTCACTCTTCCGCCGCCGAGGCTACTATCCCTACGAAGATGCCAACGGACGCTTTAGCGCTCGCCTGCTTCGTGTGGAACCCGATGGACGGTTTGTGCTCGAAGACGAGTCTGGCAAGGAGCGTGAATATCTGTTTAAAGAGGTGCAATACATACTCTAAGCAGCTTGCAACATAACCCATGACCATGCACCCACGCGACCGGCAGATTCTGAAGATAGCCTTACCCAGCATCGTAAGCAATATCACGGTACCCTTGCTGGGTCTGGTCGATGTCTCCATCGTAGGGCACCTTGGAGCAGCGGCCTATATCGGTGCGATTGCCGTGGGAGGGATGCTCTTCAACATCATCTACTGGCTCTTCGCCTTCCTGCGCATGGGCACAGGTGGCATGACCTCGCAAGCCTTCGGCGCACGCGACCTGCCTGAAGTGATGCGCCTGCTGCTCCGTTCGGTACTACTGGGCATAGGACTCGGCCTACTCTTCATCCTACTGCAATACCCCCTGCGTGAACTGGCTCTCACCCTCATCGTACCTCCCACAGCCGAGGTAGCAGCACTGACTCGCACCTACTTCAACATCTGCATCTATGGTGCCCCAGCCATGTTGGGACTCTATGGACTGACGGGTTGGTTTCTTGGCATGCAAAACTCACGGTCGCCCATGTGGGTGGCCATCGTGCAGAATGTGGTCAACATTGGCTGTAGCCTGCTGCTGGTCTATGGCTTTGGCATGAAGGTAGAGGGTGTAGCCCTGGGTACCCTCGTCGCGCAGTATGCGGGATTCCTGACCGCCCTCTTCCTGCTGATGCGTTACTACCACCGCCTGATGCACTACCTGCCGCAACGTCTCCTCTCCGCAGAAGCCATGCGCATCCTCTGGAAGCGCAATGCCATGGCCCGCTTCTTCAGCGTCAACCGCAACATCTTCCTGCGCACGCTCTGCCTCGTCTCCGTCACCCTCTTCTTCACTTCGGCTGGAGCAGCCCAAGGAGAGGTTATCCTGGCTGTCAACACCCTGCTGATGCAGCTCTTCACCCTCTACTCCTACATCATGGACGGCTTTGCCTTTGCCGGCGAGGCCCTGAGTGGCCGATACATCGGGGCCCGTCATGCCGAAGCCTTCTACAGCACGGTACGCCGCCTCTTCGGTTGGGGAGGCGTGATGGCCCTTCTTTTCACGCTCACCTACGCCCTAGGCGGGGAAGCCTTCCTGCGGCTGCTCACCTCCGAGGAGGAGGTCATCGCCGCCTCAGCCACCTACTTCCCCTGGGCACTTATCATCCCCCTCTGCGGGCTGGCCGCCTTCATCTGGGACGGCATCTACATCGGAGCCACCGCCACCCGTGGCATGCTCATCTCGATGGCTGTCGCCACACTCACCTTCTTCCTGCTCTACGCTGCCCTCCACACCATCTGGGGCAACCATGCCCTCTGGTTCTCTTTCCTGGCCTACCTGACACAACGAGGCCTTGTCCAGACCCTGCTCCGCAAACAGGTCTATCGTAAAACGTCTTAAAGGCCCTTTTTTTACTATTCGCACATAGAAAAAGTGGAAGAAAAATAAGGTTTTTCAGAATAAATGCCTAACTTTGCCTTGATTTTAACCATTAACACTAAAAAAGTCACACAATATGGCCAATTACAAACGGATATTACTCAAGCTCAGCGGCGAGAGCCTGATGGGCGAGAAGCAGTACGGCATTGACGAGAAGCGTCTGGCCGAGTACGCAGCACAGATTAAGGAGGTTCACGCCATGGGCGTACAGATAGGTATCGTCATCGGTGGCGGCAACATCTTCCGCGGCCTGAGCGGAGCGGGAAAAGGTTTCGACCGCGTGAAGGGCGACCAGATGGGTATGCTGGCCACAGTCATCAACAGTCTGGCCCTCAGCTCGGCCCTCGTATCAGCTGGTGTCAAGGCTCGTGTACTGACCGCTGTGCGCATGGAGCCCATTGGCGAGTTCTACAACAAGTGGCGTGCCATAGAGTGCATGGAGGCTGGTGAAGTGGTCATCATGTCAGCCGGCACAGGCAACCCCTTCTTCACGACAGACACCGGTTCGAGCCTGCGCGGCATTGAGATTGAGGCCGACGTGATGCTGAAGGGTACCCGTGTAGATGGCATTTACACGGCTGACCCTGAGAAAGACCCAACTGCCACCAAGTTCCACGACATCACCTACGACGAGGTACTGAAGCGCGGCCTGAAGGTGATGGACCTCACTGCCACCTGCATGTGCAAGGAGAACAACCTGCCTATCATCGTCTTCGACATGGACACCGTGGGTAACCTGAAGCGTGTCATGGCAGGCGAAGAGATTGGTACACTGGTACACAACTGATTCGCTCATCCTAGAACTAGATACTCAACCAACCCGTAATCACTAAAACAAGAACAATATGAAAGAGGTTAAAGAAATTTTGAACGATGCTCAAGAGAAGATGGATATGGCAAGCATGTACCTGGAAGATGCCCTTGCCCACATCCGTGCAGGCAAAGCGGACGTGCGCCTGCTCGATGGCATCCGTGTAGATTCCTACGGCAGCATGGTGCCCATCAACAACGTAGCCGCAGTCACCACCCCTGATGCCCGCAGCATCGCCATCAAGCCGTGGGACAAGAGCATGTTCCGTGTCATCGAGAAGGCCATCATCGACTCCAGCCTCGGCATCATGCCCGAGAACAACGGTGAAATCATCCGCATCGGCATCCCGCCCCTCACAGAGGAGCGCCGCCGCCAGCTGGCCAAACAGTGTAAGGGCGAAGGCGAGACCGCCAAGGTGAGCGTGCGCAACGCCCGCCGCGACGCCATCGACCAGCTGAAGAAGTCGGTCAAGGATGGTCTGGCCGAAGATGCCCAGAAAGGCGGCGAAGAGAAACTGCAGAAGCTCCACGACAAGTACATCAAGCAGATTGATGACATGCTGGCAGCCAAGGAGAAAGAGATCATGACGGTATAATCACATAACCAGCAAAGCAGGCCTCGCCCATCGGCAGCATGGATGGAGATGCCTGCTTTCATTATCCCCCATACAGATAGCGCGTGACAGGACTAGTCATCAAGAATACAGGCAGCTGGTATCTGGTCAAGACCGATGACGGCCGCTGCGTGGAGTGCAAGGTAAAAGGGAACTTCCGCTTGAAGGGCATCCGCAGCACCAACCCCGTGGCCGTGGGTGACCGCGTACAGATTGTCTGCAACGCGGAAGGCACAGCCTTCATCCACGAGATTGAAGAGCGGAAGAACTACATCATCCGCCGAGCCTCTAACCTCTCGAAGCAGAGCCACATCCTAGCCTCCAATCTGGACCAATGCCTGCTGCTCGTCACGGTCAACTACCCCGAGACCTCCACCACCTTCATCGACCGTTTTCTAGCTACGGCAGAAGCCTACCGCATCCCCACCCTGCTCGTCTTCAACAAGGAAGACCGCTACAATGATGACGAGTTGCACTACCTGGAGAGCCTCATCACTCTCTACACCACCATTGGCTACCCCTGCTACCGCATCTCTGCCCTCCATGAGAAAGGTATTGATGCCCTGCGTAGAGAACTGAAAGGCAAGGTTACCCTGCTCTCAGGCAACTCGGGTACCGGAAAATCCACACTCATCAACGCACTCCTTCCCCATGCTGAGGCACGTACAGGCGAGATTTCCGCCGTACACAATAAGGGCATGCACACCACCACCTTCAGCGAGATGTTCCCCCTGTCAGACGGAGGCTACCTGATTGATACCCCGGGCATCAAGGGATTCGGCACCTTCGACATGGAGACCGAGGAGATAGGCCACTACTTCCCCGAAATCTTCCGCACCTCAACCGACTGCAGGTTTGGCAACTGCACCCACCGTCAGGAGCCCGGCTGTGCCGTGCGCAAAGCCGTGGAAGAGCACTACATCAGCACCTCGCGCTACACCTCCTACCTCAGTATGCTCGAAGACAAGGAGGAGAGTAAATACCGCCCGGCCTACTGACACACAGGGAAGGCCGGACCTCTTAAAAAGAATCCCCAGGTTGCACATGTCATGCAATCTGGGGATTCTGCTATATCATGCAGTCAATTACGCAGTTTACTTGCGGGGCTTGAGTTGCTTGAAGAAGTCATTGCCCTTGTCATCTACGAGGATGAAGGCGGGGAAGTCTTCTACTTCAATCTTCCAGATAGCCTCCATGCCGAGCTCAGGATATTCCACGCACTCGATGCTCTTGATGTTGTTCTGCGCCAGGATAGCGGCAGGACCACCGATGGAGCCGAGATAGAAACCACCATGCTTCTTGCAGGCATCGGTCACAGCCTGGCTACGGTTACCCTTGGCCAGCATAATCATGCTGCCACCATGGCTCTGGAAGAGATCTACGTAGGGGTCCATACGTCCGGCTGTGGTGGGGCCCATCGAGCCACACGCCATTCCGGCAGGTGTCTTTGCCGGACCGGCATAGTAGATGGGATGATCCTTGATGTATTGCGGAAGCTCTTCGCCACGATCCAGGCGTTCTTTCAACTTGGCGTGAGCAATGTCACGGCCCACGATGATGGTACCATTCAGCGACAGACGGGTAGCTACAGGATATTTGGTCAGCTCTTTCAGCACATCGGCCATGGGTTGATTGAGGTTGATGCGAACTACGTCACCCTCGCCAGCCTGACGGAGTGCTTCGGGAATCAGCGAACCGGGATTGTCATCCATCTTCTCGATCCAGATACCATCGGCATTGATCTTACACTTGATGTTGCGGTCGGCCGAGCAAGACACGCCGAGACCGATGGGGCAAGAGGCACCGTGACGGGGCAAACGGATGATGCGTACGTCATGAGCCATGTACTTACCACCAAACTGTGCGCCCAGACCAATCTTGTGAGCCTCTTCGAGCACCTGCTTCTCCAGCTCCACATCGCGGAAAGCACGTCCGTACTCATTACCCGTGGTGGGCAGCTCGTCGTAGTAGTGGGTAGAGGCCAACTTCACGGTCAGCAGGTTCTTCTCAGCCGAAGTACCGCCGATGACGAAGGCAATATGATAAGGAGGACAAGCCGCTGTACCCAGCGTCTTCATCTTCTCCACGAGGAAGGGAACGAGCGTAGCGGGATTCAGCACGGCCTTGGTCTCCTGATAGAGGTAGCTCTTGTTGGCCGAGCCACCGCCCTTAGTTACGCAGAGGAAGCGGTACTCCATGCCCTCAGTAGCCTCCAGGTCAATCTGAGCAGGCAGGTTGCAACGGGTATTCACCTCATCGTACATGTTGAGGGGAGCATTCTGCGAATAGCGCAGATTCTCCTCGGTATAAGTCTTATAGACACCCAGCGAGAGCGCCTCTTCATCGCAGTAGCCGGTCCAGACTTGCTGTCCTTTTTCGCCATGGATGATGGCCGTACCCGTGTCCTGACACAAGGGGAGCTTCCCCTTGGCGGCCACTTCGGCATTACGCAGGAAGGTCAGGGCCACATACTTGTCGTTGTCGCTGGCTTCAGGGTCATCCAGAATCTTGGCCACCTGTTCGTTGTGTGCTCTGCGGAGCAGGAACGATACATCGCGGAAAGCCGCATTGGCCATAGCCGTCAGACCCTCCTTCTCAATCTTCAGGATGGGTTTACCTTCAAACTCGCTCACCGACACGTAGTCCTTGG
>CAMACX010000032.1 GCA_945831575.1 uncultured Mediterranea sp.
GTTATACAACATATTTTTTCATCCTTACGAAACAGACGTTGCAGAGCGGTTACGGAGATATACCTTATTATATATTACTCATTCGAAATTTGGAGTGATACCATTTGTCGGGCTGAAAGCCCAAAAAGCTCATAGCCCAGGGCAACGCCCTGGGGATGTGCGTGGGTGAACAATCGCGCTGAAAGCGCAAAAGCTTTACTTAACAAGTGCATGAATTAGGCTTTTGCCCTTGCAGGGCGTAATCGCACCGGCTCTGAATACCCAGGGCGTTGCCCTGGGCTAGGAGCGGTTGGGCCTTCAGCCCGTAAGTGGCCCCCGCAGGGGTCAGAGGGACAGGTACCTCTGACCCGGGATTGAATCTGCTATAGAAGCGGGTCAGGGTACCTGTCCCTCCTGACCCTCTTCTGACCCTCTCCTGACCCTTGCATTTAGTCCACCCCAAATGTCGGTTGAACGAGAAAATTATGTATTTTTGCCGTGAAAAAACCAATCATCCAGCAAAGACCATACATTATGCACTACGAGAAGCATCTACTATTCTATGACCTGCCTTGCTCAGCAAGCGAGATCATGGCCTTCAGCACTACCCGCATGGGTGGATGCAGCAGCGGAACATATGCCAGCATGAACTGCACCTCCTACACAGGCGATGACCCTGTGTGCGTGGAGCACAACCAGTTGCTACTGTGCGACATGCTGCCACAGCGTCCGCAGGAGCTGGTTATTCCCTACCAGACGCACGGCATAGCCTGCCTTCACATAGATGACGCCTACCTGACTGCTACGCAGGAGCAGAAGCAGGCACTGCTGCAAGGCGTGGATGCACTCACAACCGACAAGCGGGGCATCTGCCTCTGCATCTCCACGGCCGACTGCATCCCTGTGCTCATCTACGACAGGGAGCATCATGCCTGCGCAGCCATTCATGCCGGTTGGCGCGGTACGGTGAGACGGATTGTAAGCCACACACTGGAGCTGATGCAGCAACGGTACGGCACGGAGGGCAAAACCTGCGTGGCCTCTATCGGCCCGGGCATCTCACTCGAAGCCTTTGAGACTGGCGATGAGGTCTATGAAGCCTTTGCCGCCGCAGGCTTCCCCATGGCGCTACTCTCCTACCGGCATCCCTCCACACAGAAGGTTCATCTCGACCTACCAACAGCCAACCTGCTCCAGCTGAAGGACTTCTGCATCCCCGAAGCAAAGATTGAGTCATCACGCATCTGTACCTACAATCGGCACGAGCAGTTCTTCTCAGCCCGTCGCTTAGGCATCAAGTCGGGGCGCATCCTTACAGGCATCATGCTGCGATGACATCAGGCGAAGCCATCATCCCAAAGCCAGATTGCTAGCCGAACAGCTTCTTCGAGCACCTAGGAGTCCTCTTGTAGCAAGCGGCCACAAAGCCCCAACAGCATACGAAAGCGATGATGGCCGTCACGGGAATGCGCAGCGAGACTGGCACTTGCAGGTAATCGGCAAGGGCATATCCGCCACCCGCCACGAAATAGTGCACAGGTAGATACCCAGTCCACATTGGGTGATATTGGCCATCATAGCAACCCAGCCAGATGCACGTAGCTTGACCTTGCGCACGAGCTGGAAGAGAGCCACCGTCATCAGCGCCACCTGCGGAGAACAATAGAGGAAAAAGAGTTCCACCTCCTGTTCGGTACTATCCGGATTAGCCGTTATAGCCTTGAAGCCGAGGTAAGTCACCACAAAGCCAACAGCGAAGAGCGGCAGGCTGACGCAAAGGGTCTTCCCCCACGACCACTCTTTCACCTCCCTCGCCAGGTAATGGCCCTGCAACAGATATCCATTGAATCCAGCAAAATAGTAGAAGGTGCCGAACGGATTCCAGGCACAGAAGCCAAACAGGTCAGTCGTCAAGAAGGCGTAAGCATAGGGCAGGCACAGCGTCACGCCCCACAGCCCAAGAAACAACCTCTTCTGCCTGGCACTGGCCCGCTCCACCCAGGATGAGAAAAGCGGCATGTAGAGGTAAAGTCCTATCAGCATATAGAGGTACCACATGTGCGTCGTATAGACATTAAACTGAAAGGGAATCAAGGCGATACCCTTCATCGCATCGGCAAGCGACTGCGAAACGCCTGCAGGAGCATAGGCAAAGACCTCAGAGATGACCTGCGGCGAAAGGCCAAGCAGTCCCGTCACCCAAGGGAAGAGATTGTAAAGCACCGACCATACCAGAAAGGGCACGGCAATGCGGAGCAGACGCTTCTTATAGAATGCCTCCATTGACATCTTGACAGGAAGGAGCAGCACGCCGGTAATCATCACAAACAGCGGCACACAGGGCCGGAGCAAGGAGCCGTAGATGCTACCCCAGTAGTTGAACTCCGGATTGGAGCGTGCTTCAGGCGTGACATTAAACGGGTCAGCACTATGGATACAGATTACCATCAAGATGGCCAACATACGCAGCACATCCAGCCATACGATGCGAGATGGCTGCTGCTTCACTTCAGAAATCGGATTGTTCATAGTCATTGTCAATTCTACTAAATTAAATATTGTGGGGACAAAGTTAGTAAAAAGCCGATAGTAAAACAAAAGAAGGCATAAACTCATCAGGGTATTGACCGAAGAAAAAAACGCAGAGAAATAAAAATAATCCTTCACCCTTCACCTTTTGCACCTATCAAATTGAAATACAGCAATATACAAGGTGAAGGATAGGTGAAGGATAGTATTTCATCCTTCACCTATCTAATCTATTATAATTCAAAGGATTAGGTAGCCAAGGTGAAGGGTGAAGGATAAAACACATCAGCTGTGCGAATTCTTACTGAACTATCGTATAGCAGATTCTATTCATAGTCTTTGCACACTTGTTCAAAGCTTTTGCACAGCTGTTCAAAGGCTTTGAATAGACCATTTCACGCGATGCAGCAGTCATTCCAACCAGCATTCCCGAAGAGTAAACCTTTCAGCTGCGAAGAGTTAACACTTCAGCCGTGGGGAGTTAATGTTTCAGACGCGAAGAGTTAAACTTTCAGCCGTGAGAAATAAACTGGAACATGAAAAAGTGAAGAGGAGTCGACCTCTACACGCTCGACCTTCCCAACCGCGAGGTGCGTATCGGCCTGATGCGAAGCCTGCTACCGGTCTATGTGCCCAAGGTGGCAGACCGTAGCATGACCCTGACCGCCAAGATGAGCACGTTGCTCAGGAGAGATGACATTGATGACCGGCCTGCCCATAGTCAAGGTAGGCATCAACTTCGACACCGACCGCCGCACCCTCAGTGACTGGCAGATAGAATCGGTGGGTAGATAGGGCAGCTTTCTTCCTTCTGCTATCAGCCCTGTACGAGCCAAAGGGCAAACAGCTTGTCGCTTACGGAGTAGCCATCCGTTGCACTCCGGCTTATGAGCATTTTGTCCTCCAGTGCGCGTAGAGCAGTCTTGATGCTGCTCGTCGCAGGCAGACGGTGAGCATGGATAAACTGCTGGGCAAGTGGCGACACGACCGACCGCTCACGGGCAATGGCTTTGAGAAGAGCAAGCTGATTGTCTGTCAGCCAGGCACAATAATTCTGGAATGTGGCCGACTGCTCCTCTACCAGCTCTCTTACCACGTCATCCACCAGCGTCTCATCCACCGTGCGGTCAGCGTGGTCATAGATGCCATGCAAGATGGCCTGAACATACCAGGTGATACCTCCCGCAAACTCATATACCCTGCGGAAGACCTCTTGACCAATGCTTCTGCGCTGGGCGCCAAGCATACGGTTTGCAAAAATCCTGTATTCCTCCATCTCGATGCTGCCAAGTGACATGACCATGGCGCTCTGGAAGAACGGACGGTTGGCGGAGAGAAACATCTCCTGCATCATGTGCTGCCTGCTACCGGAAAAGATGAAATAGACATTGGGCAGAAACTGGATGTAGGAGCGCAGCAAGGCTTCAAGTCCCTCCTGCGGATAGTATTGTATCTGCTGAAACTCGTCAATGGCCACGTAGCACCTTTTGCCCGAAAGCTTCATGTAGTCAAATATCCGCTTCAGGCTTTCATTCCCCTCGCTGGGCTTGATATCCAGCGTAACATTAGGCAGGCCTGTGAGTTGGTCAAAAGTGACAGTAGGTCGCCAGGCACTGAAGAATTCCTGTATCTTTCTGAATGTGGACTGCGAAAAGCTATCCAGTTTGCCTAACACGGCCGCACCGAGCGTCTGTACAAACTGCTCCGTGCTCTTGGTAGCAAAGATATCAATGTAGAAGCACTTGCAATCCTTCTCTTCGGACTCCATCAGGTGGAACACGTGGTGTATCAGTCCTGTCTTCCCCATTCTTCTAGGGGAGACGAGGGTCACATTCCGCTCATTCCTGAGCGTAGCACATAGCTTATTGCTCTCAGCCACACGGTCACAGAAATATTCCGGACCCTTATAACCATACACCACAAAGGGATTATTCAGTCTTACCATCATATCATTGCGCTTTTTACGTTGCGCAAATTACGCAATAAAAAATGAGGGGACCAAACCTTCGGGCTGCATTATGAAGTATTTAACATCTTTGGCAGGAGGATCAGCTACAGTGAATCAAATTCCTCTTCACTAAGGCCAGTGGCTTGTACAATGACATCCGTTGACAAGCCTAAAGAACACTCTTTACGTTATACACTCTAGTGGCTTTCACATTGTCCAAAGCCGACTCCAATCCAAATTTATTCTCTCTTCTGATAGTCTATCCCATCTTCTTGGACAAGGGCTTCAGAAATGAAAAATCAGAGATTCTTTATCATGGGTGTTCCACAGAGAATCGTCCAGCCAGTTGCCAGATGGAAAGCCCAACGCACAAAGGTCAACCTCTGGGTATTCGGCAAAGAGTGCCTGCATCTTGGAGAGCATGTCATTTGATGATGAAATGACACGAACAAAAGAAAGTCCTAAAAAAGTAAGAAAAAAAGTTCAATCCATAACAAAAAAGATTTGGGGCAACAGGTCGCCAGCGGATTGCCGCTCGTGGCCTGTTGCCCCAAGTTATCTAGGGAGGGCAGGGATTACTCTGCCAAGATGCCCAGTTCGGCACCGGAGGCGTAGTCCTGTCCGTTCTGCGCGCTGAGTCCCATGAAGCGGAAGTAGCGTGCCTTAACGGGCTTCTCGAAGAGCACCTTCTTCTGCTCCTTCGTATTGGCAAAGGTGCCACTGTGGATGGGTTCGCCCCACTCCTTGCCATCATTGCTTACATAGACGCGGTAGTCCTTGATGTCACCGTTGCTTCCCTCCTGACGGGGAAGGTAGGTGAAGCCCTTGATGTTCTTTGCCTCACCGGCATCCAGATCCACCCAGTGGGGGTACTGAGCCACGGTGACAGAGTACATGGTGTGCCAGTAAGTAGTCGGGTCGCCGTCAGTCAGGAACTTGGCGCTGCCATCCTCCTCGCTGCTGGCATAAACCACTTCGGTAGCTACGGTCTCAATCTTGGGGAACGACATGGTGAGCTGGATGTTGGGTTGGTCCTTATACCAGGCAGTTACCACACCACCCTCGGAGAGGGCTATCGGTTCACCGGTATAAGTAGAAGGCTTCTTCTGCTTGCCTACCTTATAGAGGATATTGGCATTGGCCAACGCTGTACTGATAGTCACCTTGCCGACACGGTCGCGGCTGATGCAGAGCGGCATGTAGCCATCGGTAGCCACCTGAGCCGTCTGGTTGACCTTAGCCTGCTCTACGGGACGGATGATGAAGCCGAAGGTCTGGTTGGAGGCCTTTACACGGTCAGGCTCCAGCGGGCCACCTTGTCCGCAGCTGTTACCGCCAAGACCCGTTACGCCGAGGTCAAGATGGAGGTAGGTATCACCAGGAGCGGGCAGCTGATAGGGGTGTCCGGCCAGCGTGAGGTCGTGCTCGGAATAGAGAAGAGCCGTAGTGGACATGCTCTCCTTGGCCACAAACAATACGCCTTGACGGCCATCGGTCAGTGCAGCCCAGCGTACCTCTTCGTGATTACCCATGCTCTGGGGCTTGGGGAAGTCAGCAAACTGCTCCTTCACGGTGCTGCGGTACTCGGCAATAAACTGACCAGTCTTGCGGTCGGCATAGTTCTCCACCGGTCCACGACCGTAGTAGGTGAACTGATCCAGCTGCTGCGGTACGCGCACCAGGTAGCCCAGACGAGGCAGGATGAAGTTGGGCATGTTGGAGGTGATAGAGGCTTCCAGCTCGATGGAGCCATCCTTATAGACGGTCCAGATCTGATGAGTCGTGAACTTGAAGTCCTCTTCGCCGAACGGACGGTCGGTCAACTCCTCGATGCTGTTGCGACCCGAGCTGGTTCCACCCAAAATGCGTGCGGCATTGGGAGCCTGCGACTCGACCATGAACGAGAAGACTTGACTGCCCTCCTTGCCCTGGAATACCTTGCTGCTGATCACCTTATGCTTCAGGTTGTGCAAGCCGCGAGCAAACCACTGCGAGTAGAACCAGTTGTCGTTGTTGGTGAAGGCACGGAAGGCATCAAGCTTGGGGCCATTGCCGTCGGTAATCACCTTCTTGCCGTTGTAGCTCAGGCTGTAGAGCGTACCCGTCTCCATGTCGAAGCGGGCTTCAAAGTTTTCGCCAGTCACGGTCTGCAGGTTGGCATTCGCCTTATCTTCAGTGAGACGGATGGCGGGAGCATCCTTGCTAACGGCGCTGATGAGCGGACGCTGTCCGGCAGCCTTGACGAGCAGCTGCTCCTCAGCCTGCACGAAGCCGGCCTTGGCCCACGGCTTATCCTCTGCCAACTTGAACTGGATGGTGACGAAATATTCGTTTTCCTGCGACAACTTGCTGTATTCATAGGGGAGCGTGTATTGCTGACGGTCACGAGGACCTACGATGTTGCGTGGTCCAGTCACCGAGGTACTGCTGTCCACCAGTTTACCGTTCTCGTAGAGGCTCCACTCCATGACGTAGTCCGTCAAGGGGATGAAGTAGTTCTTGTTGAACACCTCGAAACGTCCCTTTGTCATATCTACGGCCTTCACACCGATGTTCTGATAGACCTTCTTTACCTCAAAATACTGAGGTTTCGGAGTCATGTCACCGAAGATGATACCATTCATCACAAACTGTCCGTCGTTGGGCGTATCACCGAAGTCACCACCATAAGCCAGATAGCGTTGACCTGTCTTGGAGTCGTAGTTATAGAGCGACTGGTCAATCCAGTCCCAGATGGCACCACCGCAGAAGAAGTTGGTGCTCTCAATGGCATCCCAGTAGTCCACCAGATTACCCACGGCATTACCCATGGAGTGAGCATATTCAGAGATATGGAAGGGGTACTTGATGTCGTAGGTACCCTTCACGGCTCCACGCGTCCAGCCGATGGAGGGGTACTGGTTGGAGCCCATATCCACGATGTCGTTGTTGCGTTCGTACTGCACGGGACGTGAGGTATCAAATGCCTTGATGGCCTCGTAGGCAGCGACAAAGTTCTTACCGGGTCCGGCCTCGTTACCGAGTGACCAGATGACGATAGAGGGGCTGTTGACGGTACTGTGTACCATCTCCATGTTGCGGGCTACGTGAGCGTTCTTCCACTCGGCGGGGTGCGAGAGCGAAGCGGCTCCGTAATAGTATTCGTGTGACTCCACATTGGCCTCATCCTCCAGATAAATACCGTACTTATCACACAGATAGTACCAGTAGGGATCATCAGGATAGTGGGAGTTGCGCACATGGTTGATGTTGGCACGCTTCATCATCATCACCTCCTCCAGCATGTGCTCACGCGTCAGGGCATGGCCCGACTCGGGAGCAGTCTCGTGACGGTTGACACCTTTCAGTTTGACGGTCTTGCCGTTGATGTAGTAGTATCTGCCGGCCAGCTTGAACTCGTCATCCTCAGCCTTGGTGTCCTTGATTTCCACCTTGCGGAAACCGGTGTAGGTCGATACGGTCTCTACCACCTTGCCCTTCTTGTTCTTCAGCTGGGCTACGAGAGTGTAGCGGTAAGGTGCTTCGGCACTCCACTGCTTCGGCATCTTCACTGTCAGGGTGCCGGTTGTGCTCTGGCAGAGTCCGGCCTTGATGTCGATGGGTGCAGAGGTATAGATGGCCTCTTTTACCTCCTCGTTGTCATCGGAGTAGAGCGGGTTGGCATAGAGGCTGTAGGTCAATGTATAACCCTTGGCATCCTTTCGGCCCAGGTTACGGACGTCGGTCTGGATGTTGAGCACACCGTCCTGGTAATCGTTAGTCAGGTCAGGGATGACCACCAGATCGCGAATCTGCACCTCGGGCGTGGAGTAGAGGGCCACAGTACGGAAGATACCCGGCAGGCGGAACATATCCTGTGCTTCGAGGAAGGAGGCATCTGAAGAGCGATAGACCTCAGCAGCCACTACGTTGGTACCGGGTTGGAGGAAGCGCGTGATGTTGAAGCGGGCAGCATTGCGTGAATTCTTCGAGAATCCCACGTACTTGCCGTTAATCCAAAGGTAGAAGAAGGAATCTACACCATCAAAGCTGATGAATACCTGACGGCCATCCCAATCCTGGGGCAGCTCGAAGGTACGGCGGTAAGAGCCCACCTCGTTGCGGTGCTTATAGGTGGTCCAGTTGGTGGGCGGTGTACGCATCACGCCACCACGCCAGTCATCCACTGCCACACGGTGCTTGAAGATAACGGGTTGGTTGACATAGATGGGTGTACCGTAGCGTTGGCTGCCGTCCTTCTGCAATCCGGCGATGTTCCAGCTTGACGGCACGTTCAGGTCGTCCCATCCGGAGGCATCAAAGTCTGTCTTGTAGAAGTCAGCCGGCCGATCATCGGGATTGGGCGACCAGTGGAATTTCCACGTACCATTGAGTGAAAGCCAATAGGCACTGTTCTCAGGCAACACGCGACGGGCACTCTGCACGTCGGCAAACGAGTAGAAAGTGGCACGCGGCTGTTCCTTGTTGTATGCCAAGGAGTCTGGTGATTGCCATTCGATACCCGTAGGTTGCTCACTGTTTCCATAATAGAATCCTTGCAGTGGTCGGTTGTCGGCATAGGCCGAAGCTACCAAACAACAGAAGGCAAAGCTAATAGCTAATTTTCTCATAGAATCTCTATTGTTTACAGGTTGGAAAAAAGAATTAACGGACAAAAGTAGGAAGAAAGTACCATATATCCAACTCTGTAAGGTCTTTTAACCTCTCAGCAGGGTACGAATCTGCTGTTCATCCAGGAGTATGCGCTGCCGGAGGGCCTCCAGGGAGTCAAAACGCTGCTCCCTGCGGGTAAACTGCACGAACTCTACGCGCAAGGGACGGTGATAGAGGTCGCCTTGAAATTCGAAAAGATGGACTTCGATGCTGCGGTCGGGGCCATTGTGTAAGGTGGGACGATGACCGATACAGAGCATACCATCGTAGGTGGCCAAAGCATCGGTGCGCACCAGACCGTCAACAGATTGTGGGGAATCTGCGAGCAGGGTGACACGTACAGCATAGACGCCATCGGCTGGTATCAGTTTGCAGGGATCATTAGGGAGGATGTTGGCGGTAGGAAAGCCGATGGTGCGCCCCACTTGATAGCCTTCCTCCACCTCTCCCTGAAGGAAGTATCGGTACCCCAGCAACTGGGCAGCTTCAGCCACTTCACCCTGTAAAAGGAGTTGCCGCACCCGTGAGGAGCTGACGGCCAGTCCTGTCTCATCGGGCGGCAACTGAAAGGCCCGGATAACCTCGATGCCCAGCTCCCTGCCATAGCGAACATAGTCATCGAATCCCTTGCTACGGTTGTGTCCGAAGCGGTGGTCGTAACCGATGACCAGCACCTGCACACCATAATCGGTGGCCAGCATCTGCATGAACTGACGTGCGGAGAGTTGGGCCAGTTCGGGAGTAAAGTCGAGCAAGATGCAACAATCCACTCCGGTCTCAGACAGCAACAGGGTCTTCTCTTCGAAGGTATTCAGCAGCCGGGGAGCATAGTCGGCCTGCATCACCTGACGTGGATGTCTGGGGAAGGTCACTACGGCCGAGGTCATGCCACGTTGCTGAGCCACCTGCTCTACCTGACGGATGAGGTAGCGGTGACCCAGATGCACGCCGTCGAAGAAACCGATGGTGGCTACCAGGGGGTGACGCGATGCCTGAGGCAATATGGAGGAGATGCAGTTCATTCAAACAGCGGACGCCAGTCTTCGTGTGCCTTGGGGGTATAGGTCTTGATACCCAATGAACGGGCTGTCTCGCAGTTGGCTGGAGAGTCGTCAAGGAAGAGGGTCTCTTCAGGCAGGATGTTGGCATCGTCCAGCACTGCCTGAAAGATCTCAGCATCGGGCTTGGCCATCTTCATCTCATAGGAGAGATAAATCTTCTCAAAATAGTCTTCCACGCGGAAACTCTTGTGAGGAAAAGCGTGCTCCACGGACCACTTCCAATGGATGTTGTTGGTGTTACTCAGCAGATAGACCATGTAGTGCTGACGCAGTTCGAGCAGGGCCTCCAGCTTATAGGAGGGAATGCCGACCAGGAAACTGTTCCACGCATCGTCAATCTGGCCATCGGAGAGGAGTGGGTTACCTGATTGACTACGGATGTAGTCGCGGAATGCCTCATCATCCACTAAGCCCTTCTCATGTTGCAGGAAGAGCCCCTGTTGATGGCAGACATCAAGCAGAGATTCCACGTTATTCAGCCCAAAGGACTTGAATTGATTGATGCAACGTGCTCTGTCCAGGTCGATGAGCACACCTCCAAAGTCAAAGATTAGATTCTTAATACCTTTCATATTGAGTTGGTTTACCTATTGTCATATTAATTTAGTCGATATTGCGCTGACTCTTTATGCGGACCCGCTGCAAGCAACGGAGCAGTTCACCCGCCCAGAGCACCAGGGAGGTCAGTCCTACAATCACAACCCACTCGGCCAAGGAGAGCGGCACCGTGCGAAACACCTCCCCACCCCACTCCACAATGACGAATTGCCCCACCAGGATGGCCACGGCTATCATCTCCATGCCATACGAATGGCGCAGGCCGCTGAAAGCCGACTCTACGGTACCGAATGCCTTGGCATTGAAGAGATTCCAGAACTGGAGCATCACAAAGGTAGTGAAGAAGAGCGTAAGCCGATGCGTGGTCAAGCCTCCCTCAGCCCTTTGGAAATAAATCAGCATACCAAGGAGCAACGTGGCGAAAAGCAGGCCTACACCTACGATGCTCCACTGCATGGAGGGGGTGATGATGAAGTCGGTGGACCGTCGTGGGTGCTCCTTCATCACCGCCTCACAAGGGGGGATGGAGGCCAACGCCAAGGCGGCAAAGCTATCCATGATGAGGTTGACCCAGAGCATCTGGGTGACGGTGAGAGGCAACTCGGTTCCCACCAGTGACCCAACCAGTACGATGAAAAGGGCTACGAAGTTGATGGTCAGCTGGAAGAGGATAAAGCGCTGGATATTCTTATAAAGTGAGCGACCCCACATCACGGCGGTGCCAATGCTGCGGAAGGAATCATCGAGCAAGGTAATGTCACTCGCCTCCTTGGCCACTGAAGTTCCGGTACCCATCGAGAGTCCCACCTGAGCATGGTTGAGGGCAGGCGCATCATTGGTGCCATCGCCCGTGACAGCGACCACGGCTCCCCGTTGCTGGAGCAACTGCACCAACCGCTGCTTGTCACCCGGCCTGGCACGCGACATCACTTTCAGCTCTGCCACACGTTCCAACGCCTCTTCATCGCTCAGCGCAGCAAAGTCTGTACCCGTTATCGTCTGGTGCTCGGTATCTTGCGCAGTCCAGAGACCTATCTGACGCGCTATCTCAATAGCGGTACCTGGTGTATCACCAGTCACAATCTTCACCTCGATGCCAGCCTCGCGACATCGGGTCACTGCAGCAGGTACTTCGGGACGCAATGGATCACTGATGGCTACCACACCACACAGCACCAGGTTGTTGAATTGGGCCTCACAGGTCAGTGGAGCATATTCGTCCACCTCCCTGTAGGCAAAGGCCAAGGTACGCATGGCCTGTTGCTGGTATTGACTCAACTGCTGCTCCACGGCTGCCTGTCGGCGGGAGATAGGCACCAACTCGCCATCGGGTGCTATCGCTTGCGAGCAGCTACGCATCACCACCTCGGGAGCGCCCTTCACGTAGAGCAACTTCCGACCGGGCCGGCAGGTGGAATGTACCAAGGTAGCCATGACTTTGCGTTCGGTGGAGAAGGGGAGCTGGTCAATGACCTCAGCTGCCTGCCTCAAGGGGAGGTAGTCAGTACCTTGTGTCTGCAACCAGGACAGAAGAGCCAGTTCGGTAGGATTACCAACGCCTGCAGTAGCTTGTTCCTGAAGGGCTGTAGAGGGAGATGTATCTAGAAAAGCGGTTGTATTCACACTAATCCCCTCGGCTACCAACGCTATCCAGCGGTCGGTAGAATCCGAGGGGAAGCAGGTGGCTTGCACCTGCATATGGTTTTGTGTCAAGGTGCCTGTCTTGTCTGTACAAATGACGGTGACGGCCCCCATCGTCTCGCAAGCGTGCATCTTGCGCACCAAGTTGTTGGTGGTGAGCATCCGCCGCATGTTGAGCGCCAGACTGAGGGTGATGCTCATGGGGAGTCCTTCGGGTACGGCCACCACTATCAGGGTGACGGCCATCATGAAGAGTTGTAACGTCTCCTTCAACGCAGGCAGCCAGTCGGACAGGCTGTGGAAGGAGGAGAAGTCATAGACGAGGCAGACATCTTTGATAAAGAGTATCAGAAAAGCCAAGGCGGCTACGGTAAAGCCCACCTTGCCAATCAAGTTAGCCAACCGGGTAAGTTGGCGGTTCAAGGGAGTAGGTTCTTCGGTGCGCTCCATGCTCTGACGGGCCACCTTCCCGATCTCTGTGGCATCACCCACCTGCTCCACACGCATCCGCCCGTGACCGTTGACCACGGTGGAGCCGCGCATCACGCGGTTGGAGGGATAGGTAGCATGGGAATCAAAATGCTCCGGATGAATGGTCTTGCTCACCATGGGTTCACCCGTGAGGCTCGACTCGTTGAGTTGCAGGGAGAGTGCATCAAGCAGCAACCCGTCAGCAGGGACTTCATCCCCCGTCTCCAGCAACACCACATCGTCCACGACTACTTCGCGACGGGCTATCTCACTCACCCGTCCGCTGCGCAGCACCTTGACCGGACTCTCCTCGCTCATGGCATTGAGCAGGTCAAACTTCTTTCCCGCATCATACTCGAAATAGAAGCCGATGCCCGTGGCTAGCAGAATAGCCGAGACAATACCAATCGTCTCTACATAGTCATTCTCCACGACGGCAATACCCAGCGAGCAAAGGGCTGCCACGAGGAGCACCTTCACCACAGGATCCTCCAGCTTCTCCAAATAGAGCCGCCAGAGCGACGGACGCGGGGGTGGGGTGAGCAGGTTCTCACCATGCTCCACCCTACTGCGCTCCACCTCCTCGGGAGAGAGGCCGGTATGTAGATAATGTGAGTTGTCAGCAATCATCTCGTATCAGGAAGCCTTCTTCTCCTTTTGGTCACTGCTGGCCTCAACCACGTTGACTACATAGTCGCCCAGCTTCTCGCATTCAGCAATGATGTCCATGTAGTAAACGCCCATCTGGTAGTCATACTCCTTGTTGTTGACATCCACGATGTTCTGGTTCTTGAGTTGGTTACGGTAGTTATTGATTTCGTTCTCGATATTAAACGACTTGTTGACATCCACCACCTGATTCTCATTGCGCTCCACCACCTGGATCATCTGCACAAGAGCCTCATCCGTGAGCTTCATCATAGAGTGGATATGTTCATATTGCCGTTCGGAGAAGTCTTGATTGGTCGAGCGGCGACGACTGATGGTGCGGGCCAGGTTGTAGCAACTGTCACCGATACTCTCTATCTCAGTCACCTCACGCAGCATCGAGCGAATCTGCAATTTACTCTCTGAGCTCAGGCGTCCTTCCGAGACCTTGTTAAGGTAGTTGGCTATCTCAAGCTCCATGCTGTCACTGATATTCTCGTACTTCTCGATGCGGCTGAAGAGCGTATTAAACTCATCGTCCTTCTCCGTATGGAGCAGGTCGCGCACCATGCCAAACATCCTGCGGGTACGCTCGGCAAAGAGGTGAATCTCCTTGCGAGCCTCCAGGATAGAGAGCTCAGCCGTAGAGAGCAATCCACGGGAGATGAAGCGCAAGCGGTACTCCTCCTCGCTCTCCTTCATCGGCAGGATAACGCAGACAATGCGCTCAATGGCCTTGACAAACCAGATGAGCAACAGTACGTTGAAGACATTGAAGGCGGTGTGGAACATAGAGAGTTTGAAGAGGTCGTTGGCCTCCTGATGCATCACATCGGTCACAAACCACGAAGTGGCGTTACAGAACGGATGGAACATGGCCAGCACGACAACGACACCGAAGACGTTGAAGAGCAGGTGAGCCATAGCGGCCCGTCGTGCCTGCGTGTTGGCCGTCAGCGCAGCCAGGTTGGCGGTGATGGTCGTACCGATATTCTGGCCCATGGCCAGGGCGGCAGCCTGTTCGAAGCCGAAGCCGGGAATGTGCATATCAAACAGCATCAAGGTGATGGCCATGGTCGCAGCCGATGCCTGTACCACCATGGTGACCAACGCACCCACGATGACAAAGACCACAATAGTCAGGAAACTACCCTCTGCCCCGAAGTGGGCCAGTCCGTTGGCCACCCACTCACCGATGTTCATCGCCTCAGCCGACTGCTGCAGGTAAGAGAGACCCATGAAGAGGAAAGAGAATCCGAAGACAAATTCACCTACCGACTTGTGAGAGCTCTTACCGGAGAAGATCAGCGGCAGACCCACAGCCAGCAACGGCAAGGCAAAAAGCGCGATGTTCATCTTAAAGCCGATAGCTGAGATAACCCAGGCGGTCACCGTGGTACCCACATTGGCACCCATAATCACCCCGATGGACTGGGCCAGTGTCATCAATCCGGCGTTCACAAAGCTAACCACCATCACTGTCGTAGCCGATGAGGATTGGATCACGGCCGTGATGATGATACCCGTCAGGACTCCCATTACGCGGTTTTTTGTCATAGCCGCCAGGATGTTGCGCAAGCGGTCGCCCGCAACCTTCTGCAGGCCTTCACTCATAATCTTCATTCCATAAAGGAACAGCGCGAGCGAGCCAACTAAGCTCAGCAAATTCAGTAAAGTATCCATGTACTTTGTAATCTAGTTGATAATTTCGGCGCAAAAATAGCAAAAATTAGCTATATTCCACTTAATTTGTAGTCAATATTTCAAAGATATGTTGCAAAGCATATTTCTTTTACCTAACTTTAGCGGCAAATCTACAAAACTAAAGCGTAAAACAGGATGGATACAATTCGGATTTACTGCAAGAACAATGACCAAAGTTACAATGTACCCATAGGCAGCAGCCTGTGGGAGGTCTATAACCTGCTTCAACTGGAGCTGCCCTATCCCGTGGTGAGCGCCAAGGTCAACAACCGCAGCGAGGGACTGACCTTCAAGCTCTATAACAACAAGGACATAGAGTACCTCGACCTCAGACAGTCATCGGGTATGCGCACCTACGTGCGTTCGCTCTGCTTCGTGCTCTACAAGGCCGTGAAGGAGCTCTATCCCGAAGGAGTGCTCCGCATGGAGCATCCCGTGAGCAAAGGCTACTTCTGCAACCTCTTCCTGGGCCGTCCCCTCACACTGGAGGATGCCACAGCCATCAAGCAACGCATGAAGGAGATTATCGCTGCTGACCTGCCCTTCCTTCGCGAAGAGTGCCACACCACTGAGGCAGTGGAAATCTTCAAGGCTCAAGGGCTGGACGACAAGGTGAAGTTGCTCGAGACTTCAGGCTCGCTCTATACCTATTATAATACATTGGGCGATACGGTGGATTTCTATTACGGCAACCTGCTCCCCTCCACGGGCTTCATCCGGCTGTGGGACATCGTCAAGTACTATGATGGCCTACTGCTGCGCGTGCCCAACAAGGTACAGCCCGACCGGCTGGAGGAGGTGGTGAAGCAAGAGAAGATGCTCGATGTCTTCAAAGAGCACCTCCACTGGAACCAGATCATGGGCCTCAACAACGTGGGTGACTTCAATCAGCTTTGCCAGCACGGCCATGCCACCGACATGATCAACGTCAACGAAGCCCTGCAGGAGCGCAAGATAGCCCGCATTGCCGAAGAGATTGCCTCACGCAGCAGTGCCGATGGCAAGGGGGTGAAGCTGGTGCTCATCTCAGGTCCCTCATCGTCGGGCAAGACCACCTTCAGCAAGCGCCTCTCCGTACAATTGATGACCTGCGGCCTGCGCCCCTACCCCATCTCGCTCGACAACTACTTTGTCAACCGCGAAGAGACTCCCTTAGATGCCAACGGCAACTACGACTATGAGTCACTCTATGCCCTCGACTTACAGCTCTTCAACCAGCAGCTCCAGGCCCTGCTGCGGGGTGAAGAGGTGGAACTGCCCGTCTTCAACTTCACTACCGGCTGCAAGGAGTACCGTGGCGACCGCCTGCGCATCGACCAGAACACCATCCTCATCCTGGAAGGCATCCATGCCCTCAATCCCGAACTCACACCCGATATACCCGATGAACGGAAGTTTAAAGTCTATGTCTCCGCCCTCACCACCATCTCGCTGGACAACCACAACTGGATTCCTACGACCGACAACCGCTTGCTGCGCCGCATCATACGCGACTACAAGTACCGCAACTACTCAGCACAGCAGACCATCAACCGCTGGCCCAGCGTACGTGCCGGCGAAGACAAGTGGATATTCCCCTACCAGGAGAATGCCGACGTGATGTTCAACTCGGCCATGCTCTACGAACTGGCCGTGCTCCGCAGCCACGCCGAACCTATCCTGAGCAGCGTACCCCGCAACTGTCCCGAGTATGCCGAAGCCTACAGATTACTGAAGTTCATCCGCTACTTCACCCCCGTACAAGACAAGGAGATTCCCCCCACCTCTCTCCTGCGCGAGTTCCTCGGCGGCAGCAGCTTCAAGTATTAAGCACTCCCGCTGTTTTCATCGAAATGAAAAAGCATACATGATTTAGGGAAATCCCTACCCACAAAGAGGGAGAATCCCCTTGGAGGAGTGCTTTCCCCACGTTATCTTTGCACAAAGATTAATTCTAACCATTAAAACAAAGAAACATGAAACGCCAACTGTTACTTTCAGCACTCCTTCTCCTGCTTGTGGTGTTGCCTCCCATCCAAGCACAGCGCAGCTCTGTCCGCAACCTGACCTCCAATTTCGCCATCGAAGGCCTGCTCCGCGAGCCCTTTGAGGTATTTCCTGCCGGTACCCCCATCACCCTGCAACGCTTCATCACCCACAAGGGTAATGGCGAGACCCTGCGCAAAGGGGTAATCGCTATCAACGGCAAGCAATATGCCATCCCCGTGGACGAGATGAAGCGAACCATCGAACTGAAACCCGT
Source organism: uncultured Mediterranea sp. (assembly GCA_945831575.1). GTDB lineage: Bacteria > Bacteroidota > Bacteroidia > Bacteroidales > Bacteroidaceae > Bacteroides. The sequence continues at coordinate 17,435 of CAMACX010000032.1, forward strand.
TGATGCCAACACCTTCTGGATTGCCCGACAGCTGGAGAACGGACTGGTGAACTACTACCAGAAGCATGGCCTGCAACAAGCCCTGCGCAAAGAGATTGAAGAGGATGCCAAGACCTATCTGGACGAACTCAAGAAGAGCGGTCTCCTCTACGAAGATGTGGCTCTGGAAGACTACCTGCATTGCCTGATGCTCGACATGATGCCTCGCCAATTCATCAGCGAGCGACACGCCATACCCTATGTACGCCTCATCAAGTCACCTGCACCCGACATCTTGATGCTAGGCAACGGCTGTATGCTCATCTCCACCGGTATGCTCACCCTGCTCGACAGCGAAGAGGAAATCTATGCGATGATGAGCCGCGAGGTGGCCCACTACGTCATGGACCATGCCGTGATTACCATCAACAAAAATGTGTCCCGTGCCAACCGGGCAGCCTTCTGGGGTGACGTGCTTGAAGTACTGACCGTAGCCACTGAGGAGTATCTGGCCTCCAAGGACAAGAACTACGTACCTGGACTCATCTACACGACGGGAGATGTCATCAACTCCCTGGTCAATGCCAACATCATGGAGCGCATGGGCCTGACCTACCTACCCGACCAGGAGAAGGAGGCCGACAAGCTGGCTATCGAATACCTGCAGTTCAGCAAGCACGACCCGGTACACCTGACATCGGCCTTGAAGAAGATGCAAAGCTACTTCCTCCGAGTGCAAGACAGCAGAGTGTTCTACCGCTACCAAGTACACAATAACCTGCACGAACGGGTAAAGAGACTACAAGAGCAATACCCCATCAGCGAGCAGCCCGAGGACCGTATCTACCTGAAGCAGACGGCCTCAGTAGTGAGCTTCTCAGCCGGCCTACTGGGATACAACGGTGATTACGCCGAAGCCTCCATCCTGGCAGAGAAGAACATCAACAGCCTGCTGGCCTCAGCCGACGACTACGTAATACAGGCCCAATGCCTCATGAAGCAGAGCAACAGCAAGGAGACCTGGAAGACCTGCCACGCACTGCTCGATAAAGCAGATGCACTGAACGAAGGCAAGTCCATCAATGCCACCCGCCAACGCATCCTGCTGCTACTCCGTCAAGAGCGGTTGCAAGAGGCCACAGAGCAGCTCCAAAGCTATATCGAGCTTGTCAATCAGCAGTTAGCCCTTCCACAGACCGACAATCAATTGGAACAGCTGAAGTCGGAAAGCTATTGGGCCCAGCAACTCCTCGGACGGCTGGAGGTGCTGTAAGCCGCAGCTCTGATCTTGCTCTACGGTCACATGAGTTCGAGGAATTTAAAAACAATAATAGCCTCATAATACGTGGAGAGAAAAGATTTTGAGATTCGGGGATAATCCCCTAATTATGCAGCGGAATCTGCCAATCAACGATAATAGATTACGAGGATATTCAAGCGCAAGCTCTATGATAAGCTATTGTAATGAAAACAGCAACGCAATGGCCTCTAATCTTACTCTAATGTAAGTCCGAAGTTACTCCCAAGCTACTCCCAAGTAACACTAATCCAACTCTAATCGTCAATTAGAGATCGATTAGAGTTGGATTAGAGAAGGATTAGAGGTTGATTAGAGTAACGGCTGTGTTACTGCCGTTTTACTACAGTATTACTACTCCTTGAAGGCATCCATGATGACCGTCGGCTTGCCGTCGTTGGTGAAGGCACCAAGTGGATAGCCTTCGTTGGGACGGCACTCTGGTTCCCAATAGAAGACGCCCTTGCAACGTCCGTTAGTATTGTCACGGCTCTCCTTGATGAGACGGGTGAGAAGCGTCTTACCTTGTTGCAGCTTTGAGGCAGAGGCTACACCTCCGTTGCCGTCGCCACATTCCATACCTGTCTCTACAATCATCACGTCGCAGTTGTAACGAGCGCTGACAAACTTGATATTGGAGATACAGTCGGTAATCGTCTTGTCCTCGGTGTATTCCTTATGCTCCTGCATGGTCCAGTAGGGATAGATGGACATGCCAATCATGTCCCACTTGCCACCATTGTTCTTCAGTTCGTCAAAGAACCATTGGTAGAGACCTTGGTCGTAGCCATTATCAAGGTGTACAATCACGATGGCTTCAGGGCAGACTGCCTTGACGGCTTCGTAACCCGTAGTGATGAAAGCACCCAGGTTCTTCCAGTTCTTGGGATACTTCACCTCCGTGGAGGTCCATTCCTTGTCCTTCACCTCATTGGCCTTGACATCCCAAGAGGCACCACTAAGGTTGACATCCTCGTCCCAGAGCATACCCGGACGAATCTCGTTACCTACCTGTACCCACTTGGGGGTAACGCCGGCACTCTTGAGCGCATTAAGTACCTCTTTGGTATGGTCGGCCAACGCCTTCCTCAGGTCGGCCAGTCCCAGTCCCTCCCAGGCAGCTGGTTTATGTTGCTGACCGGGGTCAGCCCACCAATCGCTGTAGTGGAAATCGACCATCACGTCCATGCCCAGCGAGGCAGCCTTCTTGGCCTTGGCCACCACATCCCACTTGTCGCACCAGTTATTGTGCTCCTTTGGGTCCACCCACACGCGCAGACGGATGGCATCCAGCCCCAGCTCCTTCATGAGCGTGGTGCAGTCGCGCTCCTGCCCCGAGGCATTATAGAACTTATACCCCTTCTTCTCGTATTCGGTGTACCAGCTGATGTCTGCACCTTTGGCAAAATCCACTTTCTCCGTTGAGGGGTTGTCAGGCGTACCCGGATTATCTGGCGTGTCGGGGTTACCCGTCGCATTGTTATCACTTCCTCCGCACGCGGAGCATCCCGTAAGCAGCAAGGCTGCCATCATAAAGAGCTTGAAATTCATGTCTTATAATAGATTTGATTGGTTCTTTGGTTGCAAAGTTAGTTCTTTTTGCCGATAAAGCAAGAGCAACAAAGAAAAAAATATTTTTCGACAAAATACATACAACCTATTACTATTTACCTTACTTTTGTAACAAAATGAATAACCATAAGATATCGTAAGTAATATGAGACTTTTAGGAACCTTGCTGATAACAGCAGCTTTGCTGTTTAATATCAGCACGTTACACGCAAAGAGCAAAGGAGAGGAGCTGCAACGTCAGGCCGCAACTGCCCTGGAGAAGAAGGAATATACCCAGGCCCGTTACCTCTATCTACAGGCTTATTCGGCCCTGGCCGAAGAGAAGGCTTATGATGCTGCCGCTGCATGTGGAGCCAAGGTGGGTGCCCTCTACCACCGTGAGAACATGTTCAAGGAGGCCTTTGAGGTGCTGCGCAATGCCGACCAATACCTCTCGCAAGAGGAACGCGAGGGTAGTAAGCAGCTGCCTGCCGCCCACTACCCGCTGACGAAGGAGCGCATCCGCATGTACATCAAGCTGAAGAACGTACAGCGGGCTGATGAGCAGCTGATCCGTCTGGAGGAACTGGCCAAACAGGCCAACAGCGATTCGCTGAAGAACGACGTACTCTATACGCGCGCAAACTATTATTATACCTTTGGCCAGCACACTCAGGGGGATGAAGCCATCAACCAGCTCATCAATCAATACAAATCTGCCCAGGCCTACGATAAGGTGAACGAGTGCTACAAGACACTCATTGACATTGCCCGCAAGAGTGGTAACGCCGCCCTCGTGGCCCGCACCTACGAGAAATTCATCCTCTGGACCGACTCCGTGAAGGCACTCACAGCCCGCGACGAGATGGCCCAGCTGAAGCAGAAATACGATGATAGCCTGCTCACCATCAAGCAGCGCGAGGGAGCACTCTCCACCAAGCAATACATCATCATCGGCCTCTGCATCCTGGCTGCCATCCTGGCTGTCGTACTGGTGCTGGGCGGTGTGGTGCTGCTCCGCTTCATCCTGTTGACGCGCAAGCAGAAGAAGGCCATCGCCGTGGCCAACGAGCACAACGAACTGAAGACCCGGTTTATCCAGAACATCTCCTCGCAAATGGAGCCTACGCTCAACACCCTGCCGGCCACGCTCCCCGGTGTACAGGCGCTCCACACCTTTGCGGGACATATCCAGGAGCTCTCAGAACTGGAACAGAGCCTGACACAACCCTACGAGATGGAGGAGAAGAATATCAACACCTTCTGTGAGTCGATGGCCGAGAAGGTCCGTGCTGAGGTCAAGGCGGACGTGACTGTCACGGTCAATGCGCCCAAGCTGAGCGTCAAGATTGCCCCCGAAGCCCTGGAGCACGTGCTGCTCCACCTGCTCGACAATGCTGCCCGCTACACCCCCGAAGGCGGGAAAATCTGGCTAGACTTCAAGAAGCGTGGTGCCCATACCCACCAGTTTGTGGTAAGTGACACCGGTTGCGGCATCAGCGAAGAGAAGCGCGACAACCTCTTCAAGCCTTTCAGCGAGGTGAAGGACCTGACCGAGGGCGACGGCCTCGGCCTGCCCATCTGCTCACTGATGGCCACCAAGATGAACGGGACCCTCAGCATCGACCCCACCTACACCAAGGGCACCCGATTCGTACTGGAGCTGCATGTATAAAAAGAAGTGTCTTACAATATCGAAGCATCCCCCCTTGCCCTCCTGCTATGAGGAAGACAAGGGGGGATGTATGATTTCACCCCCTCCCTTCAAGGGAGCATTAGGGAGGGCTTCTGTTATGATATTATCTAATGGCTTCTACCTCCTCGGGGGTGAGAGGGATCTTCTTGCCTAAGCGACGGGCTCCATCGGGGGTGATGAGGTAGTCCTCTTCGTTGCGTATGCCACCGAAGTGACGGTACTCCTCTACCTTGTCGTAATTGATGAAGTCAGCAAACTTCTTCTCTGCCTTCCAAAGGTCAATCAGCTCGGGGATGAAGTAGATGCCGGGCTCTACAGTAAAGACGAAGCCGGGTTCCAAGGGGATGGCCAGACGCTGGCTCTTGCGGCCAAACTGGGTGCTCTTGGGCTGACCGTTGTAACCGACCCAGATCTCGCCGAGGTTCTCCATGTCGTGTACGTCGAGACCCATCATGTGACCCAATCCATGAGGATAGAAGAGGGCGTGTGCTCCTTCGCGTACCGCATCGTCGGCATTGCCCTTCATCAGTCCGAGAGCCTTCATACCCTCTACGCAGACACGGGCAGAAAGTTCATACACCTCCATGTAGGGGATACCCGGACGGAGCGCCTTGACACTCTCCAGGTGCATGGCATTCTGAATCTCATAGACTTCGCGCTGACGGGGAGTGAAAGTGGGATCAGCCGGTGTGGTGCTCGACATGTCACCACAATAGCCCGAAGGCAGTTCGGCACCAGCATCAATCAGGAAGAGATCGCCCGGCTTGATGAGGTTGCCATGGTAGTGGTTGTGGAGTGTCTGACCGTTGATGGTAGCGATGGTGGGGAAAGAGAGCTGACAACCATTCTCCTGGGCCACACGCTCAATCTCTGCAGCTACCTCATACTCATACTTGCCCGGGCGCACGGCCTTGATGGCGGCAATGTGCATGTCGGCCGTTACGTTGCAGGCACGTTCAATCTCGGCAATCTCCTCCTCGGTCTTGTAGTTACGCTGAGCCACCACGCCACGGATAAAGGGCACGCTACCCACCTGATGCGCAGGAGGCAGTCCGAGCCAGTCGGTCAGTTTCAGTTTGTGCTCCGCACGGTAAGGTGGCAGGTAGTGAATGGTTTGACCATTCTTCACAGCCTCACCCAGGTAGTCGGCCAGCTTGGCCAGCGGGCGCACGTCGGTGATGCCCACAGCGGCACTCTTGTCACGTAGGGTGGGCTGCACACCCATCCAGACGATATAGTCAATGGAGAGTTCGTCGCCGAACACAATCTCACGGTCGTTGTCGATGTCAATGATAGCGGCCAACGAGGGGGCCGAGATACCGAAATAATAGAGGTACGTGGAGTCCTGCCTAAAGCGGAAGGCATTGTCTTCGTAGTTCAAACCCTGCTCCTCATTGCCCAGAAAGAGCAAGATGCCGGAGCCTACATTTTTCTTCAGCTGCGCTCTGCGCTGCACATAAGTTTCTTTAGCAAACATAACAAATCTTGTTTTAGGATTATTGCTTTGCCGCAAAATTAATGAAAATATTTGCTCGTTCAGCATAATTGCGCTATTTTTGCAGAGAATTTAATGAATAAATAACGAATAAATAACCAAGTTATATGAATCAAGGCTCCAGACAGCTGCAAACTCAGGCCCAACAGCAGGTGCAGACCCTCTCGCCACAGCAGATTCTGGCAGTAAAGCTGCTCGAACTGCCTGCGCTGGAGATAGAGGACCGTGTGCGGGCCGAATTGCTCGAGAACCCGGCTCTCGAAGAGGGACGTGAAGAGCCGGAGAGCGCCGAGGAGAACGCACCGGAAGCGCTCAACGGGAACATTGCCGAGGATGGTGGCGAGGCCGACTACGATGCGGAAGCTGACTTCCGCAACGAAGAGGACATACCCGACTACTACGTACGCGACAACAACCGCAGCGCTGACGACCAGCCCCGCGAGATACCCTATGCCGAAGCCACCTCTTTCTATGAGATGCTGAAGGAACAACTGGGCGAGCACGAGATGAGCGACCGCCAGCGGCAACTGGCCGAATACCTGATTGGCTCGCTCGACGACGACGGCTTGTTGCGCAAGAGCCTCAGCGCCCTGAGCGATGAGCTGGCCATCTATGCCGGCATGGATGCCTCGGAGCAGGAACTGGCAGAGGCACTGCATGTCATCCAGCAGCTCGACCCTCCCGGTGTAGGTGCCACCTCGCTGCAAGAGTGCTTGATGATACAGCTGCAGCGCAAGATTCAGCAACAGGAGTTGCCAGCTGACCTGGTGGAACCTACCACACAGCTTATCGAGACCTGCTACGATGACTTCACGCGCAAGCGCTGGGACAAGATAGCCAAGCAGTTGCAGCTCAGTGAAGAGCAGGTAAAACGTGCCGTAGATGAGATCAAGAAGCTCAATCCGCGTCCAGGTGCCTCTCTGGGTGAGAGTCTGGGACGCAACATGCAGCAGATTGTGCCCGACTTCATCGTGGAGACCGATGATGAAGGGGAGATTACCATGACGCTCAACAACGGCCGCTTGCCAGAGCTCCACGTGAGCCGTGACTTCAGCCGCATGATGGAGGAGCAAAAGCCCGGAGCGGGCAGCAAGCCCACCCGTGAACAGAAAGAGGCCATGCTCTTCCTCAAGCAGAAGATGGATGCGGCTCAGGGCTTCATCGATGCCGTCAAGCAGCGGCAACACACCCTGACCGTCACCATGGAGGCCATCATCGCGCTGCAGCGTCCCTTCTTTCAGGAAGGCGACGAGGCGTTGCTCCGCCCCATGATTCTCAAGGATGTAGCCGAACGGACCCACCTTGACATATCCACCATCTCGCGCGTGAGCAACAGCAAGTATGTGCAGACCAACTTCGGCATCTACCCGCTGAAGTTCTTCTTCAACGACAGCTACACCACGGAGGAGGGCGAGGAGCGTTCAGTACGCGAGATCAAGCTCTACCTCAAGGAGTGCATCGAGGGCGAAGACCCCAGTCACCCGTTGACTGACGACGAACTGTGCGAACGACTCAAAGAAAAGGGATACCCCATTGCCCGACGCACAGTGGCCAAGTACCGCCAGCAGCTCAACATCCCCGTGGCCCGCTTGCGACGGTAACTCCGAAATACACATATATATAATATGTAATAGACCAAGCAACAAACGTATGGAAGAACAACGTATCGCAGTAGAACAACAGCCGAGGCCATGGACCGGTGAGCAGCTGCCTGAAGACACGACAGCCGGTCAGGAACTGATAGCCGAGAAGAGCCTCCGCAGGATGGCACGGGTCATCTCTGCCCTCTTCACGCCTTTCACCATACCCTTCGTGGCCTTCTTGATACTCTTCATCTTCTCCTACCTGCGCATCATGCCGCTTGCCTATAAGCTGACGGTACTCGGACTGGTCTATGTGAGCACTATCATGCTGCCCACGCTAGGCATCTACCTGTTTCAGCGGCTCAACAAGCTCACGCCGGCCGAGATGGCCGAGCGCAAGCGCCGCTACGTGCCATTCCTACTCACCATCGTCTCCTACATTGCCTGTTTTCTCTTGATGCGCCGTCTCCACATCCCCTGGTACATGACGGGCATCATCTTGGCAGCCCTGCTGATGATGATCATCTCGGTCGTGGTCAACCACTGGTGGAAGCTGAGCGAACACACCGAAGGGACAGGAGCCGTGGTGGGTGGACTCGTAGCCTTTAGCGCTCTCTTTGGCTACAACCCCGTGTGGTGGCTTTGCGCCATTATCCTGGTAGCAGGCATTGTGGGCACATCGCGCATCATCCTGGGGCACCACACGGTAGGCGAGGTACTTGGCGGCTTTGCCATAGGCTGGCTCTGCGCCATGCTGGTGCTCAACCCCATGACCAATCTGCTCTTCCGCATCCTGATTATCTGACAGATTCCACACCACTTATAAAAATGGATTTTCAAAAGCAACAACTTACAAATAAGAAACCAAATAATTAACGGATTGTTAAACCCTTAAAAATCAACCATTATGAACTTTCCAACTAATGTGAAGTACACCAGCGAACACGAATGGATTCGCGTGGAGGGCGATATCGCCTATGTAGGTATTACCGATTATGCTCAGGAACAACTGGGCGACATCGTGTTCGTTGACATCCAGAGCGAGGGTGAGACCTTGGCTGCCGGTGACACGTTCGGCACGATCGAAGTCGTAAAGACCATCAGCGACCTGTTCCTCCCCGTAGCCGGTGAAGTGCTGGAGCAGAACGAGGCCCTGGCCGACCAGCCCGAACTGATCAACAAAGATCCCTACGGCGAAGGTTGGCTGATCAAGATCAAGCCCGCTGCCGATGCCGACTTCGACGCCCTGCTCGATGCCGAAGCCTACAAGGCACTTGTCAATGAGTAATCAAGCATTTAGTGATTAGTGTGTAGTGATTAGTGATAAGGTTCATGCAAGCCAGTCATAAGCCGCTAACGCACTAATCACTAATCACTAATCACTTATCACTTATCACTAATCACTAATCCCTAATCACTAATCCCTACAAAGAATGTCCCCAATCGTAAGTATCATCATGGGTAGCACCAGCGACTTGCCGGTGATGGAGAAAGCTGCCCAGCTGCTGAACGACATGCAGGTGCCGTTCGAAATGAATGCCCTCTCGGCCCACCGTACGCCACAGGAGGTGGAGGCCTTTGCCCGTGGTGCTCAGGTGCGTGGCATCAAGGTCATCATTGCCGCTGCCGGTATGGCCGCTGCCCTGCCCGGCGTAATCGCTGCCAACACCACACTGCCCGTCATTGGCGTGCCGGTTAAAGGCTCCGTGCTCGATGGTGTGGATGCCCTCTACTCCATCATCCAGATGCCTCCCGGCATACCCGTAGCCACGGTAGCCATCAACGGTGCCATGAATGCCGCCATCCTAGCCATCCAGATGCTGGCCCTGAGCGATGCCTCACTCGCTGAGAAGCTCGCTGCCTACAAAGAAGGGCTGAAAAAGAAAATCGTCAAGGCCAACGCCGACCTCAAGGAGGTGCATTACGACTATAAGACGAATTAGGCAAAATACCCACCCGACCTCCCTCAAAGGAAGGAGACCTAATAATCACTAAACACTAATCACTAAACACTAAACACTAACGAATGGATTTCTTCAATTACTCTCGTCGGTCCACGGTGACCGTCAACGTGGGGGCCACTCCGCTGGGTGGCGACAACCCTATCCGACTGCAAAGCATGACCAATACGGTCACAATGGACACTGAGGCCTGCGTGGAGCAGACACTCCGCATCGTGGAGGCCGGAGGTGAATATGTGCGCCTCACGACGCAAGGGGTGCGCGAAGCCGAGAATATGCAGCATATCAATGCCTCCCTGCGTGCCAAGGGGTGCATGGTGCCTCTCGTGGCCGACGTTCACTTCAATCCGCGTGTAGCCGATGTGGCTGCACTCTACGCCGAGAAGGTACGCATCAACCCAGGCAACTACGTGGATGCAGCCCGTACCTTCAAGCACCTGGAGTATACCGATGAGGAGTATGCCGCTGAGATTGAAAAGATACGCCAGCGCTTTGTGCCCTTCCTCCAGATTTGCAAGGAGCACCACACCGCTATCCGCATCGGCGTAAACCACGGTTCGCTGAGCGACCGCATCATGTCGCGCTATGGCGATACCCCGGAGGGGATGGTGGAGTCGTGCATGGAGTTTCTGCGCATCTGCGTGAAGGAGCAATTCATGGACGTAGTCATCTCCATCAAGGCTTCCAACACGGTAGTGATGGTGCGCACGGTGCGTCTGCTGGCCGATGTGATGGAGCGCGAGGGAATGCACTTCCCCCTCCATTTGGGCGTGACTGAGGCGGGTGACGGCGAAGATGGCCGCATCAAGAGCGCTTTGGGCATCGGTGCCCTGCTGACCGACGGACTGGGTGACACCATCCGCGTCTCGCTGAGTGAAGCCCCTGAAGCCGAGATTCCCGTGGCCCGCAAACTGAGAGACTACGTATTGCAACGTCAGGGTCATCCCTATATCCCTGCTGCCGCAGCCCCCACCTTCGACTACCTGCGCCCCACTCGACGCACCACACGGGCCGTAGGGCCTATCGGCAACGGACAGATACCCGTAGTAATCGCTGCCCGGTTGGAGGGAGCACCGGAGTGGAACGAACAGTTCATGCCCGACTTCATCTATGTAGGAGGAGGAAATAAAGCGGAAGACAGCCCATGCCTACAAGCTCAGAAACTCATCATCGATGCCCCCTACTGGAGGGGTGAGCCAAACACCTATCCTGCCTATCAGTCGGAACAGCTGCCCTTCTTGGCTGGCTGCAATGCCCCAATCAAGTTCCTTTTCCTCACTTATATGGGACTCAACGATGAGGCCATTGCCTGCCTCAAGCTGCACCCCGAGGTGGTCATCATCGCCCAAAGCAACCACCCCAACCGCACAGGCGAACTGCGTGCCTTAGTACATCAACTGATGAACGAGGGGCTGCAGAACCCCGTGGTGCTCTTCAGCCACTATGCAGAGCAGGAGGCCGAGAATCTGCAGATCAAGTCAGCAGCCGATCTGGGTGCCCTGCTCTTCGATGGCTTGGCTGATGGCATCTTCCTCTACAACCAAGGGAATGAGATACCAGCTACGACGGTTGACTCCACCGCTTTCGGCATACTGCAAGCTGCCCGGCTGCGCACCAGCAAGACCGAGTACATCTCCTGTCCCGGCTGTGGCCGCACGCTCTACGACCTGCAATCCACCATCGCCCGCATCAAAGCCGCCACAGCCCATCTCAAAGGACTCAAGATAGGCATCATGGGCTGCATCGTCAACGGACCCGGCGAGATGGCCGATGCCGACTACGGCTACGTAGGAGCCGCCCGCGGCAAGGTGAGCCTCTACCGTAAGAAGGAGTGCATCGAGAAGAACATCCCCGAGGACGAGGCCGTGGAGAAACTGCTGGCTCTGATAGAAGCCGACAGACATCAATAACCATAGCCGATAACAAAAAACGACCTCTCCTAGGGTAATAAGCACCGTAGGAGAGGTCGTCTCTTATTTCTTTCGCAAAACTGACTTAGAAGAGCACAGCCAGCGATACCTGCCAAGTCTTAGTCTTGAAGTTGACATTCTCCACCTTGAAGGAGTCACCCATGGGGAGCTGATAGGTTACACCCACCTGCAAATGACGAAGCAGCTTCACGCCGGCACCCAGATTCAGGGCCACCTGCGTACTCTCTTTCTTAGCACCATCCAAGTCGAGGTCCTTGAAGTTCCAGAAGAAGTCAGGACCAGCAGCCAGATAGACACCCAGCATACTGCCCAGACCGATGGTATATTTCAGGTTGATGGGCACCTCAAGTCCCTGTTGCTTGAGATCCTTCTCGCCGCGCTGCGAATAGAGCAGAGCGCCATCTACACCCAGACCCACGATGGGCAGGGTAAACTCAGCCATCGGACCGATGAAGAAGCCCGTACTGTTGTCCTTGTTACCTTCGTAGCCACCATCCCAGTCGAGTTTGCTCATGTTGACACCGCCTTTTACACCCCACTTGATCAGTTGAGCCTGTGCGGGCTGGGCCATCAGCATGCAAGCCACGGCCACGAGTAATGTTCCAAAAATCTTTTTCATATGCGTAATTGATTAATGATTTCGGCGGCAAATATATGTAAAATCTTCCTAAACACAAGCTATTTTGGCGTTTTTTGAAAAAAATATGGTCTCATAGCATACAACCAAACGAAAAAGGTGTTACTTTTGCAGCCGAAATCGAGGAAAGATGCCAGAGTGATCGAATGGACCGGACTCGAAATCCGGCGTACGGCTATGCTGTACCGTGGGTTTGAATCCCACTCTTTCCGCCAGGTGGCAAAAAGGGAATCATGTCGATTCCTTTTTTTATATCCGTAAATCAGTAATAGTAAACGCCTCCCCAGCCTTGCTTTGAGAAGCTAGACCGGGGAGGCTTAAGCATAGCGTTTTTTCAATATGTCGTTAGAGTAGTTTCCGTTAATCGATGCGTTAGCGACCGTATCGGTTGACTCCTGATTGAAGGAACTCCACGTAGGCCTGCACATCCTCGTTGTAGCTGTAGGAGTGCGTCAACGGATGGCCGTCGTTGTCGAGCAACACGTAGAAGGGCTGTGCATTGGCACCGAACTTCACCCGCTGCAGGTAGCTCCACTTGTCGCCCACGGTGCGCAGCTTGACCGTACGGCCATTCTCGTTCACCTCCTGCACCTCGGGAAGCGGAGTCTTGTCATCCACCATCAGCTCTATCAGAATATAGTCCCGCTCTATCACCTGCTTCACCTCGGGGGCGGTCCACACGGCGGCCTCCATCTTGCGGCAGTTCACGCAGCCGTAGCCCGAGAAGTCGATGAGCACCGGCTTGCCGGACCTGCGTGCGGCCTCCATGCCCTCCTCGTAGTCGTGGTAGGTGGTCACTGCCTGCTCGCCCAGCTTGAAGTCCTGCGTGCTCATCGGCGGGGCAAAAGCGCTGATGGCCTTACAGGGAGCGCCCCACAGACCGGGCACCATGTAGAGGGCAAACGAGATGGACACCAGTGAAAGCATCAAGCGAGTGACCGAGACGCGGTCCGAGGGCTGAGGGTCATCATCGTGGGGCAGACGGATGAAGCCCAGCAGGTAGAGACCCAGGAAGAGGAAGATGACAATCCAGAGGCAGAGGAAGGTCTCGCGGTCGAGAAGGCCCCAGCCGTAGGCCAGGTCGGCCACGGAGAGGAACTTCAGCGCCAACGCCAGCTCGCAGAAGCCCAGCACCACCTTCACCATGTTGAGCCAGCCACCGCTCTTGGGCATCGACTTGAGCATCGAGGGGAAGAGGGCGAAAAGGGTGAAGGGGAGGCTCAGCGCCAAGGCGAAACCAAACATGCCGATGGCGGGATAGAGCATGGAGCCGGAGGTAGCGGCCTCCACCAGCAGCGTACCGATAATGGGACCGGTGCAGCTGAAAGAGACCAGACAGAGGGTGAAGGCCATGAAGAAGATGCTGATCAAACCGGTGGTAGCATCGGCCTTAGCATCGAGTTTGGTGGTCCAAGAGGCGGGCAGCACCAGTTCGAAGGCGCCGAAGAAGGAGCAGGCGAAGATGACCAACAGCAGGAAGAAGATGATGTTGAACACTGCGTTGGTGGCCAGGCTGTTGAGGGCTGAAGCGCCAAACAGGGCGGTGACAATCAAACCGAGGCCCACGTAGATAACGATGATGGCGATACCGTAGGTGTAGGCGTCGCGGATGGATTTACGGCGGTCCTTGGTGCGCTTCAGGAAGAAGCTGACGGTCATGGGAATCATGGGCCAGACGCAAGGCGTAACCAGCGCAATCAAGCCAGCCAGGAAGCCAGCTATCAGGATATACCACCAGGAGTGGGCTTCGCCCGAAAGGTCGCCATCAGAGGCACCAAAAGCTTGCAGTTCATCAATCACAGGGGTCCAGAGAGCGGAACGACCGGCAGGTGTAGCGGCGCCAGCGACTATATCTTGACCTGATGCAGCCGCAGCTGAGGCATCACCTTGGGTTGCTGCACCTTCTGGCAAAAGGGCCAGCTCGTAGCGGGTGGGAGGTGTGCAGTTTTCATCGTTGCACGACATATAGAGCACATAGCCCTCGATGGCGTAGTGGGCGGCATCGGTCAGCGTGAAGCGTTGCTCGATGGTGACCTCTTTCTCGTAGTAAGAGAGAGACATATCGAACGACTGGTCGTAGGCGGTATGGAGGTCGCCTTTGGTGACACGAGGATCACCGTCGGCGGTAGCACCTTCCAGCTTCTCAATGGTGAGTTCTGTCTGCTGTGGGCCGTCAGCCGGCAGCTCCAGCGCATAGAGGTGGTAGCCACTCTCAATGGTGGCCTTCAGTTCCAGAATCAGGGTGTTGCCCTCTGTACGGGTGGTATGCTTCCACGTCACAGGATTGGCAATCTGCGCCATGGCAAACAGCGTAGCCGTCAGGGTACAGAGTAAGGTAAAGAGTCTTTTCATGATAACAGTGTTGATTTTGGTCAATTCAAAAAGATTACTTTCCGAAGAGTTCCTTCAGTTTGGCGACCAGCTCCTCGCCACGGATATCCTTGGCTACCACCTTGCCCTCAGCGTCGAGCAGGTAGATGGTGGGATAGTATTGCACCTTGTAAAGGGTGCAGATGCCTTGCTGACCGTCGCGGTCGTTGTACCAAGGCAACTTCTCTTCATCGAGGGCCTTCTTCCAAGCGGCCTCGCTGGTGTCGGCGCTGATACTGACCACCTCGAAGCCATCGGTATGGTACTTCTTATAGAGGTTCAGGATGTTAGGAATTTCCTTGCGGCAGGGTTTGCACCACGAAGCCCAGAAGTCGAGCAACAGGTACTTTTTACCGGCCAGGCACTCCTTGAGCGACATGGCCTTGCCGTTGGCGTAATTGATGAAGCGGAAGTCGGGCATCTGCTTGCCCTCCATCGTGGGAGGCCAGATCTTGTCGTGGAGTTGCTTGCCATAGAAGCTCTCTTTAGCGACCTCGCTGAGCAGGTTGTAGTCGGCCTCGTTATTCTCGTTGATGTAGCTGTAGCTATGCAGAATGAGCATGGGGCCCCACCAGCTGTCGGCACTGGCACGGAAAGCGGCCTTGAAGGTGGAATCAACCGTAGCGAAGAAGGCTTTCTCAGCCTTGAGCATCTCTTCGCGATCGGCAATTTTGCGATAAGCTTCATAGCGTTCGTTGAGCGCATCGCGGTTGACACGGCGGCGCAGGTACTCCTCTTGCAGCGAGGTGCCTTCCACCTTCTGATTACTGTAGCGGATATAGGGAGTAGAGCCTTGAGCCTGCTCTTCGTACGAAGCTTCAGCCTTCAGGGTAGCGACATGGCCTTTGTCCATGACCACATTCATCAAGCCGTTGGTGTGGCGGGCTGAGATGTTGTACA
>CAMACX010000033.1 GCA_945831575.1 uncultured Mediterranea sp.
GCTACCGCGTGGAGCTCGACAAGGAGAGTGAGGTCTGCCTGCTCGACCTGGTCAGCGCCGAGGGCTTCGCGGTGAAGGGCGGCAAACTGGCCTGTCAGTTCGGTGCCGGAATAGACACTAGTGGGGTGATTTCGTGACACACACAAAAAAGGCCCAAGGTATCACCCTGGGCCCTATGCCTGCCTCCCTGAGGGAGGAGCTGTATTTATCTCAACACTTGCTGCACATTAGCACTTGCTGCACCTGCTATATCTTAGAACTTGAAGTCCACGCCGATGCCCAGCACGCGGTTGGTGCGGGTGAAGCTGTTCTTGACAGACATCGCCTCAGAGACCTTGCTCTCCATGTCGTAGTCCTCGTAGTTGGTCTGGAAATAGGCCAGATTGAGCTTGATGTTCTCCTTCAGGTTGATGCCGAGACCGAAGCCGAAGGAGTAGCTGTTGATATTGAAGCTGATGTCGCTCATATGGCTGTCGTTCTGGTCGTAGCGCGTCAGCTGACCACCGGCGCTCACCTCCAGCAGCTTGTTGATGTCATACTCCACGCCCAGGAGGTACTCATTGGTATCGCCAATCTCGCTCTTGTTCCACTGCTTGGTATCGACATCGAAGTAGTGGTGGTAGCCGGCATTGATGCGCAGGCTTTTGATGGGGCTGTACTGCGCACCCAGCGTGAGCATCGCAGGCGTGTCCTCAGCCACCGAGTTGCCGTCCTTGAACTTGTCAAGCATTGCGATGCCCTCAGCACTCTTGCTGTTGGCCGACTTGTTCTTCAGGCGCATACGGGTCTTAAACTCATACTTAGCGGCCAGATTCCACTTCTCCGTATGGTAATCAATGCCGATGATGGGAGCCACACCCCAACCCGTCTGGTCGCAGTTCAGCTCAATATCCTCAGTAGCCGTGGCCAGACTCGTAGAGAGGGCTGCACCCTGCTTCAGCTGAGCAGCTTGCTCCATCATGCCCATCGCCTCAAGCGCACCGGCATACTGATTGAAGAGGGCTGCCTGCTCGGTGAAGTGCTTGGAGCCTTGCACCATGGAGGAGACACCATTCTCGATGTGCTCCACCTGGATGTTCTTCACATAGCCGTAGTAGTTGGCCGAGCCGTAGAGCATACGCGCACCCAGATAGACCGAGAGGTTGTCACTGAGCTTGCGGGCCGCACCCAGGGTGAAGCCGTAGTAGTACTGACGACCACGCATGTAGGAGTCATAGGAGTAACCTTTGCCCATCTGATGGCCACCCAAGGCGGGGTTCACACTACCCAGACCGCCGTAGAGCTGATTCATCAGGTCCGTGATGGGATAAGTATTGTTGCCAACCGATACCTGAGTGAACGGCATGGAAGATACAATCTGCTCAAACGAGCCAAGGCCTTCATCAAACTCGCACTTGCCGCCGCCACCCGTGATGGCGAAGCCAAACTGGAAGCTCCAGTCGCCTTTGTTCCAGGCAGCTAGCAGCGAGGGGAGGACGGGGGCATCGGCCACGCCCTTAAACTTATGGAGTGTGCCACTGTTGTTTGTGGCGTTATTGACAAAGAGGGGGAAGTCGGTGAGGATGGTACGCGTCTGATGCACATTCTGGATATTGACAGAGAGGTGGAAGCCCTGTCCCAGGAAAATCACACCGGCGGGGTTGCTATATACACCGTCGATGCCAATGGCTCCATCGCGGGCCGGATTACGCAGGAAACGGACACTTTGGTTGGTGTTGGTCAGGTAGCCGCCTGCAAAGGTTGGAATTGAAACAATCAGCATCGCAATGCCGAACAGAAGTTTTTTTCTCATCTAAATCTTTTTTAATGTTTACGGGCGGCAAAGGTACGACTTTTTTGCGCAACACAAAGCTTTTTGTGCAAATTAATTCGACTTTTTGACGATTTTTCTCTATTCTGACCAATAAAAGGCGGCGAAAAGCCGAAAAATTCAGCTGAAAGCAGATGGTTTCAACTGAAATTAATCCACCAGACATCTTATAGCCGCACCCCAAAAAACACCCACAGGAGCACTCCAACATGAGGGAGCGTCACCCGTGGGCAGAGATAGAAAATGTCTGTGTCAGTGGACAGCGCCTAAGGAGAGTCGTCTAGGGACTGTTGTCTAGGAGAGTCGTCTGAGGAGTACGACCTGAAGGCAAAAAAAACTGTCCGCGTTATGGACGGAGGTGGTTCAACGAGTTGACCAGCGCCTCGTCCTTATAGATAGCCCTGAAAGCCAGGTAGTTTAGGATCAGAGAGACCAGCGGCAGGCAGAGGGCTACGCCTACGCCAAAGCCGTGGGTGAACGTATCGCTCAGCATGTAGAGGAACACGCCGAAGACGATGTAGAAGCCTATCAGCAGCAGCGAGCTGAAGATGACCATCCTGATCTGCAACATGCGGTTGCGGAAGAGGAAGATGGTGAAGAAGCTCACCAAAGCACTGAGCAGCAGGATGCAGAACAGGCCCCACGTAGTCTGGTAGGCACCCTCCAGGGCGCTGACTCCCAAAGCACGGAAGATGGCCTCCTCAAGCCCGTTGGCCCCTGCATGGAAGTACCCCAAGGGAAAGCAGAGGGTGAGCACGAGCAAGACGGTCACCAAGAGCAGGTAGAGGGACTGGATGCGCTGTATCATGCCTGCTGCAGTTTGTCCTTCTCCTTGGCAGGATTGCGGAAATAGACCTTACCCTCGATGTACTCCTGCGTGGCAATCAGCGTGGGCTTCGGCAACTTCTCGTAATAGCGGGAAATCTCTATCTGTTCGCGATTCTCAAACACCTCTTCCAGGTTGTCGTTGTAAGAGGCAAACTCAGCCAGCTTCTTGGAGAGGTCGCTCTTGATTTCTGCACTGATCTGGTTGGCACGCTTGGCAATGATGGCTACGGTCTCATACACGTTGCCGGTGTCTGCACAGAGCTGCATCATGTCGCGGGTCACCGTCGTGGTAGGTGCATTACTTTTTCTATAATCCATATCGTTATTGAGTATTTATGAAGTTTATTCTATGAAATCAATTCTATGAAATCAATATTTGGCGCTATACCTTATTATATATAGAGGCATCATTCGCCCAGGACCTCCTGTGACTTCTTGAAGATCTGGTCGGCATCCTTGAGGTGCTTGCTCCCGGGGAACTCGTTCTTGAAGGCATAGTACTCATCCACCGTCTCGCGGTAGCGGTCCAGCTTCTTCTCCTCCACGCTGTAGTAGGCCAGCTCATACTTGGCCTTGAGGATGAGGATGGAGAGCTCCTCACGCATGTTGGTGTAAGGATAATCCTTGAGGGCATTCTGGGCCGTGATGACGCACGACTGGTAGTTGTTGCCAAGGTAGTTGCCCAGGTTGTAGTAGAGACGTGCGGCCAGGTACTCCTTCATCACGAGCTTGTCCTGCAGGGTGAACGTCATCTGCTGGGCCTCCTCCTTGAGGTGACTCTCGGGGAAGTATTCGATGAACATCTGCAACTGCTGGATGGCGGCATAGGTGGCCGTCTGGTCCAGACGGGGCTCGGGGGTATCAAGATAGAGCGCCTTGCCGGCATGGTAACGGGCCAGCTCGGTGTAGGTGCCGTGCGGATAGACCTGATAATATTGGATGAAGGTCTGCGCAGCCGTCTGGTAGTCCTTCATGTTGTAGTAGCTCATAGCGAGCATGTAGAGCGACTCCTCGGCCTTGTCGGTACCCTTCAGGATGGTGATGAGCTCGTTGAGCAAGACAGCGGATTTGCTGTACTGCCCTTTGGCAAAGTAGGTCTTGGCCGCCTCGTACTTATATTCGTAGTCCGTACTCTTCAGGAGCTTGTTGTACTCGCCGCATGAGGTGAGCAGCAGCGCAAGGAGCAGGAAGGATAGAGTAATCTTTTTCATTTTCACACTTCTCAAAATATGGCACAAAGATAGCGCTTCGCCATGAATTACGCAACGCAAAGGGCATTAATTTTTCAAAAACCCGATGAATAGCGGGAAAATCACGACCAAATGACCGAGGAAATGGGGCAAATTGTTGCGTATATGAAACTTTTTACCGAATATTGCAGGCGCTAACGATGATTGAAGATTTACGATGTTTGAAGAATATAAATGATGAATCAGTTTGAACTTACTTCTGCATACCAGCCCACGGGCGACCAGCCGGAGGCCATCCGCCAGCTCACCGAGGGCATACGTCAGGGGATGCCGGCACAGACGCTGCTCGGCGTGACAGGCTCGGGCAAGACCTTTACCATCGCCAACGTAGTGGCACAGGTCAACAAGCCCACCCTCGTGCTGAGCCACAACAAGACGCTCGCCGCACAGCTCTACAGCGAATTCAAGGCCTTCTTCCCCCACAATGCCGTGGAGTACTATGTCTCCTACTATGACTACTACCAGCCGGAGGCCTACCTTCCATCGAGCGATACCTACATCGAGAAGGACCTGGCCATCAACGAGGAGATTGACAAACTGCGCCTCGCCGCCACCTCGGCACTGCTCTCGGGGCGCAACGATGTGGTGGTGGTCTCGTCGGTGTCGTGCATCTACGGCATGGGCAATCCGTCGGACTTCTACGAGAATGTCATCGAGGTGACCAAGGGACACAACTTCAGCCACAACGTCTTCCTCCGCCGACTGGTGGACAGCCTCTACGTGCGCAACGACATGGAGCTGGCACGGGGATGCTTCCGCGTCAAGGGGGACACGGTCGATATCTACCTGGCCTATGCTGACAACCTGCTGCGGGTCAACTTCTGGGGCGATGAGGTGGATGGCATCGAGGAGGTGGACCCCGTGACGGGACATGTGGTGGCTGCCTTCGACAGCTACAAGATCTACCCGGCCAACCTCTTCATGACCACCAAGGAGAGTACCCTCAGGGCCATACACGACATAGAGGACGACTTGCACAAACAGGTGCAATGGTTTGAGGAGCAAGGACGTATGCTCGAAGCAAAGCGACTCTATGAGCGAGTGACCTATGACATGGAGATGATACGCGAACTGGGTCACTGCTCGGGTATCGAAAACTATTCGCGCTACTTTGATGGCAGAGCCGCAGGTACGAGGCCCTACTGTCTGCTGGACTTTTTCCCCAAGGACTTCCTGCTGGTCATCGACGAGAGCCACGTCAGCGTGCCTCAGATACGGGCCATGTATGGGGGCGACCGGGCCCGCAAAGTCAACCTCGTGGAGTATGGATTCCGCCTCCCCGCGGCCATGGACAACCGGCCCCTAAAGTTTGAGGAGTTTGAGGCCATGACCCCGCAGACCATCTACGTGAGTGCCACACCGGCCGACTATGAGCTGATGAAGAGCGAGGGCGTGGTAGTGGAGCAGGTCATCCGCCCCACGGGACTGCTTGACCCGGAAATCTCCGTGCGCCCCACCCACAACCAGATTGACGACTTGATGGAGGAGATTCAGCTCCGCATCGAGCGAAACGAACGCACCCTGGTCACCACCCTCACCAAGCGCATGGCGGAGGAGCTGACGGAGTTTCTGCTCAACCATGGCGTACACTGCAACTACATCCATAGCGATGTGGATACGTTGGAGCGGATACAGATCATGAGCGACCTGCGCGAGGGAGTCTATGATGTATTGGTCGGGGTCAATCTACTCCGTGAGGGGCTGGACCTGCCCGAAGTGTCGCTCGTGGCCATACTCGATGCCGACAAGGAGGGATTCCTCCGCTCCCACCGCTCGCTGACGCAGACAGCTGGACGTGCGGCACGCAACGTCAACGGACTGGTCATCATGTATGCCGACCGCATCACGGAGAGCATGCAGCTCACCATCGACGAGACCCTTCGCCGACGCGAGAAGCAGCTGAAGTACAACGAGGAGCACCACATCACGCCGCAGCAGATTCGCAAGGCGCAACACCTCAACGTCTTTGCCACCGGCAGTGAGGAGACCGCGCAAGCCGCAGAGCCAGTAGGCTACGCACAGGGTACCGGGGGCACCTCGGCCCCCAGCAGAAGCACCTCATCAACGGGAGTCAGAGGCGGTACCTCGGCCACCAGCGGCAGAGGCGGCACCTCGGGACAAACGGCCAAAGGACAGGGCAAGCCGAAGCCTTATGGTGGGCCACAGACGGACAGTCAGACAGCTGCCGACCCCATCGTGGCCTACATGAGCAGGGAACAGCTGGAGAAGAGCATTGCCGCGACCCGCAAGCTGATGCAAGCGGCTGCCAAGCAGCTCGACTTCATGCAAGCAGCACAATACCGCGACGAGCTCCTCAAGATGGAGGAACTGCTGCAGAGCAAAGCGTAGCGACACACGGGGTTCTAGTAGTGGCATAGTGGATTTCGGTTGCAGTACCCTGGATTCTACACAGTTACATTAACTTTGAGTTCTACACAGTTACAGTTCTACACAGGTGCATGAATAAGGCTTTTGCCCTTTCAGGGCGTAGGATGACATACACGTCTTATACCCAGGGCGTTGCCCTGGGCTAGGGGCTTGATGGGCTTTCAGCCCGAGAAGAGATGGCTATCGGTATGGCTATTGGTGCTCTCCAAATGTCTGAGGAGCCCAAAAGGGATTCTTCCGAAAAACAGTTGCAGTTACTTGCAGTTTGCAGTTTTTCCCGCAGCGTGCTTCTTGCCTGCAGGGTGCTTCTTTTTCTCGAGGGTATCTGTATTTACCGTTTCAAGAGTCCGACCTTGACGTTGAGCTTGAAGTAATAGACTCCGTTCTCGCGCTCCAGGAAGCCGTATTTGTCCTTCTCCACATCGCCCTTGAGCAGACGGCTGTTCTGGTAGAGAAATTCGGCAAAGGTGTCGGCATCCGTGCGATCGTAGAGCACGATGGAACCATCGGTCTGCACCAACAGCAAACCGGCAATCGCCCCCGGACGACCGGTATAGATTTTGGCCGGGCGCATTCCCAGTGCCAGGGCCAGCAAGAAAGTACGCATCTTATGGCGGTAGTAGCCATGCTTTGTAATCAATTCTTCCTTGATTTTCAGCGGGTTAATAATCTCCATCCGTTCGGTGAGCTGCGCGATGCGCGTGATGTCTTCGAGGTGCATCAACCGCACCATCTCAGCCAGCAGACGGCCGAAGTGGAGGTCAATCATGCCGAGGTTGCAACGAAACACCTTGTCGGCCACATCGGCATAGCGCAGCACCCCACCCAGACGCTCTATCATCAGCATACGCTGACACACCTCATCGGGGGCCTCGGGCAAGGCATTGACCTTGTTGACCGTAGGCACAGCAAACTTAATGCCCGTGAGCTCCAGCTTCAGGTTGGCCGCCCGTCCGCCATCGAGCAGAGGATTCATGGCCCCTAGCCTGCTGCGCACCACCAGTCCCTCAGCAGGACACCAGAGGGCATCAAAGGTGACGGTCAGGTCAGTGCGGTCGTCAGTATGGGCCTCCAAGTCATAAATCTGGAGTTCGTCGAGCACCTCCTCGATGTCATCAGGCACCACCACCTCCTGGCTGTTGCCACTGCGTAGCAGCTCCAGCAGGGCGTTGGCCAAGGCGCCAAAGAGGGCACAAGGCACCTCACGACGCGCCACATCAGCCGACTCCACAAAGCGTCCGTTGCGCTCCCGGGTACCGCTGACGATGGTCACCAGCTCCTGGTCTGCTGCACGCAGATAGCGCCGGGGTCCATCATGCTCCATCCGTTCCACCTGGAGGACCTGCCGCCGTACACCGGTCTCACCCATTGACACCTGGCCATCGGCCAAAAGCTGCACAAAGGCGAAGAGCTCGCCCAATTCACGTTTTGTAGATTCAAAAGCCATACCTAATTTACTTATTATTCGATGATGCGCAGGGTATCGACCTTCAGGAGGCGTTGCCTGAGCGCCTCCATCCTCGAACGTCGGATCTGCAGCGTCATCAGGCAATCCTGGTCATAGCCTTGCTCCAGGATGCGAGGCTCCATCTCCTTGACCACACGCATCACCTCATTCATCATGGGATATTCGAAGGAGAACTTCACCACCTCATCGACCGTGCGGGTCACCACCTCGGCCTGAGCCAGCGCTTCGGCTGCTGCGGCCTTGTAGGCCACAATCAGGCCACTGGTACCCAACTTGATACCACCGAAGTAGCGCACCACCACAATCAAGATGTCAGTCAGTTCGTTGCTGTTAATCTGTCCCAGGATGGGCTTGCCCGCTGTCCCCGAGGGTTCGCCATTGTCATTGGCCCGAAACGTAGTGCGCTCCGGGCCAAGCATATAGGCATAACAGACATGGCGGGCATCATAGTACTGCTTCTGCAACCGGTCAAGGTGCTCCTTGATCTGCTCCAGTGTAGTGACCGGAAGCGCAATAGCGATAAACTTACTGCGCTTCTCGGTGTAGATGCCCTCCACGGCTGTGAGGATAGTCTTGTAGGTATCGTCCTGCATTACTCCTGCTTCAATCACTCCTTCTTCAACTATTCTTGCTTGATTTACTCCTGCTTGAGTTCAATCACCAAGTTGAGCTCGTCAAGTTGCTTCTGATCGAGCGTGCCAGGAGCATCGAGCATGACGTCGCGTCCGCTGTTGTTCTTCGGGAAGGCGATGCAATCACGGATGCTGTCCAGACCGGCAAAGATGCTGACCCAGCGGTCGAGACCATAAGCCAGTCCGCCGTGAGGGGGGGCACCGTACTTGAAGGCGTTCATCAGAAAGCCAAACTGCTCCTGCGCACGCTCGGGCGTGAAGCCCAGAATCTCAAACATCTTGGCCTGAAGCTTGGCATCGTGAATACGGATGGAGCCACCGCCCACCTCGATACCGTTGCACACCATGTCGTAGGCATCGGCACGCACGGTTGCGGGGTCGGTGTCGAGCAAGGGAATGTCCTCCTCCTTGGGGTGCGTGAAGGGATGGTGCATGGCCATCAGTCGGCCCTCTTCATCGCTCCACTCGAACATCGGGAAATCAACCACCCAGAGCAGGGCAAACTTATTCTTGTCGCGCAGACCCAGCTGGTTACCCATCTCCAGACGGAGCTCGCAGAGCTGCTTGCGCGTCTTCATCGCATCGTCACCGCTCAAGATCAGAATCAAGTCACCCGGCTTGGCACCAAAGGCCTCCTTCATCTGCTGAAGCACCTCCTGGCTGTAGAACTTATCGACACTCGACTTGACGTTGCCGTCGGCCTCGATGCGGGCATAGACCATGCCCTTGGCACCAATCTGTGGACGCTTGACGTACTCCGTAAGCTGGTCAAGCTGCTTGCGCGTATAGTGGGCTGCCCCCTCGGCGCAGATACCGCCGATATAGGCTGCATTGTCAAAGACGCTGAAGCCATGCCCCTTCATGATGTCCATCAGTTCGACAAACTTCATGCCGAAGCGCAGGTCGGGCTTGTCGCTGCCGTAGTACTTCATCGCATCGGCCCAAGGCATACGCAAGAAAGGCTCTGTAAGCTCCACGCCACGGATGGTCTTGAAGAGGTACTTGGCCATGCCCTCAAAGAGGTTGATGATATCATCCTGCTCCACAAACGACATCTCGCAGTCTATCTGCGTAAACTCCGGCTGTCGGTCGGCACGCAGGTCCTCGTCGCGGAAGCACTTGGCAATCTGGAAGTAGCGGTCAAATCCGCTCACCATCAACAGCTGCTTCAGAGTCTGCGGGCTCTGCGGCAGGGCATAGAACTGCCCCGGATTCATGCGCGAAGGCACCACGAAGTCGCGGGCACCCTCAGGCGTAGAGCCCACGAGAATGGGTGTCTCCACCTCAATAAAGCCCTGTTCATCGAGATATTTACGCACCTCGATAGTCATCTTGTGGCGCAGCTCCAGGTTCTTGCGCACGGCGTTGCGTCGCAGATCGAGGTAGCGGTACTTCATGCGGATATCATCTCCACCGTCAGTATTGTCCTCGATGGTGAAGGGAGGCGTGAGGGCAGCGTTGAGCACGTTGAGCTCGCTCACGATAATCTCAATCTCGCCGGTAGGCAAGTTGGGGTTCTTGCTGAAACGCTCGTTGACCGTTCCCTTCACCTGAATGACGAACTCACGTCCCAGGCGGTTGGCCTGTTCACACAAGGCGGCATCCACCTCCTCATTGAAGACCAGTTGAGTAATGCCGTAGCGGTCGCGCAGGTCAATGAAGGTCATGCCACCCATCTTACGGCTACGCTGCACCCATCCGGCCAGCGTCACTTGCTTGTTGACATCGGAGAGCCGTAGCTCTCCGCAGGTATGCGTTCTATACATCTTTATATATACTATGTATGTTGGTTTTTAAACTTGTTCTTATATTCATCCGCAAAGGAGCCGACAAAAGTACATAAAACTCTCGAATAAATCATCGTTTCACTGCACAATTCATCGTTTCTCTTCACGATTTTCATTGTTTCTCTGCACGATTTCATCGTATCACCTCACTTCTTTTTTAATTTGGGTATTCGGATGGTCGTACCATAGGGCACGTTGTCGGGATTCTTAATGACAGTAGGATTGTGCTTCACCAGATAGGGCCACAGGCTCTTGGTACCCCAAAAGCGCAAGGCCACCCTCGTCAAGGTCTCTCCCTCCTTCAGCGTATAGCTCTCCTGTGTACCCACAATCTCGTAGTTCGATGAGTCGGGCACAAAGGGGGTTGCCTCCGCTGGCTTCTGGGCTGAGGGTTGTGCAGCCGCAGACTTCTGGCTTGAAGACTGCGAAGCATTGGGCTGTAGAGCTGAGGGCTGTGTGATCGTAGCGGCCGCCTCTGAAGCCTCGGAGCTGCGCCTCAAGATATCGGAGCTGCGCCTCAAGGTATCAGACAAAAGCGAATCGACAGCCTCTTCAGCCTGATCTGAAGGCACAACCAGCTGATTGACAGAATCGACTGTTTGTTCCACCGGAGCCTTCAATCCATACAATGCCCGGGTCAGTCCAGGGAAATAGATAAATACCAGTACGCCAATGCAAAGCAGGGAGATGAACACCACTATGCCAATGAAATACTTCATCGTACGTTTCCGTTCTGCAACCTCCTCCTCCGAAAGTTCCTCCTCCGAAAGTTTCTCATCAGAAGGTTTCTCATCAGAAGGATTCTCCTCCCAAGATTGATGATGAAGCATCTCTTCCAGCGGGGGATAGTCATCCTCCAAGGGTGCGGGAGTCTCCTCATCGCAAGGTGCATCAATCGCCTCATCTACAAGGCATTTCACCTCATCCGTTGGCAACACTACTTCTTCAGGAGCCTCTTCCACCACAGCGTGTACCTCCTCATCAACAGGAGCCTCTTCTGCCGCAGCGCGTACCTCCTCCTCAACAGGAGCCTGCTCTGCCACAGCGTGTACCTCCTCCTCGACAGGAGCCTGCTCTGCCACAGCGTGTACCTCCTCCTCGACAGGAGCCTGCTGCTCAGCAGCATGAGTATCTTCTGTAACAGACTGTTTTTCGCTTAAACCTGCCCCTTCTACTGGAGTCTCTTCTGTTTCTGGAGTCTCTTCTGCTACAGGAGTCTCTTCTGCAAGCATCTGTTCTTCCACAGGGGCAAAATCCTCCTGCTGAGAGGCTTCCTCTTCGACAGTCGTAGTGAGCAACAGCTCCTCGTTTTGCAGGGGAACGCTCTCGAAGTGGGCAAACGGGCGGTTGATGACATCCCGTAAGCCAGCATCAGGGGTAAACGATACCTTGGTATGGCTTTGTATCTCAAAGCGTTCACCCGTCTTGATGTTGACACTGGCACGGCTGTCAACCTCTATCAACTTGAAGGTACCCAGTCCCTTCACCTTGACATATTTATCTTGATGGAGCGCATCAGCAATCAGTTGGAAGAACTCCCTGACAAACTCCTCCGCATTCCCTTTAGTCATGTTCAGCTTCTCCGCTGCTCCACGGGCCAGATCCTGTATAGTCAGTTTTTCACTCATCATACCATATCTTCATTGGGATTACTGTTGACACGATCTCTCAGCGAGCCTGAAGGCCTGAAGGTCAGTACCAGCTTGGGGGGCACCAGCATACGCTGCTTAGTGGTGGGGTTGACGGATATGCGCTCGGCCTTCTTCTTGACATCGAACGTCCCAAATCCGGACACAGCAATGGCACTGCCTTCCACCAATTCCTGGGTCATCTCAGCAATGAGTTTACCCATCAGATCGGTGGTCTCTTTCACGGATATTCCGGTACGGCGGGACAGCTCCGCGGCAAATTCTTTGTTGTTCACGCTACGTATGGTTTAAGATTCACGGTGCTATATTAGTGAATTTTCGCCATACGGCCAAACAAAACAGAAAAAATCTTTAAATAACATGCCCAAAAAGGTCGAAATCATCGGATTTTTCGATTTTAACCTGGTAAAAATACCCCATACGGAGTGTTTTTTCGGCACAAGGTATGAGCACTTCCTGATCCACCTCGGGCGAGTCAAACTCGGTACGGCCTACGTAGTAGTCCCCCTCCTTACGGTCGATAATGACCCGCAGGGTCTGCCCCACCTTGGCGGCGTTGAGCTCGGCAGAGATACTCTCCTGGATGGCCATCAGCTCATCGAGCCGGGCCTGCTTCACCTCAGGGGGCACCTCGTCCTCGTAGTGTGTGGCCGAATAGGTGCCCTCCTCCTCAGAGTAGGCAAAGGCCCCCATGCGGTCGAAGCGGGCATGACGAACAAACTCCTTCAGCTCCTCAAAGTCGGCCTCGGTCTCCCCCGGATGGCCCACCATGAGCGTGGTACGCAGGTGGATGCCGGGCACTTCTTGCCTGAATCGCTCGATTAATTCGTAGGTTTCGGCCTTCGTGACGTGCCGACGCATCTTGGTCAGCACGTTATCGCTGATATGCTGCAGGGCAATGTCCATGTACTTGCACACATTGGGGTAAGTACGCATCACGCGCAACAGTTCAGTCGGGAAATGGGCCGGATAGGCATAGTGCAGACGAATCCACTCCACCCCGGGGATTTGGGCCATTTCCTCGATTAATTGAGGCAAACGCTGCTCCTGGTAGAGGTCGATGCCGTAATAGGTCAGCTCCTGGGCAATGACCTGAAACTCCTTCACCCCACGGGCTACCAGCGCTCGCACCTCGGAGAGTATCTCCTCCATGGGGCGCGACTGATGGCGACCGGTGATGATGGGAATGGCGCAATAGGAGCAGCTGCGGTCGCAACCTTCAGAGATCTTGAGGTAGGCGTAATGCTTGGGCGTGGTGAGCAGACGCTCGTCACGAAGCTGATCGTTGTAGGCTTTGCCCAGGTCGGAGAGCAGCTCCTTCCAATTGAACTTGCCATAGAACTTATCGACCTGAGGGATCTCCTCTCCCAGCTCCTTCAAATAACGCTCTGAGAGACAACCCATCACATAGAGGCGCTTCAACCGGCCCTCCTCCTTGGCCTGGGCAAACTCCAGAATCATGTTGATGGACTCCTCCTTGGCATCGCCGATGAAGCCACAGGTATTGATGACGGCAATCTCCCCTTGCGGATGCTTGGCATCGTGGGTCACACGGTAACCGGCCAGCTCCAGCTGACGCAGCAGATGCTCCGAATCGACCAGATTCTTGGAGCACCCTAACGTAATGATATCAATCGTATTGTGTCTCATTGTTGTCTCATTGTACATCTCACTGAGGAATGATGCCTCACTTCGTCTCACCGAAGAGCGACTCCACAAACTCCTTCTTACGGAATACCTGAAGGTCTTCCATCCCCTCACCCAGACCGATGTACTTCACGGGTATCTTGAACTGGTCGGAGATGCCGATCACAACGCCTCCCTTAGCCGTACCATCCAGCTTGGTCACCGCCATGGCAGTCACCTCGGTGGCGTGCGTAAACTGCTTGGCCTGTTCGAAGGCATTCTGTCCCGTGGAGCCATCGAGTACGAGCAGTACCTCATCAGGAGCATCGGGCACCACCTTCTTCATCACGTTCTTAATCTTGGTCAGCTCGTTCATCAAGCCCACCTTGTTGTGCAGACGGCCTGCGGTATCAATGATCACCACGTCAGCCCCGTTGGCCACGGCCGAGCTGAGGGTGTCAAAGGCCACAGAAGCAGGGTCTGACCCCATCTTCTGCTTGACCACAGGGACTCCCACGCGCTCACCCCAGATGACCAGCTGCTCCACAGCTGCTGCACGGAAGGTATCGGCCGCACCCAGATAGACGCACTTGCCAGCCTTCTTGAACTGATAAGCCAATTTGCCGATAGTCGTCGTCTTACCTACTCCATTAACGCCCACAACCATAATCACATACGGCTTTTTATTAATGGGGGCCTCGAAGTCATTGACATCGTCAGTATGGTTCTCCGTAAGCAGTGAGGCAATCTCATCGCGCAGGATATGGTTCAGTTCAGAGGCATTCATGTACTTGTCTTGTGCCACACGCTTCTCGATGCGTTCGATAATCTTGAGCGTAGTCTCCACGCCTACGTCCGAGGTAATGAGCACCTCCTCCAGGTTGTCGAGCACCTCATCATCCACTTTCGATTTTCCGGCCACGGCACGGGCTATCTTACCAAACACACTCTCTTTCGTCTTCGACAAGCCTTTGTCTAACGTCTCTTTCTTTTCCTTAGAGAAAAAACTAAAAAATCCCATATGCTATAGAATTACAAATTTCCTTATGATATGAACGGTTACAATTCGTGCGACTCTCCGCCTGGCCGAAAGGGTCAGATACGGAAGAGCCTATTTCCCGTTGCAAAATTAGGAAAAAAAAGTGATAGATGAAAGGAATAGACGCTATTAAATAAGAAAATCCCCCCGATGAACCGAATCATCGAGGGGAATATATCTTTCCAGTACCTCCCAGAGGTACTCTCCTAAGGATGTTTCACTTATTTCTTGAAGAAATCCTGAACCTTTTCATTAGGAACCATCTGCTCGTCAAAATAGTAAGCACCGGTCTTGGGCGACTTAACCATCTTGATCACCTTGGTGTATGCACGACCTTCCTTAGAACCTTCGTGCAAGCTTGCTACTGTTTTCTTTGCCATGGTTGATACGCTTTATTATTTAATTTCTTTATGAACGGTTACTCTCTTGAGAATGGGGTTGTACTTCTTCAGCTCCAGTCTTTCGGTGGTGTTCTTTCTGTTCTTGGTGGTGATGTAACGTGAGGTACCGGGCATACCGCTATCCTTGTGCTCTGTGCACTCCAAAATCACCTGTACTCTGTTACCTTTTGCTTTCTTTGCCATAATCAGTAATCTCCTTTTGCTTTTTGTTAGCCAATAACTTTAATGTTCTTCCAATCGCAGTAGCCCTTAGCCACGGCATCCTTCAGCGCTGCGTCCAAACCTTTCTTGTTGATGACACGCAGGCCGTTAGCGCAGATGTTCAGGCTAATCCAGCAATCCTCTTCTACATAATAGAACTTCTTGTGGAACAAGTTCAAATCGAAGGTTCTCTTTGTTCTTCTCTTAGAGTGAGAAACATTGTTGCCAATCATGGCCTTCTTTCCGGTAATTTGACAAATCTTTGACATTTCTATCTTTATTTTTATAGTTTTCTATGCTGTCTATCTCAAACAGAGCGCAAAGTAAGCACTTTTATCTTTATAAAACAAGCTTTTCCTAAAATAATTCGCTTTTAGAGGCGTTTTTTTTCGTTTTGGAGCTGTTTTAGCAGGATTTTCAGTCCATTTTTGATGGCTTTGCGCACATTTTCGCCTCTTCCATGGTCTCCCTCTTGCTTGAAGGTGACAATTTCTTTTTTATAGGCAAGTTGACAGGCCACGGCTATCCAGATGGTACCGACCGGAGTCTCGGCGGTGCCTCCCGAGGGACCTGCCACCCCCGAGGTGGCAATGGCAACATCCGTTTGCAGCGCATTTATCGCACCACAGGCCATCTCTTCTACGGTCTGGCGACTCACGGCACCGTAGCGCTCCAGTGTGTCGATCTTCACCCCAAGCAGACGATGCTTCACTTCGTTGGTGTAGGAGACGATGCCTCCCTTGAAGTAGGCCGAGCTGCCGGGTATGGCAGTAAGGGCAGCAGCTACACCCCCACCGGTGCAACTTTCTGCGGTGGAAAGGGTGATTTTCTCTCGCAGCAGGGCTTTACCCACCGCCGCAGCCAGATTTTCTATCGTTTCGTCATTCATTGCTATCGCTTCGTCATTCATTGCAATCATCATTATTATTATTCAAAAACTGCCGTTTTCATCATGATGAATAGCTGTTTTCATCATGATGAATAGCCCTTTTCATCATGCTGAACAGCCCTTTTCATTCTCATGATGCTGAGCAGACTTTTCGGTATTCAGCGTATCCTATTATACATTATCCAGCATGTCTCTTACCTCATTCGGTGCGTTTTGCCCCATGCTCAGCCTCTATTCCAGCGCCACACGCGAATAGGCAGGGGCATCCATTGGGCAATACTGCTTATCCAGGTACTTGAAGTAGCCGGCAATGGCAATCATGGCGGCATTGTCGGTGGTGTAGCTGAACTTGGGGATGAATATCTTCCAACCATACTTGGCTGCATGTTCGCGGAAGGCATTGCGCAATCCGTTGTTGGCCGACACACCGCCGGCGACCGCCACCTGGCGGATGCCGCACTGCTTGGCTGCCTTACGCAGCTTCTCCATCAGGATATCGACCACGGTAGCTTCCAGCGAGGCTGCCAGGTCTGTCTGGTGATGGGCAATGAAGTCGGGATCCTCCTTGAGCCAATTCTTCAGGGAGTAGAGGAAGGAGGTCTTCAGTCCGCTGAAGCTGTAATCCAACCCGGGGATGTGGGGCTTGCTGAAGGTGTAGGCTTTGGGATTGCCCTGACGAGCCAACCGGTCGATGATGGGGCCACCGGGATAACCCAGACCCATCACCTTGGAACATTTGTCAATGGCCTCACCAGCGGCATCGTCGATGGTCTGACCCAGTATCTCCATGTCATTGTAGGCTTTGACCAAGATAATCTGGGAGTTTCCGCCGGATACAAGCAGACAGAGGAAAGGGAACTCGGGTTGCTCCGTCTCCTCACCTTCTACTTGAATAAAATGAGCCAATACGTGTCCGTTCAAGTGATTAACATCTACCATAGGGATGCCTAGCGAACGTGCAAAGCCTTTGGCAAAGGAGACCCCTACCAGCAACGAGCCCATCAGACCGGGTCCACGGGTAAAGGCCACGGCGCTCAGTTCCTCCTTGGTGACCCCGGCCCTACGCAGGGCTTCGTGTACCACGGGCACGATATTCTGCTGATGCGCACGCGAGGCCAACTCGGGCACCACGCCTCCATAGGCCTCATGCACAGCCTGGCTGGCCACCACATTGGAGAGCAGGTAGCCGTTGCGGATAACGGCTGCAGAGGTGTCGTCACACGATGATTCTATACCTAAAATAATTGTATTCATACCTTTTACTATTTTTAGCGCACAAAAGTAATCATAAAAAGTGCATCGAAACATATTATTTGCTATTTTTGTTCGCAATTTTAAGAAATATAGCTTATCGAACTGTTGAAAAAAATAGTCAGAGGCCTCGTAGGAGTCACTTTTGGGCTCTACT
This sequence comes from uncultured Mediterranea sp., assembly GCA_945831575.1. Taxonomy (GTDB): domain Bacteria; phylum Bacteroidota; class Bacteroidia; order Bacteroidales; family Bacteroidaceae; genus Bacteroides. Next base: position 17,377 of record CAMACX010000033.1, read on the forward strand.
TCGGCCTGTTAATCCTGCTGAACATCCCCTGGGTACAGCAGGGCATCACGTCGTGGACTGCCCGTACCCTCTCCCATCAGCTGGGGAGCCACTGCTCGATAGGCAACGTCAGCATCAGCATGCTCAACCGCATCATCATCACCAACCTGGCCATCGATGACCTACGGGGTGAAGAGCTGCTGCACGTCACACGACTTTCGGCCAAATTTGACCTCATGCCCCTGCTGAATGGACGGATCTCCATCAGCAATGTGCAGCTCTTCGGATTTCATGCCGACCTGAAGCGCGACACGCCCGAAGCCGAGCCCAACTACCAGTTTATTGCCGATGCCCTTGCCTCCAAGGACACGGTCAAGAAGGAGAGCCGGCTCGACCTGCGCATCAACTCCCTGTTGCTGCGAAGGGGGCGCGTGGCCTACCACGTGGCTTCCGTTCCTACGACCCCCGGCAAGTTCAACAGCAACCACCTCTACCTGAAGGATATCGTCGCCACCCTCTCGCTCAAGGCTCTCAGCAACGACTCCATCAACGCCTCCATCAAGCGCATGAGCCTGGAAGAGGAGGAGTCTGGATTTAACCTGAAGCGGCTGAGTCTAAAGGTGGTCGGCAACCAGCAGGGCCTGCGTGTCGAGAACTTTGGCATCGAGCTGCCGCACACCAACGTCACCATGGACACGCTGCAGATGAGCTACGACAGCCTTGGCGCATTCAGCCGTTTCGCTACCGATGTGCGTTTCCACTTCCGTATGCTCCCTTCTCAGCTCACCCCAAGTGACCTCTCTGCCTTCGTCCCCACCCTGAAAGGCTTCCATGAGCCCCTGCAGCTCGAGTTTGAGGCTGAAGGACCCCTCCATCAGCTCAACTGTCCGCTGCTGCGTCTGGAGGCCGGTCCACAATTCAACCTCCAGGGAGACTTTTCATTCCAGGATTTCACCACCCCAGAGGATGCGTTCGTCTATGGTCATCTGTCACGCCTCCATGCCGACCCGAGGGGTGTGGCTTTCCTCTTCCGCAACCTCAACCCCGCACACCCCGAGGTCCCTCCCTTGGTACAACGGATGGGCACCATCTCCTTCAATGGGGAAGTGTCGGGCTACTTCAGCGACCTCGTCATGTATGGACGGGTACGTACTGACGTGGGCACCCTGCAGACCGACGTGAAGCTCAGCTCTGACAAGGAGCGTCAGCTCTTTGCCTACTCTGGCTCCATGAAGGCAACGGAATGGGACCTCCAGCAGATGCTCAACAACAAGAAGCTGGGCCGCGTCACCTTCAACCTCGGAGTAGATGGCCAACACGTCGCCGACCACTACCCCACCATCCTGCTCAAGGGGGACATCAAGCGCATTGACTACAGTGGCTACCCCTACGAACACATTCTGCTCGATGGAGAGTACAAAGAGGGGGGATTCAACGGTCAGCTGGCCATCAATGACCCCAACGGCATACTCCAACTCAACGGAGCGGTCAACACCGCCAGCCCTGTACCCACCTTCAACTTCCAGGCTACGGTCAGCCACGTCAAGCTCAACGACCTCCATCTGACCGAGAACTATCCCGACACAGAGCTTTCCCTACAGCTACGGGCCGACTTTACCGGGGGACACATCGACGAGATGAACGGCGAAATCAATATCGACAATCTGGAGTTCCTCTCACCCGAGAAGAACTATACGATGAGCAACCTCCGGGTCACTTCCATCACCACCGACACCCAGCACAAGCGGCTCACCGTCAACTCCCCTTCGCTGCGAGCCACGATTGAAGGCAGCTACTCCTACCGCACCCTTCCCCTGGGTGTGGAGCACATCCTCAGCCGTTACCTGCCGGCCCTCATTCCCCAACGAAAAAGCAAGGGCACACAGCAGCCCGCCACGGAGAATGACTTTGGCTTCGACATCCATCTGCAAGATGCCGAGCTCTTCTCTACCCTCTTCCATGTCCCCCTTACGCTCTATGCCCACTCCACGGTCAAGGGGTACGTCAACGACCGCATGAAGCGCCTGCGCATCGAGGCCTACCTACCCCGCTTGCGCTACAAACAGAAGTTCTATGAGTCGGCCATGCTGCTCTGCGAGAACCCGGCTGACAGGTTCCGTGTCCATGCCCGCTTCAATGAGATGAAGCCGGAAGGAGCAGTCAACGTCTCCCTTGAGGCCAGCGCCCGAGGTGACTCCATCCACACCAAGCTCAATTGGGGCAACAGCGGTACCACTACCTACAGCGGCCGACTGGATGCCTTGGCCCAGTTTACGCCAGCCCCCATCAAGACCACCATCCAGATACGCCCCACCGACATCATCCTCAATGATACCGTCTGGAATATCCATCCGGCCACTGTTGAGGTGGATTCCGGCAAGATACACATCCATGACTTTGCCTTCAGCAACAACGAGCGGCACCTACACATCGACGGCACCCTCTCCAAATCGCCCGAAGACACACTCCGACTGGACCTGAACCGCATCAACATCGGCTATGTATTCGACATCGCTGACCTCGGTATCAACTTCTGCGGCGAGGCCACCGGTCCTGCCGTAGCCACCAACCTGTTGTCCGACCCCTACATGCAGACAGACCTGTTCGTCAAGAACCTGGGCATCAACGATGGCATCATCGGCGATGCCAACCTGCACGGCGAGTGGCACAACAAGATTCAAGGGCTGCTGCTGGATGCCCATATCAGCGAAGGGGAGGATTCGCGTACACACGTCAGTGGCTACGTCTATCCCATCAAGCCCACCAGCTCGCTCGACCTACAGATCAAGGCCCACCGCACCAACCTCCAGTTTATACATTATTATATTAATAGCATCACCCCCGAATTCAGTGGACGGGCCACGGGCGATGTACACCTCTACGGCAAATTCAAGGCGCTGACCCTCGATGGGGCCGTGGATGCCGATGCCGCCTTCAAGATTGACGTACTCAACACCACATACCACGTCAAGGACAGCATCCTCATCACTCCCGATGGATTGACCTTCCCCGACAACCACGTAATCGACCCCCAAGGGCATGAAGGCCACCTGCAGGGCTATGTACGCTACAACCACTTCAAGGACATGAATTACAACTTCAACTTCCGGCTCAACAACACCCTGCTGCTCAACACCCGCGAGTCGCATGACTCTCCCTTCTACGGCACCGTGTATGGTACCGGCAGTGCTACCCTGCGCGGCAATCCCCAGGAAGGACTCAACATCGACCTCGCCCTTAGCACCAACCGCAACAGCACCTTCACCTACCTTAAGGACAATGTGACCGCAGCCACGAGCAACCAATTCATCAAGTTTGTCGATAAGACCCCTCGCCGGAAAGCTCAGGAATCCACTGACCTGAGCGACTACGAGAAAGCCCGCCAGGTAGTCCAGGAGGAAGAGGAGGAAGAGGGCGAAGGCGACATCCGCCTCAACCTGATTGTGGATGCCACCCCCGATGCCACGATGCGCATCATCATGGATCCCATAGCAGGCGACTACATCAGCGGCCGAGGCAGTGGAAACATACGTGCCGAGTTCTACAACAAAGGCGACTTCAAGATGTTCGGCAACTACAACATCTCACAAGGCTCCTACAAGTTTAGCCTCCAGGAAGTGATTCGCAAAGACTTCACCATCAAGGCGGGAAGTAACATCTCCTTCAACGGCATCCCCGAGGAGGCCACCCTCGACATGCAGGCGGTCTATACCGTCAACTCCGCATCGCTCAATGACCTGCTCCCCTCATCGGCTACGGCAAGCGACTACATCAGCCAGACCAACGTCAAAGTCAACTGCCTCATGGACATCAGCGGCCAGCTTACCTCTCCCGAGATCAAGATGGACCTTGAGCTGCCCAACGAACGCGATGAGATACAGGCCCTGGTGCGCAACTACATCCCCACCGATGAGCAGATGAACATGCAGATCCTCTACCTGCTCAGCATCGGAAAGTTCTACACACCGGAGTATGTCGATGTGCAACAGAACTCCAACATGATGTCAAGTATGCTCTCCTCCACGCTGTCGGGCCAATTGAACAACGCCCTTTCACACATCATCGACAACAACAACTGGAATGTGGGTACCAACCTCAGTACGGGACAGAAGGGGTGGACCGATATGGAGTTTGAAGGGGTCCTCTCCGGCCAGCTGCTCAACAACCGCCTGCTCATCAACGGCAACTTCGGCTACCGCGACAATCCTTTGGCCAACACCAACTTCGTAGGCGACTTTGAGGCCGAATGGCTAGTCACCCGCTCGGGCGACATCCGACTGAAGGCCTATAATGAGACCAACGACCGCTACTACACCCGGACCAACCTCACCACCCAGGGCATAGGCATCATCTTCCGCAAAGACTTCAACCACTGGAAGGAACTGATGTTCTGGAACAAATGGCGTCTCAAGCGTCTGAAGACCAAGCAGCAGAAAGATGAGATTCAGCCCAAAGCAGAAGCTGCCGCCAAGCGCGAGATGCAGCATACTCCCCTGCAAGAGACACACCAATAAGGTAATCCACTGCCGGTTTTGCGGCAACAGTGTATGATTTTCATACAATAAAGTGTATGGTTTTCACACAATCTGCATCTATTGGGGTCTAAAGGCTTTGCCCTTTGGATAACAACACCTATCTTTGCGAAGAAATCAAAACCAAAGGACAAATGAAGATGTCAAGAAAGATAATCTGCATGATGGCAGTGCTGACAGCAAGCAGCACGTTGGTGCCGACAGCCAGCGGGGCCAACGGGGCCTTCGCAGCCTCGGCGGGAGACACACTCGTGCTCAGCCTACATGATGCCATACAACTCGCACAGGAGCAGTCGCCCTCGGTACAGAGCGCACGCAATACCTTCCTGGCAGCCTACTGGAACTACCGCTATTACCGGGCCAACTACCTGCCCTCGGTGACACTCTCCTCTTCACCTTATATTAATAAGGAGATGAACAAAATCAGCCAGTCGGACGGTACAGCCCTCTTTCTGAAGCAGGACCAACTGAGTGCCGACCTCTCGGTGAGCATCAACCAAAATGTGAGTTGGACCGGCGGTAGCCTCTTCCTGAAGAGCAGCTTGAACCGCATCGACGAGCATCAGAAGCATACCACGGCCTACAGCAGCCAGCCCCTGCTCATGGGGTACAAGCAGAACCTCTTCGGCTACAACGCATTGAAGTGGGACAAGCGCATAGAGCCCATCCGCTACCGCGAAGCCAAGAAGCAGTATGCCGAGACGCTTGAGGTCATCTCTGCCACCACCTGTAGTCACTTCTTCTCACTGGCCTCGGCTCAGGCCGAACTGGAGATGGCCCGACAGAACTTCGCCTCAGCCGACACGCTCTACAGCATGGCACAGGGACGCTACCGGATAGGCACCATCACCGAGAACGAGATGCTCCAGCTGGAGATCAACCGCCTCAGTGAGGAGACCAACGTCATGGATGCGGAGGTAAAGTTCAGAGAGGAGATGCAGAGCATGCGCTCCTTTCTGGGAGTGGAGCAGACCGTCGAGCTACGGCTCCTCATGCCCGATTCGGTACCACAACTGCAAGTGCCGCTGGACAAGGCCATGGAGCTGGCCCTGCTCAACAGCCCCGACCCGGAGTACTACCGCCGCATCGTCAAGGAGAGCGAGAGCAACCTGGCCAATGCCAGAGCCAACAACGGACTGCGTGCCGACCTCTACGTGCAGTTTGGTCTGACACAGACCGGACGCGACCTCAGCAGTTCCTACAGTCACCTAATGAACCAGGAGTATGCCAGCATCTCACTCTCCCTGCCCCTACTGGACTGGGGAAGAGGACGCGGTAAGGTGAGGGTGGCCAAGTCACAGCTGGCCCTCACACAAACTCAAGCTGAGCAGGGTATGAACGACTTCAGCCAGAACGTAGAGAAGCTGGTACTGCAATTCAACATGCAGGCCCGTAAGGTACACGTGGCAACCCTCACGGACAAGCGAGCCGAGCAGCGCCATACCGTAGCCCGGAAGCTCTACATCATGGGCCGCAGCAGCATCCTTGACCTCAACGCAGCCATCAGTGAGAAGAACTCTGCCCGACGCAACAGCATCAGCACCATGGGCACCTACTGGAGTCTCTACTACACCCTGCGCAGCATCACGGCCTACGACTTTGAGCACGATACTCCCCTCACCGAGCAACTACCCATTCATTGAAATCAATAACTACTCACCATCTCATTCAATTAGCATAGTATGGACATACAACTCACTCCCCGTCCCTGGTACGTAAAGTACCGCACCCACATCCTCTGCGGCATCCTCTTTTTTGCCCTTGCCCTCTATCTTCTCATCGCCTCGCTGGGCCCACGCCAGCTCAAGATTGAAGCCGGCAGCTACAGGGTGGCCGAAGTAGCAGAGGCACCCTTCATGGAATACGTAGATGTAGAGGGACTCGTACAACCCATTCAGACCATCCGGCTCCATGCCCTGGAGAGCGGCTATGTGGAGCGCATCGTGGCCGAGGAGGGTGCGATGCTTCAGGAGGGCGACACCATCCTGGTGTTGAGCAATCCCACCCTCCTCCGCACCATCGAGGAGGAACAAGCCGAATGGGAAAACCAGCAGCGTCAGTATCGTGAGCAGGAGATTGAGATGGAACAGCACTCCCTCTCGCTTCGCCAGCAGACCCTGGATGCAGCCCATCAGATGGCCTCACTGGAGAAGTCGCTGGAGCAGAGTCGGGAGGAGTTCCGTATGGGTATCAAGAGCAAAGCAGAGCTGGAGGTACAGGAGGAGGAATATGATTATCAGCGTCGTAAGGCAGCCCTGCAACTGCAAAGCCTGCAACACGACTCAGCCTGCACCATCCTCAAGCGGGAGATGGTGGAAGCCAACCGCAAGGCCTCCACACGCAAGATGTCACGCTCCTCGGAGCGCATCGCACAGCTTGTGGTACGTGCCTCCGTGGCTGGTCAGCTGAGCTACCTCAACGTTACCCTGGGAGAACAGATTGCCGCAGGGGCCAGCGTGGGAGAAATCAAAGTATTGACGGAGTACAAGGTGAGAACCTCCCTTTCGGAATATTACATCGACCGCATCGCTACGGGCCTGCCAGCAAGCATCCAGTACCAAGGTCAGAAGTTTCCCCTGCGCATCAGCAGAGTGGTACCCGAGGTGAAGGAGCGCAATTTCACATGCGATCTACTGTTTACAGCTGACAAGCCATCCAACATCCGCCTGGGCAAGAGTTACCGCGTACAGATAGAGTTGGGTAAACCGGAGCAAGCCCTCATCATCCCCCGGGGAGACTTCTACGCGCACACCTCAGGCCGCTGGATCTACAGGTTATCCCCCGATGGCAAGCGGGCACGGCGCACGGAGATAGAGATTGGCCGCCAGAACCCACAGCAGTACGAGGTACTTTCCGGCTTGCAACCCGGCGACAAAGTCCTGGTGACCGGCTACGAGAAGTTTGGCGGCATCGAAGAGTTGGTGCTACAATAAGAATCCGCTGACCCCAATCAACGCATTGCTAGTAAATCCATAAGTAACATCCCCTACCCTAAAGAAAGGCCGCATCGCTCCAGTTCAAAAGAAAAAGAAACGATGCGGCCTAAATTATATTTCTAACAAGCAGAGCTCGCGGCTAATAGTCAGCAGAAGCAACTCGTAGCTTGTAGCTTCTTGTAGCTTGTAGCTCGTGACTCGTAGCTTCTTGTAGCTACAATTAAATCAAGTACTGCGAACTGATGGATTCGTTATTCATCACACGGCGGATGGTCTCGGCAAACATGTCAGCAATGCTCAGCTGCTTCACCTTATCGCACTTCTTCGAGTAAGGAATACTGTCGGTAAAGACCATCTCGGTGAGGGCAGACTCCTGCACGCGGAATGAGGCGGGATCGCTCATCACACAGTGGCTGGCAATGGCGCGGACCGACTTGGCACCGGCTTCGAGCATGATGTTGGCAGCCTTGGTGATCGTACCGGCCGTATCGACAATGTCATCGACAAGCACCACGTTCTTGTCCTTTACGTCACCGATAATCTGCATCGAAGCGACCACATTGGCCTTCTCGCGCGTCTTGTTGCAGAGCACCAGGGGCACACCGAGATACTTCGAGAAGGTGCTGGCACGCTTCGAACCACCGACATCAGGCGTAGCGATGACCAGGTCTTCAAGCTGGAGCGACTCAATGTAGGGCAGGAAGACAGCGGAAGCATAGAGGTGATCGACAGGAATGTCGAAGAAACCCTGAATCTGGTCAGCATGGAGGTCCATCGTGATGAGACGGTCAATACCAGCCACGCTCAGCAGGTCGGCCACCAGCTTGGCACCAATGGATACACGCGGCTTATCCTTGCGATCCTGACGGGCCCAACCGAAGTAAGGAATCACAGCCACGATGCTCTTGGCCGATGCACGCTTGGCTGCATCAATCATGAGCAGCAACTCCATCAGGTTGTCGGAGTTGGGAAAAGTCGATTGTACTAAGAACACGTGCGCGCCACGGATAGACTCTTCGTAGGAGACGGCAAACTCGCCATCAGCGAAGTGCGTGATGTTCATCTTGCCCAGAGGGCAATTCAGACTAGCACAGATTTTCTCTGCGAGGTATCTCGAATTTGTTCCTGAGAATACCATAAAAGGTTCTTTTTCGCTCATTATCATATATGGTTTTGAAACCGGTATTTTGTTATTTTGTTGCAAAGGTATGAATTTTATCCTATATTTTTCCTCTCTTTGCATGGAAAAATGCACGGGCAACGTTTTTTTTTGTATTTTTGCTGTATGAAATGTAGTTTACTCCATCGGATTGTGGTTGTGGTGACTCTGCTGGCGATGACTTCGGCAGCGGAGAAGGTACTTACATCCTGCTCGGAGATGGTGCCGCAGAGCCAGGTGGCTAAGGTGGACTCACTTAATGCGGAAGCCTACCAATGGCGCTTCCGCGACCCGGTCCGGAGCAGTCTCATGGCACGTCAGGCACTCCACGAGGCCAGTCTCTATCACACAGGAAGGGCCGAAGCCTGCAACAACCTGGGCCTGACAGCCTTCATGCGGATGGAGTATGACGAGGCGACGCGCTGCTTCGAGCAGGCGGAAGAGGCGACTGATCATCAGACCGAGCTGCTCATCGCCGACGTGGGACGGATGAAGCTTTGCCAGCGCACTGCACGCAACAAAGAGTTCTATGACTACCGCAACCGGGCTTTGCAACGCCTCAAGCGCATTGATGAGGAGGGTGAGGCCACAATGTCCGCCCACGAGCAGGAGCGGCTGCGCTTTGCCCGCTCAGAGTTCTTCATCACCTCGGCCACCTATTATTATTACTTGCAGCAACAGGAGGAGGCACGCCAATCCATGGAGCTGTTGCGACGCGACCGCCATCTGCCTAAGGACACAGGCCAATGGCTCTACGCATCCTACTTGGAGGGGGCAGCAGCCCTGATGGAGCCTATCGACGGGCACGACCGACGGTTGCGCTGCTTTGACCAACTCTACACCACCTGGCGCGAGGCCCAGCAAGCACAGCAACGCTACATCGAGGGCAATGCCCTACAGGGGATGGCCAACCTGATGACCTCAGCAAGCGCCTTTCACTTCTTCTGTACCCACCGCCGCCACGAACTGACCCGTTGGGACGTGGAGGTGGACAGCCTCCTGCCCCTCTACCTGGCCCGCAAGGCACTGGAGTGCTTCAAGCAGTACGGCGACCCCTACCAAGTGGCCAATGGCTACGTCACCGTGAGTCGCTACCTCAATGACCATGGACGCTACGCCGAGGCACTCGACTCGCTGGAACTAGCCCTGGAGTGGATGCACAACGAGATACCCGAATGCCTTTTACGCATCGATGAGCAACTCAGCGTGAGCCATGCCGGCCTGGGCGACAAGGCGACAAGCGACCGCTACCGCAATGCCTATCTCGACATCATGGAGCGCACCCGTCAGGACCGCGAGCTGGAGAACCGGCTGGAGACGCTGGAACGGGAATCTGCTCAGCTCAACCTGGCGCTCGGACTACTCCTGGCCCTGCTGCTTGCCACGCTGTTGCTGATGCGCTTCGTGCGCCATCACCGCCGGGGGCGCCAACTGAGGATGCTGCTTCGCCTTCGCCGGCTGATGGCCCTCTGCCGTACCATCACAGACTCCATCCCTTCCACGGCCTCCACCCCCGAGGAGGTAGAAGAAGCACTGCTCCGAGCCATCGACCTCCCCCTACGCCCCCTCTTCGGCCAGAAGCAGGCCTCTATACAGGATAAGCAGCTCCACTTCGACAGCCGCCTCAGTGCCGAGGAGAAGGCCATGCTAAAGGTAATCAACCCCTACGTGGCATGGGTCATCGACAACGGACAGACCACCTTCATGCTGGAGGAACAGCGCATCTCCTTAGAAGAGCAGCGAGCCATGCACGAGCTGCACATCGCCACCAGCAAGCGGCAGAACGTGGCCAAGCGGGCCTGTCTGAGTGTAGTGAACGGCATCCTGCCCTACATCGACCGCATCCTCCATGAGGTTAACCGGCTCCGCAGCCAACAGCCCCTCTCTGCACACTCCGGCAGCGGCAGCCCCTGTGAGCCCATAGAGCAACGACTCAGACGCCTTCACTACATCGAGGAGCTCTCCACCACCATCAACGAATACAACGAGATTCTGGCCTATTGGATCAAGATACGCCAGGGTGAATTGAGCCTCCACATCGAAACTTTTGCACTCGACGAACTCTTCCAGCTCATCGCTAAGGGCAACCGCGCCTTCCAGTTGAAGCTGCAGCAACTCACCGTCTGCCCCACTCCGCTGACAGTGAAAGCCGATAAGGCGCTGACTCTCTTCATGCTCAACACACTGACAGAGAATGCCCGCAAATATACCCCCGAGGGGGGAACCGTCCGCATAGAGGCACGTGAGGTAAACAGTGAGCCAAGCGACGCGGCAAGCAGCCATGCACCCAACATACGGTGTGTGGAGATTGCCGTGATAGACAATGGTCCCGGCCTCTCTCCCCACGATGTGCAACTCATCAACGAAAAGAAAATCTACGACCCTTCACGTATCGGACTAAGCGGTACACCCGAACAGGTAGAGCGTATGCAGCAAGCCAAGGGGAGTGGCTTCGGGCTGATGAACTGCAGAGGCATCATCGAAAAGTACCGCAAGAGCTCGGCCCTCTTCAACTGCTGCTCGTTCCGTGTAGAGAGTACCTTGGGGCAAGGGTGCCGCTTCCTCTTCCGCCTCCCCATAGGCGTACTGATGTGCGTGATGGGCCTCCTTCTCGCCACCACTCCAGTCGCACACGCCACAGCCGCAAGGCTTGCAGCAGATAGCCAGAGCTATGCCGAGGCACTGCTCGACACGGCATCCATCTATGCCGACGAAGCCTACTTCAGCAATGTAGAGGGGCAATACGCGCAGACCATCCTCTATGCAGACTCGGCCATCAGCTACCTCAATCGCCACCTGGAGCTCTGCCGCCCGCACCTTCCCATGCCCTACCGCCACCTCGCCCCTATGCAGCTGACAGGCGATGATGAAGCCGCTGAACTCACCTGGTGGCTCACCCCTTACGACAGCGACTTCCACGTCATCCTCGACGTACGCAACGAGGCAGCCATCGCCTTCCTTGCCCTGAAGCAGTGGGAGGCCTACCGGTACAACAACTTTGCCTATACCTCTTTATATAAGCTCCTCGGCGAGGACCGCTCGCTGGCTAGTTACTGCCAGACGTTGCAGCGCCACACCGATCACAAGAGTGTGGCCCTGGTCTGCTCCATCCTCCTGCTGCTGATACTCGTGGGAAGCTACGTGCTCGTGGCCTTCCGGCGGCGGATGGTGACGCAATGGAACCTGGAGCAGGTACTCGACATCACCCATCGCCTCTATGCCTCCACCACCCCACTGCCCGACGAGGAGGGAATCAGGGAATTGCCACGGCGTATGATGGCAGCCACTTACGAGGCCATCAAGGCTATCCTCCCCCTGCATCAGATGGGTGTGGCCTACTACAACGAGGTCACCCATCAACTGGAAGTGACGCTCCACGTGGAGAGCAACCCATCAGCCACCGACACGATGCAAGGACCACAGCCCATGCACACCGCCAAGGAGCTGATGCAGCACTGCTTCGAGGCGGAAGTTCGCATCGAAGAGGGTCCACAGCTTGCCTTGCCTCTCTTGCTGAAGCAGGGGGAGCAACGACGCTGCATCGGGGTCCTCTACCTGCTGACAGAGCGCCAGGCAGAGCGCTCCACCAACCTGTTGCTGATCCAGCTCATCACCGACTACTGGAGCATCGTACTCTACAATGCAGTGATGAAAATCTCCGGTAAATACCGCGACATCGAAAGTGCCAACGACGAGACACGTCGTGCCTCGTGGGAGGAGAGCAAACTGCACGTACAGAATCTGGTGCTCGACAACTGCCTCTCCTCCATCAAGCACGAGACCATCTATTACCCAAACAAAATCAAGCAATTGGCCGCTCAGTTGGGACACTCAGCAGACCATTCTCATCCAGACGGTACCGCCCGGCCAGCGGATGAGGTGACAAGCCAACAGGTGGAGGAGATTGGCGAACTGATAGCCTACTACAAAGGCATCTTCAGCCTGTTGAGTTCGTGCGCTGACCGCCAGGTTGAGCAGGTGATGTTTTGCCGTACAGCCCTCAGCGTACAGCAACTCGGAGCCTATGCAGAGCGCTTCTACCACCGCTGCAGCCGCACCCTGGGCCCTCAGCCGCCCAGGCCATTCATCGTGGAGTACGCCTCTTCAGACGCCATTACCCAGGAGGAGGTCTGGGGCGATGAGGAGCTGCTCCACTACCTGCTGGAATGCCTTATCCGCTCGCAGCTGGCCCTTCCCAACGACACGAATAGTCCCTTAGCCGCCACATCCTCCTCTGATTTGCCCATGACCCTCCGTATAACCCCCGACGGTGGCGACTTCATCCGCTTCACCCTCTGCGACCCCCTGCACCACTTCCCGATCGAGGAGTTGAACGGATGGTTTCATCCCCAGATGAAGCACATCCAGTTGCAGGCTCACGGCAAATGTGAGGGTACAGAGTACCTGGTAGCCAAGCAGATTATCCGTCAGCACGATGCACTTGCCGGTCGCCGTGGTTGCCGCATCAACGCCCTTCCTCTGCCACCGCAGGGCATGGCCATTTACTTCACCCTGCCCCGCAGGCAAAGGGAAGCAAGGCCCGGTAGAAGCTCTATAATAAAACCCTATAAAAAGACTCTATTATACTGAAAGATAAAGCAATGAAACATTTTAAAGTAATCATCGTAGAAGATGTCCCACTGGAGCTGAAGGGTACCATCGGTATCTTCAGCCAAGAGATACCCGAAGCAGAAGTCATCGGCACAGCCATGACCGAGGCGGAGTTTTGGTCCCTCCTGGAGAAAGAGGTGCCCCACCTGGTCCTGCTCGACCTGGGCCTTGGCGGCTCGACCACCATCGGTGTGGAGGTGTGTCGCAAGCTGAAGAGAGAGCACCCAGAGGTGCGTGTGCTCATCTTCACAGGCGAAGTGACCAACGAAAGGCTCTGGGTCGATGTACTCGATGCCGGAGCCGACGGCATCATCCTCAAGACAGACGAGATGCTCACCCAAGTGGATGTACAGGCAGTGATGGAGGGGAAACGGATGGTCTTCAACACCCCCATCCTGGCGAAGATTGTCGAGCGTTTCCGCCACGGTGTCTTGGCCGATGTGCGCCGTCAGGATGCCTTGATACAGTATGAGATGGACGAGTACGATGAGCGTTTCCTGCGCCATCTGGCTTTGGGCTACACCAAGGAGATGATTGCCTCGCTCAAGGGGATGCCCTTTGGTGTCAAGTCATTGGAGCGGCGGCAAAACGACTTGATCAGCCGCCTCTTCCAGCCCGAAGAGCGCAGTGGAGTCAATGCTACTCGCTTGGTGGTCAAGGCTCTGGAGATAGGCCTTATCCACCTCGACCAATTGGAACCCGATGAAGAATGACAAGAACATAGCCTATGCACCGCATCCAATCTCCCCATCCCGCCACACTCTTTGCCCTCCTCACGCTGCTGCTCGTGCTGCTCACCTGGATAGCCGAGGCCTACGGACTCCAGACCATCCATCCCTCGACCCATGAGCCAGTAGCCGTGCAGAGTGTGCTCAATGCCGAAGGGATGCGCTGGCTCCTGCGCCACACCGTGAGTAACCTCTACGACTACTCCTCCCTAGGCCAAGTAGTGTTGGGACTCCTTGCCCTCGGGCTGGCCTACCATTCTGGTCTGGTCGATGCGTTGTCGGGTACGGCACGGTTGCACCAACTGGGCCAACGGAGTCTTGTTGCCCTGGTCATCCTCCTCGGTGCCGGCAGTCACCTATTGGGTGATGTAGGCTACCTGATGCTCCTTCCCCTCTCCGCCTCCCTCTTCCGCCACGCAGGTCTATCCCCCGGAGCCGGCATCCTCACCTCCTGGATAGCCATCGGCTGCACCGCTATGCACTACACCCTCTTCCTTTCCGTGTCGGGCCTACTCCTGCTGCCCCTCCTCTATATGCTGATCATCCATTGGCTACAGCCCTACCAATCGCAATTCCCCTACCCGTCCTCTACGCCCCTTGCCATGAGCTTGACGCGGCGCGAACGGCGGGCATTGACTACCGCCCTCACGGCCGGGGCACTCTATGCAGGCCTCCTGCTATGGGGTACCTATGCCATGAGTGACCTCTTCCTCGGCGTAGATGGTTCGCTGACCCGCTCCCCCCTGATGGAGGGCATCGTGCCCGTAGTCTGCCTAGGACTGGCCTGGATGAGTGGAGTCTATGGCCTGGTATCGGGTCGTTACCGCTCTGACTCCCAACTGATGGAGGGCTTTGTCAGCTACCTCCCCCTGCTGTGCGACTACTTCCTTCTCCTCCTCTGCTGTGCGCAGTTTGCTGCCCTCTTCGCCTACTCCAACCTGGGTTCCTACCTCGCTATCGAAGGGTCCCTGTGGCTCTCTACCCTCCAGCTCCCCACACCGTTGATGCAGCTGCTCTTCATACTCTTCACTGCCCTAATCAACCTGCTCATTGTACCCACAGGGGCGAAGTGGCAGTTGCTCTCCCCTGCCATCCTACCTCTCTTCCAGACGCTCCACATCTCCCCGGAAGCCACCCTCAGTGCTTTCAGCATTGGCGATACCACGACCAACCTGCTCTCCCCCTTCCTTTACTACCTCCCCTTCGTGCTGGCCATCCTGCGCCACTACCATCCACAGTCCCCCTACACCACACTCCTCTCCTACAGTTGGCGTGTCAGCACCCTCCTGCTCGTCTCCTGGATGTTGCTCTACATGCTCTGGAGCGCCTTAGAGTGGCCCTTCACGCTCTAGCCAGGGCCGCCAAGCAAAAGATTTTTGCAGAAAAGGGAGCAAATATTTTGTAGTTCGAAATAAAAGGCGTACCTTTGCACCCAGTTTTCAAGGCTGGTTCCGTAGCTCAGCTGGATAGAGCAACGCCCTTCTAAGGCGTGGGTCCTGCG
>CAMACX010000034.1 GCA_945831575.1 uncultured Mediterranea sp.
TGCGACGGGCTATCTTCAGTGCTGCCTCGCGACTGAAGGCAAAGCGGAACTTCTTGAGCGAGATGTAGGTGGAGATGCCCATGATAAACATGAAGAAGGGGAATACCAGGTCGGTGGGGGTCAGACCGTTCCACTCGGCATGGCGCAGCGGGGCGTAGATGTGGCTCCACGTGCCGGGGTTGTTGACCAGGATCATCCCTGCGATGGTGATGCCTCGCAGGATGTCCAGGGCCAGGATGCGTTGATTCTTGTTGACGTTGCTCATTATCTTAATCTTATGCTTTAGGTGTGGTACATTCATCGACCAGGTAGGCAATGCTCACGTAGGGGATGCCTGAGTGGGTGCTCAGGCCAATCTCACAGGTGCGGCTGTTGCTGTAGCCCATCGCGATGTGATGGGACTCAATCTGCGGGCGCAGTTTGCGCAGGGCGTAGGCATTCAGTTCGGGGTGGGTAAATCCGCGGTCGCCGGCAAATCCGCAGCAGCCTATCTCCTCGGGCACAAAGACCTGCGTGGAGCAGAGGCGGGCCAGGGCTACCAGCGTGGGGCCAAGTCCCATCTCACGCATGGAGCAGGTGATATGGAGCGCCACAGGGCGCGAGGTGGGGGTAAACTCCAGATAGGGGCGCAGCACGGTGTAGATAAATTCAGCTGGCTCGTAGAGCTTCAGCCGCTGGATATGTTGGCGCATACGGTGCAGGCAAGGGCTCTGGTCGCAGAGTACGGGGATGCGTCCGCCGTCACTTGCTCTCCAGAGGGCCTCCTCCAGTTCATGCAGTTTGCGGTCGGCAATATCCATCATCCCCTTGCTCTCCCAGATGGTGCCGCAGCAGAGTTGCTCCATCCCTTCAGGGAAGATGACCTCAAAGCCGGCCTTGTGGAGCAGGGCAATCATCTTGTTGACCAGGGCCTGTTCCTCCTTTGACTTGGAGGGGAGTCCCATGGTCTGGTTGATGCAGCTGGGGAAATAGACCACTTGCCGCTTCGTCGGACGTTCATCAACGCTTCCCTTGTAGGCCACGTTGGAGGACACTACGCGCGTACCTTTATAATGATAGGGCTTGGGCATGGAGGGGGACCATTGTGGCAGGCCCAGGGCGTGGTGCAGACCTCGGGTGACGGACGTCATCAGCGGGGTGCCCAGCAGGCTATGGGCCACATGGGCCAAGCCGAGTACAGGGCGGAGGCCCTCCTTGATGCCGGCAAAGTGGCGTGCGGCATAGTCGCCGATCCGGTAGCCCAGGCTCGACGGGGGCAATTGCTGTTGACGCACCAAGTGGGTCAGGTCGGCGGTGTTGATGCCCATGGGGCAGGAGAGGGAGCAGAGTCCGTCACCGGCACAGGTCTCATTGCCCAGGTACCGGTACTGCTTGGTGAGTCGCTGGAGCCGCTCGGGATCCTGGCCACTCTCACGCAGACGGGCTATCTCGCGCTGGATGACGATGCGTTGGCGCGAACTGAGGGTCAGGCCGCACGACAGGCAGTTGACCTCGCAGAATCCGCACTCTATGCAGCGGTTGATTTTGCTGTAGATTGCCGCAGCCTCCTGCTGTGCTTTGTCCGCGTGCAGCAGGGGCAGGGGCTTGAAGCACTTGATGTGGCAGTGGGGGTCGTTGTTGAAGATGACACCGGGGTTGAGCAGGCCTTTGGGGTCGAAGAGTTGCTTGACCGCCTTCATCAGCCGATAGGCCTCATCACCCCACTCGTAGCGCACGAAGGGGGCCATGTTGCGCCCTGTGCCATGCTCGGCCTTGAGCGAGCCATCGTACTTATCGACCACGAGCCGCTTCACCTCTTCCATCAGGTTGGCATAGCGCTTCACCTCGGCCTCGGTGTTGAAGTTCTGGTTGATAATGAAGTGGTAGTTGCCCTCCAGGGCGTGACCGTAGATGCAGGCATCGTGGTAGCCGTGGCGGGCCAGGAGCTGTTGCAGTTCGGCGGTTGCCTCAGGCAGTTGCTCCACGTGGAAGGCCACATCCTCAATCAGGCAGGTGGTGCCGGGTTGGCGCGTGCCTCCCACACTGGGGAAGATGCCTGAACGGATGGCCCAGAAGGGTTGGTACTCCTCGGGCTTGTCGGTAAAGTGGACGGGGGTGTAGGTCGTGAAGGTGGCGAGGCACTGGGTAATCTCGCTGATATGTTGCCGCAGCTCCTCGGGGGTGTCGGCCTTGGTCTCCACGAGCAGGGCGGTGAGCCCTTTCTCATCTCCGGGCTCCACGCCGGGCCACAGCGAGGAGGCCACCTCGCCCTTGTAGCGCAGGTAGGTGGGGTCGTTGACCGAGGAGAGACTCTTGTAGTCGAGCATCTCTGCGCTCTTCACCACGCGGTAAGCCAGTTGCTTGAGGGCCACCACGGCCCGGCAAGCCTCTTGGATGGTCTTGAAGTAGAGCATCGCGCTGGCTTTGCAGGGGTAGTCGTGCTCGGTGCGCATGGTCACTTCGCTCAGGAAGGCCAGCGTGCCTTCGGAGCCTACCATCAGGTGGGTGATGAGGTCGAAGGGGTCATCAAAGAGGGCGAAGGGGAGGATATTGAGTCCTGTGACGTTCTTGATGGCGTACTTGTAGCGGATGCGCTCCAGCAGCTTAGCGTTGCCCTTCACCTCATCGCGCAGACGGCAGAGCTCGCGGATAAACGCTCCGTGACTGGCCTCAAAGGTCGCTTTACTCACTGCATCGCCGGTATCGAGCAGGGTGCCGTCAGCCAGAATGATGCGGGCAGAAAGCAGGGTGCGGTCGCTGTTGGCATGGGTACCGCAATTCATACCCGAGGCATTGTTCATGACGATGCCGCCCACCATCGCGCTCTTCACCGAGGCGGGGTCGGGGGAGAATTTGCGACCGTAGGGGGCAAGCAGCTCGTTCACTCGCTGCCCCACGATGCCGGGCTGGAGACGGATGGTCTTGCCTTCTGGACCGATGGTGTAACGCTCCCAGTGCTTACCGGCCACGATGAGGATGGAGTCGCTCACCGACTGGCCCGACAGGCTGGTGCCTGCGGCACGGAAGGTGACGGGCAGCTGGTAGCGGTCGGCCAGTTGCAAGAGTTGCTGCACCTCCTCTTCGCTGGAGGAGCGGATGATGATTTGTGGGGTCAGGCGATAGAATCCCGCATCGGTGCCCCACGCCAACCGGCGCAGTTCATCGGTGTAGATGCGTTCCCGAGGGATAAATTGGCTTACCTCATGCAGGTAAGCGTTGTACTTGTCTTGATTCATCATTTATAGAGATAATATTTCTTGGACAGTTGGCGGAAGGACTCGACGTCCTTGTACCAGTAGTCGCTGATATCGGCCCATTGATTGGCTTTACTGAAGCGGAGGCGGATCTGCTTGGAGCCGCACACCTTATCAAACATGTTGAAGCGCTCCGGGTGGGCACGGTCAAACACGGCCCGCTTGGGCCACAGCGCAGCGATGGCCTCCATCACACGGAATTGTATCTCGGCCAGGGGAGCTGCTTGCACGTCGGTGAGGTGTACCTGTACCCCTTGCAGCTGCTCGCCCTTGCCTATACTGTAGAAGGGCTTGAGGTAGATGGGGCGAAACTCCACACCGGGCAGCCTTAGGGCGTTGAGCTTATTGGACAGGGCATGGGCCTCCATCCATGTGGCTGCAAACATCTGGAAGGGGATGGTGTAACCCACCCCGATGCTCACGTAACCCAGTTCACCCAGGATGCCGCTCACGGGGTAGAAGAAGGCGGAGTGGGCATGGGGAATGTGGGGCGAGGAGGGTATCCACTGCAGCCCTGTCTGCGTGTAGTCCATCTTGCGTTTCCATCCCTTCATCTTCACCACGTGGAGCTGACACTGCACGCCACCCTGGAGCATCCGCTCGCCGTTGAGCAGCAGGGCCAGCTCACCGCAGGTCAGTCCGTAGAGGTAGGGTATCTTAAACTGGCTCACAAAGGAGGTGCAATCCTCCTCGGTCAGATTGCCTTCAATCTTCAGTCCACCCAAGGGGTTGGGGCGGTCGAGCACGACAAACTCCTTGCCGCTCTCCGCAGCGGCCTCCATGGCCAGTCCCATGGTGCTGATGTAGGTGAATGAGCGGCAACCGATGTCCTGGATGTCATAGACCAGCACGTCGATGCCCTTCAGCATCTCAGGTGTGGCCTTACGGGTCTTACCGTAGAGCGAATAGACGGGCAGTCCCGTCGTGGCATCCTTCAGGTCGCTGACGTGGTCACCGGCATGTACATCGCCTCTTACCCCATGCTCCGGGCCATAGAGGGCCACCAGATTGACCTCGGGGGCGTTGTGGAGAATGTCGATGGTGGAGCGCATGGTGTTATCCACTCCCGTAGGGTTGGTAATCAGCCCCACGCGCTTCCCCTTCAGGCATTCGAAGTGCTGCTCCTTCAGCACCTCAATGCCTGTCTTGATTTTTATCTTCTGAGCCTGTGCCCCACCGCACAGCAGCAAGGCCAAAAGGCATATCAACCATTTTCTCATATCATTAATCATTAATCACTAAACACTAATCACTAATCATAAATCCATCATTTCTTGCCGTAGTTGGGGTCAATCTTCCGATCAACGAAGTATGTCACAATCAGCGTAGCGATGCAGCAGACCATCACCATGAGGAAGAAATTGCTGTAGCCGATGGCCTCCTGAATGTAGCCTGCCACCATACCGGGCAGCAGCATACTGGCTGCCATGAAGGCGGTGCAGATGGCGTAGTGGGAGGTCTTGAACTCGCCCTCGCTGAAGTACATCATGTAGAGCATATAGGCCGTGAAGCCGAATCCGTAGCCAAACTGCTCCACGGCCAGCGAGGCACAAATCGCGAAGATGTTGGTGGGCTGGAACATGGAGAGATAGACAAAGGTGGCACAGGGCAGGGTCATGAAGCCGGCCATCACCCAGAGCGACCTCTTCAGTCCCAGTTTGGAGGCGTAGGTGCCTCCCAGGATGCCTCCGGCAGTGAGGAAGAAGACTCCCACACCCCCATAGATCCAGCCCACATCTTGCGTGGACAGACCCAGTCCACCTACAGTTTGCGAGGCCACCAGGAAGGGGGTACACATCTTGATGAGGAACGCCTCTGGCAGGCGGTAGAGCAGCATGAAGATGATAGCCAGCACCACACCGGGCTTGGTGAAGTAGGTCCTGAAGGTGCGGGCAAATTCCCGGAAGATGGTTGCGGCACTCACTTGCTCCCCCTCAGCGGCAATCACCGAGGTGTCAGAAGCCGGACGGGGTACGAAGAAGGTGTGGTAGATGGTGATGACGGAGAAGAGTACTGCCGTGACCAGCAGTGTGATGCGCCACGACAGGGGGATGTTGCCGCTCTCCTTCTCAATCGTACCGGCAATCCATACCAGTACCCCCTGACCGAAGATGCTGGCCAGGCGGTAGAAGGTGCTACGCCAACCTACCCAGGCCGCTTGCAGGCTCTGCGAGAGCGCCAGCATGTAGAAGCCATCGGCAGCAATGTCGTGTGTGGCACTGGCAAAGGCTGTGATGACAAAGAGAATCAGCGTGACGTAGAAGAGGCTGATGGGGGTTTGTCCCGAGGCAATTGTTGCTGCATCGGGAGCCGGCACGGTGAGGGTCAGCAGGATAAAGGCGGCTGACATGACCAATTGCATGGCCAGGATCCACCACCGCTTGGTCTTGACGATGTCGATGAAGGGGCTCCAGAAGGGCTTGATCATCCAGGGTAGGTAGAGCAGGCTGGTGAAGAGAGCCATCTGGCCGTTGGGTACACCCATCTTGGCCAGCATCAACACGCTGATGTTGTTGACGATAAAATAGGGGATGCCTTGGGCAAAGTAGAGGGTGGGCACCCAGAGCATCGGAGAAATCTGTTTCTTGCTTTCCATGTTTACGAGAGATAAATGGGTTAATAGAGTGGTGTGAGTTGGGCCTCCTCAAAGTAGTGGGCAAGGATGGTACGGTAGTCGTAGCCCCGTGCTCCCATGACGGCGGCGCCTATCTGGCACAGTCCTACGCCATGGCCCCAGCCAGCACCGGTCAGGATAAAGCGAGCTGGCACCTGGCTCACACCGGCAGCGTTGGGCTCCACCTCCTGCAAGCCCTCCTTATCGACCACGAAGGCCGAACTGTAGAGGTGGCTTGCTGAGAGGGTACGCCGTATCTCCAGTTCCTTGCCGATGATGCAGCTCTGCTTGGTGCCTACGATCTTCAGTTTCCAGAGCCGTCCGCTGGTGCCACGGGCTAGGGGTACCAGGTCGATGATGGCCCCGTAATCTACCCCCGAGCGCTTGAATATCAAGTCTCTCAATTCTTCCTGGGTGTATTCCACATGCCAACGGTAGAAGTCGGTAGTCTCCTGGTCGTAGCTGTTGAGTACTTGACTGAGGATGGAGTGATCGCGCGTGTTGCAGAAGGCTTCGGGAGCGGTGCGGATCCACCGGTCGGCCTCTTCCTCTTGAGAAAGGTCGGGCAGAACAGGTGCTTTGCCGTGGCCATCGAGCAGGTCGTATCGCTTCCTGAGGTAGGGGTAGCGGATGTTGTCCCAGCAGGTGGCAAACTCCTCAAAGGCTCCACCGCAGCACTTTGAGAAGCGGGCATCACAGATGCTTCCCTCGGAGGTGAGCACCTGGCCGCGTGTGGCCTCGATGGCTTTACGCACCGCTTCACGCGAGGCGCGGGTGATGCCTTGGTAGCGCTGGCAATGGTCGTCGGCGCAGACATCATAGCGGGTATGGGCATCGCGCTCAAACCACCGGATTCGCTCTTCGCCCTCCCCGGGAGTTGGGGGCAGGGTGCAGCGGTGTCTTTCGGGGTGGGCCTTCAGCTCGGGATGGTTGCACTCAATGCACTTCATATTGGCCAAGAGCCAGCTGCGCGAGATGACCGCATGGGCTTTGAGCAGTTCCTCCGAGGCCGAGGCGCTCATCTCACTGCTGATGACCGAGGTGAGGTAATCCTCCACGAGCACGTGGTTTACGGCAGTCAGTTTGTCCTGCTCAATGATAAGCTCTAGGGCACCCTTGAAGCGTTGGTCCTCCTTGCGTTGCCAGTGGAAATCGACTCCGATGGTCACCTCCTTCAGCACAAAGTCAACCTCCTCCTCCTTCAAGGGGATAAAACAGAGCTGCTCCCACTCCTTGCCGTCCCAGGCCATTCGTCCTCCGGCGGTGATGGAGACCTCTTGTGGCCCGTTGGCTACTCTCTCGCGGGTGATGACACCGCTCATATAGGTACCTCTCGAAAGGTACCATCCGTTCAGCTCCAGTCGGATGGTGGTGTCCGACATAATGCCTACGCTTACTCTTGGCTCTTCCATATTTTTTTTAGTTATAAGTTACAAGCTACGAGTTTTTAGTTTTTCAGTTTCAAGGCCTGTTCATGCGGCAGGCACACTTCCTTCAGAATGCTTTCCAGCAGGGTGGCGTTGATTTTGTTGAAGTCCTCTTCGATGGGGAGGATGAATACACCTCCGAGATCTACCGAGGCAGGGCTGCTCAACAGCCGTTCACTTCCTTCGGCATAGTAGCAGTCAGGACGGTGCTTCCTGCGGGGGAAAATGCATAGGTTCCATCCTTCTGCTTCGTCGTAGAGGGCCAATACATTCATCATGGGCTCGCTGTCATCAGCTTGCTGGGGCAGTCGGTCGTAGAGCCTTTGGAAGAGGGTGATGCCCTCGTCCAGCTGCTTGGTACGGAGAAGGAGGGTGGTACGTGGCCGCTCATCGAGCAGGGTCAGGGTGGCTGTGCCCTCCCGGTCAAGCAGGGTGCCTTGCAGCGACTTGCATTGCTCCTCAATGGGCATGAATCCCCGGTTACCGGCCTGGAAATGGGCATGGTCGGGGGCTGAGGCACCGCACTTCGGACCGTTGTAGAAGAGGGTGAAGTCGGGCAGTTCGGCGGCTAGCTGCATCATGTCGCCGATTCGCTCCTTGATGCGCTGGGGCAGATGTTCCTTCTCCGGGATGGTCAGGTGACGGGGAAAGATGGGGAAGGGGTTGACCAGGATGTCGTAGTGACCACCCCAGGCTATGCCCTCTTGCACCTCGGGGCGGTTGGTTGCACAGAGGAAGCACTTCCGCTGACTGATAGCCTTAGCATCCACTTTGGCCCCCGAGGAGACGATGCGTGCCGGGTTCCACTGCACCTTGTAGCGGATGCCGTTGAGGTCTATCTCTTTCACTCTCACCCCTGAGAGGGCCGCATAGTTGTTGCGGGCCATCTCCCATTGGTCCAGCTGGGACGCGATGAATTGATTAATCATGGTTGTTTATTTCTTGTTTACTTATCCTAAACCTTCATCCGTTACTTTTTGTTCATGGCGATACGTGCCTGTAGCTCCCACGTACGGATGCGGTCCTTGTAGAGGTTGTGGGCATTCATCTTGTTGATGTCGAGCGAGGCATCGCTGTTGTCGTCCCAGCGGCGGCAGAGATAGACTACATCATACACACGGCCTATCTGGTACTTGCGGCTGAAGTTCAACCCCAGGGCGTAGTCTTCGCCATAGCTTGTGTTGGGCACCTTGATTTCTCTCAGCACGGGGGTGTAGAAGGCACGCGGTGCTCCCAACCCGTTGATGCGCAGCGCGTTGTTGCGGCCGTTCTCGGGGGTCCACTCTTTGTGGTCGATGATGCCGGGGGCAATCCTGTTCATGTGGAAGTCGGTCATCATGTAGGTGCCTACCACCATGGCGCAGTTTTGCTCGTAGAAGGCACGGACCATGGTCGTGAGGGTATGCTCGTCCTTATAGACGTCGTCGCTGTCCAGCTGAACGGCAAACTTGCCGCAGAGGGGGTGGTGAATGCCGAGGTTCCAACAGCCGCCGATGCCCAGGTCATTGCGCTCGGGTATCAGATGGATGACGCGGTCATCCTCCTTGAATTCGTCGATGGCCTCTGTGGTGCCGTCGGTGCTGTGGTTGTCAATGATAATCAGGTTAAACTTGAAGTCGGTCTGCTGGCTCAGCACGGAGCGGATGGCATCGCGGATGGTGCGGATGCGGTTGCGCACGGGGATGATGACCGAGGCTTCGTAGGCGAAGTCCCCCTTTTCGAAGGCAATGGGTTCAAACTTCGGCTCCAGATAGCCTCCAATCTCCTTCAGGTGCTCTGTGCAGGCTTGCTCCATCTCTATTTGACGGTCGCGGTTCTTGGGATCCACGTAGTCAAACATCTTCTCTCCGCTCTTGCGCGTGTCGAGTTCTACCTCGCTGTAGAGGTATTCGTTCATGTGGACAAGGCTCTCCTTCTGGCTTAGCTTCAGACGCAGGTCATAGAGCCCGGCAAAGCGGTAATCGGCCTGCATACGACCGGCTGCTTCCTTCAGCTTGGCGGTGTTGAAGAGCAGCACCGAGCCAAAGTCGAAGTCGTCGCGGAGTGAGCCTTGCTGGTAGTCGATGACGGGAGCTGCCACCTGTTGCCCCTCTTTGATCTGGTAATGGTCGGCATAAATCATGCCGGCCCCAGAGTCATCCATGATACGCATCATGCGTTCGAGGGCGTACATACCCAGTTGGAGCACGGTCTCCTTGGTGTAGAGCAGGGTGTAGGGTGCTTGGGCCTCCGAAGCCATCTGCTTGAGCAACCGGCTGGAGTAGGGGTTTTCGATGGGGCGAATCTCTTCAACCAGGCCTGTGGCTTGCAGACCCTCGATGGTACGCAACGCGAGTTCTTCGGCAGAACTGGCGATAAAGCAACTGATTTTTTTCATTGTATCTTTGTTTTTTAGTTATTTAATCTCATATAAATAGTTCGGAATCCAGCATGTCTCTGGAGCTACTCAAGGATGGAGGAACTCCATAATCTGTTGCATCAAGGTGGCCATCTCCTCTGGTGAGGTCAACGCCTCGATGGGGAAGCCCAGGATGCAGGTGCGGTAGTCGCTCCCGGCATAGGCCACGGCGGCGCTCAGTCCATTCTCGCTGTAGCGCATCACGGTGGCTGCCTCGGCACAGGCAGGTTCGATGGCATCGGGGCTCTCCACCACATAGCCGATGCTGTTGGGGGTGTGGTAGAAATGGAACTCCGCTTGCTTCAGGTGCAATATTTCTCCCACTCCCTTTACACGCCCTTGGATGGCTGCTTGACCTACACGCCATTTGTACTTCAATACCTCTGTAGCAAACTGCTTGTCGTTTTCGTCGCTTGGCGCCAACCGGTTGTCCCACAGGTCGCTGCCTACATAGGCACCGCTCACCAGCAGCCGGCCTCCGTGGCGGCAGAAGTTGGTCAGTGCGGTTTGCATCTTCTCGCTGAAAGTCTTGTATTGCAATGGGGTGACACCACCGCGTCCCATCTTGGTCTGGCACTGCTTGCCTAGGATGAGGTCTGCCAGTTGGTAATCCGTAAGGTGTACCTGCCCCTCTTCCACCGCCTCGTTGCTGCACGAGGTGAACGAATAGCCTGCGGCTAGGAGCGCTCTGCCATGTACGGCAGGGTAGTCGAAGCTGTTTCCTGCAATCACCTCCGTCTCGTAGTTGCCGTAGCTGTCGCCAAAGCCCGAGGCATTGTCGTCCATCCAGGGTATCTCTCTGCGGAACTCCTTCATCGAACCGATGTAGCTGATGTCTTTCAGGTAGGGTACTCCGTGATCCACCTCGTCGAGGAAACCGGCCAGATGGGCCTGCGCTTCACCCGGTGCAGTAAAATCTGCCGGTGCGCTGATGCGGTCAAATCCGTTGATGACCAATACGGTCGCCTTGCTGTTGAGGCTCTGGCCCGCTGACAGGATCTCTGAGTCGAAACTGCGGCCACCGGCATTGACTGCGGCCACCTTGTAGCTGCATACCACGCCCACCGGCATCGTGGTGCGGTAACGGGGTTCGTTGACCAGCACCCCGTTGTCGAAACCTTGATTGCCGATGCGGGTATAGACTATGTATTGCCGGGCCTGGGCGGTAGGCTCCAGCGGATCCTCTACGGGTTGCCATGTCAGTTCCACTTCGTTATTATCCATCAGGCGGAGTGCCAGGTGATCGACGGGCAGGGGCTGTACGACATAGGGGATGCCACGTTGGGAGCTGATGAACCGCAACATTCCCTTGTAGATGGCTCGGCTCACAGTGAAGCGGAAGCGCGGGTCGAGCCCGTAGCGCATGTCGGCAAAGTTCTGGTGGGAGAGCAGTTCGAGCAGCATGGCTGGTACACGGGGTACGCGGGCTTCAAAGTAGGACTGGTTCCACATGCCGCGACGGCTCCAGAGCGGTTCGTAGAGCGTGCGTATATCATTCACGATGGCACTCTGTATCAGGTCGGTGAGGTCGCGGCTCAGGTAGCGTGAAGCACCTCCCTCGAAGAGGCCGTCGTAGGAGGCCGTCTGGTAGATGCCTAGCGTACCGATGATGGAGTCGTTGAGTGTGGTCCCTGCATCGCTGTGGAAGGCGAGCGAGAGGTCGATGGGGATGTGAAGCCCCTCCTCCTTGGGGTTGACCATCGAACCACCAGCTAGCCAGTTTACCCAGTGGCCCCGGCACTTGTAGTCGTCGGTATAGTCGTTGCCGCCATGGCTCGGGGAGTAGATGCTATCGGGTGTACCGGCCCACTGTAGCCAGTAGCGGGCCGCTTCACAGAATCGGGGATAACCGCTGGTCTCGCCACGGGCGATGTTGCCCATGCCGCCACCCACCTTCACGGCATCGGCCGTCACGATACGTCCAGTCTTGCTGCTTAGGTTGCTCAGTGTGATGCGTCCTTGTCGCCCCTTCTCGAAGGGAAAGGTGCCCAGGTAGATCCAGGTGCCTCCACCCATCTGCTGATTGACCTTGAAGGCTGTCGAGCCCCCTTGGTGATAGACGGTATAGAGGGCATCGTCACTGCTCTCAGGCAGTGAACGATAGGCCACATAGACGGCATACTCTCCCTGCTCAGCAATCTCCGGAATCCATTCCGCATGGCTAGCAGCCCCCTTCTTGATGGTCTCTATCTGGCGGTATGAGCCCATCTTGAAGGGATTCTCCATGCTCGTGTAGCAGGCTTGTCGGTGTGCAAAGCCCTCACCAGAGCCCTGACTCCAGCCTTTGGCTCCCTGGCGCTCCATGTAGGTTGAGTGTGCATCGAGTGAACCGTCGTTATCGACAATGATTTCCAGCTTTTGTGTATCTCTTTCGCGAGGCATCAGCACGTTGGCTCCTGCATTTTCCAGCATGGGGACGAGGAACGGCAGGACATAGCTCTGAGTATAGAGGTCCTCCACGGTCTGGAAGATGCGGGCCCGTTGCCACTCCCAGCGGTCCAGCTCCTTCTCGTAGTACCAGCCATGGCTTTGCCAGAGGGCGATGTGGCGACCATCCAATCCCTGAGGTGCGCTCCAGGGGATATCCACGCACGTCACGAGCGGTTTCCCTCCCTCGGGTACCCATCGGATGACTTTGTCTCGCTTTCCCTTGCCTTTCGGTGCAGTGCGTAGGGCCAGCGGAATCTGCTCCTCGATGCTCCGACTGTTGGTGATCAAGGTAATCTTGCTGTATCTGGTGGGTAACAACTGCCGGAGACTATCGTAGATTTCAGCCACATTCTCTTCTCGGAAGGGGATGTAGGAGCAGTTGATGTTGGCAAAAAGTTGCAGTTCCTTGCCTTCAGCAGCTACTGAGTCGATGTGGATAGGGCCAATGGAGACCTCGCGAGCCGCTACTCGGTCGAGCAGCTGATTCATCTGTTGGCGTACCTCTTCGGCCACCTCTTGGGCTTGTAGGCTCAAGGTGCCAAGTAGTAGGGTGGTCCAGAGAATAAGTGTAGTGCGTTGCATAGCTTATTGTTTATTATCAGTAGGCAATTTTGATTGTTTCTTAATCAGCAGGCAAAGGCCGGCTGCGGTGAGAAGGGCATTGATAATGAGTAGCTCAAAACTAATCTGGTAGCCGCCAAACCACGCTTCGCTGTGACTCTTTAGGATGTAGCTCAGCAAGGGGGCGGCAATGGCTACCAGGGGAACATAGGCATCGCGTACCTTCCTTTTACAGGCCAGACCGAAGACAAACAGGCCCAGGATGGGACCGTAAGTGTAGGCGGCCAGGCTATAGACAGCATTGATGGCGCTGTCGTCGTTGAGCTCGTAGAATACCACAATGGTAATGACCATCAGGAGTGCCATAATGAAGTGGATGAGTTTCCGGGTCAGCATCAGGTTCTTCTCGTCCTGCTTCTCGTTGGCACGCAGGATGTCGAGGGTGAATGAGGTGGTCAGGGCGGTGAGGGCAGATCCGGCAGCGGAGTAGGCCGCAGCAATCAGCCCTACGATGAAGAGGATGCCAATGAAGAGGGGAAACTGTGGACTCCAGGCTACCTCGCCGAAGAGGGCATCGCCTTTCACCTCCGAGGAGGGCATGAAGCGGTCGGCGTACAGGTAGAGCAGGGTACCCAGCAGGAGGAAGAGGCCGATGACGATGATTTGTACTCCTGCACTCACGACCATGTTCTTCTGCGACTCGCGGAAATTCTTGCAGCTCAAGGTACGTTGCATCAGGTCCTGATCCAGCCCCGTGCAGGCAATGATCATGAAGATGCCGGCGACAAACTGCTTCCAGAAGTAGCGTCCGTCGTTTGGGTCATCCAGGAAGAAGAGACGACTCGTGGGGTGGTCGGCCACTGCGGCTGGCAGGCTAGCTATCGTGAGGTTGAGCTGTGAGGCAATGCAGCCGATGCAGCACATTACCGACAGCACCAGGCAGAGGGTCTTGAGTGCATCGGTCCAGATGAGTGACTTCACCCCGCCCTGGAAGGAGTATAACCAGATGAGTGCCACTGTCATCACCACATTGAGCGAGAAGGGCACTCCCAGTGGGTCAAAGACCAGCGACTGAAGCACTACGCAGACCACGAAGAAGCGCACTGAGGCCCCAAGCATCTTGGAGACAAAGAAGAGCCAGGCTCCCGTGCGGTAGGAGGCGAGTCCGAAGCGTTTCTCCAGGTAGCCGTAGATGCTGACCAGGTTCATGCGGTAGAACATGGGGATAAGTACCCACGCCACCAGGATGGAGCCAACAAAGAATCCCAGCACCATCTGCATGTAGGCATATCCTCCAGTCAGCACCGCTCCGGGCACTGAGATGAAGGTCACCCCCGAGATGCTGGCACCAATCATGGCGATGGTGGCCATATACCAGGGTGTCTTGCGGTTGCCCGTGAAGAAACCGGCGTTGTCGGCCTTACGACCTGTTGCCCAGGAGATGACAAAGAGCAGGGCAAAGTAGCAGGCGATGGTGAGAAGGATAATCCAGGGGGCCATATCTGTAAAGAATGCTTTTTGAATGAATAATCTTTGAATGAATAATGAATAATTTTTGTGGAGGGCTATTCT
The DNA here is from genome assembly GCA_945831575.1 of uncultured Mediterranea sp. GTDB lineage: Bacteria > Bacteroidota > Bacteroidia > Bacteroidales > Bacteroidaceae > Bacteroides. The sequence goes on from CAMACX010000034.1 coordinate 14,236, forward strand.
TCGTAGAGCAGGTAGGGCTTGCGCTGTTGCTTGAAGCGTTGTACATCCTCTTGCCAGCATTGCTTGATCTCATCGGCGCTGCATCCTTGCTCTATCATCTTGCGCACATAGTCGGTTCCGACCAGCAGTTCGAAGAAGGGGCGGAAGAAGTGGTCGCCCAGGTTCAGATTCCTATAGGCATCAATGAGGTAGGTCAGATCTACACCGCGTCTCCAGATGGTTTCATTGCTCATGCTGCTCAGATCCACACCGTGGCAGAGTTTGTTGAGCTGGGGCGGATTCTTGGCTCCCGGTACGCTGCGTGGAGTGAAGCTGTAGTCGTAGCCCGTCATGTTGGGGTGGCCATACACCTGAAACGGCTTGTCGGTACCCCGGCCCAGACTGACCGGTGTGGCCTCGAAGAAGCAGGTGGAGGGGTAGAGGTAAATGGACTTCATGTTGGGCAAGTTGGGGCTAGGAGGGATGGGGAGCTCATACATCGTCTGGTGCGTGTAGTGCTTGCAAGGGATGACGGTGAGGTCGGCAACACGCGAGGCCGGGAGCCAACGCTCCCCATTGATCATCAGGGCCAGTTCACCGAGCGTCATGCCATGTACGATAGGGATAGGTAGGGCACCCACGCCCGACTTGTACTTCATGTCGAGTATCGGACCATCCACATAGTGCCCGTTGGGGTTGGGTCGGTCGAGCAATAGTACCTTCCGGTTGTACTGCGCACAGGCGTCCATTAGCCGGTACATGGTGATATAGTAAGTGTAGTAACGCAATCCTACGTCCTGGATGTCCACCACCAGGATGTCAAACTTTCGCATGGAGGCCTCGCTGGGGCGCTTGTCCTTCCCATCGTAGAGAGAGAGGATGGGCACTCCTGTCTGGGCATCTACCGTGCTGCCCACCTTCTCACCGGCATCTGCCTGTCCACGGAAGCCATGCTCGGGTGAGAAGATAGCCACCACATTCATTCCCTGCTCAATCAACACATCCAGCAGGTGCTTTTCGCCAATCATGCCCGTATGGTTGGAGAAGAGGGCGATGCGCTTATTCTTGAGGATAGGCAGGTAGGCCTCCGTCTGTTCATCGCCCAGCACCACCCGCTGGGCATGTACGCAAGGTCCGATGCACAGGGTAGCTAACACAATAAAAATGAGCAGTTTCTTCATCATGCGAATTTCGTTTGATTAATTCGCAACAAATATAGTGATTATTTTAATGTCAGATACATTTGTTTAATTATATTTTATATTATATATTTTAATTCACAAATACAATTAAACCTTACTTTCCCCTCTTAGTTGCTGAATCAAAGTAAAAGTTGTAAATTGCATGCGTTAAAAAATACTATTTTTCGGAATAATTGTAGATAATCCGAAAATAGGTTATATATTTGTATCGAATTTGAAAATACTAAGGCTATGAAGTTGATAGTTGAGAGTGGTTCTACCCGTACGGAATGGGCGCTGGTCGAGGATCAGCAGCTGATTCAGCATGCCTTTACAGAGGGCCTGAATCCCTATTTCCAGACCCGGAGAGAGATCAGTAGAAGTGTGCGTTTGGGCTTACCCGAGGTATTCTTCAAGAAAAAACTGGAGCAGGTGCATTATTATGGTGCCGGTTGCAACTCGTTGGAGAAGCGCAATACGCTGGGTGCATCGTTGGTGGCACAGTTTAAGACGCCTATTCAGGTGGAGAGCGACCTGCTGGCCGCAGCCCGTGGCCTCTACAAGATGGAGGCGGGCATTGCCTGTATCTTGGGTACAGGCTCCAACTCCTGTTTCTATAACGGAAAGATTATCGTCAAGAATGTCCGCTCGGGTGGTTACATCCTGGGTGATGAGGGGAGTGGGGCCGTCATTGGCATGACGTTTCTGAGCGATGTGCTCAAGGGACTCTCACCGGCCGGGGTGACCAGTGACTTCTTTGACAAGTTCCGCACCACGCCCAATGATATCATGGAGTCGGTCTATAACCGTCCCTTCCCCAACCGTTACCTGGCTTCGGTGGCCTATTTCCTGGCCGACTACATGTCGGTGGATTACGTGGCCAACTTGGTTACGAGCAGTTTCTATGACTTTTTCCGCCGCAACATCCGGCAGTACGACTACCAGAGCTATCCCACTCGCTTTGTGGGTTCGCTGGCATTCCGCTATGCCGACCCCTTGCGCGATGTGGCGAAGGAGTTTGGGGTGACCGTGGATAAGATTGAGGAGACAGCCATGAGGGGGTTGATTGACTTCCACTCCATGGTCTTTGATGAACCTTGATTGTCTCTCGTGCCGGGGGGGTACCGCCTCTGTGGAGATAACATAACCGAGGCACAAAGTGCGCTGCTTCTCGCTTCGTCTTATCGAAGACTTTTGCAGGCTCTTTGTGCCTCGGCCTATTTGTTTTGAAGCCTAGGGCTTAGAACAGCTTGTCAGGATATTCACCGGCATTGATCAGGGCCTGGATCTTATCCACTACGCTCTGACGATCTTCGGGATAGGTTACGCCAAACCACTTGCTCGTCGTGTCGAGCACCTTCACCGTAGCCGTACCCTCCTTGATCAGCTTATCCACCATCAAGGGGATGAAGAATTCGCTCTTCAGATTCTCCATGTTCTTCGGGTCGCTCAGGAAAGCCTTGAAGAACTCCTTGCTGTAAGCAAAGTAGTCGGGTGTGAAGCCCCAGAAGTTCATGCTCACGGGAGTCGTCTCGGGAGTGGCAGCCCATTCTCCGTTGTCATCGATGTACTTCACTTCACCCTCTCTGCGCTCAATCTTGGTGCGCTCTACAACCGACTGCAGCAGTTGGTTCTCGTCGGTGGTGCAGAGACCGCGTGATACGGTACCGCTCTCACTCAGCGTGTTGCCGATGCGGAAACCCACCATGGCGTAGGTGTTCTTGCTGCCTTCGGGCAGGTTGCTCAGGAAGTCGGCCATCGCGCGGTAAGAGTCACGGCCATAGAAGTCGTCACAGTTGATGACGGCAAACGGCTCGTTGATAACGCTCTCGCCCATCATGACGGCGTGGTTCGTGCCCCAGGGTTTTGTGCGGCCTTCGGGGCAGGTGAAGCCTTCGGGCAGATTGTCGATAGCCTGGAATACCAGTTCGCAGGGGATGTGACCCTCGTATTTAGAGATGATTTTGTCGCGGAAATCCTGTTCGAAGTCCTTGCGGATGACGAACACCAGTTTGCCGAAGCCGGCATGTATGGCATCATAGATGGAGTAGTCCATGATGGTTTCACCATGAGGTCCCAGACCGTCGAGCTGTTTCAGACCTCCATAACGGCTGCCCATTCCGGCAGCGAGTAAGAAAAGAGTTGGTTTCATAATACAATTAATCTTTTTAGTTAAGAGAATATTGGTAAAAGTAAATCATACTTCCGTTGGGTTGGTGTGGCTTAGGTTCATCAGATGGACAGCGACAAGGGCTGCCGTCTCGGTGCGCAGGCGGGTGTTGCCCAACGTCACCGGCGTGAATCCCTGCCTGATGGCTTCATTCACCTCATCAGGGCTGAAGTCGCCCTCCGGGCCTATCAGCACCAAGGCATTTTCTGAGGGCTGCAAGGCTTGGCGTAGCGCTTGCTTCACCCCGTCGTGGCAGTGGGCAATAAACTTTTGTCCGCTGAAGGGTTGCTTGACGAAGTGCATGAAGTCCGTCATCTCGTTCAGCCTTGGCAGGCGAGCCTTGAGCGATTGCTTCATGGCCGAGACTAGAATCTTCTCAATGCGCTCCCCCTTCACGATGTGCCGTTCGCTCCACTGGCAGTCGAGGAAGGTCAGTTCGTCGAACCCAATCTCTGTAGCCTTCTCAGCCAGCCACTCCATGCGGTCCATGTTCTTCGTGGGTGCCAGGGCCAGGTGGAGATGACCTTCCCAGAGTGGGGGCTGCTCCTCCTTTCCCTCCACCTCCACCAGGCAGCGCTTGCGGTTGCACTCGCTGATGCGGGCGTGGTAGAAGCCTCCTTGTCCGTCGGTAAGGCCCACCTCATCGCCGGGCTGCAGGCGGAGCACACGCAAGGCGTGAGCCGCTTCGTCAGCAGGCAGCTCGTGGCTATGGGCAATATCGGGCGTATAGAACAGATGCATATCAGGAGGGTTGTACATGTTTATATCTAAAGATAAGGGCAAACAGCACGGCGACCACCAGGGCATATCCTGCGAAGATAAGCCAGCAGGTCTGCCATTGGGCTGTCTGCTCGAGGCCGGCAGGTGCCACCACGAAGTGGTTGACAATGGCCTGAGCGCTCAGCGTGCCGATGGTCGAACCGAAGCCGTTGGTCATGAAGACAAACAGCCCCTGTGCGCTGGAGCGGATTTCCTTATCCACCTCCTTATCGACAAAGAGCGAGCCGGAGACGTTGAAGAAGTCGAAGGCTACGCCATAGACAATCATGCTCAGCACAAACATCCACACGCCGTTCCCCGGGTTACCCGTGCCAAACAGGCCAAAGCGCAGTACCCAGGCCAGCATGGCCATGAGCATCACCTGCTTGATGCCGAAGCGCTTCAAGAAGAAGGGAATCAGCAGGATGCAGAGGGTCTCGGAGATTTGTGACAAGGAGATGAGGATGTTGGCGTGCTTCACACCGAAAGTGTCGGCATACTCGGCCACGCTACCGAAACTGCTGATGAAGGGGTTGGCAAAGCCGTTGGTAATCTGAAGTGACACGCCCAGCAGCATAGAGAAGAGGAAGAAGAGGGCCATCTTGCGCTGCTTGAAGAGGCTGAAGGCTTTCAGTCCTAGTGCTTCCGATAGGCTCTTGCCCTTGCCGCTGCTCACGGGGCAGACCGGCAGGGTCAGCGCATAGCCGCTGAAGAGGATGCCAATGGCGGCACAGGCCAGGAACTGGTTGTAGTTAGCCTGCCAGCCCATCAGATCGACCATCCACATGGAGCAGATGAAGCCAATGGTGCCGAAGATGCGGATAGGAGGGAAGGCCTTGATGGTATCAAGTCCAGCACGCTCCAGGGCGTTGTAGGCTACAGAGTTGCTCAGGGCCAGGGTTGGCATGTAGAAGCCCACGGAGCAGGCGTAGAGCGGGAAGAGGACGCTGAATTGTGCATTACTACCCTGCGCCATGCCGTAGCATCCCGCTGCGCCCATGAAGAGGGCGGCGAGCAGGTGGCTGAGCGAAAGCATCTTCTGTGCCGGAATCCAGCGGTCGGCAACGATACCAAGCAGGGCAGGCATGAAGAGGGACACAATGCCCTGCATGGCATAGAACAGACCAATCTGTTGCGCCATACCGATAGTGACGAGGTAACTTCCCATCGAGGTGAGGTAGGCACCCCACACTGCAAACTGTAGGAAGTTCATCACGATTAAGCGTGTTTTGAGGTTCATGGGATATATACTTTATTTCGACCGACAAAGGTAGAGAAAAAAATGAAACGAACCAATCTTTAGCGGAAAAAATATGCTTTCGGGTAGGTACAAAAAAAGAAGGGTATCTATCCCAGACACCCAATCTTTATTAACCTTAAATCTAATACCATGAAAAACACGATGCAAATGTAGGGGTTTTATGTTATACAACATAATAATTCCTCGAAAAAATACATCGTGTTAACATTAATTATACTTTAGGCCCTGTTTTATGTATCTATTCTACATACAAGACGAGTCCTTTAAGGTATTCACCCTCGGGATGGTAGATATTCACGGGGTGGTCGGCGGGTTGCGTCAGCTGGTGCAGAATGCGCACGCTGCGGCCTGTCATGGCGGCGGCGGTAAATACGGCGGTGCGGAAATTCTCTTTGCTCACGGCCTGCGAGCAGGAGAAGGTGAAGAGGATGCCGCCGGGCTTAATCTTCTCGAAGGCCTTGACGTTGAGCTTGCGGTAGCCCTGCAGGGCGTTGCGCAGGGCATCGCGGTGCTTGGCAAAGGCAGGTGGGTCAAGGATGATGAGGTCGTACTGGTCGCCCATGCGGTCGAGGTACTTGAAGGCATCCTCGGCATAGGCTTCGTGGCGCTCATCGCCGGGGAAGTTGAGGGCGATATTCTTGTTGGTCAGGTCAATGGCCTTGGCCGAACTATCCACCGAATGTACCAGCTTGGCTCCGCCGCGCATAGCATAGACCGAGAAACCGCCGGTGTAGCAGAACATGTTGAGCACCGAGCGTCCGTGGGCGTAGCGCTCCAGCAGGGCGCGGTTCTCACGCTGATCGACGAAGAAGCCGGTCTTCTGCCCCTTGAGCCAGTCGATGTGGAACTGCAGGCCATACTCCGTGGCTACGTTATCCCTGCTTCCCCCTTGCAGGAAGCCGTTCTCGGGGTAGAGGTCGGCCTTGAAGGGGAGGGTGGTCTCTGACTTGTAGTAGATGTTGTCGATGGCACCCTGCATCACCTCGTTGAGCGCGGCGGCAATCTGCATGCGCACTAGGTGCATACCGGCCGAGTGGGCCTGCATCACAGCCGTGCGGGCATAGATGTCGATGACGAGTCCCGGCAGGTTGTCGCCTTCGCCGTGTACTAGCCGGTAGGTGTTGTTGTCGCTGCGTCCGGCTATGCCGATGTGTTGCCGCATGGCATAGGCCGTAGCAAGTCGGCGTTTCCAGAAGTCGGTGTCAATGGCCTCGTCGGCCCGGAAAGAGAGCACACGTACGGCAATGCTGCCTATTTGCCAGTGTCCCTTGGCGATGAATTCCCCTTGTGAGGTATAGACATCCACTACCTCGCCCTCTTCGGGTTCGCCCTCGATACGGGCTATGGCCCCCGAGAACACCCACGGATGGAATCGCTGGAGCGACTCCTCCTTGCCACGTTTCAGTATAATCTTATACATTATTATAATATAGTTGTTTTTTAGTTACAAGTTACGAGCTACAAGTGATAGTTATTGCAGCAGGACAGGCCACTAATCACTAATCATTAATCACTAATGCAGATTCCTTCCTCTTTGAGCCGTTGCAGTTGGTGGTAGATTTGCAGGCAGGCCCAGGCGTCGGTGGCTGCGTAGCGTTGCTGGGGCTGGGTCAGCTCCTTGGCCTCCCAGTTGCTCAGCTGCTGGCTCTTCGAAATCTTCTGTCCGAAGAGGATGGCATAGATTTTCTGCAACCCCAGCTCCTCGATACCGAAGAGCTTCACCCGCTCCTGAAGCTCCACGATGCCGCGTGGCTCGAAGGGAGCCCGGCGATGGAGCATCATGAAGTCATCATGCAGCGAGAGTCCTACCTTGGTGATGGCAGGGTTCTCCAGCAGGTAGATCACGGGCAGCGTCAGGTCTGTCAGGTTGAGGCGGAAGAGGAAGCAGTGCTCCTGGGCCGACACCTGCAGCAGGGCCACTTTGTGCTGTTGGCCGCGGCTGAAGCTGGGTCGCGTCTCCGTGTCGATGCCCAGCAGGGGAAACTGCTTGAGGAAGTTGACCGCATGCTCGGCCTGCTGCGGCGTGTTGACCAGATGGATTTTCCCTTCAAAGGTCACCACGGGCATCTCGTTGACTGCCGCTTTATCAATAGTCCGTTGTATCGTTATCATTGTCGTTGTCTTCTTCTGTAAGGTAGGGCCTCAGGTCGTCATCTATCTCTTCTGCGGGGTACTCCTCTTCATCCTCCTCGGGTGCGGCATAGCGCAGCTCATGCAATGCACGCAGGGTGTTGACCAATTTCTGTCCCCAGTAGAGGCGGAAGTTCTCCTGGCAGGTAGCCAGTGCGTCGTGCATTACCGTGTTGAGGCCCGACTGGAAGAGGCAGATGAAGTCCTTGATGTCCTGGTAGATGTCGCTCAGGTCTTCGGAGATGTAGCGTGTGATGGGCTGGTCGCTGTACTTCATGTCGCTCACGAACACGTCGAGGTAATCATCGCGCTCTGCCAGGATGTCGGCCAGCGTGAGGCGCACCACCTCGTAGCTCTCTTCGGTGACGAAGCTCTCCAGCGGTTCGTCGCCCAGCGTCTCGCAGGGTGGCAGCATCGAGGCCTTGAGGTAGAGCAGGGGGAGCAGCTTGAGGGCTACATCCACCAACTGCCTCCGTGGGGTGCCTTCTGCCTGTTCCACCCACTTGCAGTACTCCGCACCGACGGTAACAAACTCCACCGTCTGGCGGTCAAATATCACTTGACTTTCCTTTGCCATACGCTATTTTTCAGTTTTTAGGGTACAAAAGTAACACAATTCAGGCGAAAAACAAAGGAAGAGCACAGATTTATGAGGAATATTCTCTACCTTTGTCAACGAATACGATGTAGTCAGCTACCTTGTAATCTGAACACTTTAACTATATGTAATCATGTAATGAGCTAAAATTGAGTAACCATGAGAAAAGTACTGTGCCTTGTAAGTCTCTTGTTGGGGGTGTTGACCTCCTGCCAGCATGAGGTATTTCTGCCTGTAGGGGCAGATGAGTATGACCTCTCGTCCGATAGCCTGGCCACCCGTTGGGATGAGGCCATGCCGTTGGGCAATGCCACCATTGGCTCCTTGGTGTGGCAGAAGAGGAATAACCTGCGTATCTCCATCGACCGGAGCGACCTTTGGGACCTGCGTCCTACGGAGGAACTGACGGGTGACGGCTTCTCGTTTGCCTGGCTCTACAGTCAAGTGAAGAAGGGGGATTACGCCCCTGTACAGGAGCGCTTTGATGATCCTTACAGTATCAATCCCGGTCCCTGCAAGATACCTGGTGCCGGTATGGAACTTCCCATCCAGGGATTAGGCCGGGTCAACCGTGTGCATCTCTATCAGCGGCAGGCCGTGTGTGAAGTGGTGTGGCAGTCGGGCGCATCATTGCAATGCTTCGTCCATGCCGAGAAACCCGTCGGATGGTTTGTGCTGAGTGGGGTGGAAGAGGGGCTGGAACCCCTTCTGGTGCCTCCCACTTACAACGAGGAGACACAGGTGGGCGGAGTCAATGACCACAGTTCGCAAAGCCTTTTCCGTCTGGGGTATAAGCAAGGCACAGTCGATCGGGTTGGGGAGCAGAAGTTGGTCTATACCCAGCCGGGATGGGGAGACTTCTCCTATAGCGTGGCGCTGAAGTGGAAGCGGCAGGGTCATCAGCTCATCGGTGCCTGGAGTGCCACCTCTTCCTTGGTGGAGCAGACAGCGAGCGACTTGGTCGATGAGGCGATGCAGGAAGGGATTGAGGACGCGTATGAGAGCCATCAGGCCTGGTGGCAGCGCTTCTATGCCCAGTCACGTATTCACATACCGGATAAAGTGATTGAGCGGCAATACTACAACGAATTGTACAAGATGGGCAGCATCGCCCGCAAGCACTCCTATCCCATCTCCTTGCAAGCCATCTGGACAGCTGACAACGGCAAATTGCCCCCTTGGAAAGGCGACTTCCATCATGACCTGAATACACAGCTCAGCTACTGGCCTTTCTATATCGGCAACCACCTGGAGGAGGGCTACGGCTACCTGGAGACGTTGTGGAACCAACGGGAGACCCATAAGGCCTACACCCAGCACTATTTCGGGACCGATGGGCTGAACGTCCCCGGCGTATGTACCTTGATCGGCGAACCCATGGGTGGCTGGAGCCAGTATGCACTGGGTCCGACGGTCTCTGCCTGGTTGGCTCAGCACTTCTATTTGCACTGGAAATATTCGCAGGACCCTGTCTTCCTGAGGGAGCGGGCCTATCCCTACCTGAAGGATGTGGCTACCTATTTGGAGCAGTTCACGGTGCTGAAGGATGGCGTGCGTACCCTTCCGCTGAGCTCTTCGCCCGAATACAATGACAATAGCCTGGAGGCCTGGTTCAGGGAGATGACCAACTTTGACCGGGCATTGGTACACTTTGCGTTTCGTGCCTCGGCCGAACTGGCTACTGCACTGGAGCTGAAGGAGGAGGCGGCGCACTGGAGCGAGCTGGAGCAGCAACTGCCTGATTTTGATATCGATCAGCACGGTGGATTGACCATCGCTCCAGGTCATCCCTATGCCCATTCTCACCGTCACTTCTCTCACCTGATGGCCATCCATCCATTGGGCTTGATTGACAAGAGTCATGGAGAGAGGGATGCCCGCATCATTGATGCAAGCCTTGCAGCCCTGGATACCTATGGCTCCGACTGGTGGACGGGCTATTCCTTCAGCTGGGTCGGCAACATGAAGGCGCGTGCCTTTGACGGTGAAGGGGCTTCAGCAGCCCTGCATGACTTTGCCGCCTGCTTCTGCTTGCCCAATGGTTTCCACGTCAATGGCGACCAGTCGGGTACAGGAAAGTCCCGGTTTACCTACCGTCCGTTCACCCTAGAGGGCAACATGGCCTTTGCATCGGGTGTGCAGGAGATGCTGCTGCAGAGCCACACCGGGGTGATTCGTGTGTTCCCGGCCATACCGGCCGACTGGCACGACGTGGACTTTGAGGGACTGCGCGCCATGGGAGCTTTTCTGGTGGAGGCTCATCAGCGCGGTGGAGAAGTGTCTAGCGTGAAGATTACTGCCGAGCGGGGCGGTCTGCTACGCCTGCAGAATCCCTTTATGGGAGACGCGAAGCTGCTGGGAGGCGACCAGTCGCGGGTTACGGTACGCGAGGGAGTGATTGAGGTCATGACCCAACCGGGCGAAGTGCTGGAGTTTGGCCTTGCCCGATAAGGTGAGGTGGCTGATATGGCAATAGACACACAATGAAGTTTTCAACTGATAGTTTAATTTGAAAATAGGCAGTATAGGATGCTGCCAACCGATGAAATATGGTCAAGATTAATAAGAAAGGAATACTCTCCGGGAGAATTGAAGGAATGGTCTATCGTGAATATGGTGGCGTGCAGATTATTCAGAGTAGGCCCACTGGTTACCGTGATGCCAACAGTAAGCGACAACAGCAGCAGCGCAAGGGTATGCGCAACATCCTTGCTGCCTACGGTTTGATGAAGTATCTGTTGCGTGAAAACTTTGAGGAGGCTAGTAATCCCCTTGCGGTGTACCGGCGCTTCATTCATTACAACCTGTTGATTGAACACGTGGAGCTCAGTCCTGAGGATTACAACTGCGGTCTCTGTGTTCCTGCCCCATACGTTATCTCGTCAGGCTGTTTGCCCGCACTCGACTTGCGAGTGGAGGGGCATAGCCTTGCTTTCGACATTGACGAGAAGGATTGGCAGCGGGATGACCTGATTCGGCTCTACCAGTTGCGGAGCATCGAGACTCCAGAACTGGGTCAGGGAGCATGTAGGCTTGAAGCGAAGTGTGAGGAGACGGTCTATGACTACACCATGGAGCGTCATGTCGTATCCGCACCGTTGCCTCATGGCGCATACGCCTACGTCCATTTGCGCCACGATGGGCATCGCACCCTCTGCTCGCCGCAACACTTCGTTGTAATCTGACCTGTTGGAGTCCACTTCCGTTGCTGCCTGTACCCATCAGACGGATAGGATATTGGTAATGATTTTTCAATATCAAAAAATCATTGCCAATATTTATTTTATCTTCAACCGTAAGTCTATCCTTCCTCTAAGGTAAGTCTAAGCTTCCTCCATAATGAAGCCTATTTGAAGTCGGTTTGAAGTCGATGATTCTCTAATATTTCATCGAGTTCAAATCGAGTTCAAATCGACTTCAAATCGAGTTCATCTCTTTCTCAGTATAGCCTAACGATAGAAGGAGCATAGAACAGGTGTGAAGTGAGAAAGATAGCTTCCGGGTATCTTTGGGGAGTGTGGCCTAGGTGTCCACATAGGCTTGAATGCTGATAGTTTGTCGTATTCATTTACCAACTCTTAGCGTGCAAGTCATGTGGGGTGCCCTAATGATAAGTGTTCTGCTCTCATGCTTTCCTTTGGATAACCATACAGCTAGCATCTCATACCAAGGGTTGAGTCGATTACAGATGAGAGTATGGAGTCAAATTGCTCCATTATTGAAATTATTCCTCCAAAAGGAGTGAGTTTCTCAGATTTTATTGCTACATTTGCCATGTCTGTCGGGTTTGATACATATTTTGATTTGCAACACTAAGATAGGTGAAAAATCTGACATGGCAAAATCCTGAGCAACTTTTTGTTGCTCAGGTACTTAAAAAGATAAATTTATAATAGTGCTGCGGAATTAAGGTAAATTTAACTTCGTCCCGATTTTAACGGGACACTAATGACTTTAACTGTCAATTTTGCATTTTCTTCAAATATTTTGCGGCTTTTGTTTATTTTTATCCATAAAGAGAATATATTTGGCAAAAAAGCAGTACCTTTGTAATCGAATATACATTATATATAATATGGACAGTAAGCATCTCAACCGAATTAAGGTCGTTTTAGCCGAAAAAGACAAAAGTAATAAATGGCTGGCTGAGCAACTAGGTAAAGACCAAGCAACCATTTCCAAGTGGGTGACGAATACAACGCAACCTAATTTGGAGATGCTATTGCTAATAGCAAAAGTGTTAGAAGTTAACGTTAATGATTTGGTTCGTCCCTTAGAATAATGGCAAAGAAAACAAAAATAAAGTCATCAGATCTCTTTGATACGCCCAAGACCGCACAAGAACTGAAACTGGAAGGTGTACAGAACTTGTACAACTTCCTGTTTGAGGCGTGCAATATTATTCGTGGACCTGTGAGTCAGGACAACTTCAAAGATTATATAACTCCGATTCTCTACTACAAGCGTATTTCTGACGTGTACGACGAAGAGACTGAGGCGGCTTTGGAAGAAAGCGGTGGCGACATGGAATATGCGACATTACCAGAACAGCATCGCTTTGTTATTCCTGATGGTTGTCACTGGCAGGATGTACGTGAACGTACCGAGAATCTTGGCGCGGCCATCGTTGGTGCTATGCGTGGTATAGAGTTAGCCAACCCTGATACGCTTTATGGTGTGCTTAGTATGTTCAGTGCTCAGAAATGGACGGACAAGAAGAACCTTTCAGACGGAAAGATACGTGACCTGATAGAACATCTGAGTACAAGGAAACTTGGAAACAATGACTATCCTACCGACCTAATGGGCGATGCCTACGAAATCTTGCTGAAGAAATTTGCTGATGACTCAAAGGCAAAGGCTGGTGAGTTCTATACTCCTCGTTCCGTGGTGCAATTACTTGTACGCATCCTCGATCCTCAACCCGGTGAAAGTGTCTATGACCCAGCTTGCGGTTCTGGTGGTATGCTTATTGAGGCCGTACATCACATGAATCATAGTAGCCTCTGTTGTGGAAACATCTTCGGTCAGGAGAAGAATGTGGTTAACTCGGCTATTGCAAAGATGAACCTTTTCCTTCATGGCGCAAGCGACTTCAACATTATGCAGGGTGACACTCTCCGCAATCCGAAAATCTTGCAAGGTGGAGAGGTTGCAAAGTTCGACTGTGTGATAGCCAATCCCCCATTCTCGTTGGAGAAATGGGGCTCGGTGGAATGGTCATCAGATAAATATGGACGTAACATCTGGGGGACACCCAGCGACTCATGTGGTGACTATGCATGGATTCAGCACATGATAGCATCGATGGCTCCTGGCAAGGGACGCATGGCTGTGGTAATGCCGCAGGGAGTACTCTTTCGAGGCAACGAAGAAGGACGCATCCGTGAAAAGTTGGTGAAAAGTGATATGGTAGAGGCAGTTGTTACCCTTGGTGATAAGCTCTTCTATGGAACAGGCCTTTCACCGTGCTTCCTGATTATTCGCAAGATGAAGCCCGCTGCACATAGTGCGCGTATCCTGATGATAGACGGCACCAAGATTCTGACTCCGAAACGAGCTCAAAACATATTGGAACAGAAGGATGTTGACCGATTATTCGAGTTGTATATCAATTATGAGAACGTGGAAGACTTCTCACAGGTGGTAACACTCGACGATATTGCAGCAAAGGGTTATGACCTATCGCCCAATAAATATGTGCAATACCACCGTGAGGCTATCAAACCTTATACCGAGGTGCTGGCAGAGTTCAAGGCTGCTTACGAAGAAGTGAAACTTCGTGAAGCAGAATTTAGAAAAATAATAAATGCTTAGGCTGATGGAAGAGATTGTTAATAAAAACAACGAAATAGTCTTATTCAACGATGTCTGCAACATTATAGACCAGACTCGTAATAAGATTGCAGTATACGTCAATACAGAGGTATGCCTTACCAACTGGTATGTGGGTAAGCGTATTAAGGAAGATGTGCTATATAATCAGCGAGCCGAATACGGAAAACAGATACTCAAAAATCTTTCCAAAAGATTAACCGAACAGTACGGAAGTGGTTGGAGCATCTACAAACTGCAACATTGTGTACGCGCTGCGTACACTTTTACCGAAGATGAAATTGTGTACGCCACTCGTACACAATTAAGCTGGACACATCTTCGTTCCCTCATGGGTGTGAAAGATTCCCTTGAAAGACAGTTCTATGCACAAATGTGTACGATAGAACATTGGGATACCCGTACCTTGGACGAGAAGATAGATCAGCAGCTGTACCAGCGCACGGCCATAAGCAGAAAACCAGAAGAAGTTATTAAAAAAGAGCTTCAGGAAGCAAGGAACAATAATCAGTTACTACCAGATATGGTCTTTAGGAGTAGCTATATACTTGACATGCTTGGCTTGCCAGATGTGTTCTCGGAAAGCGACCTGGAAACCGCGATTATCACGCAGATTGAAGACTTCATCAAAGAGTTAGGCTCCGATTTTACATTCGTAGCACGCCAGAAGCGTATTACTGTAGATGCTGTAGATTATTACATCGATCTGCTATTCTTCCATAGGGAATTGAGACGCCTAGTTGCCATCGATTTGAAACTGGGTAAATTCAAACCAGAATATGAAGGACAAATGTTGCTATATCTGAGGTATCTGAACCAGAACGAAAGGAAACAGTGGGAAGAGTCGCCTATAGGTCTTATTCTGTGTTCGGAAGGAAATACTGAGCACGTTGAATATCTCATGCTGGATGAAAACAGTCCTATAAAAGTTGCTCAATATTACACCCAACTTCCCGATAAGAAGCTTTTGGCAGCCAAATTGAAGAAAGCCATCGCTATAGCAAGAGAACAATCCCAAGCTCATAAAGAATGAACAACATGAAGGAAGAGCATAAGAATATACCATATCGCCGACCTGACGAGACCATCTCATTGGACGAACTGAAGTCGTTCCTCTGGGGAGCTGCAACCCGACTGCGCGGACAGATAGACGCTGCTGGCTATAAGGAATACATCTTCCCGCTACTTTTCTTCAAGCGCATCAGTGATGTATATGATGAGCAGTTCGAAGATTTCGTGGCTGAAGGAGGTGAGGAATATGCTGGTATGCAAGCTGCTGAGTTGGCCATCCGCATCCCTGATGGTGCTCATTGGCGTGATGTACGCGAGGTGACCGAGAATGTTGGCCAGCGCTTGGTAGAAGCGTTCATCGCCATCGAGCAGGCCAATCCAGGCGAAGAAGCTGATGGTCGTGTCATTGGTGGTCTGGATGGTATCTTCGGCCCGAAAGACGGATGGACGAACAAGAACAAGATGCCCGACCACATCATCACCTCGCTCATCGAAGACTTCTCACGTTATAACCTTGGCTTGTCTTCCTGTCCTGCCGACGAGATGGGCCAGGCATACGAATACCTTGTGGGTAAGTTTGCCGACGATGCAGGCAATACCGCACAGGAATTTTATACCAACCGTACGGTGGTAACGCTGATGGCAGAAATCCTTCAGCCACAGCCAGACGAAAGTATCTATGACCCCACATGTGGATCTGGTGGAATGCTTGTGAAGTGCCTTGATTTCCTTCGCCAAAAGGGACACCCCTGGCAGGGAGTAAAGGTGTTCGGGCAGGAGATCAATGCGCTGACAGCATCTATCGCCCGCATGAATCTCTATCTGAACGGTGTAGAGGATTTCAGCATTGTTCGTGAAGATACGCTTGCACATCCTGCTTTTGTGGATGGAAGCCAGCTGAGGAAGTTTGATATAGTGTTGGCTAATCCGCCATACTCTATCAAGACATGGAACCGCGAAGCATTCATGAATGATAAATGGGGGCGCAACTTTCTTGGTACTCCACCGCAAGGAAGGGCCGATTATGCTTTTATACAGCACATCATAGCATCTATGAATACCCAGCATGGTAGAAGTGCAACTTTACTTCCTCATGGTGTTCTTTTCCGTGATGAAGAAAAGGATTTACGCAAAAAAATGGTAGAATCCGATGTCGTTGATTGCATTATCGGCTTAGGTCCTAACTTGTTCTACAATTCACCGATGGAGGCGTGCATTATCATCTGCTCTAACAACAAACCAACTGAGCGGAAAGGAAAAATTTTGATGATTAACGCTATAAACGATGTGGTTCGCCAGAATGCAGAGAGCAAGCTATTACCAGAACATATTGAAAAAATTACAAGAATCTATCATTCGTCTATCGAAATTGATGGCTATAGTAAACTTGTCTCAAATGAAGAATTGGCAAGCAGAGACTATAACCTCAATATTTCTCTCTATGCATATAAGAGTCAATTTGTCCATTCTCAAACTTCACTTGATTCTGCAATATCATCATGGGATGAATGCAGTCAGTCTATTTCGATAGAATACAACACTTTAATGAAAATGCTAGAATTATGAATGATAATAATTTTGTCAAACTTGGCGATGTGGCCCATGAATGCAGACTAACTTGGAGTGGAGAACAAACAAACATTCCTATAGTTGGATTGGAACATCTTATTCCTGGTGAAATCGAGTTGTCTTCATGGGATAGTAACATCGAACATACATTCTCTAAGAAATTCACAAAAGGGCAGGTCCTTCTTGGCCGTCGTCGAGTTTATCTTAAAAAGGCAGTGGTGGCCCCATGTGATGGCATTTGTTCTGGAGACATCACAGTGATAGAATCCACTGGTGGAATACTTCCAGAACTTCTTCCTTTTGTTATACAGAACGACAGGTTCTTTGATTATGCGATGCAAGGCTCAGCAGGCTCGCTATCACCTCGTGTTAAGTGGGAGCATCTAAAGAACTACGAATTCTCCCTTCCCTCTCTCGCAGAACAAAAAGTTCTTGCAGATAAACTTTGGGCAGCATATCACTTGAAGGAATCATACAAGAAACTTCTTGCTGCGACTGAAGAAATGGTGAAATCGCAATTTATCGAGATGTTTAAAGGCGATTTTCCGAAGTTAAGTTGGGAAAAGTGCTTAACCATAATAAATGGCAAAAAGTATGATGATGACTACCAGGAGTCCGGCACTTACCCAATTTGTGGAAGCGGTGGTATTATGGGATATGGAGAGCGGATGCTATGTCCAAAAGATACTGTTATCTTAGGTAGAAAAGGTAACATAAATTCACCAATCTACATGGAGACAGATTATTGGATAGTTGACACAGCCTTTTGTCTTGATGTGGATAGGACCAAACTTCATCCAAAGTATTTCTATTTCTGGTGTAAATTGTTTGATTTTACTCGCTACAATAAGCAGGGAGTATTACCCAGCCTTACTAAAAATGATCTATTGAAGATAGAAATGCCGATTCCACCAATGGAGCTCCAAACAAAGTTTGTGGACATCATAGAACAGTCCGATAAATCAGGATTTGAACTTCGCAAATCGATTGATGCAATAGAAATAGTTATTCAAA
>CAMACX010000035.1 GCA_945831575.1 uncultured Mediterranea sp.
GAGGAATACAACCATTTTCGATCCATCCAAGTCTTAAAAGACGAGAAGTGGATTTTCTTCGACACAAAAGAACAAAAATATCATTGGAATCCCAAGAATGCTATACAATTTAAGCATAAAGAAAGGTTAGACAGAAAGTTCAAGCATGACTATTATACGGTCTTTCATTCAGATTCTCCTGATGACTCTATAAAGTATTATAGCCTTCACTATTACAGAAATTGGACTAGTCTTTCTTATAATGTATGGTTTCAGTCATGTTATGAAGAAGATGATTATATTATAGGGCAGAGGGGGAATTCATACTATATCTTTACAGCAAAGTACGAGCCTTGTCATCCTATCTATATTTCCGATAAAAAGCCTTATATGCATGGAGATTATTATATCGTTCACAACGAAATGGGATATTCTATTTTGAAGCAGGAAACAATACGTTCAAACTACGACTGGCAAACAGATGCCTTCAAATTCATTGATGATAACTGCATCATTTATGACAATGGTGTATCATTAATCCTATATGATGTAAATGCATCAAGGGGAGCTTCTATCATACCCATCGCCCTATTACCATTAAATTGGAAGATAGTTTCCTTCACTGGAGGCATTGTACAAATAGCAACTACAGAAGGAATGAATTATTTAAGACCCCAACAAATACTAGAACAAGGGAATCTTTATTGGGGGAAAAATCATTCAGTAGAAAAAACGGAAACGAACTTTGAACACTACCCGATAGACGAAGCAAATCCCACACAGATTGATTTGAATTTCGAGCCGCATGAATCCATATCATCAAACGATTTGTTAACTAGATGGGAAGGATTAGAAATGAAGTTTCCCCCAAAAATTAAGGCTTACATTGTTACAGATAAAATATATGCTCCTCATAAGAGATCTGTTGAATTGAAATGTAAAAAAGAGCATATAGAACTTTCCGATTACTTTTTGTTATTCTCTATAGAGGACAAGTTATTAGCTGTTATTCGGTATGAAGGCTATAAGGATTACAGAATGTACTATTTTGCAAGGCTGAACGATGATATTATAACGGGGCTTGCTTCACAACAGAAAAACCAATTCACCCCCATATCACAAGATATTGATTTTTCTGAGAACAATTACATTGCGATAATAGAAAACAATATCTTGCGGCATCCAATTATCAAAGAGAAAAAGGACAAAGAGATTACTATTATTAAAAAGAAAGAAAACATGAGCAAAAAACAAATGGTTTCTACTTATCTCAAAGCTATTGGTTTTAAGCAAGATAAAATTGATAAAGCCATTGCTGTTTTATTTAACATTGACTATACAATATCAATAGAAAACGAGAAAGCAGATGGAGTTATTAATGGAATTGATTTAGAAAAAGAAGATGAATAAGGTCTCCATAACCCCGAAACCGAGATAGACCAATTGGTCTATCAGCTCTACGGCTTGACAGATGAAGAGATAGTAATTATATAAAAAGCGAACGAATAAGAAAAGGGATTATCATGGCAACAAAACTTGAAAAATTATACTCTATCATAGAGAACTCCAAAGATTTGGAACTAGAGTTGACAGCAGAACTCATCCGTAAAATCAACGAAACGGAAGAGAGCATCATCCGAGAAGAAATCCTTCCGATTATCGGCAAGGACATCGAACCTACATTAAGTCAAATCAAGCGTGACTTGGTGCTCGTAGTGGAATATCACCCCGGTGAACCCATCAGCGTAGCACTATCGCGCAAGATGAAAATCAACCAGATTACAGATGCCAAGACCATTACTCCAACAACGAGTAAGGTGAAGGAGCCTATCGCCAAATATAAAACAGCAGTGGCTCCACAGCCAAAGACTGAAGCATCTGCAAAGTTGGTTAAGAATGCCTCAAAAGGTCTGCGGGTACGCTTCCCCGATGGTACCATTGTGTGCAAAAACAAAGCTATTGATACCTATAAGGAGGTGCTATGCCGCATAGGTCTGCAACGAGTCCATAACCTCGGACTCACCCATGCAGGTTATAATTTGGTTGGCAAAGAACAAAGGCAATCAGACAAGAATCCTATGATGTGGCAGCACAAGGTAGGCGATTGGTACATCTACGTCAATCTGAGTAATGAGCGAAAGATACATTGCCTTGAAGCCATCTCCGAGAAGCTCCACTTAGGTCTGAAGGTAGATGTGGCCAAATGACACGAAAGAGGTATTAATATGGATTGTAGCTGAAGTATTTGGTAAATGTAAAATGTTAAATATTCATTTAAAGCACAGGGATATAGACTCTATTTAACAAAAAAACGTACTTTTGCCACAGAAATCAGATTATAGGAAACAAATAATTAAATACTCAACGAGATGGCAATAGCAATAAAGGCAATTCCTACACTCTACGGAGAAGACGCTTTTCGTTTTCGCGAAGAGATAGATAAGGTTGATTGGATATGTGATCATCGTCCCGAACGTGACATCAAAAAAGACCCACGCTATGCGATGATGAAGAAGGTATTAAGTAAAGCAAAGCCATGGTCAAATAAGATGCACACAAGGACACTTTAGAATCTTCTCCCACTGAAGAATATCGCAAGCATCTTCATTTCCGTCACGTCCAGTAACGAAATCAAGCAAGACATTTGTATCAATAAATACCTTCTTCATCTGCTCAAGAGATATGCCAGCCGACTATCATTGTCAATATCAGCTTGCGTAATACCTGTACCTTTCAATTGCTGCAACCGTTCTATTCTCGGGGAATATCTTTTAGCTGTTTGCTCTTGATTCTTGGCGACATCAACGCGCTTTACCCTTGCAGACGCAACTCCCTTCAACATCTTGATGGCATTCATGATGTTGTCAATCGCCCAATCATTCTCTATAGGTACAATTACCTCTGTCATCACATCGTTATTTGGTTTCGTTTGGCAAAGATACAACATTAACTTGAATATCCAAGTATTGTTCAACAAAGAATCTGAAAAATAACACAAATAGAGTTCATTCTAACCTGAGCATGTCGCTCACGACCGGGGAGTTAACTCTTCACGGCCGAACAGTTAACTGCCCATGGCTGGGGAGTTAACCTCTCAGGAATAAACTGCTTCACTGGGTGAAAGCACCTATTCAAAGGCTTTGAACAGCTGTGCAAAGCCTTTGAATATAAGTTCAAAAGCTTTGGATATTTGTACAAAGGCTCTGTACGCTTGCTGCCACGCTACGATGAAAATGATATCAGCTCAGCATGAAAATTCGTAAGCATTCGACAAACTACCTGTCGTTTGTCGAATGCTTACAAATGTTAAATATTCATTTAAAGCACAGGTATATAGACTCTATTCAACAAAAAAACGTACTATTTCCTCTGAAATCAGATTATAGGAAACAAAAAATTAAAAAATCAACGAGATGGCATGCAACAAGTTGAAGGACAAGCATTACTTCAAGAACTACCGGATTTACCCCTTCACCATTGATTGGAACAACGTGATTGCCTTCGCCCCGGAATTCCTTTATGAACACGGAAACCTATCAGACAAAAAAGCCTATGTTGTGACAGCAAGTACAAAGAGTCTTTGCAAATTACATATCCTCTATAGATAGTCCTCTGTAAACAATATCGTACCCCTTAAAAGATCCGACAGCTTGGAAGAACAAGTCTGATTTGCCCTTAAGAATACTTTCATCAAAGTTTTTCGCTTGTCGCTTAACCTCGATAAATTCAATCTTGTTATCCACTTCATCTTCAGCGACAATGTCGATTTCATTTTCGCCTTTTCGGTCATGCCAATATCCAAGTCGAGTGTATGCTCCCGATTCTTTCAGCACCTCAATAAAGTAACTCTCAAGAGACTTTCCGCTCACTGTCGTAAAATCACGCTCTGCTATCATTCGCAATTTATCATTACCGCCAGCCTCGATGATATGCGTATATTTGTATATGAAGCGGAACCAGAATCTCAAGAACTGGTCGTTGATGGCATAATGTACGTTCTTATTGCTCGACTTCTCATAAACAGGTTGCATCTTACTTATCAGGCCATACTCTTCACTTAGATTTTTCAAATACCCTGACAGCTCTTTTATATTGAGCGCATTCTCCAGATCCGAACGTGTATTTTTACCTTGAGCTATGAGTGTCAGAATCGAAAAATAGATACCGTAATCCTTGCCAAACTCATCGACCAGCATATTCTTACCCTCTGGCAAGAAATAGGAATCCCGTTCAAAAAACATGTCCATCATTTTCTTTTCGGTAAACTTTCTCCTGTCGATAAACAACTCAACATACTTAGCCACACCACCAGTCAAGGTGTAAAGAGCCAACAAATCTGACTTCTTATAGTCAGGGCAATATGCAGACATAATTTCTTTTAGAACCGAAGGCCTAAATGGTCGGACATGTATTGTGTCTGTTTGTCTGCCAAAAAGTGGTTGCTTCTTATCCTTGAATATCTTATTCATCAAGGCGTTCACAGAGCCTGCCACAATCAGGTTGATGCGAGCCTTGTTCTTATAGCTATCCCATATGTTTTGCATATCGGAATAGATAGACGGATTTATTCTATATAAATCCTGAAACTCATCAATAAACAGGTTGATATGCTGATTCTGAGACAATTCCATGACGAATTTGAATACGCCGGCAAAAGACATTCCTTTGCTGTCAAGCAAAGGAATACTGAGTTTTGTGCGAATCTCATCAACGAAGATATCGCATAAATCGGCTTCCGCTTTACGAGCAACAAAAAAGTAGAGCATTGTCCTGTTCTCATAACACTTCTTGACCATCTCGGTCTTACCAATGCGGCGCCTTCCCGTAATGATGGTAAATTGGGCTACTTCATGAGATAATTCCTCAATTTCTCTAAGTTTTTCAAACTCTTGTTCTCTATCAAAAAATCTCATATCTACAAGTTTTATCGTAATACTCATTACCGTAACAACTGTTACGATGGTGCAAATATACAAATAAAAATATCATTTGTGCAATAAATCCATAGTTTTTGTAATTGCACAGCACAGCGTGCATCAAATTGGACACCCTGATTCTATCATAGAGAACCCCAAAGTTAAGAGAGCATGTTGCTCACGGCTGAACAGTTAACTGTCCACGGCTGGGGAGTTAACTGTTCAGATGAATACTTTTCCTCCTATTTACTCCTCACCTTGGTAATCGAACCACGCTACGTCGGCGTAGGCCCGGGAGGAGGAAGCTGCTTGGGTGGCATAGAGGCCGATGAGGGTGCCGGTAAAGCCACCGCTAGCTTCGCTACTCAGATAGCGCGTATCCATAAGGGCCAAAGTGTGGAAACGGGTACCGTCTGTGGAGTACTCAAAGTGGTAATTGGCCTCATCACCCACGATGCGGAGCTGCACCTTGCCACGGGGCAGAGCGACCACCTGTTGGGTATGGAGCATCGCACCCAGACGATAGCGCACCACAAGGCTTTGCTTGCCTCCCTCCTCCTGACGGAGCAAGAGGTCGTAGTGGCTATGGGTTTCGCGATAGAGGGTCAATCCGGCCTCATCACCCGGAGCGGCATCATGCAGCTGCAGGGATGCGGTAGCCGTAAAGCGGATATGCTGCTGCCTACGCCCCACGAAGGTGGGACTCACAGCAGACTGGTCTAAGGAGGCCTGGGTAGCCTTGAGCCGCAGCGCCTTGCCCGTAAACTGATACTGCGCCATGGAGGGATTCTGCAGATAGACCCACTCCATGGGCAAGGGACCACGACGGAAGAGGGTACGGATAGGCTTTTCCACCTTGGTGCTCTGCGGCAAGGTGGGTACCTGCATGTCGAGCGCTATCGTGCCATCGCCATGCACCACAGGCCATGCGCCCTCGTCCCAACGCACGGGAGCAAGGTAGGTCTCACGCCCCAGCAGATGGTAGTTGCCAGCCTGTGGACGGAAAGCCAGACAGACCATCCACCACGTGCCATCCACTGCTTGCACCAGGTCGGCATGACCGGTGCCCTGGATAGGGCTGTGCTGGGCGTTGGAGTTCATGTGGGTCAAGATGGGGTTGGCAGGATTGCCGAGATAGGGACCGGCAATGTGACGGCTACGGGCAATGGTCACACGATGGGCATACTCCGTGCCTCCCTCGGAGATGAGGAGGTAGTACCAACCATCCTTCTTGTAGATATGGGGTCCCTCGGGGTAACGGCCTCCCATGCCTTCCCAGATGCGCTGTGAGGGAGTGAGCTGTTCACCGGTCAAGGGATTGATCTCACAGAGGGTGATGGCGCCATCGGGATTGCTCACCATGTAGCAACGCCCCTCCTCGAAGTAGAGCGAAGGGTCTATGCCTTGCTGCTGGAGCCATACAGGCTCCGACCATCCCATGCGGGGGTCGGTTGTGTGGACCAAAAAGTTGCCCTTCGACGACACATTGGTGGTAATCATATAGAAGCGCCCCTCATGGTGACGGATAGTGGGGGCATAGATGCCACCCCACGACTGGGCGCCTTGCAAAGGCAGCTGCGACTCGCGGTCGAGGCAATGACCTATCTGCTCCCAATGTACCAGGTCGCGACTATGGAACATAGGCACACCAGGGAAGAACTGAAAACTGCTGTTGACCAGATAGTAGTCGCTATCCACACGGCAAATGCTGGGATCGGGATAACAACCAGGGATGACGGGGTTACGGTAGCCAAAATCTGACTGTGCGCAAAGGGTACCTACCGGGGCCAAGATGCAGGCCAAGGTACAAACAAGGGAGAGCATACTACCTAGAGAAAGATTACAAGAGAGCGTATTGTACTTCATGATTCAAAAAACGTATTATCAAATTCACACTTACAGACTACTCAGCAATTCGAGCATCTCCTCACGGCTTAGGCTGGCACTGATGTCGCCTCCTTCGAGCAGGGCATCGGCCATGTTCTTCTTGGTCTGATGCAGCTCGATGATCTTCTCTTCGATCGTGCCGGCTGAGATGAGGCGATAGACGGTGACGGGCTTGTGCTGGCCGATGCGGTAGGCACGGTCACTGGCCTGATCCTCGATAGCGGGATTCCACCAAGGGTCGAGATGGACCACATAGTCGGCTGCGGTGAGGTTAAGGCCCAGTCCTCCGGCCTTGAGGCTGATGAGGAAGAGGGAGACATCACCCTG
Source organism: uncultured Mediterranea sp. (assembly GCA_945831575.1). Taxonomy (GTDB): domain Bacteria; phylum Bacteroidota; class Bacteroidia; order Bacteroidales; family Bacteroidaceae; genus Bacteroides. The sequence goes on from CAMACX010000035.1 coordinate 7,110, forward strand.
CTGATACTCCTCCACCAGGCGGATGCGCTCCTTGGCTGAGGTGGAGCCGTCGAGGTAGAGGTAGCTGATGCCTTCGCTGTCAAGCCGCTCACGTACGAGGGCGAGGTGCGATGTAAACTGGCTGAAGACCAGGGCACGGTGATGGTTGTCGTGGAGTTCATCCACTATCTGCATAAAGCGGTCGAGCTTGGCAGAGGCGATGTGAAGGGTGGGCTCCACCAAGCGGACATTGCAAGCGGCCTGACGCAGACGGGTAATCTCGGCCAGGGCCTGCATGGCGGTGGCGCTCTTCTCCTCTATCTCGGCCAAGGCCTTCTGACGGATGTTGTCGTAGAATGCCCACTCATCGGAGCTGAGATCGACCTTGAGGGTTATCTCGGTCTTCTCGGGCAGTTCGTTGATTACCTCACTCTTGGTGCGACGTAGGATGAAGGGGGTGATGATGCGCTTGAGCAGACGCTGACGCTCCTTGTCGTGGTCGCGCTCGATGGGGAGCAGGAAGCGGGAGGTGAACTCTTGGAAAGTGCCCAGCAGGTCGGGGTTGGCAAACTGCATGAGATTCCACATCTCGCTGACGTGATTCTGCAACGGAGTACCCGTGAGCAGCAGACGGAAGTCGGCCTTGAGCTTCATGGCCGATTGCGACATCTTGGTGTCGCGGTTCTTGATGGTGTGTGCCTCGTCGAGCACAATGGTGTTCCACGTGCGCGACACGAGCAGCTGCTCCTCGTTGGAGAGCAAGCCATAGGTGGTGATGACGACATCATACGGCTTGGCTTCGCGTATCAGGGCCTCGCGGTCTTCGCCCTGGGCGTTGAGCAAGCGGACTTGGAGCGAGGGGGCAAAGCGTGCTATCTCATCGCGCCAGTTGAACGTGACCGAGGTAGGTACCACTACCAGCTGCGGTCCGGCAGCGGCACGGCTCAGCATCAGCGTGATGGCCTGCAGGGTCTTACCGAGGCCCATGTCATCGGCTAGCAGCGCACCGGCTCCCCACAGGGCCAGTCGCGACATCCACAGGTAGCCCTCCTTCTGATAGCTGCGCAAGTCGGCATTGATGGTCTTGGGTATCTTGATTTCGGCCTGGTTGGAGTGATTGATGCGGTCGAGCAACTGCTTGTAGGCCTTGTCGGAGGCCAGGGTCACACCTCCCTCGGCCAGCGACTCGAGCATCGGGGCATTAAACTGCGATATGCGCATCTTGCCCCTATTGAGCGAGGCCACCCGGGACAGCAGGTCGATATGCCGTCGCAATTCGGCAGAGATGCGCACAAATTCGGCATCGGAGAGCTGGATGTAGTTGCCCTTCGACTGGGCAATCTTCTCTAGCAGCTCGGCCATCTTCATCTTCTTATTGGCACTGACCTCGACATCGCCCGAGAGCTCAAACCAGCCCGCCACACTGCTGACCTTCACGTTGAAATCCTTGGAGGTCAGCTGTGCCCTGGCCAGCTTCATCTGCTCTCCCTCGGGCCACTCCACCTTGGCACTCTCCTTCATCTGCTGAAGCTGTTCGAGCAAGGTCAGACACTCTTCAGGAGCCAGATGCCAGACCAGTTCGTCGTAGGCATCTTCCTCGTAATCCACCATCAGTTGGAGCACCTGCTCCAGATTTTCCTTCTCCTTCTTGAGGCTTCGCTTGGTCTGCACCTGCTTGCCTTCGATGGTGGTGGTGATGAGCTGCATCCCTTTACCGGGTTTGCAGACGGGGGGCACCTTGCCGAAGGGGCGGACGATGAGCTGGCAGCGGATGCCTTCGTTCTGAGGCTGAAGGCGGACGATAACCTCGGGATGGGCCTGACGGGTAGCGATATGTTCGCTGTTCTTCAGCAGGTCGCCCATCACGATCATCTCACCGCTGAGCATCTCCAGGAGTCTGGTCAGCCGCTCCTTGGCCTTGTCGGGGAATGACAGCTTGCTGAGTGTATCAATCGTCTTGCGGGTATTGGTGGAGACCTTGATGACCTTGATGCAGTTGCCCTCCCAGGCGGCAAAGTAGCCTCCCTCGACTTCCTTCGGTTCAATATTGCTCTTCACGACGTACTGGCCACCACTATGCTTCACGCTGAGCTGCGGTCGCTCGCTGACCACGTCGAGATGATTGCCTGTGGTGGCATCGAAGACGTAGGGGTGCCCAATCAAGGCAGCCAGCGCCTTTCCCCCACCCAGTTCATAGCTGACTCCCCCATACCATCCGGCGGTATAGGATGAGACACAGGTAGCCACCTTACGGTCCTGTTCACCCATGGCCTCGGCCTCTCCCTTGGAGAACTTGTTGAGTGCTATGTTGCGTCCGCTTGACCAGTTGACCCCGTCCTTGCTCTTCTGTAGCCTGGGCTGGATGGAGAAGGTAGTCGGGTGTACCTCGTAGATGATGCGCAGATTGGCATCCGAGGGCGTGGCACTGCTGCTGGCCTTGGGCTCCACGCGATTGAGCTTGAGCAATTCGTCGAGCTTCAGGTCCCACTCCTCGCGCTCGAAGTATGCCGGCAAGGAGGGATGGAGGTGAGAGGGATTGGCCTCCTCGGAGGTGAGCAGCGCACGGTAGGGCTCAAAGACATCGGCCATCTCCAACTGCACCAGACGGACCTGATACTGGTCAATCACCTTAATCAGCTTCTGCTCATAGGAGACTTTGCCCAGGTTGTAATGCTTGGCTATGAGCAACAGCAGCGCCATGTCAATCAGCGACGCAGTGCGATCTACATACGAGGAGAGGACTATCTGCTTCTTCTGCTCTTTAGCCAGAAGCAGCAGAAGCTTCATCGTTGTTAAGGTGTGATAGCCGAAACCTTCCTGCTTAAACAAGGTACTTATCTTTACCTGAGCCGATGCGATGGAGGTATTGGCCAATGCAATGGCATAGTAAAAGTTGACGACAGAGTCATTGAAGTGCTTCTCGCCTGTGCCCCGCAGCAAACTGACAAACGTCTTGTAAGCCGCATCATAATCCCCCTTCTGAATAGCGGAGAAGGCGTACAGGAATCGATTAAACAGCTCCGAACCGGCACGTTGGGCAGCCTTCTGCGGATTGCCCTCGCTGACAAAATCTTTATATATGGCCATCTCCAGACGTAAGGCGTTGCGTGACCTCTCGGGAAGCTTACTGTTCTCCAGGATAAGATGCTCCATCATGTAGAGATCCTTGTCATCATATTTCAGCATATTAAGTCGGTCCATCAGCTCTCGGTTGAGCATCTCCAGACTGCGGTTGTCAAGCGCCTGAAGAAAGGGTAACATCTGCTCTGAGCGAAGCATTTTCACCAGAATCATATCCTTATAGTCTTCTGTAAACCAAAGATTTAAAGAATGACTGACATGGACCAACAGTGGCTCGAACTCTTTGCCCTGGAAAAAGAGAGAGACGGCATGGGCAAAGTCGGCTTCATGGCATTTCTCGCGTTGCTTGACTATCTTGACAAGAATCTCCATCTGCTCCGGTCGGATGGCACGGATGACCTCGATCCAGTGAGATTCCTCGATGAAGTATTGGCTGTAGCTAATCGTCTGCTTCTCCTCACAGATGACTCCCTCCTTGATGTACTTTTCAAGAAAGTCCTTGGTATTGGACATCCTCTTTCCTACGTGGGAAGCATATTGCATGATGATTGTTTTTGTAAATGGGACGCAAAGGCATGCTAATGCCTGTATGAGCGGGTCCTCGGTATAGTGTTCACGCTTGGGCTGAGGTTCAGGCATTGACATGCCCTCATTTAATTTTTTCATACGATGGATTATTATTCATTGTAATACTGCAAAGGGATGATAAAGAGGAAACGGGCTCCCTGAGTGTAGGTGGAATCGACCTTCACCTCACCGTGCATCATCTCGGCTATCAGACGGCAGATGTTGAGCCCGAGGCCGCTGCCCTGAGCAAAGGCGTCGAGCTTCTTGAACCGCTCGAAGATGACCTCGGCCTGGTCGGCTGGAATGCCCTTGCCCGTGTCGGTCACGGAGAAGGTGAGCTGACCCGGGTGCTCCGAGAGGGAGAGGTGCAGCTGAATCTCGCCTGCTGTGGTACACTTCTCAGCGTTGGTGAGGAAGTTGATGAGTACCTCCTTGATGCGCTTGCCGTCGGAAGTGATGGTGTAGTCGTCGGTCACCTCGGAGGTGTAGCAGAGATTCACTCCCTGCGGACAGCGGTGAGCCACGGTGGCTATCGTCTCCCGGCAGAGGGCATTGCAATGCACCGTGGCGTACTCCAGCTGCTGCATGCCGCTCTCCAACTCGGAGAGACCCAGGATGTCATTGACCAGCGTGGTGAGCAGGTCAGAGTTGTGCTCAATGAGACGGCTGAACTCCTCGCGTTCCTCGGGTGCCAGCGCCTCTTCGCCATCGGCCAGAAGCTGCGAGAAGCCTACGATGGAGTTGAGCGGCGTGCGTATCTCGTGGCTCATGTTCTGGATGAATACACTCTTCATGCGGTTGGCCTCCTCGGCCTGCTTGAGGGCCAGTTCGGTGCGCTGACGCTCCTCCTCCAGCTGACGGTTCTGCTCGCGCAGCTGCCTAAGCAGGCGATGGCGACGGTGCAGGTAGAGGGCAAGCAGGACCACCGAGAGGGCAAGCACACCGACGACGAACATCGCGATGATGAAGCGGTAATGGCTGCTGATGCGCTGCCTCTCCAGGGCATTCTTCTGTTGCTCATTCACCAGCCGCTGCCGTTCATTCTCCAGCCGTTGACGCTCACTCTCCACCTGCTGCATCTGAGCTGCAGCCTTCAGCTTTTGCAGTTCCAGTTCGCGATTCTGGAGGGTCAGTTGGGTATTCTCAGCTTGCGAATGCTCCAGGTCCACCTGTTGCTGCATCTGCTTGACCCGCAGTTCGGAGTTACGCAGGTCGAGCAGTGTATTCGCGTGCTTCAGCTGCTGTGTCTCCAACTGGGCATTCATCTCGGCCAGATCCTCGGCATGCATCACCTGGTAGAGGGAGTCGCGCACAGAGATATACTTTTCGTACATGATAAAGGCCTCCTTATGACGCCCCATCCTCTGGAATATCCGGCTGCGGTACTGGAGGCGGTCAGCCATGTTAGCCAGCTTGTCGGCATAGGCAAAGGCCTCATCATACCGCTTGTCGTACACCGCCTTGTACATCTCCATCAGCGTGTACCAGATGGAGGTATTGACCTTCACCTGACTGCGCAGAGCAGTGGCCCGGGCATAGTCCTTCTCAAACTCCTCGTACTGCGCCATCCGGAATTTGCAGCAGGCTTGCAGCTCAATGGCCTTGACCTCCATGTCCTTAACCTGGCGTGCCGTGGTCTCTGCCAGACAGGCATACTCCAACCCCTTGAGCCGGCTGACACTATCCGGCTTGACGATATAGACGGTAGCCAGGGAGAAGTAGGCATCCGAGGGTGGCTGCTCGGGCAGGAAGTCGAGCACATGCCTGAGCGACTGCTCGTAGTAATCCTTGGCCAGGTCGAAACAGGAGCGGGAATAGTAGATCTGTCCCATCGTGCGGAGGCAGTTGTAGATGCCATAGACATCATTCTCCGCATAGGCCTCACGGCGCATCGTCTCGCAACGTTGCAGGGCCGCCATGCCGAAGCCGTGGTTGAGGAGCCAGACCACCTCCAGCTGGTAAGCGTAATAATAGTAGCGGGAGAATCCATTACGCCGCGACACCTCGCGAAGATGGATTGCCTCACGCTCTACCGATGCTCGCTGATGGCCCTGGGTGTAGTGGCGCATGCGGATGACGGCACCTAGGCACTCAGCCTTCGGGTCACCGATGCGGCGCGACTCACGCATCAGGCTATCGGCCCATACCAAAGACTCGGGATTGGCCAGCATTCCGGCTCCCTTGACGTAGAGGGGATAAAGCGTGGGAGAGATGTTATAGGGATTGCTCTGCGCCGAGACATAGCCCGTCACTCCTCCCCATAGTAGAAGCAGGAGAGGCAGAAATAGTTTTCGTATGGCATTCTCTCTCGGCATAAAAAAGTTCTAAAGGTCAGCAATCAGACTACAAAAGTAGTCGAAATATCGGGAAATGCAAAATAATCGTTGGCTTTTTTAGCGATTGCCTTGGAGCCAACCAATCAGATGCTCAGCCGCATGACGGGGACACCCCTCGGGGCCCAGACGGCGAAGCACCTCGTCGTAGCCCTGCTGCATCCGGGTCACGTAGGGCTCATCGGTGAGCAGACGGGTGAGTTCGGCCTTGATATTGTCCTCCGTCATCCGGTGGGCCACCAACTCCTGCACTACCTCGGCATCGGCTATCAGATTGACCAACGAGATGTACTCCACGCTGAGCACATGGCGCTTGAGGTAGCTGATGAGATGTCCCATGGGGGTGTAGTAGCAGACGGCTTGGGGCACGCGGAAGAGGGCGGTCTCCAGGGTGGCCGTACCCGAGGTGACCAGAGCGGCACAGGCATGGGTGAGCAGCGGATAGGTCTCACCATGCACCAAGCGGAGGTTACTGCCCTCTACGAAGGGGGCATAGAAGGCCTCGTCAATGCCTGGGGCACAGGCCAGCACGGGCTGATAGCGGTCGGCAAAGGGGGCCACGGCCCGGAGCATCAAGGGGAGATTGTCCTTAATCTCCTGTTTGCGGCTCCCGGCCAGAAGGGCGATAAGGGGCTTATCACCCAGCTGATGGCGGGCCTTGAAGGCCTCTGCCGACTCCTGATAGGTGCGGCGGAAGGCAGCCACCTCATCCACCGTGGGATTGCCCACGTAGGTGATGGGGTAATGGTGCTTCTCCTCGAAGAAGGGTTTCTCAAAGGGGAGAATGGAGAGCAGCAGGTTGATGTCGCGACGGATGGAGTTGATGCGGTACTCCTTCCAGGCCCAGATCTTGGGAGAGATGTAGTAACAGACGGGGATGGAGGTCTCAGCGCGTACAAAGCGGGCAATCTTGAGGTTGAATCCGGGGTAATCCACGAGGATGACCACATCGGGTTGCCAGCTGAGGATGTCCTGCTTGCAGCGGCGCATTCCACCGAGGATGGTGCGCAGATGGAGCAGCACAGGGATAAAGCCCATATAGGCCAGCTCCTTGTAGTGGGTGATGCACTCCCCTCCCTGGGCCTTCATCAGGTCGCCACCGAAGTAGCGGAAGCGGGCCTTGGGGTCCGCTTCTGCTAGTGATTTCATCAGTTGGGAGGCATGGAGGTCGCCCGATGCCTCGCCTGCTATGAGGTAATACTTCATCGTCAGTCGTCGTTACGTGTAGGATAGTCGTCCCTGTTCGTATATGCCCACGGATTACTCATCGAGCAGATAGCCCAGTTGGTCCATCAGCTGATAGGCCGTAGCATCCACCGTGACGGGAGTGATGGCCACGTAGCCGTGGTCGAGGGCCCAGTGGTCCGACAGTTCGTTCTCAGGCTCGCGGTTCTCGAAGTTGCCTGTGAGCCAGTAGTAGTGGGCATCGCCACGGTGGGCAAAGTTCTCCCACTCATTGGCCCACTCGCCACGGGTCTGCGTGCAGATGCGTGCTCCCTTGAGCTCACCTACAGGGAAGTTGACGTTGAGGCAAGTCAATGGGGGCAAGCCACGCTCCAGCACCCCTGCGGCAATCTTGCGGATATAGGGCAGGGCTGCGGTGAAGTCGGCATTGGGCGAATGGTCGCAGAGGGAGAAGCCAATGGAGGGCACTCCCTTGAGACAACCCTCGATGACCACACCCATCGTACCGGAGTAGTGGACGTTGACCGACGAGTTGTCGCCATGGTTGATGCCTCCCACCACGAGGTCGGGTTTGCGCTGCAGCACGGTGTGGAAGGCCAGCTTCACGCAGTCGGTGGGCGTACCGGAGCATTTATAGGCCAGTAGTCCCGGTTCCTGACGGAGGAGCTGGTAGTGGATGGGCTCGGTGACGGTCAAGGCACAAGCCGCACCTGAGCGGGCACGGTCAGGGGCCATCACCACGATGTCACCCAAGGTGCGCAGCGACTTCACCAGTTCGCTGATGCCCTTGGAAGTGATACCATCGTCGTTGGAGATCAGAATCAGAGGTCGTTCGTTTGCCATACGCCTCCCTGCTTAATCCAGTACAGTGACCCATCCGTGTACATCAGGCTCATCGCCATACTGGATGCCACGCAGCTTGTTATAGAGCTTGGTGCAGACAGGACCTGGCTTGCCATCCTTGGCGATGACGTAGCTCTTGCCGTTCTCCAGGTCGTCGATGCGCTCAATGGGGCTGATGACGGCGGCGGTACCGCAGGCACCGGCCTCCTCGAAGGTGGTCAGTTCCTCTTCGGGAACGGGGCGACGCTCCACCTTCATGCCGAGGTCTTCGGCGAGCTGCATGAGGCTCTTGTTGGTGATGGAGGGGAGAATGGAGGTAGAGAGCGGGGTGATGTAGGTGTTGTCCTTGATGCCGAAGAAGTTGGCTGCACCGCACTCGTCGATGTACTTCTTCTCCTTGGCATCGAGGTAGAACTCGCAGGCATAGCCCAGGTCGTGTGCCTTCTTGTTGGCACGGAGGCTGGCAGCGTAGTTACCACCCACCTTGTAGATACCGGTACCGAGCGGAGCCGAGCGGTCAAACTCGCGGATGATGACGTAGGGGTTGGTCGAGAAGCCGCCCTTGAAGTAGGGACCTACGGGGGTTACGAAGATGACGAAGAGGTACTCGTTGGCGGGGTGTACACCCACCTGGGCACCGGTGCCGATGAGCAGCGGACGGATGTAGAGCGATGCACCCGATTCATAGGGGGGAATGAAGCGTTCGTTAAGCTTCACCACGCGGAGCACAGCTTCGCGGAAGCGCTCGGTGCTCAGCTCAGGCATCAAGATGCCACGGCAGGTGGATTGCAGACGGGCCGCATTCTCCTCCAGACGGAAGATACGCACCTTACCGTCCTTGCCACGGAAGGCTTTCAGTCCTTCGAAGGCCTCCTGGCCATAGTGCAGACAGGTCGCTGCCATGTGCAGGGGGATGGTCTCCTCGCTGCAAACTTCGGTTTCGCCCCAAGCACCGTTACGATAGTAAATTCTCACATTGTAATCTGTCTTCATGTAGCCGAACGGCAGATTAGCCCAATCAAGTTCTTTCATTATGGTATCATTTTATGTTATAATATTCCATTGCTATGTCAATATTGTCCCTTGACATATACCGTCCATTGGATAGTACCGTGCAAAAATAGGCTTTATTCTTCAGACTGCAATCCTTTTGCCCACAATTTTTCAATTTCTTGGTCGGCTTTGGTCAATTTCTCATTGCAAAAGGCAATAAGTCGATTGGCTTCCTCGATTTTTTCGACCATCTGGTCAATCTCAAGCTGATTGCTGTCTATCAGTTTCACAATCTCTTCCAGGCGCTTGACGGCCTGGGAATAAGTCATCTGTTGCATATTGTTCTTTTTTTAAGCTACAAGCTACGAGTAATAGCTACGAGCTACTAGTAATAGTTATGAGTTGTAACCACTGATTTTCACAGATTGCTACGGATGAAGCGCAGATGGGAAAGGCCGTTGGCCCCATGTACATCAAAAAAGAGAAATCCGTGTAAATCCGTCACCATCTGTGCGATCTGTGGTTCCTTATCAATCATCATAATTAATTATTCATTATTCATTAACCCTTGCCTTTACCTTGCCTTGGCGGAAGCGGATTTCTACCTGGTCGCCTGGGGAGAGCTGGGAGGAGTCTTTGATGAAACGTCCCTCCTTGAGGGTGAGCGTATAGCCCAGGGCCAGCAGACGTTGGGGCGAGGCATCGGCTACTCGTTGCTTCAGCAGGGCCAGCCGATGGGCTTCGCTCTTCTGCTGCTGACGCACGCTGTATTGCAACTGCTCCTGGAGGGAGTGGATGCGTTGACGGGCTGCGGCCATGCGCTGGTAGAGCAGCTGGGGAATGCGGTTGCGGAGGCTTTCGATCTGGAGGTGCTCGCACATGAGGCGCTGGTCAACGGCGGTCTTCAGCCGCTGGGAGAGGGCATCGAGATGCTGCGCTGCCTCGTCCATGCGGCCGATGAGGAGCTGAGCCGCTGCGGTGGGGGTCTTGACGCGGGTATGGGCCACGGCATCAATCACGGTATCGTCGCGCTCGTGGCCAATGCCGGTGATGATGGGCAGAGGGAATTGCGCACAAGCCGAGGCCAGCAGGTAGGTGTCGAAGCCGGTCAGGTCGCTCACGGCTCCCCCACCCCGGATGATGACCACGACGTCGTACTGCTCCTGCCGCTCCATAATGGCATCGAGGGCCTGGAGAAGCGACTCCTCCACCTGACGGCCCTGCATGATGGCGGGGAAGAGCTCGACCTGAAAGGCGTACCCCTGGCGGTTGTCAGCGAGCTGATGGCAGAAGTCACCATAGCCTGCGGCAGTGGCTGAGGAGATGACGGCGATGCGCTGTGGCAAGAGGGGCATGGGGAGCTCTTTGTTGAGGGTCAGCACCCCCTCGCGCTCCAGCTGGTCGAGTATCTGCTTGCGGTGACGCATCAGGTCACCCAGGGTATAGGTGGGGTCGATGTCGGTGACGGAGAGGCTGTAGCCATAGAGTTCGTGAAACTGCACCTGTACCAGCACCTGCACTCGGATGCCTGCGGCAAAGGGATGCCCCGTGGCCTCTTCGAAGTAAGGGGCCAGCAGGCGATAGACGTTGCTCCAGATGGTGCCTCGGGCTTTGGCTATCAAGGTGCCCGAAGCCTCGTCCCGCTCCACGAACTCCAGGTAGCAGTGGCCGTTGCGGTTGAGGTGTACCTCGCTCAGCTCGGCCTGTACCCAGTATTCATCGTCCAAGCGTGATTCAATGGTGGAGCGTACCTTGTGGTTGAGTTCGTAGAGGGTGTATGCTGTCTCTGCCATAAATCTAAGCTTACTGTTTTTGCGACTGGTAGGCTTTCCAGAAATCGGGAATGCCGTAGCCGTAGATGTTGTCGGGGTACTCCACGCGATTGCCCGATTGGCGTACCAGGTCGATGAGCTGACGGGCCGTGAGCTGCGGAAGGGCCTGCCACAGACAGGTCACCATGCCGCAGATGATGGGTGAGGAGTAGGAGGTGCCGATGCCACGGCCTTGCGAACCGTCGGCCCTGATGATCGCCGTCATCTCACCCAACGCCATCACATCGGGCTTGATGCGACCATCAGCGGTATTGCCTATCGAGGAGAAGGAGGAGAGTATGCCCTCCTTGTCAACGGCTCCCACGGTGAGCACGTCCAGGGCATCGGCTGGAGGGGTGATCTTCTTCCAACTGTCTGCCCCCGAATTGCCCGCGCTGCATACCAGCACCATCCCCTTACCGGCCATGCGCGAGGCCTGGCGTGACATCAAGGCGTAGTAGCCATTGAGGTGACGGTAGGCGTAGTTCCAGTCGCTGTTGTCGAAGTTGTAATAGCCCAGGGAGGTGTTGACCACATCCACCCCCACGCTGTCAGCAAACTCCACCGCCTGGGCCCAGTAGTCCTGCTCCACGAGCTGCTCGGAGGATTCGTCCTCACTGCGCAGCAGCCAGAAGGAGGCTTCGGGGGCGGCACCCACCATCTGATGGGGGCGGTTCATAGCCATGCACGAGAGCACCGAGAGTCCGTGGCTCCCCTCGCCATAGGCATCGCCCGCAGGGTTGACAAAATCCTTGCACCCCAGGATATGGGCATTGCGCAGCGCCTCCATGCGGTCGGCATTGTGGAATCCGGCATCAATCACGGCCACCATCATCCCCTCTCCACGGTAACCAGCTTCATGGAGCCGATGGCCCTGCAACAGCTGAATCTGGCGTGTGGCAGCACCATAGACGCTGTCAGGGTAGTGGGTGAGCTGATTGGTCAGCTCTTCGCGCCGGTTATCGGATTCGTCCTGGGAGCAGAACGGTTTGCCCCAGACCATCTCAATGCGCTTGACAAAGGGGAGGGCACGGGCCGCAGCCATCCACGCCGTATCGGCACAAGCCACGGTCAGGAAATTCTCCCACTTACCACGGGCCACAGGCTTCACCCCCAGCTCCACGATGCGGCGCACATAGCTCTCACACACGGGCAGGTCGGTGGAATCCACCACAATCCCCTGACGTGAACGGCGTTGCAAGGCCCTTTCGCTGAGGTACTGCTCAGGGTGCTGGAGCGAATAGGGCGTATCAGCCTTGTCGGTAAAGGTGATGCGGTACTTGTAGTCGAGCGACTTGGGCTGTTTGGGTTTAGGCTGGGGCTGTAAACCACTTGCTGCGACACTTGAGGCCCACAGCGAAACCAAGAGAAGAAGTAATCGGATATTTTTCATGATTCGCAAAAGCTGTTTATAATAATGTTATTATTTATCATGGTGTTGCATTTCGTCCTTTATCATATCACGACCGGTCATGTATTGGGCAGATTGAATGCGCCCTGAAAGGGCAATGAGACACTAGCCCAGGGCAACGCCCTGGGGATATGACGTATCGGGTCAATACGCCCTGAAAGGGCAAAAGCCTTATTTCCTAGCAGTAAGCATTGCCCTGCTGCAAGACGGGGCGCTGCCCCTGTAAGAAGGTGTTGCCCTTTCAGGGCGAAATTAACTAACCTCTTCATAAACCCAGGGTGCCGCTTCGCTCTGCCCTGGGCTAGGAACTGTTGCCCTTTCAGGGCGCTATCTGATACCATCATACGCTTGTACCTATTTGTCGGGTTAACTTTCCTGTGCGCTGATGTACTGCCCGATGCCGCGCTGGGAGGCGATGTATGCCCCACCTACCACGCGCTGACCGATGTAGAATACGGCTGACTGCCCCGGGGCTATGGCCGAAGCCTCTCCACGGAAATGCACCAGCCACCGTTCCTCGTCAATCCGCTGCAACGAGCAGGGAATGGGTCTGCTGCGGTAACGGATCCGCACCGTAAGGCCATCGGCCGGTGCCACCTCCGTCTGGGCTGTGGCTTGCATGGTCCCAGTGAGTGCCGCCTCTGCTTGGGCTGTGGCTTGCATTATACCGGTGGATACTGCTTCCGTCTGGGCTGCGGCTTGGAGCACCTCGGCCTCGTCGGTGAAGCGGACCCCCTCGATAAGCATGTACTCGGCCTTGAGCTGCTCGGCATCGCCCAGCATCACGGTGTTCTTATCGGGGTTGATTTTCAAGACATAGGCCGGTTTGCCGAGGGCTATCTCCAGCCCTTTGCGCTGGCCGATGGTGTAGTAGGGAAAGCCGCGGTGCTCACCGAGCTTGACCCCTTCGCTGTTGACAAACCAGCCCGGACCGATGCGACGGTCGAGGTCGGGACATTGCTCGCGGAGAAAGTCGCGGTAGTCGCCCTGGATGAAGCAAATCTCCATGCTCTCACCTTCGGCGGCCTTGAGGGCATAGCCCCGGTCACGCAGGTACTGACGCACCGACTCCTTGGTGAGCCTCCCCAGGGGGAAAAGCGTACGCTGCAGCACCTCCTGGTCGAGTCGCCAGAGGAAATAGGACTGGTCCTTCTTCACGTCCTCACCGGCCACGATGTAGCTGCGACCCCGGTATTGCTCCACGTTGACGTAGTGGCCCGTGGCCATCCAGCGACACCCGAGCTTGTCGGCCCACTCCCTCAAGATGCGGAATTTGAAGAGCGGATTGCACGCTACGCAGGGATTGGGGGTGCGTCCACGGCGGTATTCGTCGATGAATCCCTGCACCACACCGTCCCTGAAGGCCTCGCGCTCATCCACCACCACGTGCTCAATCCCCATCTGCTGTGCCAGCTGACGTGCCGCCACAGGCTCCTCGCCCCACACCCACATGGTGAGTCCCAGCACCTCATAGCCCTGCTCCCGAAGCATCAGGCAGGTGGCCGTACTGTCCATACCGCCACTCATGCCCACCAATACCCGTCTGTCTTTGTCCATTTTCAAAAGAGATTTTCAGCTAATGGGTGCAAATGTAATACTTTTCCGCCATTTGGCCAAACGCAATGCGCATACTTTATCTAAACGCAATGCACATATTGCTCCCCCCGAGGGAGGATCAGTACTTCGCTCTCCCGGCGTCAATCCGGAGGAAAATGAAGAGCAGCAGGGTGAATCCCCAGAGCGAGGAGCCTCCGTAGCTGAAGAAGGGGAGCGGAATGCCGATGACCGGCGTGAGTCCGAGCACCATACCTATATTAATAAATAGGTGGAAGAGGAATATGCTGAGCACGGAGTAGCCATAGACCCGCCCAAAGGTGGTGTGCTGCCGTTCGGCCAGGACAATGAGCCGCAAGATGAGCACGAGGAAGAGCAGCAGCACGGCCGAGGCCCCGATGAAGCCCTGCTCCTCGCCCACGGTGCAGAAGATGAAGTCGGTGTCTTGCTCAGGCACATACTTGAGCTTGGTCTGCGTGCCGTTGAGGAATCCCTTGCCCGTCAGGCCACCGGAGCCGATGGCTATCTTCGACTGGTTGACGTTGTACCCCGCCCCGGCCAGGTCCTCCTCCATGCCGAGCACCACCTTGATGCGGATCTGCTGGTGAGGCTCCAGCACGCGGTTGAAGAAGTAGTCGCTGGAGTAGAGGAAACCGACAGATCCTGCCATGAAGAGGGCGATGAGCAGGTAGCTCAGGTAGCGTTCGCGCAGGGCCAGCAGGCAGAGGTAGCCCAGGGCCAGGGCCACTACCCCCCACTCCACATAGACGATGTTGAAGGGCACCACGTAGTGGGCCACCAGGTAGGCCACGGCCACGGGGCAGAGGGTGATGAGCAGCAGATTGCGCACGGGCTTCCAGCGGCTGAGATAGACCCACACCATGCCGGTGGTGAAGAGGGCGATGAGCAGCAGCACCACACATTCGCCCACGGGCGTGGGCACCTCGTCCATCATCACCTCGCCGAAGCGGATGCCCACCACGAAGTAGAGCACGGCACAGAGGCCGCTGAAGAGCACCACCCCCGGCATGCCCTCGCGGTAGAGCATCAGGAAGAAAGCGAAATAGACCAGTGCCGAACCGGTCTCGCGCTGGAGGATGATGAGCAGCATGGGGAGCAAGATGAGTGTGGCAATGAGCAGCGCATTGCGGGGCTTGTTGATGACGAAGTTGTAGGCATTCATGCACTTGGCCAGGGCCAGGGCAGTGGCAAACTTGGCAAATTCGGCTGGCTGGAGGCTCACGGGGCCCAGGATGAGCCACGAGCGCGACCCCTTGGTGTCGGGGGCGATGAAGATGGTGACGACGAGCAGCAGCATCAGCCCGATGTAGATGAGGTAGGAGAAGACATCATAGAGCTGATCATCGAGCATGAGCAGCACAAAGCCCAAGCCAAAGGAGCAGATAATCCAGACAAACTGTTTACCGGCCCGGGTGGAGAAGTCGAGCAGGTCCTGGTCGCCAAAGTTATAACTGGCCCCGCAAACGCTGACCCATCCACACACCACGAGCACCAGGTAGATCGCTATCGTCACCCAGTCCAAATTCTTCCATATCGAATCGCGTTCCGGCATTTTTAGTTTTTGAGTTTTTAAGTTTTTGAGTTTATGAGTTTTTTATCGCTCTTCGTCGCTGTAGTAGATGACTCGGTTGCTGAACTCTTCGGCCAGAATCTCGTTCTGAGGCGAGAGCTTGCCGTGGAGGTACTGGTCCATCATCATAGCACCGATGGGCACGCCATAGACGGCACCAAATCCGCCATTCTCTACATAGACGGCAATGGCTATCTTGGGATTGTCCATCGGGGCAAAACCCATGAAGACGGAGTGGTCCTTGCCTCGGTTTTGCGCCGTACCGGTCTTGCCGCAAGCCTCCACGCCGGGGAGGATGGTGCCCACCATGCGGCACGTGGCACTGCCCGTACTGCCGGTCACGGCGGCCCGCATCCCCTGCACCACCTCCTCGTAGTGGGCACGGTCGATGCCGGTGTAGCGGCGGGAGGTGTAGAGGGTGTCGAGGGCGTTGTCCTCTATCTCCTTCACGATGTGGGGGGTGATGAAGTAGCCCCGGTTGGCGATGGTGGCGCCGAGGTTGGCTATCTGGAGTGGCGTGGCGGTGATCTCGCCCTGACCGATGGAGATGGAGATGATGGTGAGTCCGTTCCACGAGCCCCGGTAGGCCTTGTCGTAGGTCTTGGCATTGGGGATGAAGCCGCGCTGCTCACCCGGGAGGTCGGCACCGAGCTTGTAGCCGAAGCCCTGGGAGACCATGTGGTCCTTCCATACGGTGAGGGCCTGCTGCGAGGAGCCATACTTGCGGTCGCCGATCATGCGGAAGAGGCCCCAGCAGAAGTAGGAGTTGCAGGAGGTGGCGATGGCCGGTATGAGCGACAGCGGCGAACCGTGACCGTGGCACCCCACGTGCAGGCTCTTGTAGTTGAATCCGTGGGCACAGGGGAAGGCGGGGTAGTCGGCATGGATGATGTCCTCCTGGAGGAAGGTGAGGGCCTGGGCCGTCTTGAAGGTGGAGCCCGGGGGATAGGCCCCCTGTATGGCGCGGTTGAGCAGCGGCTTGCGGTGGTCCAGGCGGAGGCGCTGGTGGTTCTTGCCGCGCTGACGGCCTATCATCAGGTGGGGGTCGAAGGTGGGCGAGGAGACCATGCAGAGGATTTCGCCCGTGGAGGGCTCGATGGCCACGATGGCCCCGATCTTGTGCTGCATGAGCCGTTCGCCGAGCATCTGCAGGTCGATGTCGAGCCCCAGGGTGAGGTTCTTGCCCGGCACGGAGGGGCGGTCCAGCGCACCGTCCTTGTAGTGCCCCTGCACGCGTCCGTGGGCATCGCGGAGCAGCACCTCCACACCCTTCTCGCCACGGAGGTACTTCTCGTAGGACTTCTCGATGCCCTGCTTGCCCACATAGTCGCCCCGGATGTAGTAGTTGTCGGCCTCAATCTCCTTCTTCGACACCTCGCCGATGTCGCCCAGGGCGTGGCTGGCGGCGTTGTAGGCATACTGCCGGATGGTGCGGCGCTGGATGTAGAAGCCGGGAAACTTGAAGAGCTTCTCCTGGAAGACGCCGCACTCCTCGGCCGAGAGCTGTGTCATGAAGGTCTGGTGCGTGTATTTGGAGTAGCCCGGGTTCATCCAGGGGTTGCGCACATCCTTCATGCGCTTCTCAAACTGCTCCACCGTGATGCCCACGGTGCGGCAGAGGTCGAGCGTGTCGAGCTGCGTCACCTCACGCGGCACGAAGGTGATGTCGTAGGCCGGCTGATTGAAGACGAGCAGCTTGCCGTTGCGGTCGTAGATGGCACCGCGCGAGGGGTACTGTATCTTGTTGAGGAAGGCGTTGCTGTCGGCATTGCGCTTGTAGTCGTCGGTCAGCAACTGCAGATCGACCAGGCGCAGCAGATAGAGCACCACGATGACGATGGCCGAGAGGGCCACGACATACTTCCGTTTTTCGAGCGTATAATCTTTAGCCAAGGCTGTGACGAATGTTTAAGGGTGAGACTTCTGTTGTTGCAATCCCTCCACGGCCAGGAGGCAGACCACGGTGAGCAGCGCACTGCTTACGATGCGCAGCAGCAGCTCCAGGGGCGAGGCCAGGGAGAAGAAGGCGATGGTGAAGAGCAGCAGGTGGTGGAAGAGCACGCACATGGAGAGGTACTTCACGTAGCTGGAGAGCCCCATGGAGTGGATGGAGGGGGTGAAGGTATCGTTGGCATCGCGAGGCACAAAGAGACGCAGCAGCGTGGGGCGGAGAAAGGCCAGGAAGACGGCTGCGGCGGCGTTCATGCCCGGGGTGTCGGAGAAGGCATCAATGAGCAGTCCCAGCAGGAAAGCCCACAGCATCAGGGCATGGCGGCTGATGTCGGAGCTCAGCTTCACCACGATGAAGAGGTAGATGAAGGGCGTGGCATAGCCCAACAGATGGACATGGTTGAAGAAGAACACTTGTAGCAATACAAGCATCGTCCACCAAATCGCGCGATTGAAGTAAGTCTGTAGCATTTTCTTGTTAAATTCTGTGGTTCAGGGAGATAAAGGGAGGTAAAGGGAGATAAAGGGAGATAAAGGGAGATAAAGGGAGATAAAGGCCAATACCAGCATGACTATTGGCATTTATCTCCAAAGGCCCACAGGGCCGCTATCTCCATTTATCTCCATTTATCTCCTATTCCTATCTCCATTTATCTCCTATTACCATCTCCTATTCCTGTCTCCATTTATCTCCATTTATTTCCAATTTCCCTTCTCCTCCTGGACCTGCCGCTCCAGCTGGAGCTGCTCCAGCTGTCGGCTGCGCTCGATGACGCGCACGGCGTTGAGCTTGCCGAAGTCGGTGGCCAGCTTCACCTTGAGCAGGTAGGAGAGACCGTCGTGGGAGTCCTGCATGTCATCGACGGTGCCCACCATGATGCCCTCGGGGAAGACGGTGGAGTAGCCGCTGGTCACTACGGTGTCGCCCAGGTTGAACTGGGCGTGGCGGGGCAGGTCCTTGAGGTAGGCATACTGACCGTCACCACCCTGCCACTTCAGGTAGCCGAAGTAGTCGCTCCCGGCAATCTTGCAGCTGATGCTCGACTTACTGTTGAGCAGGGAGATGACGATGGAGTAGTGGGCCGAGGTCTTGAAGACGATACCCACCACGCCCCGTGCATCCACCACACCCATCTCGGGACGTATGCCGTCGGCCGAGCCCTTGTCGAGGGTGATGTAGTTGTCCTCAAGCGAGAGACTGTTCTTGATCACCCGGGCCTCGTGGAGGCTGAAGGTGGAGGGCGTGACCAGCTCGATGCTGCGCAGGGAGGCGGAGTCCATGCCCTGCTGCAAGAGGCGATTGTGCAGCGCCACGAGCTGCTGCTCCAGCAGGAGGTTGCGGTCGAGCAGGTCGTTGTTGATGCTGCGCAGGTGGAAGTAGCTCTTCATCGCGCCCGTCGTCTCATAGACCGACCCCACCACGGCGTTGGCCGAGGTGAAGAAGATGCTCTGCTGGTAGCGGTTGAAGCGGAACAATAAAACAAAACTGGTTACCTCTAACAGCAGAAAGAGGAACCAGTAGTTGTACTTTATCAGAAAGTTGAGCAAGTTCCGCATCAGCGCATCAGGAAGGAGAAGCGGTCAACGTTCTTCAGCGCCACACCGGTGCCTTTGGCCACGGCATGGAGCGGGTCTTCCGCAATGTGGAACGGAATGTTGATCTTATCGGTCAGTCGCTTGTCGAGTCCGCGCAGCAGGGCACCGCCACCGGCCAGGTAGATGCCGTTGTGTACGATGTCGGCATAGAGCTCGGGCGGGGTGTTCTCCAGGGCGCTGAGGATGGCCGTCTCAATCTTCGAGATGGACTTCTCCAGGCAGTGGGCCACCTCCTGGTAGCAGATGGGCACCTCCATGGGGAGAGCGGTGATGCGGTTGGGGCCGTGTACCACGTAGTCCTCGGGGGCATCCTCGCCCAGCTCGGTCAGCGCGGCACCCACGTTGATCTTGATGCGTTCGGCCATGCGCTCGCTCACCTTCACGTTGTGCTGACGGCTCATGTACTCCTGTATGTCGGCGGTGAAGTCATCGCCGGCTATGCGGATGGAGTTGTTGGACACGATGCCACCGAGCGAGATGACGGCGATCTCGGTCGAGCCGCCACCTATATCCACGATCATGTTGCCTTCAGGGGCCTCCACGTCGATGCCTATGCCGATGGCAGCGGCCATGGGCTCGAAGATGAGATAGACGTCACGTCCACCGGCATGTTCGGCCGAGTCGCGCACGGCACGCAGCTCCACCTCGGTACTGCCCGAGGGCACGCCGATGACCATGCGGAGCGAGGGGGAGAAGAAGCGGTTGCGGTCGGGCACCATCTTAATGAGACCGCGTATCATCTGCTCGCAGGCATAGAAGTCGGCTATCACACCGTCGCGCAGGGGGCGGATGGTGCGGATGTTGTAGTGCGTCTTCTCGTACATCTGCTTGGCCTTCTCACCCACGGCAATCATCTTGTCGGTGCGGCGGTCGAGGGCCACCACCGACGGCTCATCGACTACGATCTTGCCGCCGCTGGTGATGATGGTATTGGCGGTGCCAAGGTCCATCGCTATTTCTTGTGTAAAAGAGAAAAATCCCATATTCTATAATGTACGCACGTAAAATGGATTAATGTTTGAAGTGACGGAATCCGGTGATGACCATGGCGATGCCGTGCTCGTTGCAGTAGTCAAACGAGAGCTGGTCCTTCACGCTGCCACCGGGCTGGATGACGGCGGTCACGCCTTCGTTGCCGGCTATCTCCACGCAGTCGGGGAAGGGGAAGAAGGCATCGCTCGCCATGACGGCTCCCTGGAGGCTGAAACCGAAGTTCTTGGCCTTCTCGATGGCCTGCTTGAGGGCATCCACACGGCTGGTCTGACCCACGCCGCTGGCTATGAGCTGCTTGCCCTTGGCCAGCACGATGGCGTTGGACTTGGAGTTCTTCACAATCTTGTTGGCGAAGAGCATGTCCTCCACCTCCTGGGCGGTAGGCTCCTTGACGGTCACCGTCTTGAGGTCGGCAGGGGTCTCTATCTTGGTGTCGCGGTCCTGCACCAGCACGCCGCCCAGCAGCGAGCGGAACTGCTTCCTGGGCATCTCGGCGGGCTTGCGCACCAGGATGATGCGGTTCTTCTTCTGACCCAGCACCTCCAGGGCATCCACGTCGTAGTCGGGGGCGATGATCACCTCGAAGAAGATTTTGTTGATCTCCTCGGCCACGGCCTTGTTGATGGGAGCGTTGGTGATGAGCACACCGCCGAAGGCCGACACGGGGTCACCGGCCAGGGCGTCGGTCCAGGCTTCGAGCACGGTGGGACGCGAAGCGAGTCCGCAGGCGTTGTTGTGCTTGAGGATGGCGAAGGTGGTCTCGTCAAACTCGTCAATCAGATCGACGGCGGCCTGGATGTCGAGCAGGTTGTTGTAGGAGATCTCCTTGCCGTGAATCTGGTCAAACAGGGCCTCGAAGTTGCCGTAGAAGGTGCCCTTCTGGTGGGGGTTCTCCCCGTAGCGCAGGGCCTTCTGGTTGCTGGCGGCATAGCGGAAGGCCGAGCCCTCCTCGCCGTCGAAGTAGTTGAAGATGGCGCTGTCGTAGTGCGACGACACGGCGAAGGCCTCCTTGGCCAGCCAGCGGCGCTCCTCGATGGAGCTGCATGCGCCGTGCTCCTGGAGCATCTCGTAGAGCGGCTTGTACTGCGCCTGCGAAGCCACGATGACGACGTCATTGAAGTTTTTGGCCGCAGCGCGGATGAGCGAGATGCCGCCTATGTCAATCTTCTCGATGATGGCCTGTGCATCGGCCCCGCTGGCCACGGTGGCCTCGAAGGGGTAGAGGTCCACGATGACGAGGTCTATCTCGGGAATATCATATTTCTCAATCTGTTGCATGTCCTGCTCCAGCTCACGACGGCAGAGGATGCCGCCAAACACTTTGGGATGGAGCGTCTTGACGCGTCCGCCGAGGATGGAGGGGTAAGTGGTCAGCTCTTCCACGGCCTGACAGGGATAGCCCAATGATTCGATAAACTGACGGGTTCCGCCCGTGGACAGGAACTTCACACCCTCTTCGTGCAGCTTGGTGATGATCTCATCCAAGCCCTCCTTGTGGTAAACAGACACCAATGCGGTCTTAATTCTTTTCATATCCGACATACGCGATAGTTGCTTTTTTTGTTCTACTCTATGGTTATACTGAAATATTCGGCTGCAAAGATACAACTTATTTTCGAACCACGCAATTTATTTGCAATATAAAAATCGCGCACGCGAAGAATGCCTCCATATAAAAGGGTCAGAGGGACAGGTACCGCCGACCCTTGTAATCTGCCGTTCCTAAGACGGGTCAGAAGTACCTGTCCCTCTGACCCCCTGCTGACCCCCTGACCCCGGCAAAACAAAACTGTAAGTGTAAGGAACTGTAAGGTTTTTGGGGGCGACATGGGCTTTTGCAGAATGGCAAGGGAGCGGAAAGGGAGCAGAAAATAGAGGGGAATAGAGGGAAATAGTAGGAAATAGTGGGGAAAAGAGGAAAATGAAAAAGCCCGTGCGAGAGGAATGGTGGTTCCTTCGGACGGGCTGCTTCATCTTCAGAGATTCACGCAGTGGTGAAGAGCGGCTCACTCGGTGGTGGCGGACGCGGTCAGTGCATCATGCAGGAGGTGACTCCCAGCGTGGTGCTGATGGCCGTGAGGATGCTGATGATGGTCTGGATAATGAACTTCCAGGTCTCTTTCTTGGTCATGTCTGTGGGGTATTAGTTAATGAATCATGAATAATTTAGGAGGCGTAGGGGGGGGGAACCTGTCCCCCTGACCCGGGTCAGCAGCTTACTCCATGCCGCCGTCACCGCTGCCTCCGGTGCCACCGCTACCGCCGGTGTTGTCGTTGCCGCTTCCACCGCCGTTGTCGTTGCCGCTGCCACCGGTGCCGTCGTCGATGATGATGTCACCGGGGTTGACCGTGCCGGCGATGCGGACGAACGAGGCCCCCTGGGAGAGCGAACGGGTAGCCACGGTGCGGTCGATGTTGCGCGTGGTCGATTCGCGGAAGTTGATCTTCATCCGGGCGTTGCTGGCGTTGACACCAGCCTCCGTCTCCGACCCCTTGCCGAGGCTGCGCAGGGCCGGGGTGAAACTGCCCAGTCCGTCGAGGCTCACCGACTCACCGGCCAGGAGATGGCGGTTGATGGTGATGATGAGGTTATCGACCGTGTTCTTCACGTCACCCGTGGAGAGCGAACTCATCTCGGCGCACTCGCGGGCGAGCTGAGCCAGATTGCACGTGCCGCTGAGCACCACAGCCGGGTGCCAGAGCTTCTTACCTTCCTTGTTGGCGATTTTGGCCTGCCGGGCCTTGTACATGATAGCCATAATGGATAATGAAAAATTAGATAGTGAATAATGAATAATTACGGATTTCTCTGATTTTCTGCTGCAAAGATACGGCAACTTTTCCGGAGCAAACCCGCTTCATGCAGGTTGGTGCAGGTTCGTGCAGTCTCGTGCATGACAATGCGCGTAGATACCTCCCAAAAGCACTTACAGCCTGCATTTCGCGGGCGAAATATTTGCATATCCGACCGGAAATGCGTATCTTTGTAGAGTCAATCATTAAAATAATTCCCATGCTTTCCAAGTCCGAACTCGCGCTCTCCTACTTCCCTCAGAGCAACCCCAGTGATGCCGTACGCAACCTCATGAAGATGGTGACCTACTGCCAGGCGCTCCACCAGGAGCTCCTCGCCACCGGCTACAAGAAGACCCAGCGCTTCTTCACCCCCAAGCAGATTGCCCTCATCTACGCCTACCTCGGCGAACCTTGACACTTACGGCTCTCATGGCACGCCGCCTCCCAAGCCATCCCAGCGCCTGACAAGCCGTGCAAACGTCGTATAGAAGCCCTCCGAAGGCGGGGCGCGAGCGAGGTTTACACGGCTCTTTTTTGGTGATATTTGCGGACAAATCAGCCTATCACGCCGAAATGACCATCACCTTACGATACAACACATTTTCACACTTGCTCCCCATTTTCGCCCAAAACCCTTACAGTTCCTTACACTTACAGTTTTAATTTCTGCACTATCCACGCCGCCGACTCAAATTTTATATTATATATAAATATA
>CAMACX010000036.1 GCA_945831575.1 uncultured Mediterranea sp.
TTGTATTCTCGCATACTGGTAAATTGAAAGTGTCAACTTATTCAGTACACGTCACCCTATAAATCATGTTGTTGCCACCCTTGTTGCCACCCGTAATACGTTGTATATCAACAAGTGTTGCAACATGGCAACAAAATGACGCAAAAAAAACTTTTGTAGGAGGATGGAATCGCTATTCCAAAAGAATATTCAAACTAAGAGGGCAGAGGGAGTACTTCGGTCGTGAACTGACTGAAGCCCTCTCCTGCCCTCTTATGAATATCTAGGTACGCGCGCAAGTGGCGCGGACACGATGTCTTACTTCTGCAGAGCCAGTGCTACGTTTACAGCGCAGGCTACGGTGCAACCTACCATCGGGTTGTTACCGATACCCAGGAAGCCCATCATCTCAACGTGAGCGGGCACTGAGCTTGAACCTGCAAACTGAGCGTCTGAGTGCATGCGGCCCAGTGTATCGGTCATACCGTAAGAAGCAGGACCGGCAGCCATGTTGTCGGGGTGCAGGGTACGACCCGTACCACCACCAGAAGCTACGCTGAAGTAGGGCTTGCCAGCCAGTACGCGCTCCTTCTTGTAAGTACCTGCTACGGGGTGCTGGAAGCGAGTGGGGTTGGTAGAGTTACCCGTGATGGATACATCTACATTTTCGTGCCACAGGATGGCTACGCCTTCGCGTACATCGTCAGCACCATAGCAGTTCACCTTGGCACGAGGACCGTCAGAGTAAGCAATGCGCTTTACTTCCTTCAGTTCGCCAGTGAAGTAGTCAAACTCAGTCTGTACATAGGTGAAGCCATTGATACGTGAGATGATCATGGCAGCGTCCTTGCCCAGACCATTGAGGATGCAGCGCAGGGGGTTCTTACGAACCTTGTTGGCCATCTCGGCAATCTTGATGGCACCTTCAGCAGCAGCGAATGACTCGTGACCGGCCAGGAAGGCGAAGCACTGAGTCTCCTCGCGCAGCAGACGGGCAGCCAGATTACCATGACCAATACCTACCTTGCGGTCGTCAGCTACAGAACCGGGGATGCAGAAAGCCTGCAGACCGATACCGATAGCTTCGGCTGCGTCAGCAGCGTTCTTGCAACCCTTCTTCAGGGCGATGGCGCTACCTACTACATAGGCCCACTTGGCGTTCTCAAAACAGATCATCTGCGTCTCTTCGCAGGTCTTGTAAGGATCCAGGCCAGCTGCCTCGCAGATGGCATTTGCCTCTTCGATATCCTTGATACCATTCTCGTTCAGGGCAGCGAGAATTTGCTTCATTCTGCGGTCCTGGCTCTCAAATTTCACTTCTCTAATCATATTGCTGGTCCTCCTTATTATTCTTTACGTGGGTCAATAGCTTTAACAATTCCCTGTTCGGGCTTCGTACGTCCGTAGGTGCCCGTCACGCTCTTGAGGGCTTCGTCAGCAGGTACACCCTTCTTGATGGCATCCATGAACTTGCCCATGTGAACAAATTCGTAACCGCAAACCTGATCGTCCTTGTCGAGGAACATCTTGGTGATGTAACCTTCGGTGAGCTGCAGGTAACGGGTACCCTTCACCTTCGTACCATAGAGCGTACCCATCTGGCTGATGAGTCCCTTGCCCAGGTCTTCCAGACCGGCACCGATGATCAGACCACCCTCAGAGAAGGCTGACTGCGTGCGGCCATAGACAATCTGCAGGAAGAGCTCGCGCATGGCGGTGTTGATGGCATCGCACACCAGGTCGGTGTTGAGCGCTTCGAGGATGGTCTTGCCGGGGAGAATCTCTGAAGCCATGGCAGCTGAGTGAGTCATACCCGAGCAACCGATGGTCTCAACGAGGCACTCTTCGATAACACCTTCCTTGACATTGAGCGTCAGCTTGCAGGCACCCTGCTGAGGAGCGCACCAACCGATACCGTGGGTCAAGCCCGAGATGTCTTTGATTTCTTTGGCCTTAATCCATTTACCCTCTTCAGGGATGGGAGCCGGACCATGATTAGGTCCTTTGGCAACACAACACATGTGTTCCACTTCGTGTGAATAAGTCATAATTCGTTCTTTTTTTATAAATGTATAACTAAAGAATAAGTTCGTATTCTCGTTTTCAGCTGACAAAAGTAAGGGTTTTCTTTGTGAATAACAACCCTAAGATTTGACTTTTTAATTAAAAAAAGGTAATAGACGCGATTTTACCATGAAATGCCATGCGGAGTTTGCAAATATTGCGTACCTTCGCCACCCGAAACAACATGAACAACCTCTAAAAATTCGTTCATCGGATGAAACAAGAACCTTCTCCCCTACAGGGCAATCCTGCCACACAGCTGCCCACTGACGAGGCCCTGCGCCAAGCCGCTTCCGAAGGCATGGATGCCTTCGTCAATCTCTTTACGGATACTTACCTGCTGCAGATGGGCGGTACCATAACCGTCGAAACGATGCCGCTACTCACGGCAGAGCAGCATACGCTCCTGGCCTACCGCATCCTGCGTGATGAACTGATGGAGGGTGGATTCTGCCAGCTCATACAGAATGGTTACGGCGGCTACATTTTCCATAACCCCGTGGCTAAGGCGCTCCGCCAATGGGGACTCAATGACCTGGGCAAGTTGCTCTATGCCGCCCGTGACATCTACGAGGCGCATCGCAAAGACCTGGAGCGCGAGCGCACCGATGAGGAGTTTATGGCGATGTATGAACAGTACGAAGCCTTCGATGAACTGGAGGAGGAGTTTCTCGACAAGGAGGAATACTTCACCGCTTCGGTAGCAGCTTATGTGGATGATCACATTGAACAGTTTTTCTACAAGGGGTAATCCTTACCCCCCCCTTATACTTTAATAAAGATGCTAAGCAAATTTAAACTCAACCAATTATATTTCAAGGATACGCAGTTTGCCAACTTGATGACGCGCCGTATCTTCAACGTGCTCCTCATTGCCAATCCTTATGATGCCTTCATGCTGGAGGATGACGGGCGCATTGACGAGAAGATTTTCAACGAATATACCTCGCTCTCGCTGCGCTATCCTCCTCGCTTTACGCAGGCTACTACCTGCGAAGAGGCTTTGGCGCAACTCAATGCCATGCCCTTTGACCTCATCATCTGTATGCCGGGTACGGGCGACAACGAGAGCTTTGATGTGGCCCGTAGCATCAAGGCGGAGTATCCCCACATCCCGATGGTCATCCTCACCCCATTCAGCCACGGCATCACGCAACGCATTGCCAACGAAGACCTTTCACCCTTTGAATACGTCTTCTGCTGGCTGGGCAACACCGACCTGCTGCTCTCCATCATCAAACTGATAGAGGATAAGATGAATCTGGAGCACGATGTCAATGAGGTGGGTGTACAGCTTATCCTGCTTGTGGAGGACAGCATCCGCTTCTACTCCTCTACCCTACCCAATCTCTATAAGTTTGTACTCAAGCAGAGCCAGGAGTTCAGTACCGAGGCGCTCAACGCCCACCAGCGTACCTTGCGTATGCGTGGACGTCCCAAGATTGTGCTGGCCCGCACCTACAACGAAGCCATCGGTATCTATGAGCGCTACAAAAACAATGTGCTTGGCGTGATTACCGATGTGCGTTTCCCGCGTGAGGAACGCGGTGAGAAGGATGCTCTTGCCGGCATTAAGCTGTGCGAAGCCATCCGTAAGGAGGATCCATTCGTACCGCTCATCATCCAGTCGAGCGAGACGCAGAATCAGGCCTATGCCGCCAAGTACGAGGCCGCCTTCATCGACAAGAATTCGAAGAAGATGGATGTGGATTTGCGCCGTATTGTGTCTGACAACTTTGGTTTCGGCGACTTCATCTTCCGTAACCCTGACACCATGGAGGAGATTGCTCGCGTGAAGAACCTCAAGGAACTGCAGAACATTCTCTTTGCCGTACCGGCGGAGTCCTTCCTCTACCATATCAGCCACAATCACGTGAGCCGTTGGCTCTACTCGCGTGCCATGTTTCCCGTGGCCGAATTTCTAAAGCCCATAACCTGGAACAGTCTGCAAGATGTGGATGCCCATCGTAAGATTATCTTCGAGGCCATTGTGAAGTACCGCAAGATGAAGAACCAGGGCGTGGTGGCCATCTTCAAGCGCGACCGCTTCGACCGCTACTCCAACTTTGCCCGCATCGGCGAAGGCTCGCTCGGCGGCAAGGGCCGTGGCCTGGCCTTTATAGATAATATGGTAAAGCGCCATCCCGAATTTGAGGATTTTGAGAATGCCCGCGTAGGTATCCCGAAGACCATCGTGCTCTGCACCGACATCTTCGATGAGTTCATGGACACCAACAACCTTTATCAGGTTGCCTTGAGTGATGTCGATGACGAGGTCATTCTGCGCTACTTCCTTAAGGCTAAGTTACCCGACCGGTTGGTGGAAGACTTCTTTACCTTCTTTGATGCGGTAAAGTCGCCTATCGCCATCCGCTCCTCTTCGTTGCTTGAGGACTCCCACTACCAGCCCTTTGCCGGTATCTATAACACCTATATGATTCCCTACCTCGATGACAAATACGAGATGCTGCGTATGCTCTCGGATGCCATCAAGGGGGTCTATGCCTCGGTCTTCTTCCGTGATTCGAAGGCTTACATGCAGGCCACGAGCAATGTCATTGACCAGGAGAAGATGGCCGTCATCCTGCAGGAGGTGGTGGGCAACCAGTATGCCAACCGCTACTATCCCTCGATGTCAGGCGTGGCCCGCTCGCTCAATTACTATCCCTTGGGCGATGAACGGGCTGAGGAGGGTATCGTCAACTTGGCCCTCGGTCTGGGCAAATACATTGTGGATGGCGGCATGACGCTTCGCTTCTCGCCCTACCATCCGCACCAGATTCTGCAGCTCAGTGAGATGGAGATTGCCTTGCGCGAGACACAGACCCGCTTCTATGCCCTCGACCTGGGCAATGGTGGACAGAACTTCTCCATCGATGATGGCTTCAACCTGCTGAAGCTCCCCGTGAAAGAGGCGGAGAAGGATGGTGCGCTCAATTACATCGCCTCCACTTACGATCCCTACGATCAGGTGATACGCGACGGGCTCTATCCCGGTGGACGCAAGGTCATCACCTTTGCCAATATCCTGCAGCACGATGTCTTCCCCCTGCCCCGCATCTTGCAGTTGGCCCTGAAGTACGGTCAGGAGGAGATGCGCCGCCCCGTGGAGATTGAGTTTGCCGCCAACCTGAGCCGCGAGAAGGACAAGACGGGCAGCTTCTACCTGCTGCAGATACGTCCCATTGTGGATGCCAAGGAGGTGCTTGATGAAGACCTGGCCACGATACCCGATGAGCAGCTCCTGCTGCGGAGTGACAACTCGTTGGGGCACGGCATCATGGGCGACCTTTGCGATGTGGTCTATGTCAAGACCGACCACTGGACCGCTTCACGCAACCCGCAGATAGCCTCCGAGATTGAGCAGCTTAACCAGCGCTTCCTCGATGAGGGAAAGAACTACGTACTGATAGGTCCCGGACGCTGGGGCAGCAGTGACCCCTGGCTTGGCATCCCCGTCAAGTGGCCTCACATCAGCGCCGCCCGTGTCATCGTAGAGGCTGGTCTGACCAATTACCGTGTGGATCCAAGCCAGGGTACCCACTTCTTCCAGAACCTCACCTCCTTCGGCGTGGGCTACTTCACCATCAACGCCTACCGGGGTGAGGGAATCTACAATGAGGCATTTCTCAACGCTCAGCCAGCTGTCTATGAGACAGAATTCCTGCGTCATGTGCGATTCGAGCAGCCAGCCGTGGTCAAGATGGATGGCAAGAAGAAGCGAGGTGTAGTACTTTTACCATCAGAATCGTGATTGTTTCTAACAGCTTATTGTGTCGGACATTACCGGTTTTATACTCTATTGTCCCCCTGTTGAAGCTTCAGCAAGGGGACATTTTTATATCTTAAAATCACAGAAGATGTTCTAAACTTCATCTATAGGGATAAAAAATCCTATAAATTGCTCAATGATGGCCAATAATTAGTACTTTTGCTGCTTGAAACTAAACATTCCAGGAACAATAGCGGTTATTACTCTACGTAGCCGTCCTGCTTATAGAAAATGAATAAGATAATCATAAATGAAGAAAAACTAGAATAAGAACATACATAATGTTATAATTAAGACCAACTAAATTAGTAAGAAAAATGAAAAAAAAGTATTTCTATCCGCTGGCTTTAGCTTGCGCACTCTGCCTGTTCACAGCATGTAGTGATGATGATGAGAACACTTGGGAGCAACTTCCTCAGACCGAAATTAGTGGTGAGAATGCCACCTTGACCTTTAATGGGAATACGTTGAGCGAAGGTAGTTTGCAACTGACAGTTAGCAATGCTACCTCCGGCGTGCTGACCTTGAAAAATGTGGTGCCGGGTTATCCTTCGGTGCCTGTCAATGTTACCTTGGAAGAACAGTCCAACGGTACGTTCAGCTTCTCGGGACAGGCCGACATGAATGCACTTCCTGAAGCTCCTTCCACCAAAAGCGAGGATACTGTAGCCCTGCTTAAAGTGACCGTCAACGGTACCATCACTCTCGATGGGACCGTTAAGGCAAACATCGCTGCAGATGGACCGGCTTTCTATCTGGGTGTCTATTCAGGCAGCACACTCAATTTGAGTTACAGTGATACACCGCTGTTAGGTAAGACGGTAGCCTATAGTGTAGAGCAGAACGTTCCCGTGCTGACTCTGGGTGGCATTGTGCCCGGCGAGCCGGTCGTAAACATTCCTGCTGTCTATCCGCAACAAGGTAGCTTCAGCTTTGAAACTACAACAGCTGCTGGAACGGCCGTGAAAGGTGAAGGAAAGTTTGAGAACAGCTCGCTGACACTCAGCTTGAACGTTACGCTGAGCCAAGCTGCTCAAGGTGGACTGACGGGTGAATGGCCGCTGTCAAGCACCATCGGCGAAACCGATGATTGGTTTGAAGTCTCTTATTCTGACTATGCCCCTGTACGTATTATCTGGACGGCTATTGATGCGAATGCTACCAATGGTGGCAACATTTCCAACCTGGGTACAGCCCTAGGATCGCACCTCATGGCAGAAGTATTGAATGGTATCACCTTGACAGAAGATGGCAACTTGACAGCCCGCTACTATCCCAGCATCGTGACGGGTTCAGACAGTGAGGATGGAGATGCCATTGTACAGTGGTTAATGGGTAAAATAAATTCCTATCAGACGGCTCCTGCTGACCGCGAATGGCTGACTTCGCCCAAGAACCTGATGCAGTGGTACACCAAGGACGGGATGATTTACCTGGTGCCCAACCTTGTACAGATTCTGCAGCAGGCCGCCGCAGACAATGGCGATGCTTCGTTGGCGGAGAACATTGACGCTATCATGGGTATTCTTCAGGCATTGAACGACCTGAGCGATGAGGAGTTGCAGGGGTTACTGGCTGGCTTCGGACAGCAGGCTGGTATCGACTTGAGCATCATCGATGTGCAGCTCATTCGTCAGGTGGCTAGCTGGATGACTACGGGTGTACCTTTGAAATACACGCTTGATGGCAATGGCGGCCTGCGTCTCTATGCCGACAAGGACATGGTAAGCCCCTTCATGCCGTTGCTGCTCTCCTTCTTGCCGCAACTTCAGGCCAAGTTTGATGAGATGATCGCAGCTGCTGATGAGCAGACGGCCATGATGCTTAAGATGGCCATGATGCTGCTCGGACTGGAGAAGTTCACCGACCTTGATACGGTATGGAATGAGAACACAGCCGATTTTGCTGTAGGTCTGGGCTTCCAAAAGTAACCCAACTATGCGACGTCTGAAATTGCAACCATTCAGTGTAAAGCTCCTCGCCCTGCCCCTGGTCGCTCTAATGGCAACCTCGTGCATCCAGGACGAGGCGCTCAACACTGAAGCGGACATTGAGCACATCACTCTGCCGGGTGATGTGCTCAACCGTGATGCAGAGTTTGGTGATGCCATCTATGAAGCCGATGGCACACCCGTCTATCCCATCATCCTCTATCTGAAGAAGGGTACTGACATTGTCCGCCTGGCTCCCGAGCTGAAGCTGACACCTGGCGCCACAGTGGAACCGCCCAGCGGAACACCGCGCAACTTCCGCACACCGCAGTATTACACCGTGACTTCCGAGGACGGGAAGTGGCAACGCCGCTACCGCATTGAGGTGAGCAGTACAAGCGCCATCGGCACTTTCTACCATTTCGAGGATGTACGTCTAGGAG
Source organism: uncultured Mediterranea sp. (assembly GCA_945831575.1). Classification (GTDB taxonomy): domain Bacteria; phylum Bacteroidota; class Bacteroidia; order Bacteroidales; family Bacteroidaceae; genus Bacteroides. The sequence continues at coordinate 8,190 of CAMACX010000036.1, forward strand.
GTGGAGGCAAGTACCATATCTTCTACGAGACCGATGACAAAGGAGAAGAGCGTCTGGCATGGTCCAGTGCAAACCCTGGCTATGCCCTGACCGACATCAATGTGAAAACCCCTGTACAGTTTCCCACCTACCAGTGGTCAGAAGGTAAGAGCGGCAAGTGCGTGAAGCTAGTCACTCTCAAGACTGGCTCGCTGGGCAGTAGCGTGAATATGCCCATTGCCTCAGGCAATCTTTTCCTTGGTACATTCAACGTGGGCAATGCACTGAACAATGCCCTGAAAGCCACTCAGTTTGGCTTGCAGTACGAGAATGTGCCTACTTATCTGCGTGGTTGGTACAAATATCGCTCTGGTGATACTTTCTACGAATTGGATAAGACAGCCAAGGATAAGCTGAAGCCGATACCGGGACGCAAGGATGTCTTCAATATCTATGCGGTGTTCTACGAAAATACGGATGACAACCGCCTGCTGGACGGCACCAATGTGCTGGCTGAAGACAACGAGCAAATTGTCTCGACCGCCGTCATTGACAATGCCCGAGAGACTGATGAGTGGACAGAGTTTTACCTGCCCTTTATCTATCGTCCGGGCAAGAGTATAGACCCCGTGAAGTTGGCTTCCGGTGGATACAATCTGACCATCGTCTTTGCATCAAGTCTGCGTGGCGACTACTTCGAGGGCGCACCAGGCAGCACGCTGCTAGTCGATGAAGTGGAACTGGGTTACGAATAAAGAGAAACGGAACATCATGAGCAAAAATAGGAACATTAAGAGATGTATAGCAACGGCTGTCTTGCTTGCCTTCATCGGAGCAGGTACCTCTCTCCACGCCCAGCAGGACCGCAATCAGACCCTCGTTCGCTCCGAAGCCTACGGACTGGAATATGAGATAAAGGCTGGCTTCAACATAGGTGGAACCACCCCTCTGCCTCTCCCAGAGGAGATACGTGCATTGACAGGCTATTCGCCAAACATCAACCTAGCCATTGAGGGTGACCTCTTAAAGTGGTGGGGCGAGCAGCGGAAGTGGGGTGTCATTGTGGGGGTGCGCTTGGAGAACAAGGGCATGGAAGCCAAAGCCCGCACCAAGAATTACAGTATGGAAATCATCGGCGACGGTGGCGAACGCATGAAGGGTAACTGGACCGGCAGAGTAAAGACCAAGTACCGGGCCTCGCTTGTCAGTGTGCCCCTGCTGGCTGCCTGGCGGGCAAGTGACCGTGTGCGGTTAAGTGCTGGTCCCTACCTCTCGGTGATGACCAGCGGCGACTTCTCGGGTTACGTCTATGACGGCTACCTACGCGAGGGGAATCCTACAGGCAATAAGGTGAACTTTGAGGGTGACAGCACCGCGCCTTATGACTTCTCCGATGACTTGCGCTCTCTGCAGTGGGGCGTACAGGCAGGAGCCACTTGGAGGGCGTTCAAGCATCTTAACGTACACGCCGACCTGCATTGGGGACTGAGTGACATCTTCAAGAAAGATTTCCAGACTATTACTTTTGCGATGTACCCTATCTACGTCAACATTGGATTTGGCTATGCTTTCTGAATCTTGTCAACAGCAAACGCTTTTACTATGGAAGGGCAGAATGAAAGCAACGAGTCAATGCACGATGAAGCAGCTGTTGTTGACGTCAGCCTGTGTGTTGTTATGGAGCGCCTGTAGCGATGAGGGAGCGGATACTGTACGTCCCCACACCGACTACCAACGCATCACGCTGAGCGAAGTGATTACCCCAGCAGATGCGCAGACGGTAAGCTGGAGTCAGGAGTTTCGCTTCATCAACGGGCAGATAGCCTGCAGTACTACTTCACAAAGTTTCGGTACGGGCGATGAGCAATTTACCATTACGCTCAGCGAAGCGGTGACAACTACAGAGGGAGAGGTGGTCGTGACCGATGATGAAGGTACTACGACCACCTATCTACTCGATGACTATGGCGTAGCTACCGAAGCCATTCGACGTGAGGCCGGAGGCGACACGCGCGCTTACCGATTCAGCTACATCTCCTCTGGCTCACATCGTCGGCTGCACGAGATGGAGGAGTATCTTGCAGACACCCTCTTTGCACGACTGACGTTTGGCGAACTGCCGACTACCACCACCGACCAATGGCATCTTACTCAACAGGTGGGACAGCATAGTCAGACGTTTGTACTCACGCTCGTTGCCCCACAGCAAGCAGCGGATAGCACTTCGCCCGTTCCCCCACTCTTTGTGAGCGAGCTTCATCCCCTCACACTCCACACCACGGCCCTCTACGGCAAACTGCTCGGAGAAGTGTGGCTGTGGGTTGGGGGTGCGGCATCCATTGACGGGGATGCAGGCCAATGCGCCTACAGTTATACCTTTACTCCTGAAGGTCAACTGGCCACATGCATCCAATTGACACCTCAACGACGTACCGTCAGCTACCTATTTGAGTGGTAAACAGGAGACCTGTAGGTCTTTCTTGAAAGGGAAAAACCCTAGCCCTGAAAGGATAATTCCTCAGCTCTGGAAAGTGTTCTATCCAGGACTGAGGAATTAACTCTTTATAAGGCTGCTATTCCCAGGAGTGATGTATGGCCATAATGGTCAACCACCGTTCATCCCTGTTCCATGAGCAATAGGGCTATTCAATCAATAGTGGTTGTAGCTGATGACCTTCTCGGCCGGCTTGCGCGACTTGGGGCGCTTAGGTTTGATGGGATAACCGATGGTGATGTCGAGCAGCAGACGCTTCCCTTGCGGAATGCCCGTGAGGCGTTTGATAGCAGGTTCGTCAAACCAGCCCAGGATGCATGACCCGAGTCCCAGTGACTCAGCAGCCAGCGTGATGTGAGCTGCAGCGATGCCGATGTCAATCAGCGGAAAGTATTTGTCCTTAATCTTCGCCCCCAGGAAGGAGGTGATGTTCATCGACTCCTCCACGATGAGGATATGTACGGGAGCATCCTTGGCAAATTTGTTCATGCCAAGACCAGCCGTTGCCTTCCCTACCTTACGGACCAGTTCGGGTTCGGTAATCACCACAAACTTCCAGGGTTGCGCATTACAAGCTGAAGGAGAGAGACGGGCTGCTTCCAGTATCTGGGCCAGCTTCTCCGGCTCCACTATCCGTGAGGCATCATAAGCACGGTCGCTCTGCCGCGCTGCCACCAATTTCAGAAAATCTTTATCCATACCCATTGCAAGTTACAGGTTTAACCAAAGATAATCACTTCCCTTGTACCGCTGCAATGCGGCTGATATACTTGCCGATGATGTCAAACTCAATATTCACCGTACTGCCTACGCGGATGGCATGGAAATTGGTATGCTCGTAGGTATAGGGAATGATAGCCACCTGAAAGCTGTTGTCCGTGGGATTGCACACCGTGAGGCTTACACCGTTGACCGTTACCGAGCCCTTATCTACAGTAACATATCCGCGTCGGGCCATCTCGGGGTCGAAGTCATAGCTGAAGGTGTAGTAATAGCTTCCCTCAGCATCCACCACGGCAATGCAACGGGCCGTCTGGTCCACGTGTCCCTGCACGATATGTCCGTCCAGCCGTCCATTCATCATCATGCTGCGCTCCACGTTGACTTCGTCACCCACCTGCAGCAGACCGAGGTTGCTGCGGTCGAGCGTCTCCTTCATGGCCGTCACCGTATAGCGGTCGCCATCAATGCGGACTACCGTCAGGCAGACTCCATTATGAGACACACTTTGGTCAATCTTCAGTTCGCCCGTAAATGAGCAGACAAACGTGAAGTGTACATTCTCTTGATCTTTCTCCAGGGCCACCAATCGGGCACACTCTTCTACTATTCCAGAAAACATGTTCTTGTTCTAATTTAATGGTTATAATGTTCTTTCTTGCATACTGCAGAATCAACTCGTTCTGCTTGGCGAGGCAAATGTAGGTAAAAAAAAGGAGATTATCGTTTTTTGGCATGAAAAAGCGATGATATTAAGAATAAATACCTATATTTGCGCTCACAAATCATTCCTTTATAGACGTTAAAACAAACTGTTTAATTCATAAAAGCAATACATTATGAGAAAAATTTCATTCAAGATGGCTGCTGCGGCCTTGATTTGCAGTTCCTTCATGTTTTCATCGTGCATTGGTTCGTTTGGGCTACACAATCGTCTGGCTACATGGAATCAGGGCATCGGCAATAAGTTTGTCAACGAGCTGGTCTATCTGGCCTTTAATATCGTTCCCGTCTATCCCGTGTGCTACTTGGCAGATGCTCTGGTCATCAACTCCATCGAGTTTTGGAGCGGAAGCAATCCCATGGCCAGCATCGGTGATGTGAAGAAGGTGCAGGGTGAGAACGGCAACTACCTGGTCACTACACTTGAGAACGGCTACTCCATCGCCAAGGAGGGTGACGAGAATGTACAAATGGCGCTGATCTACGATGCAGAGGAGAGCACGTGGAATGTGGTAGCCGATGGCGTAAGCATGCAATTGCTTAAATTCAATAGCGATGGTACTGCCGAACTGGCACTTCAAGATGGTGAAAACATGACTGTAGCCCTCAACGCCCAAGGCATCATGGAGGCCGAGGCTGCCCTCTACAGTAACGCTTTCGCCTTGAGATAACGAATCAAAGAATCCACAAAATAAAAAAAGCGCCCCTGAAAGGCGCTTTTTTATTTGGAAATCTGCCACCAAACTACTTGTAACTTGTAGCTCGTAGCTCGTAGATTACTTCTCTTTCTTCCACAGACGAGTCATCTCTTCGAGCGTCTTGCCCTTGGTCTCGGGCACGAGGCGCCATACGAAGAGGGCTGCCACAATGCAGATTACGCCGTAGAGCGTATAGGCAAAGCAGTGGCCAAACTTCTCTCCCATCTCGCCCAGACGCATGTTGTACATCGGCAGGAACGTAGAGGAGACGATGAAGTTGAAGATCCATTGGAAAGCCACAGCCACGGCCACGGCAGCTCCACGTATCGTGTTGGGGAAGATTTCGGCAATCAGTACCCAGCAGATGGGGCCCCATGAGAACATGAATGAGGCACTGTAGATCATGATGCTGACCACGGCCACCATTGGTGGCAGACCGCTTACTACATTAAACAGCGCCACGCCAAATGCGCCGATGGCCATGCCTATCGAACCATAGATCAACAGCGGTTTGCGGCCCCAGCGCTCTACGGTGAAGACAGCCAGCAACGTGAAGAGGATATTGACCACACCCATCATCACCGTCTGCTGCATCGGGTCACCCATGCCCATCGACTTGAAGATGTTGGGGGCAAAATAGAGTACCGCATTGATACCTACTGCCTGCTGGAATACACTCAACATGATGCCCACGAAGATGACCATCCAGCCATAAGTAAAGAGACGTTCGGTCTTCTCGTGTGCCGTAGCCTTGATATCGGCCAGAATCTGACGTGCCTGTGCAGAGCCATTGATTCGGCTCAGTACATCAAGCGCACGCTCATCGCGGCCGGTCATGGCCAGGTAGCGAGGCGTCTCAGGCACGAAGAGCACCAGCAGAGCAAACAGTCCCGCAGGCACCGCTTCACTGACAAACATCAGGCGCCAACCCGTAGCGATGGTCCATTGTGCAGCATCAGGATTGATAACCATCTCGACACCGTTGACCAACTCCACGATGGGGTTGACATTGTTGTCCAGAATCATGAAGTTGACGAAATAGACCACCAGCTGACCGAAGATGATGGCAAACTGGTTCCAGCTTACCAACGTACCCCGGATGTTGCTCGGAGCCACTTCTGCGATGTACATGGGACAGATGGCCGAAGCCAGTCCTACACCGATGCCACCCAGCACGCGATAAAGGTTGAAGACCACGAGCAGGCTCCATGAGGGCTGACCATAGTCGAAAAAGAGAAACTCGGGATTGTAAGAGCCGAGGGCCGAAAGGAAGAAGAGCACTCCGGCCAGGAAGAGCGAGCGCTTACGTCCCAGGCGAGAGGCGCAGAGTCCCGACAGGGCACTACCGATGATGCAGCCGATCAGCGCACTTGAAGCCGTGAAGCCATGCACGCCGATGGTATAGCTGAAGTCGGTAGCCCCCATGAAGAAGGCCCGCAGCCCTTGCTCGGCACCCGAGATGACGGCTGTATCGTAACCAAACAGCAGGCCTCCCAACACCGCCGTAAGTACGATGGAGAAGAGGTAAAGCCTGCTGCCTTGTTGTGTATTATTCATGATATGCTGATAATGAGCTTAGGTTAGCAATACATGTTGACGATAGCCTCGTAAAGTTCCTGCTTGCCGCTGGTCTGCTTGGGCTCACCGTTCTGCTTAGCGTAAACCACAATTTCCTCCAGGCTCAGCTTGCCTTCCTCAAACTCCTTACCCTTGCCGCCGTCAAAAGAAGCGTAGCGGTCAGCCAGCATCTGCTTGTAGGGCGACTCTTCGAGCAGCTGTGCAGCAGCTTCGAGTGCGCGGGCCATGGCATCCATACCGGCGATATGGGCAATGAAGATATCCTCCAAGTCGGTGGAGTTACGACGCGTCTTGGCATCGAAGTTGGTGCCACCGTCGGTGAAGCCACCGCCACGGATAATCTGCATCATGGCCTGGATGAGTTCGAAGTTGTCAATGGGGAACTGGTCGGTGTCCCAACCATTCTGGTAGTCACCACGGTTGGCATCGATGCTACCCAGCATGCCGTTGTCCACAGCGCAAGCCAATTCGTGCTCGAAGGTATGACCGGCCAGGGTAGCGTGGTTGACCTCGATGTTCACCTTGAAGTCCTTGTCCAGACCGTGAGCGCGCAGGAAGCCGATGACGGTCTCGGTATCTACGTCATACTGATGCTTAGAGGGCTCCATGGGTTTGGGTTCGATGAGGAAGGTGCCCTTGAATCCACGAGCACGGGCATAGTCGCGTGCCTTGGTGAGCATCATGGCCAGGTGATTCTTCTCGCGCTTCATGTCGGTGTTGAGGAGCGACATGTAGCCTTCGCGACCGCCCCAGAATACATAGCTCGTACCACCCAGTTCGATGGTGGCATCAATGGCGTTCTTGATCTGCACAGCAGCACGGGCCACTACGTCAAAGTCGGGATTGGTTGCAGCACCGTTCATGTAGCGGGCGTGACCGAAGACGTTGGCCGTACCCCAGAGGAGCTTGATGCCAGTCTCAGCCATCTTCTGCTTTGCATAAGCCACGATTTCCTTCAGGTTGGCTTCGTACTCCTCGATGGTTTCGGCCTCGGCACAGAGGTCGGTATCGTGGAAGCAGAAGTACTCAATGCCCATCTTCTGCATGAACTCGAATCCGGCATCCATTTTCTCCTTGGCAGCAGCCACCTTGTCGGGGTTGCCGTTCCAAGGGAACTTCTTCGTGCCGCCACCAAACTGGTCGCCACCTTCGGCGCACAGCGTGTGCCACCAAGCCATGGCAAATTTCAGCCATTCGCTCATCTTCTTACCCAAGATGACCTTGTTGGCATCGTAGTAGCGGAATGCCATCGGGTTCTTACTCTCTTTACCTTCAAATTGGATTTTTCCTATTCCAGGAAAGTACTCTTTAGTTGCCATAATATATACTTTAAATTATAAATAATAAAACTTTAATCACTAATCACTAACCACTACCCCAGCATTGCCTTCCATCGGGCGTAAGCCTCTTGGTAGGCGGGTACGTCTTGGGCGCAAGGTTCTATTGTCTGCAGCAGCTTCAAGGTAGCGAAGGCCTCCTCGGGGTTGGCGTAGATGCCGGCACCCAGTCCTGCACCCTTGGCTGCTCCTACAGATCCGTCCGTATCACATAGCTCGATGGTGGCTCCTGTCACGCCGGCCAGTGTGTCGCGGAAGAGCGTACTGAGGAACATGTTGGCCCGTCCGGCACGGATCTTTTGCACAGGGATGCCCATCTGCTCCATGATTTCGATACCATATTTGAAGGAGAAGACGATACCCTCCTGTGCAGCACGCAGCAGATGAGCCTTGCTGTGACGGTTGAAGTTGATGCCATGGATGGAGCATCCCAACTCCTTGTTTTGCAGCATGCGTTCGGCGCCGTTGCCAAAGGGGATGATGCTGACTCCCTCAGCACCGATGGGAGCCTCTGCAGCCAATTGGTTCATCGCCTCGTAGCTGATGCCGTCGGGAGCTACGGTTCGCTTCATCCAGGAGTTGAGGATGCCCGTACCGTTGATGCAGAGCAGCACACCGAGGCGAGTCAGTTCGGCTGTATGGTTGACGTGTGCAAAGGTGTTGACACGCGACTTGGGGTCATAGTTGACGGTGCGGTTAACGCCATAGACTACGCCTGAGGTACCAGCCGTTGATGCAATCTCACCCGGGTTGAGCACGCCGAGGGAGAGGGCATTGTTGGGTTGGTCGCCTGCACGATAGGTGATAGGTGTACCCTCTGCCAATCCCAGCTCGTCAGCCGCAGCCTTACGTACACGTCCCTGTTCGCTGAAGGTGGGGCGAATGGTGGGAATCACCGAAGCGGGAAAACCGAAGTAGTCGAGTAGCCAGTCAGCCACCTTGCCCTCCTTGAAGTCCCAGAAAATGCCTTCGGAGAGTCCGGATACAGTGGTACAAGCCTCCCCGCTCAACCGCATGGCGATGTAGTCTCCCGGGAGCATGATTTTGTCGATTTGCTCGAAGAGCTGCGGCTCATTCTCCTTGATCCACGCCAGTTTGGCAGCCGTGAAGTTACCGGGCGAGTTGAGCAGGTGACTGAGGCAGCGCTCCTCACCCAGTTCGCGAAACGCCCGCTCCCCATAGGGTACGGCACGCGAATCGCACCAGATGATGGCAGGGCGCAGCACGCGCTGTTGCTTATCCACACAGACCAGACCATGCATCTGGTAAGAGATGCCGATCGTCTTGATGTCGGCCGGTGCTGCCTTGGATGCGGCCAGCACATCCTTTGTGGCCAGTTTCAGGTTTTGCCACCACATTTCCGGATTCTGCTCCGCCCATCCGGGCTTTACGGCAATAATCTCAGCTTCGCTCTTCGGGTAGAATGCCGAAGCCACACATTGTCCTGTCAAGGCATCCACCAATGAAGCCTTGACCGACGAACTACCAATGTCATATCCAAGTAAATACATTATAATTTAGGTTGTTATGTTAACTAATCAATCACTAATCACTAAACATTAATCACTAAACACTAATTACTAGACGCTCCCCACCAGCTTCTTGTCAAATCGGTAGTAACGTGCAGCCCGGTGTGAGACACCTTGTTCGTACTCATCCAGCGGGACGATGTAGGGCATCTGGGCCATGCGCTTATGGAAGTTGCGTGCATCCATCCGGCGGCCATAGACCACCTCGTAGAGTGTGCGGAGCTGAGCAGCTGTAAACTTGCGTGGCAGCAGGTCAAACAGCCGTGAAGGCTCGTAAGTACAGAAACGGCTGATGAAGCTCAAGGCATCCGCTAGAATCTGGTTGTGGTCGAAAGCCAACTGCTTGACTTCCGGTACGGCTACCCAACAGGCTTGGTAGTCGTCAAGGCCTTGACTGAGCTTGCGGTCAATCTTCACCAAGGCCACGTACCCAACGGTCACAATGCGTTCTACGCGCATCTGCATGGCCCGCTCCAGCCAGTGTACATCCTTGGGATTGCTCGTGCGGTTCCTGGAGCCGTAAGCCTTAAACTGACGCATGTCGATATTCTTCAATCCCGTCAGTTCACGGAGCACGCGCCGTGCAGCTTCATCCAGGTCTTCATCTTCGTAGATTAAGCTACCGGGCAACTTCATGTCGTGAAACACTTCACCCTGCTCCTCGCCTACCCGCTTGACGAGCAACACCTTAAGTTGCTCTCCATCAAAGCCTACCACCACACAATCCACGGAGATGTGATTGTTAGCCAACGGTTGTGATTGTCTCTTTTCCATGATATTCTGTTTAAAATCGCCGCAAAGATAGGCCTATTTACGCATATATACAAGAGAAAACATGATTATTTTATATGTTATAAAATACTATTTTTCAATCTTCTAATTAACGTATAATTTACACTAACATAAAATATACTTGTTGTACTATATACAATAAGTGAAGAGTGAGGGATATATGGGTATGAAACGGGGAATAAAAGGGTGTGAATCGGGGAAATAAAAAGATAAAAGATGAGCGATAAGGGGCAAAGCATTCAAAAAACCGCTCTAAAAAAGCGGTGATTAAAAAATTTATCCTAACTTTGCACCGAAATAGAGATTTATTAATTATAGAATATCATAACAATTGTAACAATGAAAGCATTTGTTTTTCCGGGCCAGGGTGCCCAATTTTCTGGAATGGGTAAGGATCTGTATGACAACTCACCCCTCGCTAAAGAACTGTTTGAAAAAGCTAACGATATCCTCGGCTTCCGCATCACCGACATCATGTTCAATGGGACCGATGAGGACCTGCGTCAGACCAAGGTAACGCAGCCTGCTGTCTTCCTCCACTCTGTCATCTCAGCCCTCTGCATGGGTGACGAGTTTAAGCCTGAAATGACTGCAGGTCACTCGCTTGGTGAGTTTTCAGCCCTCGTCGCTGCAGGGGCATTGAGTTTTGAGGATGGCTTGAAGCTGGTTTATGCCCGTGCCATGGCGATGCAGAAGGCTTGCGAGATGCAACCCTCTACGATGGCTGCTATCATTGCCCTGCCCGATGCCAAAGTGGAAGAAATCTGTGCCCAGGTGGCAGCTGAAGGTGATGTGTGTGTGGCAGCCAACTACAACTGCCCGGGTCAGATCGTGATCTCAGGCTCCATCGAAGGCATCAATAAGGCCTGCGAACTGATGAAGGCTGCCGGTGCCAAGCGTGCTCTCCCGCTGAAGGTGGGTGGTGCTTTCCACTCTCCGCTGATGAATCCCGCCAAGGTGGAGCTGGAGGCTGCTATCCAGGCTACGGAGTTCCATACCCCCAAGTGCCCCATCTATCAGAATGTGGATGCCAAGCCCCATACCTGCCCCGACGAGATCAAGGCCAACCTCGTAGCTCAGCTTACCGCCTCGGTTCGCTGGACCCAGACCGTAGAGCAGATGATTGCTGACGGCGCTACCGACTTCACCGAATGCGGACCCGGTGCTGTGCTGCAGGGACTCATCAAGAAGATCAACAAGGATGCTGTGGCTCACGGTATCGCTTGAGTGTAAGTCCTTACCTTTATTATAATAGCCCCCTCTGGGGGGCTGAATCTTTAACTTATGGAGAATCCTACCGAAAAGATAATCATCTACCAAGTGTTGCCTCGCCTCTTCGGCAACGACAACAACTGCTGCGTCCCTGGCGGCACGCTGCAAGAGAACGGCTGCGGCAAGATGGCCGACTTCACAGGCAAGGCGCTCACCGAGATCAAGAAGCTGGGCATAACGCACATCTGGTACACAGGCATCATCGAACATGCCACACAGACCGATTACCGCCGCTACAACATTTCACCCGACCATCCCGCCATTGTCAAGGGCAAGGCCGGCTCACCCTATGCCATCAAGGACTATTATGATGTCGATCCCGACCTGGCCAAGGACGTGCCCGGACGCATGAAGGAGTTTGAGAACCTGGTGCAACGCACCCACCGCAATGGGCTAAAGGTCATCATCGACTTCATCCCCAACCACGTGGCACGTCAGTACCACTCCGACTGCCAGCCTGATGGCACTTCGCAGCTGGGTGCCAACGATGACCCACATCAGGCCTTCAGCCCCTACAACAATTTCTACTACATCCCGCAGACGGAGCTTCACGGACAGTTTGACATGCAGGCCGGAGCGCCTGAACCCTATCTGGAGTGTCCCTGCAAGGCCACAGGCAACAACCGTTTTGATGCCTACCCCACCATCAACGACTGGTACGAGACCATCAAGCTCAACTACGGTGTGGATTACGCCAACGGCGGTAGCTGCCACTTCTATCCCGTACCCGATACCTGGTTTAAGATGCTCGACATCATGCTCTTCTGGGCACGCAAGGGCATCGACGGCCTGCGATGCGACATGGCCGAGATGGTACCCGTAGAGTTCTGGGAGTGGGCTATTCCCCAGGTGAAAGCCAAATACCCCAAACTCCTCTTCATTGCCGAGGTCTATAATCCGCACGAGTACCATAATTACTTGAACCGTGGCCACTTCGACTACCTCTACGACAAGGTGGGCCTCTACGACACGCTGAAGGCTGTGACGTGCGACAACGCCTCGGCCACCCGCATCAGCCAGAGTTGGCAGAGCCTGGGCGGCAAGGAGCGCCAGATGCTCAACTTCCTTGAGAACCACGACGAGCAACGCATCGCCTCCTCCTTCTTTGCCGGCAACCCCATGAAGGCCATCCCCGCCCTCATCGTGTCGGCCACGATGAACACCAACCCCATGATGATCTACTTCGGACAGGAGTATGGTGAACAAGGCATGGACAGCGAGGGTTACAGTGGACGCGACGGACGCACCACCATCTTCGATTACTGGAGTGTAGAGAGCATCCGCCATTGGCGCAACGGAGGTAAGTTTGACGGTAAGATGCTCACCGATGACCAGCGTCACCTCTACAGCATCTACCAGCGCATCCTTACCCTCTGCAACAGCGAGCGAGCCATCGCCGAAGGGCGTAGCTTCGACCTGACCTACGCCAACCTCAACGGCTGGCGTTATAACGAGCACCGTCAGTATGCCTTCTTGCGTCACTACGACAAGGAGTTGCTCCTCATCGTGGTCAACTTCGACAGCATGGATGTGGATGTAGCCATCAACCTACCTACCCACGCCTTCGACTACCTGCAACTGCCGCAGATTGACAGCTGCCAGGCAACCGACCTGCTGACCGGCCAGGTGGAGACCCTCTCCTTGCTGCCCTACAAGGCCACCGAGGTCAAGGTAGGAGCATGGAGCGGTAAAATTTTGAAAATCAAGCTTTATTAAAACATTATAACTATGGTAATTGATAAACTGGAAAACTTTGAGCACTACGTCGCCCTCCACCCGCTCTTTGCTGTGGTGGCACGTTACCTCAAGGAGCACGACCTCCATCAGATGGAGACCGGCAAGCAGATGATTCAGGGTGAAGAGCTCTTCCTCAACCTGGTAGCAGCCAAGCCCAAGAGCAAAGAGCAGGCCAAATTAGAGGCCCATCGCGACTACATCGACATTCAGCTTCCTCTCTCCGACAGCGAAGTGATGGGCTACACCCCCACTGCCGACTGCCAGCCACAGGATGCCCCCTTCGATGCGGAGAATGACATCATCTTCTACGAAGGACTGGCCGAGAGCTACATCAAGGTGAAGCCCGGCATGTTTGCCATCTTCTTCCCTGAAGACGGACATGCTCCTGCCATCACCCCCACGGGACTCAAGAAAGCCATCTTCAAAGTGAAGGTGAACTAATCCAATCTTTTATTCATCACCAAATAACAGTTGCATCATGAAGAAGACCACCACTATCACTACAAAAGATAGATTGAATCTTGTGAAGAACGACCCTTGGCTCGAACCGTTCGAGGAGGCCATCAACGGTCGTCACCAATATGCCATAGCTAAAGAGAACGAGCTGACCGAGCAGGGCAAGAAGAGCCTGGGCGAAATCGCTACGGGCTATCTCTATTTCGGCCTGCACCGCTCGGAGAAGGGCGGATGGGTGCTCCGCGAGTGGGCGCCCAACGCTACCGAGATTTACCTCATTGGCGACTTCAATGACTGGAAGGAGAACAAGAAGTTCAGCATGAAGAAGAAAAAGGGCGGCGTATGGGAAATCCAGCTGCCTGCCTCAGCCATGAAGCATGGCGACCTCTTCAAGCTGAAGATTCACTGGGAAGGTGGCGAAGGCGAACGCATTCCCGCTTGGGCCAACCGCGTAGTGCAGGACGACCAGACCAAGATCTTCAGCGCACAGGTGTGGGATCCCGAAAAGCCCTACAAGTGGAAGAAGCGCACCTTCCGTGCCACGACCGACCCGCTGCTCATCTACGAGTGCCACATCGGCATGGGACAGCAGGAGGAGAAGGTAGGCACCTACAACGAGTTCCGCGAGAACGTGCTGCCCCGTGTAGCCAAGGACGGCTACAACTGCATCCAGATTATGGCCATCCAGGAGCACCCCTATTACGGCAGCTTCGGCTACCACGTGTCGAGCTTCTTTGCCCCCTCATCGCGTTTCGGTACGCCTGAGGAGTTGAAGGAGCTGATTGACACCGCCCATCAGATGGGTATTGCGGTCATCATGGATATTGTCCACTCCCATGCCGTGAAGAATGAGATGGAGGGTCTGGGCAATCTGGCCGGAGACCCCAACCAATACTTCTATAGCGGTGGCCGACGCGAACACCCAGCCTGGGACTCGCTCTGCTTTGACTACGGCAAGAATGAAGTGCTTCACTTCCTGCTCAGCAACTGCAAGTACTGGATGGAGGAGTTCCACTTCGATGGTTTCCGTTTCGACGGTGTCACCTCCATGCTCTACTACAGCCACGGATTGGGCGAGGCCTTCTGCGGCTATGGCGACTACTTCAACGGCCATCAGGACGACAACGCCATCTGCTACCTCACGCTGGCCAACCGCCTGATTCACGAGGTGAACCCCAAGGCCATCACCATTGCCGAGGAGGTGTCGGGAATGCCCGGACTGGCAGCCAAGTATGAGGATGGCGGTTACGGCTTCGACTACCGTATGGCCATGAACATCCCCGACTACTGGATCAAGACCATCAAGGAGCGTGTCGATGAAGACTGGAAGCCCTCCAGCATGTTCTGGGAGGTGACCAACCGCCGCAAGGATGAGAAGACCATCTCCTACTGCGAGAGTCACGACCAGGCTTTGGTAGGCGACAAGACCATCATCTTCCGCCTGATTGACGCCGACATGTACTGGCACTTCCAGAAGGGCGACGAGAACTACACCGTACACCGTGGAATAGCCCTCCACAAGATGATTCGCCTGCTCACCGCCTCTACCATCAACGGTGGTTACCTCAACTTCATGGGCAACGAGTTTGGCCATCCCGAGTGGATTGACTTCCCGCGCGAAGGCAACGGCTGGAGCTGCAAGTATGCCCGCCGTCAGTGGAATCTGGTAGATAACAAGAACCTCTGCTACCACTTCCTGGGCGACTTCGACCAGGCCATGATTGAGACCATCAAGAGCCAGAAGCATCTGGTCAAGACTCCTGTGCAGGAGATCTGGCACAACGATGGCGATCAGGTGCTGGCCTACACGCGCAAGGACCTGCTCTTTGTCTATAACTTCAGCCCCAACCGCTCGTTTACCGACTACGGCTTCCTGGTGCCTGAGGGCAGCTACGAGGTGGTGCTCAACACCGATGATCCCGCCTTTGGCGGCAACGGCCTGACTGATGACACCATCAAGCACTTCACCCTCCACGACCCGATCTACGCCAAGGATAAGAAGGGTTGGCTGAAGCTCTACATCCCCGCCCGCACAGCCGTTGTACTGCGCAAGTGCAAGGATTAAAAGGATTAAGAAGAATAGTGATATAAGTGATATATAAGAAGAATCCCCAGGACCCACATCGAGTTCCTGGGGATTCTTCTTATATCACTAATCACTCATCATTAATCACTCATCCACCGTATCGGCATTCAGTTCGTTGAGTGATTTCTGTATGGCAGCCTGACTGACGGCAATGGCTCTGCGCTGCGTGTCGCGGGCAAACTTCTCCGCCTCACTGGCGATTGCGTCCTTCACGTGCTCTTCGATGCTATCCTCCTCCATGTCCAGCCGGGCCTCTTCCAGCTCCTTCTGCGCCTCAGTCAGCGCCTGGCGCACATCCTCCCGGAAGGCCTTATCACCCTTCAGCAAGCGGCGGAGCGAGAAGGTGCCGTAATTACCTTGGACCTGCTGTGTTGTAGGCTGTAAGCGATGGAAGGGAGGCGGCAGCTGTGCACCATTGTCGGCAAAGCAGATGCCAAAGCAGGCTGCACTCACAATCCAGAGGATGAGCAGCGTCCACTTCAGACCGCTGTTCATAGCCTTGCTATGGGTCAGCTGACTCCAGAGCAACCATACCAAGGCGAAGAGCGGGATGCAGAAGAGGAGCGCTGCGGAGATGTACATCACCAGAATAGCCAGTGGAGATACCACTCCAGCCAATCCCCAAGCGGTGGGAAAGACAGAAAGGAAGGCAGCGCCACCACCTACTACAGCAGCTATCATCGCGATAATCAGCGCCACCAGTACGATGGCCATCACCAGCAGGAATGGCGAGAAGCAGACCACCGCAAGTACCAGAAGCACCTTGAGTACCCATCCGCACACCCTTACCAGCGAGTCGCCCAGCTTCTGCATGAAGGTGCGGGGTTTGCCCGAGCGGACGTAGTCATTGACTCCACCGGCCACCTTCTCAAAGCCGTCTGTCACCGTCTTGCCGATGTTCTCCACTGTGATAGGCTCTCCGCGCATACTCAGCTTCTCCGCAGCCGTACGTGCTTCGGGGATTAAGAACCAGCAGATGATATAGACGGGTATCAGTGTGCCGTAGCCACAGATCAGGATGACCAGCAGCAGCAGGCGCAGCAACGTGACATCCCAGCAGAAGTAAGCTGCAATACCGCTGATTACGCCACCTAGAATCTTGTCGTCCGGGTTGCGGAACAGGCGGCGATGCGCAGCGCCCTGCGTAGAGGCACCTTGGCCAGCGGTTTGGGCTGATGCACCCCCCTGAGCCTGGCCAGCATTCGCTTCGGCAGCCTGACCCTCCTGGTCCATCTCTTCCGGCTTGCCCACGCGGGCTATCACCTCCTCCACATCACTTATCGTGATCACCTGCTGTCCTGCGGCCAGCTTCTCGGCCAGCAGTTCCGAGATGCGTCGTTCGATATCATCTACAATCTCCTCAGCTCCCTCCTCCTTGGAGAAGTGTGCTTTGAGGTTGCACAAGTAGTTGTCCAACAGGCGATAGGCATCGTCATCAATATTGAATACCGTTCCGCCCAAATTTACTGTCAAAGTCTTTTTCATTGTGTTATTTTGATTTATTAGCTACAAGCTGTTTTTTAGCTACAAGCTACGAGCTACAAGTTTGATACTATAGGTTTTTCTTTATGTGGTTGACCGTCTCATTGAGTTCGTTCCAGGAGTTGTCCAGTTCGGTGAGAAATCGTTCTCCCTTCTCTGTGAGGCGGTAATACTTCCTTGGTGGTCCCTGCGTGGATTCCACCCATTCGTACTCCAGGAGTTCATCGTTCTTGAGCCGCGTGAGCAGCGGATAGAGCGTCCCCTCCACGATGATGAGTCGCGCCTCCTTCAGCTTCTGGATGATGTCCGAAGCGTAGGCCGGCTCCTCATGAAGCAACAGCGTGATGCAGTACTCCAGCATCCCCTTGCGCATCTGCGATTTTACATTGTTTACGTCCATCTCTTCTGTACTTTATATATAATAATGATAAACACTCATCAAGAAGTATAGTACCTTGTGTACTTAACTACTTTGCATGGCACAAATATAGGTATTACCTAGTTACCTTGTATAACATAGTACTGTATTTCTTTCTGAAATTAAATCTATTTAACTAATTAAAGAGTATAATGGGGTGAAAAAGCTGTATTTTTGTAGCACAATAATCATTTTATACCTATTGTGTCATGAAAGAAAAGAGCCTTACCATTGCCTATCGCATCTATACCATCGACGAACTGAGTACTGCCGATGCAGAACTCATTGAGGCCGCCCGTGAAGCCACTTACCGCAGCTATGCCCCCTACTCCCGCTTCTCTGTAGGTGCTGCCGTGCGTCTGGCTGACGGCACCCTACTCAGCGGAAGCAACCAGGAGAATGCCGCTTACCCCTCCGGACTCTGTGCCGAGCGTACCACCCTCTTCTATGCCAACTCGCGCTATCCCGAGCTGCCCGTCATGACCCTGGCCATAGCGGCGCGAGGTACCGACGGAGCCTTTCTGGCACAGCCCATTCCCCCGTGCGGTGCCTGCCGTCAGGTGATGCTTGAGGTGCAGCACCGCCATCAATATCCTCTGCGCATCCTGCTCTACGGTACAGCGGGCATCTATGAAGTCAGCCGGGTGGAAGACCTGCTCCCCTTCACCTTCGATGAAAGTTTCCTCTGAGCAACCCCAGGGCGTGGCATTTTCCATAAATATTGGAAATAAAAGCGACAATTTTTCGTCAATTCAAAGATTATGCTTACTTTTGGCGCCGAATTAATCTAAAAAACAAACGCCATGAGCAATAAGCAAAAAAGATTTATCCTCCCTGAGGACGAGATACCCCGTTATTGGTATAACATACAGGCCGATATGGTCAACAAACCCATGCCGCCCTTGAACCCCGCCACGCGCGAGCCGCTGAAGGCCGAAGACCTCTTCCCCATCTTCGCCAAGGAGCTTTGCCTGCAAGAGATGAACCAGACCGATGCCTGGATTGAGATACCCGAGGAGGTGCGCGAGATGTACAAGTACTACCGCAGCACGCCTCTGGTACGTGCCTATGGTCTGGAGAAGGCCCTTGGCACCCCGGCCCACATCTACTTCAAGAACGAGAGCGTCAGCCCCATGGGTTCCCACAAGCTCAACTCCGCTATCCCGCAGGCCTACTACTGCAAGCAGGAGGGTGTGACCAACGTCACCACCGAGACCGGTGCCGGTCAGTGGGGTGCCTCGCTGGCCTACGCTGCCCGCCTCTTCGGTCTTGAGGCTGCCGTCTATCAGGTAAAGATCAGCTACGAGCAGAAGCCTTACCGCCGCAGCATCATGCAGACCTTTGGTGCGCAGGTCACCCCCTCCCCCTCCATGTCCACCCGTGCCGGTAAGGACATCCTCACCGTACACCCCAACTACCAGGGTTCGCTTGGTACCGCCATCAGTGAGGCCATCGAGCTGGCCACCACCACGCCCAACTGCAAATATACCCTTGGCTCGGTGCTCAACCATGTGGCCCTCCACCAGACCGTCATCGGTCAGGAGGCTGAGAAGCAGATGGCCATGGCCGGCGAATACCCCGATATGGTGATCGCCTGCTTCGGTGGCGGCTCCAACTTTGGAGGCATCGCCTTCCCCTTCATGCGTCACAACATCCTGGAAGGCCGCACTACGCGCTTCATTGCCGCTGAGCCTGCCTCCTGCCCCAAGCTGACCCGTGGCAAGTTCCGCTACGACTTTGGCGACGAAGCCGGCTACACGCCCCTGTTGCCCATGTTCACCCTCGGTCACAACTTTGCCCCCGCCAATATCCATGCCGGTGGCCTGCGCTACCACGGTGCCGGAGTCATCGTGTCGCAGCTGCTCAAGGACAAGATGATGGAGGCCGTCGATATCCAGCAGTTGGAGTCGTTTGATGCCGGTGTGCTCTTTGCCCGTGCCGAAGGCATCATCCCTGCGCCCGAGTCGTGTCACGCCATCGCCGCCACCATCCGCGAGGCCAACCGCTGCAAGGAGACCGGCGAGGAGAAGGTCATCCTCTTCAACCTCAGCGGTCACGGCCTGATAGACATGGCTTCGTACGACAAGTACCTGGCCGGCGACCTGCAAAACTACGAGCTGACCGATGCCGACATCCAGCGCAACCTCGATGCCCTGAAGGATTAAGGCCTCGCCCCACACAAACAGTGGCGATAGCACGACGGAAACTCGCAAAAGAAGGCCGATTTCCGTCACACTATCGCCACTGTTTTTAGATTGTCTGTTATACCTAATCTACATTTTTGGTATGAATTTGTAGAATATAATCTACATTTTCAGTATAAATTTGTCGATTAGCCCATTTTGCTCTTGTCTGTATTCCAAGAAAGTTATACCTTTGTCTCCAAACATATAAATGAAATTAATATGAATCATCCAGTTCCAACGAGAGAAGAACTTCTACGCAGAGTGGAAGCATCAAAAGACAGGAAGCGTCGTCGGCTTGCAGAATTAGAAGTGCGCGCACGTGAAATTTTCAAAGAACGTACCGGTGAAGAACCCAAATATGTTTATTCTATATGAATAGGTTATGTGTAGATGATATAAACATAGTTTCTCCATACAAAGTCTTTGAAGACACTAAAACTAACTGTTTATATTTTATTACGAAAAATGGTGTTCAGTTAGTGATAGATTTCATGGAAGATGACTTGATTCATTCAGCAGAATGTTATCAGTTTGGCATAAACAACGCCAACAACAAGCCTTCTCCACGTGATATGAATATCCAAAAGACTATATTAGTTATTATCGATGAGTTCTTCAATAAAAACATGTCAGCTCTGTTGTATATTTGTGAAACAGGAGACGGAAAGCAGCAAGCTCGAAGCAGATTGTTCGCTTCCTGGTTTGAAGCGTACGAATATTCCAAAAATTTCACTTGCATGACAACATCATTACGTGATGCAGAAGGGGTCTTTAACAGCGCAACATTAATCGTCCCAACAGCACACCCAAAATACAAAGAAATATTGAATGAATTTACTGAAACATCTGCAATTTTGCGCGAGAAGCCTCATGAATAACACTTACTCAAAGAACCCCTTCTCGAAGCAATCGGGATAGAGGAACTTCTTCTCGTTGAGGGCAAACTTCACCGTCATGTATCTGTCATCGATGGAGGTGATGGTGCCTGGTCCGAAAGTTTTCCACCTTGAGCATACCGGGGAAGTGCGTATCGGAGTAAGTTTTTATATTTTTTATTGTCAAATAGACTATTTATTTCTTGTCTGTATTCCAAGAAAGTTGTACCTTTGCATCAGTTTCCTAAAATAAAGGAAAGATTTATCTATTTCCTTCCTAAAATAAAGGAAAGTAGCATGTCCTACCATTAACACACGATGAATATGAATAAGGATGTCATCAAACAGTTGATTCTTTTGCATCAGAGCAATATCCCCTACCCGCTCAGTGAACGGGAGGAGCATCTGCCGCTTCATGCCGAGCAGATTATCACCATACCGGGTGTTCGTCGTTCAGGCAAATCCAGCAAGATGAAGCTGCTCATCAACGCCCTGGTCAAGAGCGGTGTCTCTCCGCAAAACATCCTTTGGATGGGCTTTGACGATGAACGACTGGCCGATATGTCGCGGCAAGACCTCAACGAGGTATTGGAGGCGTACCGTGAGCTCTACCCCACGACCCCGCTGAGCGAGGTCTATATGTTCTTCGACGAACTGCAGAACATCGAGGGATGGGAGCTGTTTGTCATGCGTGTCCACAAGAGTTACTGCAAGCATATCTACATCAGCGGAAGCAATGCGAAGTTGCTCAGTCAGGAGATTGCCACCACCTTGCGTGGTTGGGCATTGGAGTACAGGACCTATCCATTGAGCTTTGCTGAATACTGCCGTTTCCTCTCCATTCCTACAGAACGACTGGACGAACAGCAGACCACCCAGCTCCGCCTGGCATGGGACGAATACAACCGTTATGGAGGTTTTCCCGAGGTGGTGTTGACGCAAGACAGGCTGTTGCGCGACAAGCTGCTGCAGACCTACTATCAGGCCATGCTGTTCAGGGACATGATAGAGCGTCATCATATCGGCAACGTGGGCGTGCTGCGCTATTTTATCAAGCGCATCATGAACAACGTGAGCAAGCCTACCAGTATCAACAGTATCTACAACGACATCCGCTCGCAAGGCCTTAAGGTGAGCAAGGATGAGCTCTACAAATGGGCAGAATACCTGTGCGAGAGCTTTATGTTCATCCGCATTCCCCGCTATACACCGTCACACATTGCAGAGGAGACAGGCCTGAAGAAATACTATTTCATCGACAACGGGATGCGGCAGAACATCCTCCTTCCCCATAGTCAGGATGAAGGCAAGCTCCTAGAGAGCAGCGTCCTCCTGCATCTGTGCCGCAGGTGCGGCGAACTGGAGAAGGTCACCTACTTCATGAAGGAGAAGGAGTGCGACTTTGTATTGCAGCACGAGGACGAGGTGCAGCAGCTCATCCAGGTCTGCTGGCAGCTGGACGATGCCGAAACGCGTGAGCGCGAAATAGCGGGACTGCAGGAAGCTTATAAGGTCACTCATTGCGACAACCTCAGCATCATCACCCACCATCAGGAAGAGACCATCCTGCGTGATGGATTGACCATCCAGGTAATTCCTGCGTGGAAATGGATGCTGTCAAAGTAAACGCAAGGGATGCAATATAACTTAAAAAATGAGGCTAGATAGAAAAAATCAGCTATATTTGCAGCGGAATAGCTTTCGCCTTGGCGATGGCAATGCCTATTTATTCATTAAAAAATAGCTTTTACGAAACAGAAAGAGTAGAAACAGAACATATTAACTTATAGCAGCATCAGACTGTAAGCGTCCAAAAGTGGTATTAGGAATATAGCATAAATAGCCCGTACCTTTGC